>JAZRXM010000007.1:0-61482 GCA_045600205.1 Oscillospiraceae bacterium | reverse complement strand
CCTTGCCCCAGAATGTGTAATCCTTGCCATTCGGAAGGATGCAGCTTCCGTACAAACGTGCCAATGAGAACATACCGGGATCCCAGCCGACAGAGATCATTGCAGTATGGTTTGCTGCCTTTGCAGCTGCATCCACATCTGCGAAATGTTCCGGAATTTTTGCGTGAGTATCAAAACTGTCCACAACATTGAAGTATGCAGCCAGTTCAGGAGTCTGAGTCGGCAGATCCGTTGCGGAACCGCCGCAGACAATGACAACATCTGCATCATCCTGATGATTTTTCAAATCATCGTATTTGTATACGGGAACCCCTGCAGTTCTGACTGCAACGGAAGAAGGATCGCGGCGAGTCGCAACAAAAGCAAGCTTCGTATCAGGATTGCCCTTGATTGCAATTTCAACGCCCTTACCGAGGTTTCCATAGCCTACAATACCAATGCGAATCGGATTCATATTTATACCTCCAAAGTATCAAAATGCAGATTTATTATATACCTTTTGGGTGTAATTGTCAATGATTTTTCATCCGCAACCGACGTTCTGTTCTGATTTTCTGCAATTATCCATATGTTATGCAGAAAAAAACAACTTTTGTATCACATGAAAAAGCAGAAGTTTTTTTCATTGCCGCAGATATTGTCTGTTTGTCATATCAAAAAGGCATCCCGCAGTTTGCAGGATGCCTTTCGCAAGTTAATTCTTGAACTGATACGAGGGATTGACATAAATCCATACGCCCTCTTCATGGCGGTATTCGGTAAATCCATTCCGCTCCAGATCAGGCTGGAAGTAAATGGTATTTTCATCATTATCACTCATGACGACAAAGTCATAGCGGTTTGGTTCTTTCATGACCTTGTTGTTTTCATCATTCGGATCCGTGATCAGATCATTGCCATCCAACAGATAAACCTCGTCGCGGTTAGAAATATGCGGCTGATACCATGTGTTTGCTGCGACTGATGCATCCTCAGGTACGGAATCCAGACAAGCGTGCATCTTGTCAAAATGATCTTTCGCGTTGGTATAACGCGTGTAGTAGCCCCAAGTACCTGAAATGGAACTGGTCAGCATCAGAATACTGGCTGCGGCACCACAGTAGACGAAACTCTTTCCTTTTTCGGTGTCCAAATCATCGAGATTCAAGACGGACATATACAGCAGCAAACAGGAAGGTCCGAAAATATACTGATAATTGATCTGGCACGCATAGCCGTAGTTATAGCCGATGACAAGATTCATGATAATGAACGGCAGCATCAAGAGATAGCGCGAGATTTTCTTTGTCAGGAACGGCAAAAATGCCAGCGGAACCATAATTTGCAGGAAGAACGTCAGCGACTGCTCCGTAAAGAACAGGGAGAAGAAATAAGCAGGATCTGTGAGAACATTCTTGACAATGCCTGCAAAGCCTGCCGACTGATCAATAGTCAGATGTCCAAAACGGCTTGCCGCCATGGAAGAACCGTCACCATGCTTGGTCAGCCAATTGGTAATCAGAACGAAATAGACCCCTGATACAATGGTGATGACAATACCATGGAATCGTTTTGCACTCTTTTCATTGAAGAAGAAGAACATCGCAATGCATAGTACGTAAAGCGGCGCATCTTCCTTGACGATACAGGTCGCAACCGACATCAGATAAAACAACAGCATTTTCTTTTTGTCAATTGCATAGCAGAGCCACATCAGAATTGTCGGAAGAAAAGCATTTTCGTGGAAATCATAATAACAAGGATACAAAATACCTGCGCAGAATACATACATGAAAGAAGCTGCGATCAGCGGAATGCCCTTGAACTTGTGATTCTTGAGAATCAGATAAAACGGAATCACGCCCGCCATGGAAAGTACTGCCTGTGCGATCAAAAGAGTCGTACCTGACGGGAACAGTTTATAGAAAGGAACAAGCAAATAGTAAATAAAGGATGCGTGAACGTTAAAATGAGAAAGGAACATATCGCGCTCACAGGTTGTCACAGCAGAGAGATTGTTCACCATGGAGTGATACATCTGCACAAAAATACCAAAATCAAATGTAGATGTACCGAAAATCAGATTGTGACATACAGTGGTGATTGCCACAAAAACGCATACCAATGTTGCCGAACCGAACACAATCGTTGCAGAAAGCCAATTGGGTAATTTTTCAAGGCGTTCTGTACTGAGTTTTGAAAAAGCATAAGCGACAAATACAATCGTAATTGCCATCATGCCGAGGCAGTGATATACCGAACTATCCTGCCACATCATCACAATGCCGAAGAACAGTGTTCCGCCAATCAGTACAATCGGATCGGCTTTCCTCCATTTTTCAGGCAAGACAGTATACAAAAAGGTGAGGAACGCAAAACCCGCAAAAGTCCAGAGCATGATAGTCAGGAATGAAGATTCCTGCACAAAATCGCGCCATGCATCGGTTGCGCTGATGGTGATATCATGACGGAAGCGAATATTCCATGTGTTGATACCCGCAACTATCATATAAACGCCGAGGAAACGCATCAGCAAAAATTCTGCAAAGCCGTACTTTTTCCATGAGCTTTTGCAACCGGTAACAAAGTCTTTCAGAATATCAAGCAGACCTTTTTCCGGTTCTGCATTTTCTGAAGCATTTTCCTGCTCAGCGGACTTCTCCGCATTCTGTCCCTCCGATGATACTGCTTCTTCTGAAGAAACCTCAGCAGATTCTTGCGATTTTGCCTTTTCTTCTTCGAGAAGCTCTCTATTTGTTTTTTCCATTTATAACCTCCAACTTCATTGAAATTCTGCTTTCTGACCAGCAGTCGGAATATTTATCATCAGTTTGCCGCAACCGATATGCGGCAACACAGGTTTTATTATATCATAAAATAAGAGAAAAGTAAAGGATATTTTTTCGGTTCTGCAAAAAAAAACGTAAAACAGAAAAAATCACAAAGAGATATTTGCATCTGATGAAAAAATATGCTATAATAACTGACAGAAACAGCAAAGGAGGATACAACCGTGCGGCATATGACGATTGGATTTATGGCACACGTTGATTCAGGCAAAACCACGCTTGCGGAAGCAATTCTTTACCGCACCGGAGAAATTCGCGCACTCGGTCGCGTAGACCATGGCAATTCGTGGCTTGACACCAATCAGATTGAACGCGGCAGAGGCATCACTATTTTTTCGCATCAGGCAAGCTTTCCTCTGAACGATGACATCACAGTCCATCTGTTGGATACGCCCGGACACATTGATTTTTCTGCGGAAATGGAACGTACTTTGCAGGTACTGGACTACGCGGTACTGGTCATCAGCGGAACGGACGGCGTACAATCCCATACCCGTACCCTTTGGCGATTGCTCAGACAATACCAGATTCCTACCATTTTTTTTGTCAATAAAATGGATCTTTCTGAACGTACACCCGCTGCGATCATACAGGAATTGCAGGCAAAATTATCTCCTGCCTGTGTGGACTTCACGGAACAGAATGATGCGTTCTTCGAAGCCGCTGCCACTTGTGACGAAGCACTGATGAACACATTTCTGGAGGAAGGCAGCCTTTCCACAGAACGACTCGCGCAAGCAGTTGCAGCACAGAATCTCTTTCCGTGTTGTTTTGGTTCTGCACTCAAACTGAAAGGAATCGAAAAATTACTTTCCATTTTACGAGATTATACAGTCACGCCGCAACACGCAGAGGCATTCGGTGCAAGGGTATTCAAAATCTCCGCTGATTCCAAAGGGAACCGCCTGACCTATCTGAAAATCTGCGGCGGACAGCTTGCAAACCGTGACGAAATATGCTATCATAGCGCAGACGGCACGGAATACAACGAAAAAATCACAGGCATCCGCTTTTATTCAGGAGCGAAATATCACGCTGAAGATACCGCAGAAGCAGGAGAGATCTGTGCTGTAACAGGTCTTTCTGCCACATTTGCGGGTCAGGGCATCGGTACGGTCAGCAGTGTAATCTCTGCACAACTTGAACCGGTCATGCGTTATCGGGTCGTTTTACCACAGGAAATTTCCACGACCGATGCGCTTATACATTTCAGGCAGCTTGAAAGCGAAGACCCTCAGCTTCACGTTTGCTGGAATGAACAGCTCCGCCAGATTCATGTACAGCTTATGGGCGCAGTTCAACTCGAAGTCCTCACGCAGATGATTGCCGAGCGTTTCCAATATACTGTTTCTTTTCAAAGTGGCGTGGTTGCATACAAAGAAACCATCGCATCCGTTGCTGAGGGCGTCGGACACTATGAACCGCTGCGGCATTATGCAGAGGTGCATCTTCTCTTGGAGCCTTTGCCACAGGGAAGTGGTCTGCAATTTGAAACACGTTGCTCCGAGGATGCTCTCGACCGCAACTGGCAACGCTTAATTTTGACGCATCTGGAAGAAAAGCAACATCTAGGTCTGCTGACAGGCTCCCCGCTTACCGATATGAAACTGATCCTTGCCGCCGGACGCGCACACCTTAAACATACCGAAGGCGGCGATTTCCGCCAGGCAACCTACCGTGCGGTACGACATGGTCTGCATTACGCAGAAAACGTCCTGCTGGAACCATACTACGATTTCACCATGGATATCCCGGCAGATACACTCGGACGAGCCATGACGGACATTCAACAGCGTAGCGGTACATTTCAGCTGCCTGAACAAATCGGTGACAGAGCAATCCTGACAGGAAGTGTACCTGTTTCAGAAATGACTGACTACCAGAATGAAGTCATCAGTTATACCAAAGGCAAAGGCGAACTCACACTCACAGTCAGCGGATACCGTCCATGCCACAACGCCGAAGAAGTCATTGCACACATAGGATATAATCCCGATTCCGACTTGGAAAACACCGCTGATTCCGTCTTTTGTTCGCATGGTGCAGGATATAGCATTCCCTGGGAAGAAGTCCATAACTTCATGCATCTGCCATCTTGTCTGCACAAGCAAAAAGCCTTCGAGGAGGAGCTTTCCGTACCGAAAAGCCGCACCTCGCTGCCCGATGCGAGTGATGACGAACTCATGGAAATCTATGAACGAACCTACGGAAAGATTGACAGAGAACCTCGAAAAGCCTTTCATCGTCAACCGCGTGAGGATTCCACACCGCTGGATAAAATCAAGCTGCCTGTGTATACAGGTCCCGAATACTTGCTGGTGGATGGCTACAACATCATTCACGCTTGGGATGAACTCAAAAAGCTTGCGGCAGACAATCTGGATTCCGCACGAAGCCGCCTTACGCAAATTCTCGGAAATTATCAAGGCTACCGCGGCTGCGAAATCATCATCGTGTTCGATGCTTACAAAGTCAAAGGACATCACAGAGAAATCGAAAAGGATGGGAATATCAGCATCGTCTACACCAGAGAAGCCGAAACTGCTGACAGCTATATCGAATGTGTTTCCCACGACCTTTCCAAGCACCATCGGGTACGTGTTGCAACCTCTGATGGACTAGAACAGATCATTGTCCTTGGAAACGGTGCACAACGAATCTCTGCCAAGGAGTTTGAACACGAAGTTCGTATGGCAGAAGCAGCAATCCGTGAAATCATCGAGAAATAAACAAAAATCCCCATTCCGATTTTCGGAATGGGGATTTTTTCAGTCTTTGTCTTTGCCCAATTTACCAAGGATGCCCTGCACGGCATCACCAATCTTATCGGTCGAGATCTTTGCCTTGACTGCCTTGACCACTTCGTCAAGCTTATCCTCGGGAATGACATTGCCAACCAGAGATTTCACAGTTGCCAGCGGGTCTTTCTTGAACCGTTCCATCGTGTCGGGGTCTTTTTTGAGCGATGCTGTCAGTTTTTCAATTTCTGCTTTGATATCCATTGGAATTCCTCCCTTTTCATTTCACTCCGAACATATTGTTCGAACAATTCTATTATAGACGATATTCCAAGAAAAGTCAAGCAAAAATGAAATATTTTCATTCTGCCGCTGTTCGACAAATTTCTCCATGTAGCCGTGCTATACTGAATACAGGTGATGCGAATGGTGATTTATCTGGACGTTTTGCTGCTTTCCAATATCTGGGTCAACGCTCTGTTGCTGTACGCGACAGCAGGAATCAACCACTCGCCGCTTCGTACAAGAAAAGCAATCATATCCGCAGCAATCGGTTCTGTTTTTTCGGTGACCATTCTGTTGCCGCCGCTTCCTTTGCCAGTTTGGTCTGTCGTAAGGATTTTCGGAGCAACTGCCATGATCATCCTGGCATTCGGATTTCACGGCATCAGCAGACTGCTACGACAAATCATCTGGCTGATTCTGGTCAGCATTCTGTTCAGCGGTACGATCTTCTTTCTTGGAAGCAGATTACATACCATCGGATTCTATTTCGCCAATTCTTACGTATATATGGATATTTCTTTGCTGACGCTTCTGTTCGGTGCGACCGCTGCCGCAGCGATTTCTACGATTTTAAAGCAAAAACGAGATCTGGCAGATACAAGCACCTATTTTCTGCACATACGACTCGGAGAACGTGATCTTTGCATGGAGGCACTGGCAGATACAGGGAATACATTACGGGACGTCTTTTCAGGAAAACCCGTTGTTATCTGCCCGCAAAGCCGTATTTTCCCTTTGCAGCAAAGCGATGCATTATCCATGTGTACCAAACAGAAAGCCTTCCGGATGCTGCCTGTATCCGCGGTAACGGGCACAAAACTGTTACCCGCATTTCAGCCCGATGCCGTCAGTATACGAAACAATCACTCCGCTGAATACCCGATTGATGTGATGCTTGCACTCACAGAAGAGCAAACACCTGCGATCGTTCCCGCTTGCTGCTTTCGACAATAAAAGGAGGTTTCTATGCAACTGCTTGAAAAATGTATGACCCGCCTGCAAATCTTTCTGCTTGGGACCGAATCACAACAACAGGTTTTTTACATACATGGTTCGGATACGCTGCCGCCCCCTCTGGATTCCGATGAAGAAAACGAAGCATTTGCGCAGCTTGCAAACGGAGATCCTCTGGCTAGAAACACACTGATCGAACACAATCTGCGTCTGGTGGTATATATTGCACGAAAATTCGAATCACCCACCGTCACCATTGAAGACCTGATTTCCATTGGAACAATCGGATTGATTAAGGCTGTAGAGAGTTTTCATCCCGAAAAAAATATCAAGCTTGCAACCTATGCCTCACGCTGCATAGAAAACGAAATTCTGATGTATCTGCGGAAAGCAGCACAGTACCGCGGCGAAATTTCCATTGACGAACCATTGAACGTCGATTGGGACGGCAATGAACTGCTGCTTTCCGATCTGCTTGGCACCGATGAAGATGTCGTTAACCGCGGCATAGAAAATGAAGCGGAACGCGATATGGTGATGCAGGCAGTTTCCCATTTGTCCCCGCGCGAAAGACAAATCATGGAAATGCGCTTCGGTTTGAACGGTGGTGATGAAAAAACACAAAAGGAAGTCGCAGATGCCATCGGCATTTCACAGTCCTATATTTCCCGTCTGGAAAAGAAAATCATCCGTAGACTGCGTACCGAACTGGAAGAAGTACTGATCTGATTTGTCGCTCAACACAGAAATTTTCATTTTTTTTCTCTCGCTACTTGACATTCGCCAGAATTTGGCATATAATGATACTAAGGGAAATTTGTATTTCCCATTTTTCACTGAATTTAGGAGGTCTATCCAATGTCATTGACGAAGAATCCGAATGTCAACAAGTGGGTTGAGGAAATGATCGCTCTGTGCAAACCGGAAAAGGTTGTATGGATTGATGGCTCGAAAGAGCAGCTTGATCAGCTCACCGACGAAGTTACCGCTCTCCCTGACGGTCATCCCGATAAGCTCTATCGCCTGAATTCCGAGAAGCTCCCGGGCTGTCTTTATCACCGTACCCGTCCCAACGACGTTGCACGTGTCGAAAACAGAACCTTTATCTGCTCCCGCAAGGAAGAAGATGCAGGTCCTACCAACAACTGGTGCGACCCGAAAGAAATGTACGCAAAACTGACACCGCTCTATGACGGCGTTATGAAGGGCAGAACCATGTATGTCATTCCGTACAGCATGGGTCCGATCGGCTCTCCGCTTGCAAAAGTCGGTGTTGAATTGACTGATTCCATCTATGTTGTACTCAACATGAACATCATGACCCGTATGGGTGCACAGGCATTCGAGAACCTCGGTGATGTTTCGAATGACTTCGTCCGCGGTCTGCACTCCAAGGCTGATGTCGATCCTGAGAACCGCTACATCGTACAGTTCCCGGAGGACAACACCATCTGGAGCATCAACTCCGCATACGGCGGAAACGTTCTGCTCGGCAAGAAGTGCTTTGCACTCCGTATTGCTTCCTATCAGGGCAAGAACGAGGGCTGGATGGCTGAGCATATGCTGATTCTGGGTCTGAAGAAACCCGGTCAGGAAACCAAATATGTCTGTGCTGCATTCCCCTCTGCCTGCGGCAAAACCAACCTCGCAATGCTTATTCCGCCGGAAGGATACCGTGCAAAGGGCTACGAGGTCTTCACTGTCGGCGACGATATCGCATGGCTGAAGCCCGGTCCTGATGGCAGACTCTATGCAATCAACCCTGAGAACGGCTTCTTCGGTGTCGCTCCCGGTACCAATGCAAAATCCAACTTCAACGCACTGGCTTCCACCAAGTCCAACACCATCTTCACCAACGTTGCACTCAACAACGCAGACAACACCGTTTGGTGGGAAGGTCTTGACAAGAATCCGCCTGTTGATGCAACAGAGTGGAAGGGCGAAAAAGTCAACGGCGTGGAATTCACCTCCGTTGTCATGGAGGACGGCAAGAAGCAGAAGCTTGCTCATCCGAACAGCCGCTTCACTGCACCGGCTGTCAATTGCCCGTGCATCAGCCCTGAGTTCAACAATCCCGCAGGCGTTCCGATTTCTGCAATCGTATTCGGCGGTCGCCGTGCAAAGACCGCTCCGCTGGTTTACCAGTCCTTCAGCTGGGAGCACGGTACTTTCGTAGGCTCTATCATGGCTTCCGAAACCACCGCAGCTGCTGCAGGTGCAGTCGGCGTTGTCCGTCGTGACCCGATGGCGATGCTGCCTTTCTGCGGATACCACATGGGCGATTACTGGGCTCACTGGCTCGAAATGGGCAAGAAGCTCGGTGACAAGGCTCCGAAGATCTTTAACGTCAACTGGTTCCGTACCGATGATGAAGGCAACTTCATCTGGCCTGGCTTTGGCGATAATATGCGTGTCCTCGACTGGATCATCGACCGTTGCGACGGTAAGGCTGATGCAGTTGAAACCGCAATCGGCTATGAGCCGAAGGCTGAGGACATCAATGTTGAGGGTCTGTCTGATATCACAACCGAAACCATTAAGGACCTCCTCAGCGTTGACAAAGACCTCTGGAAGCAGGAAGTTGTCGGCATCCGTGAGTTCTACGGTAAGTTTGGTTCCAAACTGCCGAAGGAACTTGCTGCTCAGCTCGATGCTCTTGAGAAGCGTCTTGGCTGATTTCTACATACCACAAAATACCGTGACTCATTGGGGTCACGGTATTTTTTGCTTGCATATTTCAACGAACTGTGGTATAATAGAAAAATCAGAGTTCTAAAGGAGTGTTTTCCCCTATGTTCCCGCGTTTTTCACGCATTCTGCCAATGTCGGCAGCTATTCTGACGCTTTCCTTGCCCGCCTGCAATGAACCCATCGCAGTTTCCGAGCCAGACTCATCCATAGAAATCATGCAGACAACCGCAACGGCGGATTCATCAGAAACAGATCGCACCACAACGCTTCCTACCGTCATTCATCAAAATTCAGCGGCACCTGCCTCCTATTACATCTACAATGTTCCATTTCAAACGCAGGAAGGTCTGTTGCCGACAGGCTGCGAATTAGTCAGTTCCCTGATGCTGCTGAAATACTGGAATATCAACGTCACCATTGACGACATCATTGCACACACACCCGCCGTCTATCCTGAAAAAAAGCAAGGGAAAACCTGTGCACCATCCCCGTCTCAGGCATTTATCGGCAGTCCGACCGACCCGACCAGTTTCGGCTGCTTCTCCCCTGTTATCGTTCCAATGTTGGAATCCTTTGTGGATGACTCGTTTGAGGTTATTGATACTACCGGAAAAGATATGGAAGAACTTGCCAAAACCTATCTTCCCTTGGATGTGCCGATTCTCGTCTGGGCAACCGGTCATATGAAAGAAAGCTATCGTCAGATCGGTTGGTATCTGACCGATGACCAAGGACAGCCCACCGATGAATGGTATTACTGGCCCGCCGGCGAACACTGTTTACTGCTTGTCGGATACGATGAAGAATCGTATTATTTTCACGACCCGATGCTGGAAAGTTCTCCGACTGTGTACGAAAAACAACTCGTAGAAACAAGATATGCAGAATTAGACAAAATGAGTGTCGTCATTCTTCCGAAATATCTTTCCGAATAACAACAGCCGATGCACCTATTAAAGTGTATCGGCTGTTTTATGTTATGTTCTATTAACCTTCTGTGCCCGCAGTCATTCCATTGGGATCATCACAGATTGCATACAGATTGGTTTCCCATGCGGGAATATAAAGCTGATGACGAATATACAACTTATACCGCGGATTGATACGTTTGACCAGAAGCGGCAGTTCAAACATATCCTCATTGCGATGATAAAGCGAAATCATCAATGTCGGACCAAACCGCGCTATGGAACGGCTTGCACCCCAGATTGCCTCTCGCTCAGCACCTTCCACATCCATTTTTAGCAGCGTAACAGGATGGCCAGCCAGCACATTATCCACTGAACGTGCCTGAATCACCGCACCGTCAGGCGAAATCGCAGACTGTCTGCCAGCCTTGGATGCAAACGGCAATTCTGTATCCACACACCATGCCGCACACTGATAGCACTTGACAGAAGGTGTATCTCCAACAAATTTTGCAAGTTTCTTGAAATTCTTGCGGTCAGGTTCCATTGCAATGATACGATGGAATTTGCCCCTGGTATACTCCAGAAGCTCACGGATGCTGTCGCCGTTATACGCACCCAAATCCACAAAACTTTCGTGGTTGGTTGGCTTGATCACATGATTCCAGATTTCATCGCGTGTATCCACAATGTGCATCAGATATTCAAAATTGCCGCTAATCTTGAAATTGAGAATATTCGCATACACACGGCGAGAATGCTCATCTGCCAGCATATTATACACCGACTGAATCTCCTCACCATGAGCTTCACAATATTCTCTCGTAAACAGTCCACCGCCAACTACAGGAACATCAGGTACAATCAGTGGATGTTTTTTTGCAAGATCCTGCATTTTTTCGACCATCGGCGGCTGACAGACTGCAAACGCCAGTACAATGACAAAATCATCGCACATTGCTTCCACTTCGGAAAGCTTCAGAACATGATAGCCCGCAAAATCATGACCGCGGACAAATTCATCACTGGCAAAAATACCTGCAACCGAAATCTGGTAGGTCCGCATCGCCGATAGAATCCGAATCGCACCATCGCCCATTCCGTAAAGATAAATCGGGCGGGTTTCTTCTTTCAAGCGTTCCCATGCAGATACTTTTTCTGTCAAAAATTCAAGCATTTTTTTGCGACATTCCTTTCTTTAGGGGATTATTTCTATATATCAAATGGTGGTAATCACTTACTGACGGCAATCACAGTCATCATCGCATCCGCAGTCGCCATCCATATCATGTGCCATATGATGCGGACGAATTCCGCCGCCATACAGATCACGACCTCTGGTGCTGTAACGGTCACGCTGCGAATCAATCTGCTTATCCAGCATTTCCAGTACACCACGAGGATTTTTAATGCAATGGATTTCTTTTTCAGGCGTATCCGTATCACTGCGGACATAAATCAGGATGGAACCGCAGCCGAAAATCCGCTGCCAGAACGGAAGCAACAGTTTTTTATCCGTGACCTTATACAAGTCAAACTCATCTTCTGAAAGGCTGAGTATGCCTGTGCGGGTGACAAACTTGTTTTCAGTCAGGAAATAGCGGGTAAAGCTCCACGGCAAACCAAACAACGTGCGCTTTTTGTCACTCCAGATATACTCAAATCCACTTTTTGCCATAATATCGCTCCTTTACTTTTGATCAAGAAAAATAGTTGTTTGACCGCATGGGTCTGCCTCAACGGAAATGGAAGTACCTGCAACACTGAAGAAAAATTGATTGCTGCATTCAGGGTACCGTACCGTAATGCAATTACCCGTACGGGTTGCTGTAATGGTAATTTTATCAGAGCCTTCTGCTGCATATACATCACAGGAAACCGTTTTGCCCTCCTGAATGCCGCACAGCAAAAAGTTCGTATGATCAAGATAATCATAAACCACATCATCAGAAAAAGCACCCATGCCAAGAATGCTGTTTTCTCTGACATAAATCGGCATCTGCAAATAATTGCAGGAACGATGCAGCCATCTGCCGCCCATCACAGACGGTGTATCCGCAGAAGCCTGCAAATCATACCATTCACCTTTTGGAAGATAGAAATCCACTTCGCCGCTTTCATCCATGACAGGTGCGCAAAGCAGACTGTCCCCCAGCATATACTGACGATCCAGTGTCAGACAGGTCGGATCATCGGAATAATCCAACACCATCGGGCGCATCATCGGGATACCGGTTTCATGCGTATGCTTCGCCTGCGCCCAAAGATACGGCATCAGCTGCCCTTTCAGATTGGTAAAATATCGAAGGACCGCACATGCATTTTCCGGATGATCAGGTTCATCCTCTTCATATGCCCACGGCACACGATAAGAATAAGAACCATGCAGACGACTATGGCTACTCATCAGACCAAATGCACACCAACGTTTATATACATCCGCAGAAGCAGTCTGCTCAAAACCGCCGATGTCATGGCTGAAAAATCCGAATCCTGATGCACATAGCGATAATCCGCCACGCAATGTTTCAGCCATTGCCGAATACTCCGCCGTACAGTCACCGCCCCAATGAACAGGGTATTTCTGACAGCCCGCAGTCGCACTTCGCGCAAACAGACATGCTTTCTCTATCCCGACACAGGATTCCATTGCTTCAAACACCACCTGATTGTACAGATAGGTGTAATAATTGTGCATTGCAATCGCATCAGAACCGTCATAGTAGATCACATCCGTCGGGATGCGCTCACCAAAATCAGTTTTGATCGCATCCACGCCCATTTCGCACAGTTTTCTGATATAACCGCCAAACCAGTTGCAGGCTTTCGGATTGGTAAAATCCACGATTGCCATGCCGGACTGCCACATATCCGTCTGAAAAATTCCGCCGTCCTTCGTGTGCAGAAAGTAGCCGTTTGCCGCACCTTCCTCAAACAGAGCGGAACGCTGCGCAATATATGGGTTTATCCAGACACAGACCCCAACATTTTTCTCACGATGCAATCTGGATATCATCGACTGCGGATCCGGAAACTGCTCTGTATCCCATTCAAAGGATGTCCAAGTATTTGCCTTCATCCAGAAACAATCGAAATGAAACATTTGCAGCGGAATTCTCCGCGCTGTCATGCCGTCTAAAAACGAATGGACCGTTTCTTCATCATAATTGGTCGTAAAAGATGTGGAAAGCCATAAGCCTAAGGTTTTGGCAGGCGGCAAAGCCGGTCTGCCGGTAAGTTTCGTGTAATTTGCAACTGCATCCGCAGGATCTTTTCCTCCAATTATATAGTAGGAAAGCGATTCCCCGTAGACCGTCATGCTGACCTTGGATACAGTTTCTGACGCGACCTCATAACTGACATAACCCGTCTGATTGGTAAATACACCGTACCCACGGGAACTAAGGTAAAACGGCACTGATTTGTAGCTTTGCTCTGAACAAGTGCCGCCATCGGAATTCCAGATTTCGACCGTCTGTCCATTTTTGACAAACGGCGTAAATTTCTCGCCAAATCCGTAAATGTATTCCCCGACACTAAGCGTCAATTGCTCTCTGACCAAGCCGCCACGCAAATCAGCGGGGATGCTCCAAAACGGCGCATCCTGTTGCGCATTTCGGCGTGCTGATGTCATCCGCTCTGATTCTTGGATATAGCTTGTGCTGCGATATCCGCAACCGGTCAGGTGCCTGCCGTCATACAGATACTCGATCTGCCAATCCATGCCTTTTTTGATACGGACTGCAGTTTTCCCTGATGTCAGGATCACTTCATCTTCGGATTCAGTAATGGTCGCTTGAAAAGATGCATCTTCATACAGCTCAAATTTCGGTTCACGATCCAATGCGCCCTTGTGATGGATCACATCCACACGAATGGTATTCTCCAAATGGGAAGAATACACAATTTCAAGGAAAACTCCGCCAAGTGTCATCCCGCGATTAAAAATCTTTCGGGATGCCGCAAACACATGGATTTCATTGTTTCGAACCAGAACCTCATAAGGCTGTTCTGCATAATCCACGGTATATCCGCTTCGATTAAGCCAGAAGCCGTCTGAAAACTTCATGGAAATCCTCCTGCGACACATAACTGCGCCGTTTCTATCTCTTTTTGAGCTACTTGATTTCTCAAGCGATACAAGATTATTGTATCACAAAATCAATCAATTGTCAATCAATTCCGCAAAGAATCGTAAAATCCGTGAAAAGTCGAAAAATTATATAATCCCGAAATATTTTTCTAGATTTTTTCCAAGGAATGTGCTATAATAAATACATTATATGAATGCTGTCGTACTGTCGCACAGTATATAAAGGAGGATACTTCCATATGATTTCCATAGAAGGAAAATGGGCACTGGTCACAGGTGCCAGCCGCGGCATCGGTAAACTTGCCGCCCAAGAACTTGCCAAAAGAGGGTGCAACCTGATTTTACTGAGTCGTGCAATCGACCATACCGCGCCCCTGATACAGGAATTCAAACATCTTCCGATTTCCTGCTTCAGCGTAGCTGCTGACCTTGCCAATCCCGCTTCGGTTGAAGCAGCCCTTGCCGAAATCGACGCAAAGGGCGTACAGGTGGACATTGTACTGAACAACGCAGGCGTGCAAATCGCATATCGTACCGATTATTTTGCCACACCTGTCAGCGATTACACCACCAGTTTCCAGATTAACACCATTTCTCCGATGATGATTTGCTACCATTTTCTGCCCCAAATGATTGCAAACGGCTTCGGCAGAATTGTCAACACCACAAGCGGCATCGCCTTGGAACCCGAACAAGCCGGCTATTCTGCCAGCAAAGCGGGTCTTGATAAGGTGACCATTGACATCGGCTCCAAGATCAATGGCACGGATGTCACCATCAATCTGGCTGACCCCGGTTGGTGCAGAACCGATCTTGGCGGTCCAAAAGCACCCAATGCTCCCGAAAGTGCTATTCCCGGTGTAATCATCGGTGCATTCATTGATGACAAACAGTCCGGCAGATGCTTCCGTGCAACCGATTATCACGGTCTGACACTGGAAGAAGCCGTTGAACAAGCACAGAAAAACGTAAAAGCCCCCTACTGAACTACACGATATGCCTTTCTCGATATTGGGAGAAAGGCTGTCGTTTTCTCAATACAAAGATAGGACGGATTCATATGAAACTGATCATCATACGCCACGGTGACCCCGATTACGAACACGATTCTCTCACCCCGCAGGGCAGAATCGAAGCGGAACTGATGGCAAAACGACTCTCTCAAATGGAAATCACAGCATTCTATGTGTCTCCATTGGGCAGAGCGCAGGCAACCGCCGACTATACACTGAAAACCATGGGACGTTCCGCAGAAACCCGCGACTGGATGCGCGAATTTCATGCACCGATCACCGATATTCACACCGGAGAAACACGCATTCCATGGGATTGGCTGCCCGCTGACTGGACTACCATTCCCGCTTTCTATGATAAAGATAAGTGGTATCAGGAAAAGGTCATGGCTGACGCAAATGTCATCGGCGAAGCACGCCGCGTTTATGAAGGACTGGACAAGCTGATTGCTCAATATGGATATGAACGGGAAGGCAATTACTATCGTGCTGTGCGCCCCAACATGGACACAATCGTGCTGTTCTGTCATTTCGGTGTGGAATGCGTGATGCTTGGGCATCTGCTGGGAATGTCGCCCATGGTGCTCTGGCACGGATGCGCCGCTGCCCCAACTTCTATGACCGTTCTGACCACGGAAGAACGCCGCGAGGGCATCGCATATTTTCGTATGAATACTTTCGGTGACACAGGACATTTGTATATCGCCGGTGAAAAGCCGTCATTTTCCGCAAGATTCTGTGAGATGTACAGCAATACAGACGAGCGGCATGATTAACAAAAAACATCCGCAGATACCGACATCTCCTTATTATTCAACTGAAACTTGAATAGCATTGGAATTCCTATTCGGGTTTTCCTGATATGACTCCCATAACAGCAAAAACAAGCAGTCGGTTTTCGCCGGCTGCTTTCTTTATAGCACATTTCTTCAAAAACATATGCGTTTTGTGCTTTTTTTCTTTGCATTTCATATTGATTCAATTTATTTTTTGTGATATACTGAACACCTAAATTTAATTTAGGGGGAAAACCAATATGAACAGAAAAAAAATCAGCGGCATAACCGCGCTTGTCATGCTGGGCATCAGCTTATGCTGTCCCGCAGACGCGCTGCGTGCCAAGGCAAGCAATCCAATCATCCAGACCAGTTTCACACCTGACCCTGCACCTGTTGTCTTTGATGACACGCTCTATGTCTACACCGGCTGTGACAGAGAGGGCAACAACGACTTCTACTACATGACAGGCTACCAGTGCTTCTCCACAACGGATATGCAAAACTGGACCAACCACGGCACCATCATGGAAGACACCGACTTTTCATGGGGCAAAGAAGACTCCGCATGGGCATCCCAATGCATTGAGCGCAACGGCAAGTACTATTTCTATGTGACCATGGAGTGCAAATCCGGCGGCGGTCGTGGTATCGGTGTAGCTGTGGCAGATTCTCCGACAGGTCCGTTCAAAGATGCCCTCGGAAAACCACTCTGCGGTCCGAACTGGGATTACATTGACCCGACTGTCATCATCGACAATGGTCAGGCATGGCTCATGTTCGGCAACCCGACCTGTTACTATGTCAAGCTGAAAGAAGATATGCTGACACTGGACGGTCAGATCCAGCACTTTGAAATGAATTCTGCTTCTTTTGGTCAAAGCAGCAAAGGCTCCGCTTACGGAGAGGGTCCGTGGATCTACAAACACGGCGACCTCTATTATCTGGTATACGCTTCTTTCTACGGCAATGACGGCGACGAAAGCATGGCGTATTCCACCGCCCCCAGCGTCACAGGACCTTGGACATTCCGCGGTCAGATCATGAAAACGCACAACTGTTTCACAACGCACGGCGGTATCATTGACTACAAAGGCAAATCTTACTTCTTCTATCACAAAAACGGACTCCCCGGCGGCAGCACGTTCAACCGCAGTGCCTGTGTGGAAGAATTTGAATTTAATGCAGACGGTACCATTCCGCTTCTTTCTCCAAGCGATGAAGGTCCGAAGCAGACTCAATATCTCGACCCCTACCAGCGCGTGGAAGCAGAAACCATGTCCTATTCCTCCGGAATTAAAACCGAACCGATTCAGGTCGGCACACAGGCAATCGGCTTCATCGAAAACGGCGATTATGTGAAAGTCAGCGGCGTGGATTTCGGTGACGAAGGCGCAACCAAGTTCATGGCATCTGTTGCATCCGCAGGCTCCGGCGGAACTATTGAAGTACATATTAACAGCACCACCGGTCCAATTGTTGGCGTTTGCGATGTACCCGTCACCGGCGACTGGCAGGCTTGGGAAACCGTTGAGTGCAACGTCATGGGCGCAACAGGTGTCCACGATCTCTATCTGCGCTTCGCAGGCGGTGAAAGTTACCTGTTCAACGTGGACTGGTGGCAGTTTGAAGGCGCAGAACCCATTGAAATCTGGCAAACAGGCGATACAGATAACGATGGAAAAATCAACGTCTGTGATATGGTAATTGCCAAACAGATTCTGCTGGGACAGAACACAAATCAAAGCGCAGTAAAAGCCGCTGATGTCAATGCCGACGGCAATGTGACCATTGCTGATATCATCTGGTATTCGAAATTCCTGACCGCACAAGTCATGGAGTAATTCAGCATCAACTAAATAATCCAAAAAATCCTCCGAATCACATCTGTCGATTCGGAGGATTGTGTATTATCGGAAGAAAATGGTGTACACAAGGTCAGCAGCTAATACTGTTACAATAGAAGCGGCAATGATAATCGCAGTCTTGTCTTTCAGCTTCTCAGCAAGCAGGTCCAAAAGCGGCTGAATGACATACAGGAATACAACGCCACCAATTCCGAAACGAATGCTCGGACTCAGCGCAATTCGTCCCTGAAAATTAATTTTATAGTCCACATAGGTTTGCCAAGGCCATGAACCCATAATCCACTCGCACAGATAACTGGTTACCAGTTCAATCAGCGTTGCCGTTACCATGGTCAGCAGAAATATTACGGGAATCATCAAAAGCTTGGTTTTCATCGTCTTTTTTCTGATGAGCCGATACCATAATAACAGGAAAACCGTTGCGCCAAAGCCGTAAACAGGCAGCCATGGACCAAACAATACGCCGCGGTTGCTGAATCCCCAACGATAAATAAAAGTTTCCAATACAACTTCGTAGATCCAGCCAATGACCGCATAGACCCAAAAGAACAAAACATGATCTGAAATGCGCCTGAGTTTCATAACATTGCCTCCATTTAATTTTGGTTTCTTTATTATAGCACAAATTTCCTTAAAAATCAATATTTTTTATCTCTAACCCCAAAACGATATGTAAATAAATATATTTTTTATATAGTACTTGCAAAATTCCGATTCATATGTTATAATAATTTTAAATATAAGTCTTTCTGCTAAGTAGGTGATACATATGAAAAAAAATATCGCTTTGTTTATCAGCTATCTGGACAACGAATTTTCCATGGACATTATTGACGGTGCATGGCTCGCCGCAGAAGATTTTGACGTGAATTTATTTATTTTTCCTACAAGACTAATTGTTGACAACTACGCCAACTACGCTGACACTCGTTTCGAATACCAATATAATACTTTGTTCTCCTACGGAGATAGAAACAATTTTGATGGTATCATTGTCGAAACAGGTGTCATCTGTAATGGCATGAAAGACGCTGAAGTCAAAAAACTGTTCAAACAGTTCGGCAATATCCCTGTCATCAGCATTGCTCGCAAAATTGAAAACTATCCCAATATCTGCTTTAATGTGGAAGGTCTGCGAGAAGAAATCGCTCACCTGATTACGACACACCACTGTAAGCATATTGGTTTTATCGGCGGACCTGTGAACAATATGGAAGCACAGCAGCGTCTGGAAGTCTACAAACAGACACTTGAAGAATACGATATTCCGTTTGACGCAAATCTGGTCGGAATGGGCAATTTTTCAGAATTCTGTGTCAATGAGGTCGATGCTGTCCTGCGCAGAAATGCAGGCAACATTGATGCGCTTTGCTTTGCCAATGACCGTATGGCTATTGGCGGCTATAAAGCCATTCAGGCACTTGGTTTGACCGTCGGCAAGGATATAAAAGTCACAGGCTTTGACGATGCACCCTCTGCATCCGCTATGCACCCTATGCTGACTACGGTTCGCTCCAATGTTTCCACCCTCGGGTATCGTGCCATCAGCAGATGCATTGAAATGATGAAAGGTTCCAAAAATCAGGACGATGTCAGCATTGACACCTCCATGATCGTCCGAAGCTCCTGCGGTTGTCCTTCCAAAGCACATGTATTTTCTGAGAAATTTTCTGATTTACGCGCATTGGAAGCCATGAGTATCCGCGACTTCTGTGACGAATTACATGCATTTCTTTCCACGACGCTGAACTGTGAAACCACAATCAGCAGAGAAATTCAAACCGTCACCGATGCATTCTATGACCTGCTCACAGAGTGCCAGTGCGAAGATTTCAATATCGAAAAATGTAACGAATTGCTCATGGATGCCATCAAACAAATTGATTTTGAAACACTTCCTTATAATGAGTTTTCCTATATGCTGCGACAAGTTCGAAGAAAAGCAGCGTTCTGTGCGTATGACAATAAGAAAACAGATGAATTTTTCCTAGATCTTTCTGACCATATCGTATCCAATCTGTTTGCAGAGTCCTATAAAGCACGTCAAAGCTACCGCGATTCCTCTTTAATGACCAACTGGATTGTACATGATGTGCTTTCCAATATTATGGACGAGGATCAAAGTTATTTCTCGATTATCCGTAATATTCATCGCCACGGCTCACAAAACTGTTTCCTCTTTATTCATGAGTTCCCGATTGTCTGTCGCAGTTATGCCACATGGCATCGTCCACGTACCGAACGACTGGTTTGCTATCAATGCGGCGATCAGGAAACCCTGATTCCACACGAGGAACAAAGCGTTCCGACAAGCAAATTATTCCGTGTTCCACAATTCCCGAAAGGCAGACATACATATATCTGCAACCCTCTGTTCTACGATACCGAACAATTCGGTCTGCTGCTATGCGAAATGAACAGAAAAGACTATACATATCTCGGTTGGGTCATCGGAAAGCAAATTTCCTATGCACTGAAAACCAAACAGTTGATGGAAAAACAACTCGAAGAACAGGAAAAGCTTTTCAAAAGTATGGAAGCCATCTCACAGAAGAACGAACAACTCAAGAAAACAAGCATCTCTGATGAAATGACTGGTCTATACAACCGCCGCGGCTTTATTGAAATCGTATCAGAACAGTTGCGCAACCCATTAAACCTCGGGAAACATACTGTTATTGCCTTTGCGGATATGAATTATCTCAAAACCATTAATGACCGATTCGGTCACGATGAAGGCGATTTTGCGATTCGCGGTGCAGCTGAGATCCTGACCAGATGTTTCCGTAACGGTGATATTGTAGCCAGATTCGGTGGCGACGAATTTGCTGCATTCTGCTTTACTGAACCCGACTGCAACTTCGAATCACTGTACCGTAAACGTTTACAACGCACAACTGATATGTTCAATGGAGCGTGCGCAAAACCATATCTCATCACCCTCAGCACGGGCATCTTCGAATTCACCTGTAAGAGCAATCTGGACGTTACGGAATGCCTGAACATTGCTGACGATTTGCTCTACGAGGACAAAAAGAAAAAACCGAAAACCGTCATTCGGGATGAAATCACAACATAAAGGACAATGAAGCATACATGGAACAGCAAAAATCAATCACCGAACTTGGAAATCCCGCAAAACCACAGGGCGAAGCTGGCGCACAAATGCTCTCGCAGATGAACGAAAGCCACTATGCCGTAAGCGGTTGGGGCATCAGTTTCTTCCAACTGCATTCCAATGACCGTATTCTGGATATCGGTTGCGGCGGCGGCGAGACACTCAGCAGACTTTCCGCATTGCTCCCCGATGCCTCATTGTACGGTGCGGATTACTCACCTGTTTCCGTTGCAGAATCCAAGAAGAAGAATGCAGCGGATATCGCATCCTGTAAAATGCATATCATCGAAGCTTCTGTAGATAGTCTTCCATTTGCAGACGGTTTCTTTGACCGCATCATTACCGTGGAAAGCTTCTATTTTTGGCCAGATCCCGCTGAAAATCTCAAAGAAGTGTATCGCGTGTTGGCAGAAAACGGTCAGTTTCTGATCGTTGCAGATATTCACGGCGATGCGCGACTTTCCACTGAGGACATCGAAAATATCCGAAAATATGACCTGCGCAATCCCACACCGGATGAATTCCGCAAGCTTCTGCAAGATGCCGGCTTTTCCGAAGTACACATTCACTTACAGAAAGGGACTTCCTGGATTTGTGCAGAAGGCAGAAAATAAGTCTCGCATCAGTCAATAACAAAAGCATTTGTGATTTTTTGTCACAAATGCTTTTTCTTTGTAAGATTCTGTTTCCAACGCTGTCTTATATACAGGAGGTGATGCAATGCCGAAGCAAATATCATTTGAGGAAGTATACAAACAATATTTTCATGACATCTACCGCTATATTCTGTCGCTCTCGCAAAGCCCTGATATCGCAGAAGAAATCACCAGCGACACATTCTTTAAAGCCATGCGCGCCATCGAAAAATTCCGCGGAGAATGTGACATCCGTGTGTGGCTTTGTCAAATTGCCAAAAACTGCTACCGCACCTATCTCAAAAAGCAGAAGCACATCATCGCCGTGGAGGATAGTATGCTGCTCAATATTGAGGACAACAGCCAAAATATAGAACAGGATATTTCTGACCGTGACGAAGCCACACAGTTACGCAAACTCTTACACGAAATTCCGCAGCCATATCAGGAAGTCTTTATGTGGCGCGTGTTTGCGTCACTCAATTTCAAACAAATCGGACAAATCTTCCACAAAACAGATAACTGGGCTTGTGTCACCTATCACCGCGCACGCGCCATGCTGCGCCAGAAACTGGAGGAACAAAATCATGAAAAATGAATGCGCGATTGTTAACGATTTACTCCCGCTTTATCAGGAAAATATGGTTGCACCTGAAACCGCGGATTTCGTTCGACAACATTTATCTGAATGTGCAGAATGTACGCAAAAATGGAAACAACAAGCAGAAATCATGCGTGATACAGCTACGGAAAACAACGAGCATAATGCCGATGCAATTCGTCAGATTTCTCGAAAACTCAAAAGAAAAAAAAGAGTTGCAATCATATCGACAGCTTTCCTTATCGTGGCAATGATTGTCGTTGTGAACATTCTGGTACTGCCAATCACGGATTTCGGAGAATCGGTACTGTATACGAAAGCGGAACAGACTTCTGCAGTTTATACTATACAAAATAATATGCGTGCTAAATTTGGCTTTTCCTATCTCACCGCTTTGCGTTACGCAGGAGATGGAGAATGTCGTGAACTTCACAATGAATACGCTGAAAATCCTGAGTTGGAAGATGTCCCAAGAATCATTAAATTCTACGGAAATTTAGTAACGCCTTTTTCGGATCCAAGCATGGCAATTTACACAAGCGGATGGTCATGGATTCTGGTACAGGATTATGATGGAAACTGGAAAGTGATAAACCAAGGATTTTGCTAAAGAAAAGCACGCTGGGATTACATTCTCAGCGTGCTTATGTTTTATTTGAGTGCCGTAACCATTTTTGCGCCATATTCCGACACATAAAGCGGAGATTCCGTACCGTATTCCACAACAATTTCTGTAATCGCAGTGTCAACACTGATACCGTCTGCAACCGCCGCAATACGCTTTGCGTGCTCCGGCTTCGTAATACCGTTGGCAATCACGCAGGGTATAGAAGTGCTTTTACGGATTTCTGCAATCATTTCCGCTGCAGGGAGATTTTCGCCGCCTGCTTCCGTAATCACATACAGATATCCTTCCGCATCAGCTGCAATCGGTGCAATACGCTGCTTCGAGGTCGGCGCAATTGTTGAAATAAATGCAACACCATACTGTTTGCAAACCGATGCAAATTCTTCTTTTTCTTCGTATGGAATATCAAACAGCAGTATGCCGTCCACACCAATTTCCGCACAGGTTTTGATGAATCGATCAGTACCATACGAAAAGACAACATTTGCATAAGTCATGAACACAAAAGGAGTCTTGACATCCACACGCAATTGACGTACAAAATCAAAAATCCTGTCGGTTGTAACACCGCCCTGTAATGCACGAATATTTGCGCCCTGAATGAGTGGTCCCTCCGCAGTCGGGTCAGAAAACGGAATGCCCAGTTCGATTACTGCAGCACCTGCCGCTGCCAATGCACGGATATTTGCTGCTGTGGTGTCCAAATTCGGATCACCGCAGGTCAGGAACGGCACAAATGCTTTACGATTCACAAATGCCTCTGTCAGCTTACTCATGGAGATCCTCCCCTCTATAACGTGCAATTGCTGCACAATCCTTATCGCCACGACCCGAAATTGTCACAACAATTATTTTGTCTTTATCCATTGCCGGCGCAAGCTTCAATGCGTGTGCAACCGCATGAGCAGACTCAATTGCAGGAATAATGCCCTCTGTACGGGAAAGAAATTCAAATGCATTGACTGCTTCATCGTCGGTCACAGCAACATATTCTGCTCTGCCTATATCATGCAGATATGCGTGTTCGGGACCGATTCCCGGATAGTCAAGGCCCGCAGAAATCGAGTAAACAGGCGCAATCTGACCATATTCATCCTGACAAAAATAGGACTTCATGCCATGGAAAATACCCAGTTTGCCTACGTTGATGGTCGCAGCAGTTTCAAAGGTGTCAATTCCACGACCTGCCGCCTCACAACCGATCAGGCGAACAGACGGATCATCAATAAAATGGTAGAATGTACCAATGGCATTGGAACCACCACCGACACAAGCCATTACAGCATCAGGGAGTCTGCCCTCTTTTTCGAGGATCTGTGCCTTGATTTCACGCGAGATGACTGCCTGAAAATCACGAACAATTGTCGGGAACGGATGCGGTCCCATAACAGAGCCAAGACAGTAATGCGTATCTGCGATGCGGTTGCACCACTCACGCATTGCCTCAGATACTGCGTCCTTCAAAGTTGCAGTGCCGCTTGTAACAGGAATAACCTCCGCACCCAACAGCCGCATACGATACACATTGAGCGCCTGACGCTTGGTATCCTCCTCGCCCATGAAAATGACGCACTCCATTCCCATCAGTGCCGCAGCCGTTGCAGTTGCTACGCCGTGCTGACCTGCTCCTGTTTCTGCAATCAGACGGGTTTTGCCCATTTTCTTTGCAAGAAGCGCCTGTCCAAGCACATTGTTGATTTTGTGCGCACCTGTATGATTCAAGTCCTCACGCTTCAGGTATATTTTTGCGCCTCCGAGTGTTTCGGTCAACTTTTTTGCATAGTATAGACGTGATGGTCTGCCTGCATACTCATCCAATAGCTCCGTCAGTTCCGCCTGAAACGTCGGGTCGTCCTTATAAAAGTTGTACGCTTTTTCCAGTTCCAGAACCGCATTCATCAGCGTTTCAGGAATATACTGTCCGCCGTGAATGCCAAATCTTCCGTTTGGATTGCTCATTTTCATTCCTCCATGATAAAATAAAAAAACCCGTCCTTGACAAAAAACGTCAAGGACGAGTCATAACTCGCGGTGCCACCTTGATTCGCGGATTGCTCCGCGCACTTTTCGGAATACTTCCATATTCCCGACAACTAACGTATGTCCAAACGTCGCAGTTTTACCGAGGATACCCCCGACTGCGCCCTCCACGGGCCATTTGCTGCACTGATTCTTATTCGGCTCTCAGCTATCCGAACTCTCTGGAAAGGCATATACAGCTTTATCTCCGCTTCAACGGTTTGCTTTCTTATCATACCACAAGCAGCGAATCTTGTCAATGCATCCACGCAAGAAACACGGATTTCAGCGGATTGAACAAGATTCGATTGTATTTTTTGTGCAATAATTCAGCGGACATGAAAACAATGCTCCCCACAAATGGGTATCGTTTTCACTTCCATATTCTCTATGCAAATGAAATGCCCCTTTTCAATGGACAAAATCATATTGTCAATATCACACTCAGTACCCTCTGCCTCCATTTCCACTGTGCCATCTGATAAATTCCGCACGTACCCGCTGATGCCGTAATATTCGGCTGCATGGCAAGCGCGATACCGAAATCCAACACCCTGCACATCACCGTGAAAAATAAAATGTCTGCGTATTTTTTCCATTATGTTCTCCTTTTGCAGATTCTTTTCCACTTCATTATATCACATACGGCAGTCAAATGCAATACAAAAACACGCGGGGCTTAGCAGCTTTAACCCGCGTGTTTTTACATATATGACTGCTTGCGCAGCCAATAAAGGAGGTCAGAAGTCCCTTTTCCTGCTCTTAATGACCATAGATCACATCGCCAAGTTTCAAATCGCGTTCCAGACCAACTGTTGTCGTGTCAGCATGGATGCATACCAATTCAATGCCCATGATTCTTGCAAAATCACGGATGGTTTCATCAGTAATATCATAAGAAAGCACTGTATGATGCGCACCGCCTGCAATGATCCAACATTCCAATCCGGTCAGGAAATCAGGTGCAGGACGCCACATGGTACGTGCAACAGGAAGATTGGGCATATCCTGGAACGGCTTTTCACATTTGACGTCCTGTACGATCAGACGCAAACGTCCGCCTGCATCAATCAGGGAAATTGCCTTTGCATCGCCAGCCTTACCCTCAAATACCAGACGAGCAGGAGCCTCTTTTCCGCCGATGCCTAACGGATGTACCTCAATACGCGGTTTATCAGCAGCAATGCTCGGACAGACTTCCAACATATGCGAACCGAGAATCAACTCATGTTTATAATCATAGGTGTAGTCTTCCATGAATGAAGCAGTTCCATCAGGATACATTGCCTTGATGATCGCAGTCATTCCGGCTGTTTTCCAGTCACCCTCCGCGCCAAAACCATAACCCTTGGACATCAGATGCTGT
Organism: Oscillospiraceae bacterium; assembly: GCA_045600205.1. Lineage (GTDB taxonomy): Bacteria > Bacillota > Clostridia > Oscillospirales > Ruminococcaceae > Firm-04. Next base: position 34,961 of record JAZRXM010000007.1, on the reverse strand, counting down.
GTTGCCAGACCGGGAAGCTGACGCATACCATGCAGATCCTCAAATGTATTCGAGTAAGCCTTTGCACCCTCACGCACAAGGATCTTTTCAATCGCTATTTCTTCTCTTGCCTGATATCGAACGGCATCCATATCATCGGTATTAAAATCGTACAAACGCTGATATTCCGTTACCAATGCATCAATTTCGGCATCCGTCACCTGATTCATTTCCGCAACCAGATCACCAACTGCCCATGTGTTAACCTGCCAACCCATGCGAAGCTGTGCCTCGATCTTGTCACCCTCTGTGACCGCAACCTCACGCATATTGTCGCCGAAGCGCACAATTTTCAGGTTGTGGCTGAAAATCGAACCGACTGCAGCACGCTGCCACTGTGCGATTTTTTCCTGGACGGCCGGATCTTTCCAATAACCAGCCACAACCGCACGCGGCATCCGCAAACGCGCACCGATAAAGCCATGCTCACGATCACCATGCGCTGACTGGTGCAGATTCATATAATCCATATCAATGGATTCATTCGGAATTGTTTCATTGAATTGCGTATGGAAATGCAGCCAAGGTTTCTGAAGCAATGCCAGACCGTTGATCCACATTTTGGAAGGCGAAAAAGTATGACAGAATGTGATAATGCCTGCACACTCCTCGTCATAATTCGCTTCTTTCATGACTTTCTCAATCTCAGAAGCGGTTTTGGCAGTCAGCTTATATTCCACGGGAAACGGCAGCTTCAGCCCCGCTGCAATCACCTTGGAATCTGCTTCTACCTGACGAAGTGTTTCTTCCCCATACAAAAACTGTGAACCCGTAATAAACCAGAATTTCATTGTGATACCTCAATCCTCTATATTTTTTACAAGATTGCTGCACGCTCGGCAGCAAGACCATTTTTATATGTTTCAATGTACGATGCAATGCCTGTTTCATCCGCTGGTTCAGGTGAAAGGCGTTTGCCGTTCATTTTTGCAAAGACACGCTGGTTCAGATAATCCGAAAGCGTTTCCTTACATTCGGTTCTCCGCATATAAGCTGCAAGCAGCGCAATACCCCATGCACCGCCCTCACCTGCTGATTCCATCAGTGTAACATCCACACTCAGGGCTGCGGCAAGAAATCTTTGCGTTGCAATCGGATTCTTGAACAATCCGCCATGCGCATAGATTTGCTCTAAACGTACCTTTTCTTTCTGCGTCAGGATATCCATACCGATTTTCAAAGTTGCCATGCAGGAATATACCAAACTGCGCATCAGATTTTCAATCGAAAAATCTGCATTCGGTGTACGCATCATCAACGGTTTGCCGCTTGGCAGCCCGGTAACATGCTCACCTGAATAGTAGTTGTAAGACACAATGCCGCCGCAATCAGGCTGACCAGCTGCTGCCAATTCATACAAGGTATCATACAACTTGGATTTTGGCATTTCGACACCGATTTTACGAAGGAATTCACCAAACAACTTCACCCATGCATCCAAATCCGTGGAGCAGTTGTTGCAGTGAACCATCGCAACAGGATTGCCGCATGGAGTCGTCACAATGTCTATTTCGGGATACACATTTGATAATCCATGCTCCAGCACAGTCATTGCAAAAATTGACGTACCTGCGGATACATTGCCTGTTTTCGGAGTAATGCTGTTGGTTGCCGTCATGCCCGTCTGTGCATCGCCTTCCGGCGGACAAAGCGGAACACCAGCTTCAAATGTACCCGTCGGGTCAAGAAGCGTTGCACCCTCTTTTGTCAATATACCGGCAGTTTCTCCAACCGCAACAATCTTCGGTAAAACATCTGTAAGATTCTTCTGAAATGCAGTTTCATCAGTAAGTTTTGCAAATTCTGCAAGCATCCGTGCATCGTACTCCCTGCCGTTTTCCGCAATCGGAAACATTCCTGATGCGTCACCGACACCCAGTACTTTTTCACCCGTCAGCAGAAAATGCACATAGCCCGCAAGAGTTGTCAAAAACGCTATCTGCGAAACATGACTTTCCTGATTCAGAATTGCCTGATACAAATGCGCGATACTCCAACGCTGCGGAATATTAAATGAAAAGGCATCCGTCAGCTTTTCCGCTGCTTCAGCGGTAATGGTATTCCGCCATGTTCGAAACGGTACCAGCAGAGAATTGTTTTCATCAAAAGCTAAATAGCCGTGCATCATCGCAGAAATGCCGATGCCCGCCGAGGTAGTTAAAGGCACACCGTACTGTTCCTGCACATTTTTCATCAAATCGGCAAAACAACCCTGCAGCCCCTTTTTGACCTCATTCAATGAATATGTCCAGATACCGTCAATCAGAGAATTACTCCAATCATACACACCTGATGCCAGCGGCTGAAAATCTGCGCCAATCAGCACCGCTTTGATCCGCGTGGAACCAAACTCGATTCCGATGAATGTGTTGCCGTTTTGAATTTCTGTTGCTATACGCATCGTCAGCCCCCTTTCGCTGCAGAAAAATTCGCTTTTTTCCGTCTTGCAATGATAATACTTTGCACGACAAGGAAAAGACAAAGCATTGCAGCAATTGTAATACCTGTCCACCACGCCTGATCTAGTCCAAGTGAGGAAACAATATTCTGAATCAAAGCAAGCGATAGAACGCCAAAGAATGTACCAAGGATGTTTCCAACGCCGCCTGTCAGCATGGTTCCGCCAATAATAGAGGATGCGATTGCATTCATCTCAAAGCCGGATGCGTGCGATGCAGAACCCGAACCTACGTGCATAAAATACACAAATCCGCCGATTCCGGCAAGCAATCCGCATATGATATAAGACAGGAATGTGATCCGCTTTACATTAACGCCCAGCATCAGCGCACTTTGACGGTTTCCGCCAACTGCATAGAAATTACGACCTGTACGCGTCCATTTGAGCAAAACGAACATCACTGCAACAACAATCAACGCAATGATGACGCCGATTTCTATTTTGGCATCAATATAAACGCCTTTTTTGTTATAAGACCCCAGAAACGGAATAATAATCCGCGTATCCTTCAATTTTACAAACGACTCGTTTACAACATTGAACGGATTGCGGTTGACTACGGTCGTCATACCTCTGGCAAAGAACATACCCGCCAAGGTTACAATAAATGGCTGAATTTCCAGATAAGCAATCAGGTAACCCTGTACAAGCCCAAACGCCAATCCGATTCCAAGTGAAATCAAAATCGCACCCGGAACACTGCCTGCATGATGATCCAGATAAACCGCAGAACACATACTGATCAATGCGGTCACACCACCAACGGAAATATCAATGCCGCCTGTAATCATAACCAGACTCAATCCGCAGGAAAGAATAATCAGCGCTGCATTGGAATTCAAGATGTTAAACAATGCCTGCGGCTTGCGAAATCCATCTCCCAGAAAAAGAATGGCACAAAGGTACATCACGATAAACACGATAATTGTAATGGATGTCAGCAGATTCGTGTCAGTAATCCCTCGCAGCGTATATTTCCGTTTACTGCGGTTCTGCGCATCTATATGCGACATAACGAAGTCCTCCAATCTCTCTATACTTTATGAATATACTCGTTCCGATGATTTATGCTGCGTTCTTCGACGCCTGCCTCCGATTGCGCAGCAAACCGATTTTCTCTCTGACAACAGGCGCGCTGAATACTACTAATACAATCACAACAATCGCCTTATATGCCGAAAGTGCATCCGCTTTTACATCAAATTTGTAAAGCGTGGTCATCAGGAACTGAATTACATAAGCACCCAGAATAGAGGCACCCATATTGAACTTGCCGCCGTTCAGAGCATTTCCGCCCAGCGCAACTGCAAGGATCGCATCCATTTCAATATCTTTTGCTATGCCTGAATAGTTGATGGTAGAAATGCGGCTGACCTTGATCAGTGCCGCAACCGCCACACAGATTCCAAGCAACACATAGGTTGCAAACTTGATCAAGGCTGGATTCAGACCGTTCAATCTGGCAGTCTGCTCGTTGATTCCAACTGACTGTACATATAAACGCAGATTCGTAAATTTCAAAATCAGCGCAATTACAACGAAACAGACAATCGAAATCAGAAAAGGAGTCGCAACAGGAATACCCGGGATGTATCCACCAAAAAATGTAAATGCTTTGTCGCTGATAATCGGAAGCTCATTATTGTTGATCCATGCTGCAATAGAACGCCCAGCCGTAAACAAAATCAAAGTTGCAACCATGGGCTGGATTTTGAAAAACGCAACCAATGAGCCATTGAACGCACCACAAAGCATCGCAGCAAGACATCCAATCAGAAATGCCACAATAATCGGCGCCTGCAAGGTTTCCGGATGGGAATTGGAACCGCATAGCACACGCAACATCGCACTGCCGCTGACGGCAATTGTTGCACCAACTGAAATATCCTGACCACCTGAAGCAGCAGTTACCAATGTCATGCCGATTGCCAGAATCGCAAGCTCGGATCCACAATCCAGAATAGTCATCAAATATCCGGACAAAACGGGATTTCCGTCACTATTATAACCGAGTGTGATCCGAAAGAACGATGGATCAACAATCAGATTGAATATGACCAACAGAAGCAACGCCGCCAGCGGAATGAAAATCTGATGCCTGAAAAGACGTGCCAGAATAGACTCTTTCTTCTTTTCAATCATTTCTTTGCACCTCCCGCTATGGTATTCATAATTGCTGTCTGATTCAAATCGTCACCTGTCAATTCACCGACAACTTTTCTATCACGCATGACAATCAGACGGGAACAGGTACGCAGCATTTCATCCGTTTCAGAGGAAATAAAAGTTACGCTCATTCCCTGAGATGCAAGTTTCAGCACCAATTTTTGAATATCGACCTTTGTGCCGACATCAATTCCTCGCGTTGGTTCATCCAGAATCAGATACTTCGGATGCGTCAGCAACCAACGCGCCAGAATCACCTTTTGCTGATTGCCGCCGGAGAGCGATTTGATCGGCGTATTGACCGATGCAGTCTTAATATCCAGCAGCTTGATGTAATCCTCAGCAAATTTGATTGCCTGTGCCTTGGAAAAAGGTTTGAAAAAGCCTTTTTTCACCTGTAAAGCAAGAATAATGTTGTCACGCACAGAAAGGTCACCGACAATACCGTCACGCTTTCTATCCTCAGGCAAATAGGCAATTCCGTGCTTCATAGCATCAATCGGCTTCTCAATATTCACGTATTTTCCATCCATTTTCACTTTGCCGCTGATGACTCTATCCGCGCCAAAAATCGCGCGAACACATTCACTTCGACCGGAACCAAGTAATCCTGTAAAGCCATTGACTTCACCTGCATGAATGTGGAAATCAAACGGTTTGATTCCCTCCGTACTGCACAAGTCCTTTGCCTCATAAACAGGAATTCCCCGCTCGTCTTTGAAACCGTCAATGTCATTCTTGATATCCGCCATGTCATCCAGTTCCTTGCCAAGCATTTTGGCAACCAGCTCAACACGCGGCATATCCTGAATATCATACTGACCGACAAGCTGACCATCTCGCAATATCGTGATTCTGTCACATACTTCATAGACTTGGTCAAGGAAATGCGTGACAAAAATGATACCAACCCCGCGTGCTTTCAACTGACGAATCAGCTTGAACAACTTTGCGACTTCCGATTCATCCAAAGAAGAAGTCGGCTCGTCAAGAATCAGCACACTGCATTTCATATCAACAGCTCTTGCAATCGCAACCATCTGCTGCACTGCAATCGAGCAACTTGCAAGCTGCAGAGTCGGTTTCACGGCAATATCCAAAGATTTCAGCAGTTGTTCACTCTGCTGATTCATTTTTTTCCAGTTGACAAACTTCCCCTCACCGCGACCGAGATAAATATTCTCAGCGACAGAAAGGTTCGGACAAAGTGAAATTTCCTGATATACTGTACTAATACCATGCTGCTGCGCTTCCTGCGGAGAACGAATCTGAACGGCACTCTGATACCCTTTTATATGTATTGTGCCGCTGTCTTTCGGGTACACACCTGTCAATACCTTGATCAACGTGGATTTTCCTGCACCGTTTTCGCCCATCAACGCATGAATCTCTCCCTGTTGCAGCGTAAAATCCACATTTTGCAGTGCCTTTACACCCGGGAACGATTTGAAAATCCCACGCATCTCCAGCAACGATTTTTCGTGCATTTCAAACACTCCTCAATCCTTTTTCGCAGAAAAAGCGCAGGCGACATACGGAACTTCCTATATGTCACACCGCGCTTTTTTCTTCGTTTCATTCTATGGTTGCGATGATTTTAACCAATACCGTAAGTATCCACATCGTCCTGCGTGATGGTGGCAGCATCGAAGCCCTTTTCGTCCATGATAATGGTCTTAGGATTCAGTGTGACGCCCATTTCAAGTTTTTCAATAATGTCAACGAGGTATTTTGACTGGAACGGGTTGCACTGTCCATCGTAATTCCATGTTTGAGATTTCAGGTTTTCAAGTGCGTACTTGTTGCAATCGAAGCCCATGATAATGACATCTTTGCCGACACCGTGGGAAATGTTTGCATTATCCAGAGCAGCAACAGCACCCTTTGCCATATCATCATTCTCAGCGTAAATAACATTGAATGATTTACCGGAATCAATAACAGACTGGACGATCTGCTGTGCCTTTTCTGCGCTCCATTCAGCGGTCTGCTGGGTTACAATATCCCAACCGAGTTCTTTTGCGGTTGTATCCAAAGCACCAGAACGACCTTTCTGTGCTGCAGTGCCCATAACACCCTGAAGATGAATAATCTCATATTTGTCAAGTTTCTGGTTTTTCAGCCAGTTAACGGCAGTCTCGCCTTCTTTTGCCATATCCGATACAATGGAAGCCTCATAAAGGCTCGGATCAGCATCAATCGTGCGGTCAAACAGAATGACCTTAATACCAGCTTCCTTTGCGTCTTTCAGAACAGAATCCCAACCTGCTGTATCAGCAGCGGAGAGAAGCAGGTAATCAACCTCGTCTGTAATAAAGTTCTGCGCAGCAGCAATCTGCTCATCATTTTTCAGGCTGTATGCAAAAGAAACATCATAGCCGTTTTCCTTGGTGAATGTGTTTTGCAGATCCTTGACATTCGCAGTACGGTAACCGGACTCATTCGGATCGTTATTTATGATACCTACTTTAATCAGTTTTTCGCCGGTGCTGTCAGGCTGAGATGCCGGCTGGCTGTTGTCGCCCTTGCATCCGGCAAGCATTGCACCGCAAAGAACAGCTGTAAAAACAGAAGTCAAAATTCTTTTCGCTTTCATTGAAATACCCTCCAAAGTTTTTCTTTCCGTTAACTTTCTCGTTAACTTGTACTTACATTATAAACGAGATGTGCATACATTTATACCGATTCTGTTATCGAAAATGTTTATTTTTTTATGGTGTACAAGATTACATACAACTTGTATTTTCAGGGTCCTGCATTGGCTGTTGTTTGAAACTGCCGCGGTGTCTGACCTGTATGCTTTTTGAAGATCTGGCTGAAATAACGATAATCCCGAAACCCGACCTCATAAGCAACCTCATAAATCATTTTCGATGTACAACAAAGCAGATGCTTGGATTTCCGAATGCGAATCCGTGTGAGATAATCTGAAAAATTCAGCCCGATTTCTTTCTTGAACATCACACTGAAATATGTCGGACTGAGTCCAACGAAATCTGCAACCATACGAAGCGAAAGTTCTTCGTTCATATAGTGCGTATCAATATAATCACGCGCTTTTTCAACAATCGAAATATTCTTTTCGCTTGCAACACCAATACGCCAACGAATACATTGCGACATCATGTCACTGAAAAAAGAAATCGTACCTGCTGTTGTTTGAAGATGCGTTGCAATTTCATCAATGCTTCCAAAGCTCTCGATAAACTGCTCATCCGAAATTCCCAGTTCTCTCGCAAAACTGCTTGCCGCCAGATAAATGTCCATACTAACATAAAGCCGAAGCATGAGTGATTGCAGTTGGTCAAAACCAATTTCCTCGAAAAAACCGGCGATGACCTCCCGACAGCTTTCTAGTGTACCAATGTGCAGCAGCGTGTCTATTTTTTCTGTATTAAATCGCTTGACATCGATACTTCCCCCAAGTATACCGGTTTGAAACATACCATGAGTCCCCCTATTTGAATTCATCAGTTGTTTCATATTTTATTGGTCAGGTAATTTTTCTGACCGACTGACGCTCAATGAGTGCAGGCGTAAATATAATATCTTTTGTTTCCGACTGCGGATTTTTGATTCTCTCAAGAAGCGTTCTGGCTGCCATTTCACCCAGCAGTTGATGCGGATGATGTACGGTTGTCAGCGGAATATCGCAGATTGACGCATATTTCGAATCATCAATACCGACGATTGATACATCATCCGGGACCGAAATCTTGTGTTCCTTGCAGAATTGCAGCAGATTTACCGCAAGCTTGTCGTTATAGCATACAACAGCGGTAGACACCTGCAACATTTCCAACAATCTCTGCTCTGCAAACTGAAATACCGAATTACGGTCAGCCGTTGCAAACCACATAACATCTTGTTCTGCATTCTTCTCGCCGTGAGCAAGACAACTTTTCATGAAACCGTCATAGCGCTTATGTCCCTGAATATCATCCAGTGCAAACAAGCCTGAAATCCGCGTATGTCCGTTTTCAAACAGATAATCCGTTACAATTTTGCCTGCAATGGCATCATCCATCGCAACCAACGGAAATTCTGCCCACGGATACTTTGCATTAAAGAAGATCACAGGAATGTTTCTCTCTTTGATTTCGCGGTAAAGCTCCATATTCGGGTTGGGCAGCGCACTTTTGGACGGTTCGATAATCAATCCCTGTACGCCGTGTGCAATCATGCTTTTGAGAGCCTGCGCTTCCTCTGAAACACGGTTATGCGTAATGGCAAGCTGCATCGCAATGTCTGCATCATTCAATACATGTTCAATACCCGTCACAATACTTGGAAAAATATAATCACTGAAATACGTGGAAATCACACCAATACTCTGTGATTGATTGCTCATACGGTTGATTCTTGCCTTGACAAATGTACCGCTGCCACGTACTCTTGTGATGATATTCTCGCTTTCCAGACGAAGTAAAGCCTGTCGTACTGTTTGACGGCTGACACCGTGGATTGCACATAATTCCTTCTCAGACAGGAACCGATCATTGGGCTGCAAACACTCTTTCTCAATATAGGTTTTCACCCATTCTACGATAGACAGATACTTGTAGTCCTCCATATATCCTCCCCCTTTTCGGACTGTTTTGTATATTATAGCATAGAAGATAAAATTTGTAAATACAACTTTACGTACATCTTGAAAATTTGTATACATTTTCAAAAACAGAGGTTTCTGATTGTGCATCATGTACAATGTTTCTCCCAATTTGACCAAAAAGCCGCAGGATACAGTACTCGTATCCTACGGCTTATGAATCTAACCCAACCCAAAACATTTTGATTGTACGTACAATCCACACAACTTAATTGAACCTATTTCAGAATCACTCTACCTTGCAGCCACTCTCGCCATGGGATATAGTATTTCGCCAAAACATGCGTATTATCATGCGTATAATCAGCACGAAGATTGCCGTTTGCATCATCAAAAATTAAATTGACGTCCAAATAGAACACCGTTTTCGTATCAGCAAGTGCTGCAATCTGCTGGTTGAACGCATTGATGTTCGAATTGTTCACAATCTTGTCCGTATTATTTCGTCCTGCTGCAACATGCAAGTTGGCTTCTATATAAATCAAAGCATTCGGCTGGGCAGAACGAATTTCATTAATGATGCCTTTATACGTATCTATTGTTTTTTTACGATCATAACCAAGTTCATTGATGCCAAGCATAATGTACACCTTACCATACTTTTTTCCGGTAATTGCACTCTGAAAATTCAAGTTTCCACGCCCTTTGACAGGACAGCTTTGCTTTTTGATGTTGTACACACTCATGCCGACACTCGCAAAATAGTCTGCACCTGAAATTGGCGCATAATCGCGCATTCCAACAGTTCTGGAGTCTCCGATAAACAGAGCATCATTAAAATATCCGTCAGGTGCCGTTACAAATCCGCTCGGTACAGGTGGTGATGTCTGTACAGGAGGTGCTGTTGTCAGAACAGTCTGTTTTTTTGTTGTCACAACTGGAACAGCTGTTGTACGTACGGGCTCTGTTTTCGGTGGCTGTACAACTGTCGGAGCAGTACCCGGAATCACAGGAGTCGGCGGAGCTGTCTGCACTTTTGTTTGATGATGAATCGTATGCGAAGTAATAGGAAGTGTTCTTTCTACGATTGTTTCCGTAGGTACAGCTGATGTTTCCGTCAATAATGCTGACACTACTGTCATCGTAGTTGCATTCGTTGTCCGCACAAATGTTGTCTGTACAATCACCGGATTACTCACAGAAGGCAAAGAATCCGTTGTCACGGTTGTCTGTACAGCCGAAGTAGTCTGCAATACAATCGGTGATTCTGTCGGCATGATCTGTTCGGGTTCCTGCCGATCATTCAGCACAAATTTGCCCGTATACAGAAATGCCATCAATAGAATCATGACCATAACAGTGGAAAAACGATTTTTCATCCCAAACCTTCTCTCAAAAACGGAAATACAAAAATGGGTCATTCATACCGCGGTACATACAATACCCAGATAATGCAAGCAAACCAGCTAAAAATACGTAACGAACAAAGCCAAGACGTGACTTTCGCAGTTTTCGATATATTTTCTCAGGCAGACGCGTGGAAAATAGAATGCCAATGCCAAGAAATACGCCGTAAATTTTGAAATAACCGATATAATCCGTCGGGAACAACGGTTCTGAACCAAAACCGAACAACTTTTGAATATAGACGCAGATCTGTTTCAAATCGGTGACCGCAAACACAAGCCATGTCATTGGAATCCAGAATATCATATAAAGATGTCCGCACAACCGATGCTGCTCCAGAAATCGACCCAAACCTGCCTTTTCTATGGCAATCAGCAAAAACAGCAGAAATCCCCAAATCAGGAAATTCCAGTCCGCACCATGCCAGAAACCTGTCAGCAGCCAAACAACAAGTAAATTGAAATATGTACGAAGTTTCCCGCACCGATTGCCGCCAAGCGGAATATAGACATACTCCCGAAACCATGTACCCAGCGTGATATGCCAACGCCGCCAGAATTCAGTCATCGTACAGGAGATATACGGATGCTTGAAATTCGCAGGAAAATGAAAGCCGAACATTCTTCCAAGTCCGATTGCCATTTGCGAATAACCGGAAAAATCAAAATAAAGTTGCAGGCTGTACGCTGCTATGCCAAGCCATGCCGCCAATGTGGTAACGGATTCATATCCGATCGCATCCAAATCGCGCCAAAGCCCCGCAAGTTGATTGGCAATCAGCACCTTTTTGGCGAGACCGATAATGAAAATCTCCATTCCATCAACAAAATCACGAGCAGACACGTTGCGCACATGAAGTTCTTTTTTGATATCAGAAAACCGAACAATCGGGCCTGCAATCAATTGTGGAAAGCACAAAATGTACGTAGCCAGACAAATAATGCTTCGTTCAGGCTTTACGCGTCTGCGGTAAACGTCAATCAGATACGATGCTACTTGAAACGTGAAAAAACTGATTCCAAGCGGCAAAAAAAAATTGGTAAGAGGGATTTCTTTTTTTGCAAAGCGATTGATATTCTGAATGAAAAAATCAGCGTATTTGAATACAAACAAGCATCCAAAATCCCACAGCAACCCCAAAAACAACAGAATTTTTCGTCCGTGCCGGACAGATGCGATCCAGCCGCTAAGCAGCCAGTTGATCAATACAGAAGCAGTCATCAGCAGCAAATATTCAGGGGTTTCCTGCACACCGTATGCGTAAAATGCCACGCTGAAAAAGAGCAACACCATATTTTTAGTATGCTTTTTAGTAACAGCATAGGTCATCAGGCAAAACGGCAGAAACCAGCACAAGAATTCAAGACTGCTGAAAACCAAGCTTCTCACATCCCTTCAGAGATACTGCCAATCGACAAAATTCGACGAATCTGCGGCGTAAAAAAGCCGTCCGAGCGAAACTGGACGGCTTCGTTACAATCGGAATCAGTACACCAACTTTTATATTATAGCACAACCTGTTCCCAATTGCAAGAGGAAATATCATATTTTATAAATTTATTTAACCGTATATTCCGTGCGCAAATTTTTTTCAAGTATGACGAAAGCTGCTATCGAAAGCACAAATTCTGCAACTAATTGTGCGTAAGCAAGACCATACATGGGTACAATTGCATTCAGTGCAAACATTGCAGGGATTTCCAGCACAACCTTGCGGAGAATTGCAAACACCAGTGAACGCTTTCCCATACCACAAGCCTGAAAAATGCCGACTGCCAGAAAATCAAAGAACAAAAACGGCATAGCCAGCGACGCACCTTTCAAAAACGCACCGCCATACACGACAACCTTCTCGTTTTTCATAAAGATGCCAATAATCGGCTCAGAGAAAATGAAAAATGCAATTGCAGCAAGCACCATGAACGCACCAGCGATTTTTTCAGTAAAACGAATGGTTTCCTTCATACGCTCCGAGTTTCTTGCTGCAAAATTATAGCCGATCAGCGGCAAAATACCCTGACTGATTCCCATGGATACGTACATCGGTACCATAGCAACCTTGTGCGTGATGCCCATAGCGGATATTGCGTCCGTATCATAACCAGACATAAAGTTGTTCATAATCGTCATGCCGGTGACATTGAGCAAATTCTGAATGGAAGCAGGGATACCGACTGCGAAAATCTCGAAGCATACAAGTTTTGACGGAAGAAAATCAGATGGCTTGATGCTGATAAAGGTTTCCTTTCGCTTGGCGAACAGATAAACCACAAAATAACCGCAGGCAACACAATTGGATATAAATGTTGCAAGACCTGCACCAGCTGCTCCCAAACCAAGTCCCCACGGCAAAATCATCAGCGGGTCAAGGACAATGTTCAACATACAACCACTCATGGTACCAATACTGGCATGCAACGCACTGCCCTCTGCACGCACCAGATTCCCCATTACCACATTCAGCATGGAAGGTACAGCCCCGCAGGTCACCGTCCAGAACAGATAATCGGCGGTTCTGTCAAAGTTTTCGGCATTTGCCCCAAGCAGATGCAAAAGCGTTGTTCGGAATACTGTTGCACAAAACGAAAATAAAAGACCACATATAACTGCTCCATAAATGCCGAATGCAGCACTTTTTCTCACTGTTTCGTAGTCTTTTTGCCCAAGTGCTCGGCTCATCATACTGGAACAACCTGTTCCGAATAAATTGGTTACCGCATTGAATGCAAGCAATACAGGAGCCGCAAGGGTTACTGCATTTGTTTCCAGCGTATCGTCTAGTATTCCGACAAAAAAAGTGTCAGCCAGATTGTATATCACCATGACCAGACAAGCTATGACCGTAGGGATTGCAAGCTGTGCAACCGCCTGCGGCACAGGAGTCCGCTCAAATAGTTCCTCTTTTTTCTTCGTATCCGTCAATGATGTCAGCCCTTTCCGCAAATGATGTCAATTACATTATACAACATTATTCATTGAAAAGCAAGCCCAGAAAAAATCCCGTGAATTCCATAGCTGAAATTTCACGGGATTGGTTTCTTATTTCATGAGCATTTGCTTCAAAAGTGCAAGATCTTTTGCATTCAATTTCTGATTGTTGTCCATATCAGCAGCCGCGGCATCAGGAAGAGTATTGCTTTGCGTCAAGAGAAATTTCTGCAATGTGACAGCATCTGCAATGGTAACACTGCCATCTGCATTGACATCTCCGCGAAGCGCATCCGCTTCAAACAAGGATGATACTTCTTCCGCATTGAGTGCCGTTTTGTATATCGCGAGATTGTCGATCTTTCCTGTAAAGAATATATCATCAGCATAATAGGATTTGCCAATGTAAGTTGACAACCCGCTGCCCATATCGGCAAGGCTTGCAGTACAGGACGGCGTTTCTGATACAAGCTGATTGTCAATATACAGCTTTGCCGTTGCACCATTGATGACCAGAATATACCGATGCCATGCGTTTGTTTCCGTATCCACAATAAATTCCGTTTCGCCACGCCACGTATCAGTTGTCACTGCAAAACGGAAAATCGAATCACCAATGCGGAAAAAGGCGTATTTCTGGTCGTCTTTTCCCGCTGCAAACGTGAAATAATTGCCGGCAGATGCCGAATTTACATCCATGCACACGGTATAGTCACGACAACCATCCAGAAAACCATTCGGGAATGCAGCATAAGTATCCGTTGTGCCATCAAAATCCAGAATACTCCCCTGCTTGGAATCCTGCGTGACTTTGGCGTTTCCATACAGACTCAGTTTCACGCCATTTCCGCTGATGTCCTCTGTACTGCCGTTTTCAAAATCAAAAGCTGCATCAGGACTTGGCATAGTATGTGATGCAGTCGGCGTTCCATAGATTTTACACTCATAAATCTGCGGCGTATACCAGTTATTGGTTGGATTATTTTGCAGCGTTGCACTTTTGACATTCAACCGTACATACCGAGCGGTACCGCTGATTAAATTGCTGTTGAAGCCGTAGGTCTTGGACACGATTTCTTTCGAGGTGTCCGTATGATCATAAAGCTTTGTCCAGTTTTTTCCATCCATACTGCCTTCCACGGTGTAGGCATAATAGCCCTCTGATCCTTTGCAGATATACCATGAAATCTGAATATTAGAAAGACTGCACAGCTGACCAAGATCCACCTGCAAATAAAACGGCCACTTTTTATAGTCTCCGATTGCCGTAAAGGAGCTTTGGTAAGAACCGTCAAATGCCTTTTCAGGGCTTTCTGAGGATTTTGCTGCCAGAGAGGAAGATGCATCCTTATCCTGCGAGAGCAACACACCTGTCTGCACAGGGAACAGATCACCTGTCGCAGTATTATAACGAAAATACGGACAATAATCATAGAACGCAAAACCGTTATCAAAATAGAGCGGACAAAGCGTTGTGCCGCTGCTTTCTGATGCCCGCAGCCAACGATAAGCGTGCATCAGGTAATTCTTTCCTGCAAGGTCTACGATCCAGCCTGACTGAGATGAGAATGTGGATGTATTACCGATGCTGCGGAGTTTGCTCCAACCGGTTTTCAGATTCTTCGTGACTGCATAAGCACCGCTGCTCGGGTACCAACCAGCCGCCTGCGATGTAAACAGAAAATAATAGCCGTCTTTCTTGATCATATTCGGAAATTCACGGTACTGATCCTCAAACAGAGTGGTCACAATTTCAGTTACATCACTGTAATCGTCATTCATTTTGAAGATATACAGCGTGGCGTTGGCACCCTGTCCCGATTTGTTTGCCGCAGCAATCAGATAACCCGTACCATCATCGTCTACGAACACCGCCATGTCGCGCACCTGAATATTCAGCGGATTATATACATGATGTACGGTAAACTGACCACCGGGTGTACCCGTAATGACCAGTGCTTTTCCATCGCTGTAACCGCTTGGCTGCTCCCAGTGTGCCCAGACAACAATCTGTTTTGTTTTCTCCATGTACGTGATGTGTACGGACTCGATTTTGCAGCTTGCAAGCGCAGAATTCTGCGAAGAATCTGCAACGTTGCGTTCATTTCCAAAATGCACACCATCCGAAGATGTTGTTTCCGCCAGATAACAGTCATTTTTACCCGAATGGCTCTTAATGGCATAGTTATAGTACGTGTTGCCGACTTTCGTACCACTTGTCGCATATACCAGATTACTGCCTTTTTGATTGTCATATGTGCTTAGTCCATTCGGTACATTTACAGCAGTCAGAGATTTGACAGACGAATACCATTGTGATTTGCCGTCTGTTGCCATGAGCTGATAGTAATAAGTCTTTCCGATTTGCAAATCATCATCCTCACATGACTTTCCGCTGCCTGTATAAATCGGCGTGAATCCTGTGTTTTCCTGTGTGGAGCGATACAAGATAAAGTTGCTTGCAGAGAGTGTTGTATCCCACTGCAACGCCGCATGATTCGCTTCATCGCTGCCTGATACGCAAAACAAATTACATACCAGACCAATTGCATCACTGACCTCTGTTGCTGCATTCTGCGCTGCCTGTACATGCATTCGGGGCTGCACATACTGCATACCTCCAAGCAGAATCGCAGCGCAAATCAATGATAACAATCTTTTTCCCAATCTCCGTTGTTTCATACCATCTCTCCTTATTCATGTTTCAGCATGTTCCATGCTTCGCGTACATTATACCATATCAAAGATGGATTTGCAAGAGAAAAAACGACTTCAATAAAAACAAGCGGCACGTTTCCGTACCGCTTGTTTTGCAGAGAGGGTTTTTATTGAAACACATCCGATTTTCCACAAAGATATTCTGTCAGAGAAGCCACGTCAGAAGCATCTGTTTCGCCATCCTGATTGACATCTGCCGCCAACTTTGCAGCAACATCCGCAAAGGTTTGCTTCAAGATTCCTGCTTTCAACAATGCAAGGTCAACAGCATTCACTTTTCCGTTACTATCCAGATCGCCTGGCGCAAATTCAATCGAACCACCGGGACCTGCAATCAGGGTATTTTCTACTGCACCGATTGCTTCATCCACATAGAACGAATTGGTGGATTCCGCCGTTTCCAGATAGAGGTACACATCCGATGCACCCGTGGGAATCGTATACTGCGGATTGGCAAGCTGCAGCCATTCCCCTTTGACAGCTGTCCCCTCCGCAACTGATGCATACTGCGTTTCGCCCGATTCATCCACATATTGGATTTTCATATAAAATGTATCAGTGGCTTCGCCCTCGTCATAAAGAACATTCGCACTGAAACTGTACGTACTGCCCGTCTCAAAAATTGCTGCATTCAGTGCGTGAATTGCGCCATTCCACGAAGCGGTGCGATCGGATACATATAAAGCCTTGCTGCCATCGTAGAACTTCTGCGATGTGGTAGTCACCGAAGCTCCACCGCGTGCGCTCCACGAATCTGCATTCTTTTCGTAAGTGCTATGGAAGAAATACCCATTTTCATCCGGCTCAACTACAATCGGCACATTCCAATCTGCACGCTCGTAATCAAAGTAGTCAATATCTGCATATCCACCTGTGGATTTCGTTGCATAGCTGTAAATCGCACTCCGGTAGCCCGTAAACATCTTCAAATCGTAGGTCATACCAAGCTGATCGCCCAGTTTTGTCCAGTTAGAACCGTCATAGGAATAGAAGAAATTGGCTTTATCAATGTTGTTGGAAGAATTGAAATTGCCGTCAACCGTTGCAAACGTGAATTCCACTTTCAAATAGATCTCATCGCCATTGAGATTCTGCTGCGCAACAATTTTATCAGAGGTATTGGTAATTTCAGCATTGGAAGAATATGAGCCGTTTTTCGACATATATACGTGCTTGACATTGTCATTCCCGACGTATACGCCGATGTTGCCGTAATTGAACTGGAATGCCGAAAGTCCTGCATAATCGCCCGCTTTCATGCCCTTGGTATCCAACTTGATGACACTGGAACAAGCAGGTCCCTCAGTCCGCATCGTCAACGTATTCCGCGCATTGAGCAGGTGTGAAGCAATGGATTTATTGTACAGGCGAAGATATCCTGCTCGCTCTGTAACAGTCCATGCGGTGTTATCAGGATTGTGATTCCACTGCCATTCCAGCTTCAGCTTGTTTGCGTCATAATCGAAATCATCGTCCACTGCCAGATGCGTACCAGTGTAGTTTCCATCCACTGTTATTGTCACAGGAGCTTTTCCGTTGACACCCATGATCGGCCAGTTGTCCTGCCATGTTACAGGAACAAGCACAGGCACTCGTCCAACAGAACCATGATCCTGGAATAACAGACCATACCATTTTCCGTCAGGTGTATCAACAATACCGCCTTGTGCAACACCGCCGCCATATGTACCAAGACCCGAATTCAGTACCGTCTTGCCTTCGTAATTGCCCAGCAGATCCTTACAACGGTAGCAAAGCTCGATGCGTCCACTGCCGTTTGGCCACGCAATCACAAATACATAGTAATAATCACCGATTTTCTGGATGTGCGAACCCTCACCGGCAAGACCTGTCAAACCGGTTTTCAGCAGCGTTTTGTCCACACCGCCTGACTGGAATCCCGTCATCTCAGAATTGAGCTGCTTGATTTTGATTTCTCCGCTACCACCGTATACCAGATAGTTCTTGCCGTCGGTATCAAACAGGATTGAGGCATCATGGTACATTCCATTGATCTCACTGCGAGTCCATGTACCATTTTCAATGTCTGTGGTTTTGTAAATATAGGATTTGTTTGAACCGTAGCTGCCAAAAAAGACGTAAAACGTGCCTTTATTGTAGCGTAGGCTTGCTGCCCACTGTCCGTGAGAGTAATCATGTTTTCCGTTTTTGAGATTTTGGACATCGCCATCTGCGTATATATCATACACATAATTGCAGATTTCCCACGATACGAGGTCTTTCGACTTCATGATCGGTGCGCCGGGGCTGAAAAACATCGTCGTGCTAACCATATAGTAGGTATCACCCACACGAATGACGTCATCATCAGGCACATCCGCCCAAATCATGGGATTGTACACGACCGAAGCCGCAGTTGCCCCGAGCATCCGCTCAGGAAGGAGCTTTGCAGGCGTTGCTGTCAGCATAAGCGCTGCCAGTGTTCCTGCTGTGATTTTTGAGATTCTCTTTATTTTTATCATAGGATACACTTCCCCCAATCAAAATATGGTAATTTTATCGTAAACAATATTCTACAGGGAAGTCAATGCGAAATTCGCATATAACGTGGACAATTCGCATAAAAAATCATTGCGATTTTCCTGAAATATATATTAAGATTCGTGCTAATTAGTACTAATTTGCAAATTAGCACTTGACAAATGCTAATTAGTATGCTATAATCAAAATATCAAAAATCTGCCAAACCTGAAAGGAGTTAAGCTATGAAAACCTATGAAATTCATCTGGATGATTCCCTCGCTGAAAAATTCGAAATTGCACTGCAACTGACAGGCGAAACCGCTGATGCGGCAATTGCAAAGCTTATCCGCACTTATCTTGCTGACACTTTCAGTGCAGCAGCCAACAGTATGCGTGGTGAGAATGGACGTTCTGCTTCACAGGAACCGCCCCAACCTGAACGCCGTACCGCAAGACGCGCCGCTAATCAGCCCAATGCCCCGCACAGCAATGTCAGAGTGGAGGAAGAACCCAAAGAAGAACCGTTCTGGAACGAATGGGGCAAGGCGATCAACCGCATTCCGCGCTGGGCAAAAAATCCGCAACAGTATAATCATAAGATCCTGCGTGCGTTCTTTGAACTGCAAAAAGAAGTCGGAAAAGTCACGCTGGATGCCCTGCGCTCCCGTTGCTCCGACCCGACCTCACACCCCGATACTTTTGTACCGCATTTTGACAACAACTACGCACAAATGAAATTTGACAACGGCAACTCCCACGGAAAAGTCTTTGAGGAAAAAGACGGCGAAATTTCTATCTGGGATCGCATCAGCGATACCCTCGCACATTACCGCGATTACTTCATGTAATACAAAATCCTCCTCTGCGGAAACAATCCACAGAGGAGGATTTTTTTATTTTTTTGTCATCTCGCAGATGGCTGCATAATGATGAATCATAAAGGACTCAGGGCTACGTTCATTCAGCATTGCTAAATGCTCTTTTTCCCATGCGGCAACCTGCTCAGGCGTCATGGACGCCCCCACACCGCGGCAAGCTTTCATTCTGCCATTCCATGTATCGCGAGTAAACGGAACGTCCAGATCATATTCCTCATGGTAGGTCAGGTCAAAATATTCCAGATATTCATTCGGCACGAAAATCTCGTGCTTGGTTTCATGTCCACCTGTCCATGCAGGATTATACTTCAAAACCAAATTCTCACTTGCCTCAGCAATGGCATCTTCAAAAGGAAGCCACGCCATATACAACAGCACAAATCTACCGCCCTTCTTCAGAAGATGTGCAATTTTTGGTGCTGCCACCGCATGATCGAAATACCAATAGCACTGGCAGGCTGTCACAATATCAAAAGTGCCGTCAGGAAAATCAATCTGCTCGGTCGGTACGGCAAGGAAGTCGATATCCATGCCCTCTGCCAGTCGCTTGGCGTGCATAATCTGTTCAGAAGAAATGTCTGCACCTGTGAAATGAGCGCCATACGGATACATAGCACGCGGCAAAACGCCGGTTCCTGTTCCAAGATCCAAAACCTGCTGCCCCTTGGTGCCAATTCCGCGTGACAGCAGCTTTTCATAAAACTGCGGCGGATAAATATCACGATATTTTGCATAGTCGGCTGAGGTTTTTCCCCAGTCAAAGCCTTTTCCGCCGTCAATGCCTGCTTTTGAAATCATATCGCCATCCTCCTGTTTTCTAAGAATTTATCATGTTCCCGCTGTCGTCTGCGCAACAGGAACAAAAAGACAACAAGTTCAGTTACAAATGTCAGAACCCAAGAAATCGCATAAGAAATATAGAGATACGGAAGCGTGTGGTACTGCTCTTGCCGGAAGATCGTATAAATCCAGAGAATACGGAAACCGCACACGCCAAGAATGCAAATCAGCATTGGTACAACCGAAGAACCCATACCGCGAATCATTCCTGTCATGACGTCCATTAAACCACACAGAAAATACGGCAACGCAATGTACGCAAGGCGCGTAACGCCATAGCTAACTGCTTCTTCAGCCTCAGGCAGATAAATGTGCAGCAGCGGCTTTGCAAACAGATATGACAGGCCACCTGCCAATGCACCCGCCAGAAATACATAGGTCAATGTCAGATACAGGATTTTTCGTATGCGGTCAAATTTACCCGCACCGTAATTCTGACCTGTAAAATTCAAAGCAGTCTGATGAAAAGAATTCATGGTTGTATACGTGAATCCTTCAATATTCATCGCTGCCGAATTTCCATCCAACACAACAGAACCAAACGAATTGACCGATGACTGGATCAGCACATTGGAAATCGAAAAGAGGGAGCCTTGAATTCCCGCGGGCAAGCCAATGCGGAGTATTTTTATCAGTTGCTGACGATAAAAACGTATCTTCCTGAATTCCAGCTTACATGCATCTGTACGTCGATACAACGCATACACAACCAGAATTGCCGATACTGCCTGCGAAATGGACGTTGCACATGCAACACCCGCGACGTTCATCTGGAACACGATCACAAACAGTAAATTCAGCAGTACATTCAGCACACCCGCTATCGTCAGATAGAGAAGCGGTCCACGGGTATCCCCTGCTGCACGCAGTATTGCGGCACCGAAATTGTAAAGCATGGAAAAGGTAATGCCGCAAAAATAAATCCGCATATAGGTCGTAGCTAATTCAAGAGATTCTTCAGGAGTATCCATCCATTCCAGAAAGACTTTTGCGCCCATAATTCCGACAACCGTCAAAACGATACCACAAATCACCGCAAGCGGTATGGCTGTATGTACAGTACGCCTTGCATCCTCGTCAAAATGTGAACCGTAAGCATGCGCAACAGTCACGCCAGCACCAACAGATAAGCCAATAAACAAATTGACAATGAGATTAATCAGCGGTCCCGTCACGCCAATTGCGCCAACGCATTCAGAACCGCAGTACTGACCGACAACGATCAAATCTGCTGCATTGAACAGCAGCTGCAAAATGCCCGTCAGAATAATCGGAACGGTATATAGAAGCAGACGAACCGCCAATGGTCCTTCGCAAAGATTTGCGGCTTCTTTTTTCATGGAATGGTCACTCCTCTAATCATACAAACAGGGTTCAAATGCCGTTTTCAGTTACATGCTGTGCAAAAATCTTCTTCGTTGTACCTGCAACAGCAGCTACAATCATGTCTTCCCACTGCACTGATGCCTGTGCTTCTTCCACATCGGCAAGCTGCGGACGCAGTTTCGGGTGCCGTGGGGTAAAGACCGTACAGCAATCCTCATACGGCAAAATGGACGTTTCAAATGTATCAATTTTTCTCGAAATATCGACGATCTCGGTTTTATCCATACCGATCAGCGGACGCAAAACCGGAATTTTCGCCACCGCATCTGTACAGGTCAACGCCTGCAAGGTCTGGCTGGCAACCTGCCCCAGACTTTCGCCCGTAATCAACGCACCGCACTCATCCTGTGCAGCGATTCGCTGCGCAATTTCCATCATCAGGCGGCGCATTAGAATCGTAAAGTATTCCTCCGGACATTCACGGCGCAGCACCTCCTGAATCTCCGTAAACGGAACGCAGTAAAATGCCATGCTGCCACACCACGGCGTCAGCTTTTCGCAGAGCGATTCGACTTTCAGACGAGCACGCTCCGAGGTATAAGGCGGTGCAGCAAAATGAACCGCGGAAATACGCAGTCCGCGTTTTGCCATCATCCAACCCGCAACAGGAGAATCAATGCCGCCCGAAAGCAAGAGCATCGCATTGCCCGCTGTGCCAACAGGAAGTCCGCCTGCACCACGCTCCTTTGCCGCGTGAATGTACGCATTGGTATCCCGAATCTCAACGGTCACGGTCACCTCAGGCGTATTGACGTCCACCTTGAGATGTGAATACTTGGAAAGCAACACTCCGCCGAGTTCCGCACAAATCTGCGGCGATTTCATCGGAAATGCCTTATCCGCACGCTTTGCCTCAACTTTAAACGTCTTTGCAGCAGTTAAAACCTCCTGCAAATACGGTACTGCACGCTCACAGATATCCGAAAAATCTTTTTCGCAAGCAAGTGCCCTGCAAAAAGCTGCAATACCAAAAACCTTTTGAATACGCGGAATTGCAGCATCAATCATTTCTGCGCAAGCCTCATCCGAATCGGCTTCAGGAACAATATAAATCGTAGACTGCGCCTTTGAAAATGAAAACATACCGACATACTTCAGGCGACGACGCAGATTCCGCAGCAGTACATCCTCAAAGGTGTTGCGATTCTGACCTTTCAGAGCCATTTCGCCATATTTTACCAAAATAATCTCTCGCATGATTTTCCCCTGCTTTCGTTTTTTATCGTTTATGTATCAGCGTATGCTGCGCAACAGCAATCTGCTCCGCAAGCAACAAAACATCTTCAACAGTATTCTCTGCGCAAAAACTAATGCGAATCGTGGAATCAGCAAGCCGATCGGGTACACCAAACTGCTGTAAAACACCGCTTTGCTTGCCTTTCGAACAGGCAGATCCGCTGGACACATAGATTTCCCGCTCCTCCAGAAAATGCAGCAACGTTTCAGAGCGAAGCCCTGCGGCAGAAATACTGAGGATAAACGGCGAACCATTTGTTGGCGACTGAATCGAGATGCCATCAATCTTCTGCAATTTTTCAATACACAAGTTTCGCAGTTCCGTGCAATGTTTTCTGCGCATATCCATGGAATTTCGCATTTCCTTTACAGCCGCACCGAATCCGACAATCAGCGGTACCGATTCGGTACCGGGACGATTGCCGCCTTCCTGTTCTCCGCCATGTAACAGCGGAGAAAGCCGCACGCCTTTTTTATGATACAATGCACCGATTCCCTTTGCAGCATGTATTTTATGTCCGCTGATCGTCAACAAATCCGCCTGCAAATCCGTCACACGAAACGGAACCTTCAAAAATCCCTGTACAGCATCCGTATGGCAAATCGCCAGCGGAAAACGCTTTTTTATCATAGCAAACGTTTCTTTTACGGGTAGAATATGTCCCGTTTCGTTGTTCACCATCATCATACTGACAAGGCAGGTGTTTTCATCAACTGCAGACGCAAATTCAGCAGAATCGATATTTCCATCAGCATTTGGTGCAATGCGGATCATCTCATATCCCTGCGCTTCCAATGCATCGCAGGCACCCTTCACACAGGCATGCTCAACAGTTGTTGTCACGATACGCCGTTTGCGTTTTCCATACAGCGCAGCAGTCCCAAGAATCGCCATATTATTGCTCTCTGTTGCACCCGAAGTGAACAGAATCTCATCTGCCTGCGCCCCCAATGCTCCCGCAATTTCTTTTCGTGCGGCATCCATGGCCAGTTGCGCTTTCAGCCCCATTCCATGCAGAGAGGAAGGATTACCGTAGTTTTCCATCATTGCGCGGTTCATCGCATCTATGCAATTTTCACTTGGTTTCGTTGTCGCCGCATTATCCAGATAAGCCGACATCCGTTTTGCATCCTTTCAAATTATACTTGAACTTATCTATTATAGCACACTTTCAACGAAAATGCAAAGAATATTTTCAATCCCGCAGAAATCGTCAGAATCTGCTCTTTTTCATAAGACTAAAGCCGCAATATTTGGGCAGAATTCCGTTTGAAGGGAGTGACACAATGGCTTATCAAAAAGTGATGATTTCAGGAATGGATACCTCCAAGCTGGAAGTACTGAAAGAAAGCGAAAAAATGGAGTTGCTACGTGAATATCAACAAAATGGAAATAAATCAGCACGAGATCGTCTGATTAAAGGAAACCTGCGTTTGGTACTTTCGGTCATTCAACGATTTACAGGGCGCGGCGAAGATGTTGATGATCTTTTTCAGATAGGTGTGATCGGGTTGATGAAAGCAATCAACAACTTCGATTTATCCAAAGATGTGCGATTTTCAACATACTGTGTTCCCATGATATCGGGTGAATTGCGCAGACATCTGCGAGATTATCACACCGTAAAAGTCAGCCGTTCTTTACGCGACCTTGCATATAAAGCCATGCAGGCGAAAGAACAACTCATCGCAATAAATGGTAAGGAACCAACCATTGAAGAAATCGCAAAAGAAATTGAAGCTGATCGAGCTGACGTTGTCATGGCACTGGAAAGCATCACAGATCCTGTATCACTGTTTGAACCGCTATATTCAGACACGGGCGATACTCTTTATCTGATGGATCAGATCAGCGACCCGAATACAGACGAAAGCTGGATGCACGAAATGGCGATAAAGGATGCAATTGCGTCACTTTCCGACCGAGAAAAAAGGATCCTGAACAAGCGGTTTCTGCAAGGTCATACGCAAATTGAAGTTGCAACAGAAATCGGCATATCCCAAGCACAAGTATCAAGACTGGAAAAAGGCGCAATTACAAAAATCAAAGAACAGATTTGACGAATCAAAACTTTTATGCTATAATATATCCGCAAAATTGAAATCGGAGATGTTCACATGCCTGAAAAAATCAAAAAATTCTGGAAAAATCAAACTGTCCTCTGTATCGCAGCAATCCTGGCGATTGTATCATGCTTTTTGATACCGCCATCTGCTGCATACATAGATTATATTAACGCTGATACGTTGATTTTACTATTCGTTCTCATGGGTGCGGTAGCGGGTCTCAGAATTTGCGGTGTGTTCCAACGTTTGGCGGGCGTTCTCACAAAAATGTGCAGCAATGCCAGAGTACTCGCATTGGTCATGTTAACAGTGTGTTTCTTTTCGTCAATGTTTATTACAAACGATGTTGCGCTGCTTACATTTGTACCTGTCACGCTTCTGATTTATGCCGGAAGAAAAGATGAAAAATCATCAAAAGCCTTGATATATACCGT
The DNA here is from genome assembly GCA_045600205.1 of Oscillospiraceae bacterium. GTDB lineage: Bacteria > Bacillota > Clostridia > Oscillospirales > Ruminococcaceae > Firm-04. The sequence goes on along the minus strand of JAZRXM010000007.1, from coordinate 9,368 downwards.
CATTTTCGAAACGGCGGCTGCCAATCTGGGCAGTATGCTTTTACCGACAGGAAATCCTCAAAACATTTATCTTTGTTCTTATTTTTCCCTTACGCCAGCTGTTTTGGTGCGAACCTTACTCCCTTATGGCATTCTGGCATACGTGCTGCTTTGTCTGTCCGTCTTTCTGATTCCAAAGATTTCACTTGCAATTGAAAGCGAACAAACCAACGCATATCCAAAGTTTTCATGGCGAATCACGTTATGCTGTACAATCATTTTTGTTTTGGCATTGCTCACTGTATCCGGCAAAATTTCCGCAACAATTTGCCTCTGTGCATCTATTGCGCTTTTGCTCATTGCCACGCCTCACACTTTCGCAATGATTGATTACTATTTATTGCTGACATTCGTCTGTTTTTTCATTTTCACCGGCAATCTTGGTCAGATTCAGGCAATCAGCACATTTCTCTCATCTTTTATCGGAGGACGTGAAATAGCTGTATCCATTGCCGTTTCACAAGTATTTAGTAACGTACCTGCTGCAATTTTACTTTCCGGTTTTACCAATCAGGGAAAAGCACTTCTGCTTGGCGTCAACATCGGCGGACTTGGCACACCGATTGCTTCACTGGCCAGCCTGATTTCATATCAGCTATACGCCAAAGAAAATCACGAAAAATCAAAGAAATATCTTGGTCAATTCATGATTTATGCATATGGGTTGCTTGCACTTTTGTGTTTATCCGTTTTGATACTCAAGTGATTCAAACTCATTCGCAAGAATTGAATAGTAACGTCGTCCTTCATATTCGCCGTTGCGGAAAAAGAAATCACGAAGTGTTCCTTCATACGTAAAACCACACTTTTCAATTACGCGAACTGATGCTGTATTCGCCGGTCGAACACATATTTGGACCTTATGCAGCCCAATTTTACGAAAACCATATGCAATTACAGCCTTGGTTGCTTCCGTCGCATAACCATTACATTGATAATTTTTCGCAATACAATATTCAATTTCAGCGAAGTGATTTCGACTATCGACCAGAAAAAATGCAATCTGACCGATACATTCACCCGTATCTCTTGCAATCACCGCCCAGCGATAGAAATCATTTTCTTCGTATTTACGAATATATATTGCAAGCAATTCATTTACCGCATCCTGCGTATCATATGTTGGTTCACCATATCCTGACTGCACCTCAGGATCCGATGCCCAATTTTTATACACCTTACACGCATCGTCTTTCAGAAAACGACGCAAAATGAGACGTTCTGTTTCAAGCGTTTGTGTGCCACAGTGATTCATCATATTTAGTCAGTTCCTCTCATCATTTTTTGCGATTATTCGAATGGCATTGTTCACGTATCGCACAGCATGAACACCCGCCTCCACAACCATTCCTGCCTTCTTTTTTCGTGCGGTATATCGCTCTTACGGCAACTACGACTGCCAGCAATACTATCGTTCCGGCAAGCAAAGATGCCGCATTTTCACTAATCCACTTCATACGCGCCTCCAACGGTTAGCATATTCTAACTGTATTATAACCGATATAATACGAAAAGTCAAGAGATTTCAAGAATAACTTGCTGCTTATTTTTCAAATTCATGCAGAAACACTGCTTTTTGACCTGAAATCATTGAAATTCAAGCTTGCATTTTATCTGCAATCATGCTATAATAATAGAATACTATTTCGAAAGGATTCTGATCATGTTACCCATAGGCATTTTATGTCTTCTTATTTTCTCAGCGTTATTTTCCGCATGTGAAACCGCTTTTTCAAGTGTCAACAAAATCCGCTTGAAGCATTCAGCACAACAAGGCGATAAAAAAGCAGCGGATGCCCTTTCCATTGCAGAACATTTTGATAAAGCACTTACCGCAATCTTAATCGGAAACAATCTGGTTAATATATTCTCCGCATCTCTGGGCACGATTCTCTTTACTAAATGGTTTGGCGAAGGCGGAGTCGGGATCTCCTCTTTGATCATGACGGTTCTCGTTTTGATTTTTGGCGAAATACTGCCAAAATCATACGCAAAAGCACATGCTGAATCGCTGGCCAAATTCTTCTCCTCCCCGCTCAGAGCCTTAATGTTCATCCTTACCCCAATTATCTTCTTATTTAACAAGCTATCCAAGCTGGTACAAAGTAAAAACGATGAACCATCTGTTACAGAGGATGAGTTGAAGGTCATCGTTGAGCAGATTGAAGAAGAAGGCGTCCTCGAAGAACAAGAAAGCGATTTGGTTCGCTCAGCACTTGAATTCGATGAAATCACAGTCACGGAAGTGCTCGTACCGCGTGTGAATATCACTGCAATTCCGAAAAATATGCCCATTTCCGATATCAAAAATGTATTCTTAAATGAGCGTTTTTCTCGTCTGCCCGTTTACGATGAAACACTCGATGACATCATAGGCTTCATCACAGAAAAAGATTTCTTTGGACTTTTAGAAAATAAAGGTACGGACATCTCGCAAATCATCCAAAAGATCATTCGCCTTCCTGAATTTGCACGTATCAGCGATGCTATGAAACAAATGCAACGTGCCAAATCCCATATCGCGCTTGTCCTTGACCAGTATGGCGGTACCAAAGGCATGGTCACGCTGGAGGATATTATTGAGGAACTCGTTGGCGAAATCTACGATGAAGCTGACGAAATCGTTCCGATGATTACAAAGATCGCACCTGACACATTTGATATATCCTGTGAATACAACCTGAGCGATTTGCGCGATGATCTTGCACTCTCCGAAGATGCATTCGCAACAGAATGCACTTCTTTAGGTGGTTGGGTCATGGAGTTGTTCGGACGAATTCCGGATGAAGGCGAACAACTCGATGGCGAATGGTTTTCTTTAGCTGTCATTGATGCAACTGAACAAAAAATTAACAGAGTACGTCTGATACGAAAACAAACTGCTGACGTTAATTCTTCTCTATAATGAATCAGGAGGTTTTTTATGCTGGAATTTTTATTACAGTTGGTTGTCAAAATCATGCCAAAACCAATCAAAAAAATTTATTATAAGTACGAGAGTGTATGGAGATACTGCTACTACGGTGCATGGACAACTGTAATTTCCATCATCGCTAAAATCCTTGGAAAATGGTTTATCGAAAGCGTTGGTTACGATATCACTGACACCATTCCCAATATTCTCAATACCACGTTTTCTTGGATCGTTGCTGTTACATTTGCATTTGTCGTGAACAAAAAATACGTATTTAAAAGTAAAACAAGTTCAACAGTTGATCTGCTGTTTGAAATGGGTACTTTCTATGGTGCGCGTGTCGTAACCTATTTCCTCGAAGTCGCTATCATGTGGCTGTTCACTTCCCACTGGAAATTCAATTACTACGTAATTACGATCTTTTCACAATTCATCGTTCTTGCAATCAACTACGTTTTCAGCAAGCTGGTCGTATTCAAAAAGAACGCATCCCCCACTCCGACTGAATCAGAATAACGTTGGAATATAAAATACGCTTCCTCAAAAACATGAGGAAGCGTATTTTTTATACTTCTCGCATATTGAGCGTTGCCAAAGTCAGCAACGTACATAAAATATGATAGATCAACAGAATTCCGCCTGAAAGATAATCATACGCATGAAGCATCAAAAACAAGGTTACGCCGCCAATTCCAAGACAAGCAGATACAACTTGCATGATACCGCCAATCGTTGAAACAGCACGGATTCGCTTCGCACCAACAATTGTCTGGACAAATCCGGGCAATCTGCCGGCGCAAATCATCGAAGGATTCGCCGTTTCAAGCAGCTGCGTTTCCTCGACATATTCCTGCTCCAAGCGCGTTGGAATAATTTTCAGGAAATCTTCCGGAAATCCGAACATTCTGGAAAGTCTACGCTGCGATAGCAACGCGTCATTGCTGCGAATCAACAAATGAATTTCTTCCTGTTCAAGCTCATGAAGCCACTTTTTCACGCTTCTGCTCGCAGACAAGTTTACAATGAACATCGCACCGATCGTGCCTGAAACGGACAAATAAATCGCCTCATTGCCGCCTGCGGTCATCTCTTCTTCTTTCGAAGCGGCAGGCAAGCCTTCGATGCTGTGTTCGATCATCATTTCACGCTTGCCCAAAAGCACTCGTTTATTAGCGATCCAACCACACAAACCGTTTCCTTCACTATAGGAATAATCCTCAACAGGCAAAATCATCTGTTCTTCTGTCAATATCGCATTTGCAAACAAATCTTTCAAGATACTGCCTGCGTGCTGTGTCAGACTAGCAGCATACTGCAAGGCTTCTTCAATACGGCTCTCTCCGGTAATCTGAATGGATTCCAGTTTAGTAGAACCCTGCGGAAACAGCGTAGATGCATCAATCATAACGGTGTTGACATCATAGAAATCATCCACGCTCTGATAGCCGAGCAGCAATCCACTGCCTCGCACATACCGTTTTGTACCATTGGCAAGCGGTACATTTGAAATCAACGTAATACCAACCGTGCTTCCCGCTGAGACCGAAAGCGCAAAGACCCACAACGCATAACAAAACGCATTATCGACACTTTCGCGGCGGATAATACCCAGAAAAATTGCAAGGAACAACGAAAACAGCAGGACAATCGGTGTTGTGTATCTGCAAAACAGATCGCCCAGATCAGAAGAAAACGTATATCTCAGAAAATCCGTCACCTTTTTTGTTGGCTGCATCGTCGCAAGAATTGGCAGGTCGCCAAGCGTTCCTTTGGTCAGATTTTCAGCACGGCGTTCATTTTCCACATAATGAATCGCAAATTTTGGCTCATCATTCGCAAGCACTTCAAAATTACGCTGTGCACGGCATACAATCACCTTTTTGGAAATTGTATTCATCCAGACGCCAAGCAGTGCAATCGAAATATACACAGAAATCATGCCGTTCATTAACATTTGCGGCACGAACAAACTTGCAACAGCAGCCAGCAGAGCACTTACCAGTCCAAGTGACGCCATAGAATCGCAATCCGCTTTTAATCGAAACAGCTTCATAAATCCATTTTTCAGCAAGCCGCCGGAAAACGGAATCGTCAATACGCCAAGCAAAATCTGAACAGTCAAAAAGCTCTGCGGAGAATGCGCACTTGACAGGAATTTCGGAAGCGGAAAACCGGGAATCCAATCGAAAATGGTGAGCAGGCAGCTCAAAAACGTTGCAAGTCCGACAATAAACACGCGCAATGACAAATCCATTTTCAATTCATTGATATCATTTCCAATGGAAATTTTGTCCTCAGGATTTTTAAAATCCTTCGCTTCCTTGGGCAAATCAAAGCGTTTGCGCCGCTCTGCATGATAATGCACATCAATATCTACGGATTCCATCGGACCGCTCGATAAATCAATCTGCGTATGCTCGGCTTTTTCAACCAGAGGAATCGGCTCCGAAAGCTCCTCATATGGCTGATCCATCAACTCATCAGGAATACGCTCCAACTGGTCTTCTGCCAGTTTCGGCTTTCTGCGTTTCGGCTGCTGCAAAACCACCGAATGCTCTTGCGGTGAATCTTTTTCGTATGCGTAATTCATAGCCGCCAGTTTACTGCGTTTTTTTCGCAATTCCTTTGCGCGTGTAGAATCGCTCATACGGCGAATTTTCGGTTGATAATCGCCCTCTGCCGCTTCGCCTTCCTTAACGACCGCATGATCATACGCCTGAGCAGTCGTTGCACCCGTCCATCTCGCACGGGATGCAGGCTCCAGATTGGCGATGGAATTCAAAAAGGAAACCTGTGGTTTTTGAATATCAGCAGGTGTCACCGTCCGAACAGGTTTCGATTTCCGAAGCGGTGCGCCGTTCTTTTTCTTCTTGATCGGATTGCCGTATGGATCGGTTTTCAACGGTCTGCCATGCTTTCCCGTCTTAACCTCTTTCTCCTTTTTTTCTTTTTCCGACGGCTTTCCCGATTGTACGGCTGCTTGGGTTACAGCCTCCTCCTTCGGTACACTCTCCTCAGCTTTCTCTTTCTTCTCCTCTTGACCGAGCGTATCCTCAGGCTGATTTTTCCTTGAGAATATCATATTTTCGACAGACTCGCCATCAAAGAACAAATCTGTCAATCACCTCTCTATTTTTATTCTGGCTGCGAGGTACGCTGACGCACTGCCTCATACATCAAAATACCTGCCGCAACCGATGCATTCAGGGAATTGATTTTTCCAAACATCGGCAAGCTGATAATGCCGTCACATTGTGCTTTGACAGGCGCGCTCAGACCAAATCCTTCTGATCCGATGACAATGCCGGTAGCACCACTCATATCAGTTGCTGTGGCTGCCTGACCGTTCATATCCGCACCAAAGAACCAGATTCCACGTTTCTTCAGAGCAATCATTTCTGTTGCCAGATTTCCGACACGTGCAACCGGGATCCAGCTCGCAGCACCCGCGGATGTCTTAAATACAGTTTGTGTCAGGGATGCGCTGCGGCGTTTGGGAAGAATGACGCCATCCACACCCGCAGCTTCCGCTGTACGCAGAATTGCGCCAAGATTATGAGGGTCTTCAATACCGTCACATAATACCAGAAAAGGCGCAGTTCCCTTTTTTTCGCTGACAGCCAGTATATCCGCAACGGTCACATAGGATGTACAAGCCCCCTGTGCGCATACTCCCTGATGGTTCCCGCCCTCACACATAGCATCGAGTTTACGGGTATCAGTCGTTTTTACTACGATACCGCGTTTTTTTGCCTCCTTGGCAATTGCCCCAAGGCTGCCTGTCAGTGTTGTCAGATAAATATGATCAATCGGTGTGTCCGCTTTCAGAGCCTCCATCACCGAATTCCTTCCAAAAATTATTTGTTCATCCATTATTTTCTCTCCATTTCAAGGCATCAAACATACTCTTATATTATAACACAACACTGCGCAAATGACAAGAAGAAACCGACCTTTTTTTTTGACTTGTAATTGTCTAAAATCACCATAATCCTATATACTTCCTGATACCCATTGCTGCAATCCGGAATAGATCGTAAATGCGACCTTTCTCTGATACTCCTCATCACAAAGCCTAGCAGCTTCCTCGGGATTGGATAGGAAACCGCACTCCGCCATTACCATAGGATTTTTGCAATAGTAACATAAATACAGTTCTTTTCCGCAAGCTTTGATTTCCCGATTATTTTCAGGCTGCAAAAAGCTACGAAATTGCGACTGGATTTGTTCTGCAAGTCCTTCACTTTCATCATTTGTCGGTGCATAAAACATTTGTGCGCCGCTGTATCGTGAATCCGTAAATTGATTTTGATGAATTGACACGCAAACCGCATTGTCATAACGATTCAACAAAGCAAGACGATTATCCATGTCGGAACTTTTTTGATTGGCTATACCCTCAATCCCTTTATCATGAATTGAACGGTCAGAATCTCTTGTCACTTCCACACGATATCCTGATAGTTCCAGAAAATCACGCAAACAAAGCATGATATTAAGATTGATTCCTTTTTCAGGGACACCATCCGCACTGGAACATCCACCATCAATTCCGCCATGCGGCGAATCAACTTAAACTGAGTCGTCTTACGTAGTACTGAATACGCAAGTTCGTAACCGCAATAACAGGATAGTATCACTGCAGTAAAAAAATAAAAGCACCATAGATACGTCATCATGAACGAATCCATGGTGCTTCATTGATACTGAAGAATCTGTATCAGAGCACGAAAACAAGCAGAAATGCGTCACAATATTGAGATGCTGTTATGCCCTGTGTGCGAATATCCGATACAAGAAGCAAGAACAAAACATATTTCTATTTGTATATTTCTTTTTTTTGCTTTTCCGCAAGAAGAAGCAACTGCAATACTGTTTCGGCTGCGCAAACGCATTTGAGCGTATTCTCAATGATTTTCCGCTTTGAATTCTTATTCTCAGAACTGACGATTGCTGATCTCATTTCATTTTCATCCTGTCGAGATTTCACGAATTCATAGATTGTTTTGGGCTTTGCACTACCACGCATAGATTGACTCGATTTCATCACCATACTCCCCTTCTAAACAACATCGAACATCTGCTACTGCTGCACGGAATCCCATTGGGTCCATCAGCATCTCCTCAATTTCCAATACAGAATATCCAAAGTCCAGGAGCAGCTCAATATCCTCCCGCGGATATCCGAAACTGGAAAAGTAGTCAAGCAGATATTCGCTTTCGTATCCCATATTGAAATAGTGGGGATAGTCGAATCGTTCTGCTGCAAAATTGAAGCTGCTACGTTCCAATCTGCCGCAAGGTGAAATTCGGAGCAGCTCCCCTTCCCTGGCTTCGATTACGACTTGCATCATCCTCTGCAGTCCTGCGCATTTCAAGCCATAGTTCACGATTTCCTTGGTACTGCCATAGACGTAAAGTGAAAGCTCAGGCAGGTATACTATGTAGATTGGGCTACTCCCCTTGACGAACCATAACGTGTTGGAATCGTCAAGAATCGTGAATGTGAAGCTGCCTCTGACTGCTTCAGCCATATCTTTGAGTGTATCAAAACAGAGTTTCTGATGTTCCTCAATCAGCTGCACGGCGATATAGCTGTCTGTTTCGATTTGTGTCGACGGCAATTGAAGCTCCTGACGAAGCTCTTTGTCGTTGTACAGCACGCCGTTATGTGCCAGCGCAAACCGCTTGTCACAGCGTCCGAAAAACGGATGATTGTTGAAGTTTTGCTTCTGATCGCCCTGCGTAGCCATACGAGTGTGCCCCATCAGAGCAGATACCTCCATCGGAAAGTTCAGATGCATTTTGTGAGCTGCTCTGGGCTTTTTGTAGATATGGAGTTTCCCGCAGAAATTATACGCGATGCCTGTCGCATCAGTTCCGCGGGATTCTGCGGCATTCGCCAATGCAGATGTCAGTTTTCTCAGTGCCTTTTGTGACAAAGAGTTCGAATGATAAATCCAACCAAACAAAGCGCACATATCAAAATTCCTCCTCCTCCGACACTTCTTCATTTGTGTACAACCTGCGTTGTTTGAGATAATGAATCAAGTCTGCACACTCATCTTTATCCAAACAGGTCACAAACAATGACCAAGACATTGCCTGCATTTCCGTGTCCGTCAAGCGGATTGCTGCATCACAGATTGCATTGACAAGTTCCAACGCTGCAATCAGGGTGTTGTATTTCAGCGTGCCGCGGAACAGTCTAAACTCAATCGTCTGGTAGTTGCAAAGATTGACAGCGGCGTATCGTCCATATCCTTTTTTGACCTTATCCAGAATTGCTTTCGGATGAGATTCGTAACCATAACGGGCAGCCCATCGGTTCATTGCTGACTCGGTACGACGGGAGAAGTTCAACAGCTCATTCCAGTGAACCTCGACAAAGTACAGAATACGGGAAATGACCTCA
>JAZRXM010000006.1:0-115645 GCA_045600205.1 Oscillospiraceae bacterium | reverse complement strand
AAGGGCATCAGCCAGGGACATTCCGATGCCATCCGCCGCGTTGAGGGCGTTCTGGATGCAAGACAATATACCATTCCGATTGACTCCGCAATTGAAGCGGTACGCAGTGGCGCACAGCCCGAATTGACTACTCGTCAGAAGCATTTGCGCGAGTGTTTTGTCGTTGCAAAAGAGGGCGCAGACCTTGCAAAAATCGAGCATGACATCTGCACCATGCCAAACTACTTTGCTGATTATGATACCATTGTGCATTTTGTTTCTGCTGAAGAACTGAAAGCGAATCACAGTGAACTGCCGCACGGCGGATTTGTACTGCGCAGCGGATGTACCGGCGAAAACGGTGAGCATAAACATTTGATTGAGTATGCTCTGAAACTGGATTCTAACCCTGAGTTTACAACCAATGTACTGGTGGCATATGCCCGTGCGGTAGCACGTTGTTCTGCTGAGGGAATTTCTGGTTGTAAAACCGTATTTGACATTCCGCCTGCATATCTTTCTGCACTGTCCGCAGATGAGCTTCGTGCCAAAATGCTCTGATCGGAATGTTTCGAAATTGCCGAATCTGCACTGAATTTTGTATAAATAGCCAAGTTTTGGAAGAAAAAGAGCTGCTTTATAATTCAAACATCTGAAAAATGAAAAAGCATTTGACAAGTGGCGTATTTTCGTTATATAATGTCAATAGAATTTGTTTTATAGGAGGTTTTCCCCATGAAAAAGAATGAACTCGTCGCAGCAATTGCTGCAAAAGAAAACTGCACCAAGAAGGATGCTGATAAGGCTCTGAATCTGGTACTCGATGCAATCACCGATGCACTCGTTGCTGGTGAGAAGGTCTCCATCACTGGTTTTGGTACTTTTGAAGTTCGCGAGCGTGCTGCAAAGCAGTGCATCAATCCGCGCACCAAGAAGCCGATGACTACGAAACCCTGCAAGGTTCTTGCTTTCAAGGCTGGCAAGACCATGAAGGATGCCATCAACCCTGAAGACTAATTTCGTTGACAGGAGGAACCTATCATGATTGAAAAGAAAGTATTAGATGCTGCTGCTGAAAAGGTTCAGGATACAATCACTGCTGAACCCGAAAAGACTGCTGCTCCCGTTACTGAAACGAAGAAGGCTCCTAAGACTGCACGTAAGCCTGCTACCAAGAAAGTTGCTGCTCCGAAGGCTGAGAAGCCTGCAAAAGCAGAAAAGTCTGCTAAGGTAGCAACCAAAACCGCTAAGACTGCAAAGCCTGCTGCGAAAAAGAAGGCTGCTGCAATCTCTAGTAAGGTTGTTATTGAGTTGGCTGATAAGTCCGCATCTTCCGAGGCTCTTATTGAGCGCGCAAAAGATGACTGGACCAACAAAGGCAATGACATTGCCGATATCAAGGAGCTTGCTCTTTATGTGAATGCCTCCGAAGGCATGGTTTACTATGTTGTAAACGATGATTATCTGAGTGGTTCTTTCACATTTTGATTCTGTCTTCTGAATGAAAACCGCATTATCCTGTGGGATAATGCGGTTTTTTTGTTGTATATTCAGTTGCATTTGGGCGATACTCTAATTAAAGGAAGGTGTGTGCAAATGCAAAAGCCGAATATACGGGCGAGTGTTATATTGACGATTATTTTTTTGACGGCGGGAATTCTGCTCATCCGTTTGTATCGTGTATCTACAAATGAAACAGCTGTGCTGGCTTCTACAAAGCAAGGGCACTATCTGTTGAATGTACCACTTGCGCAGGGAGCGGTTTACGATCGGAATTTCTTACGGCTGACGCAGCCCGAACACGTATGGTATGCGCTTGTGAATCCAACGCCTGATGCAATTACAGCTGTACGCTCAAAGGCATTGGATCAGGCAGCTTTTGATATGGCAGTCAAGCAGCGGAAACCGTTTTGCTGCATGGTAACGGATTCTGCGATTGATCATCCGAATATACAGGTTTTTGAGGGCTATCAAACGGATCGTTCAAAGCAACTTGCTCAACATCTGATTGGATATCGTCAAAATGGGAAAGGCGTTTGTGGGTTGCAGGCAGCATGTTCAGAGGTCCTCTCTGCCAATGATTGCAATATAACCGCATCTTTTTCTGTGGATGCTTACGGTGCAGTACTTGCAGGATTGCATACAAATGCGGATATGAGCGGGAACATTCATGGTGGGATTGTCACGACACTGGACAAAAGAATTCAGCAAATTACAGAACTTGCTCTGAAAAATGCCGACCCGAATCCGGCTGCTGCAATTGTCCTGAATGTGCATACGGGAGAAATTCTTGCGCTGGCAAGCAGACCGCTTTACGATGAAGCCCATCTTTCGGAAGCGATGGATAATGAAGATGCACCGTTTTTGAACCGTGCGCTTTGTGCGTACAGTGTGGGTTCTGTGTTCAAGCTGGTTACGGCTGCTGCTGCATTGGAAAGTGGCTTTACAAGCGGATATATGTATTGTTGCAGCGGCAGTACGGAAATCTATGGTCAGCGGTTTCGATGTCATAACATGGCAGGGCACGGATTACTGGATATGGAAAATGCCATGGTGAATTCCTGCAATCCGTATTTTATCAACCTGAGTCAGATTTTAACGGCAGATACTTTTCATCAGACAGCGAAACAACTTGGGTTTGGTATTCCGATTTCGCTTGCTGATGGATTCTCATCCTCTGCGGGATTTTTACAATCTGTTCAGGAACTTCACGTTGAAGCGGAAAAAGCCAATCTGGCATTTGGACAGGGAAAGCTTCTTGCAACGCCGCTGCACATTGCCGCCATGACTGCCTGTATTGCCAATGACGGTGTTTATCATATGCCGTGGTTGTTGCGTGGTGAATCAACAGATGGTGTCACATTGCAGCCGTATGCGGAGTCTGAACCGTGTCGTGTACTATGTGCGGAAAACGCGCAGACATTGCAAAAACTGATGTGTGCAGTGCTATCGAAAGGGGAAGGGCAAAATGGTGTTCCGAACTTTACGACGGCAGGTGGCAAAACATCCACAGCGCAGACCGGGCAGTATGCAGCAGACGGAACAGAATACTGTCACGCTTGGATGACAGGATTCTTCCCAACAGAGCAGCCTCAGTATGCTGTGACCGTGTTTGTAGAGCGCGGTGGCTCGGGGAATCAGGCAGCAGCTCCGATTTTCCGCGACATCATTGACCACATTGCACAGTTAAACTGATACAAAAGCATTGTTCACGTAGCCGCTGAATCCGTTGTAGCTTGTCACATACCAGTCAGCGGTACTGCCATGAATCGTCAGAGCCGTTCCGTCTGGAATGCGCGTGAGGATGCTGCCATATAGGGATGGATAGCTTCGTAAATTGAGGACACTGCCGCCTGTCGAAACATATCCGACAAACGGTGCAGAAGGTTCTACGAAAGGCAGACCGAAATAATCTGTCAGAGATGTGACAAGATTGGCGGCTATTACGTCCAGCTTGCTTGTCAGCCAGCGTTCATCCTCCACATTGTCGTGGTATCCAAGCTCACAGAGAACTGCCGTTGCACGGGTCTGTGTGACTTCTCCAAGACTGGTTGTGGGACGCGGTGTGGACTTTTCAGGCAGCGGATAAATGCTTTCCAGATTGTTGGCGATAATGGTTGCCAGTTTTTCGCTGGATTCACTGTATGGCGAATAGTAGATGTCAATACCACGGAGTTTGCCGACGTAGGATTGCGGTGCGGCATTGGAATGGAGTGCGAGATGAACATCGAATGTTCCCGCGTTGGAATCTGCAATTGCCCCCCCGACATTTCGGTCCGGGTCATTACGGACAAAGTCGATGCCGTTTGCGCGAAGATAGGGTTCCATGGCATCTGCCAGACGATTCATGACAAGCTGTTCGTTTTTTCCGGGAGTAACATAGGAATTCCATTCCTGTGTGGAAGGACTCAAAAAGATTCTCGGCATGTTGAAAATCTCCTTTCAGATATTTACTACGCTATCTTATGAATGATTAACGGAAAGTGTGCGGAATTTTTCTGCTGTCAGGTACTTGACAAACCGCGAAAACTGTGTTATACTGAACAAAAGCGATGACGAAGACAAGTGTTTGATCTGCAACGCTTCCAGAGAGCCGATGTTTGGTGGAAATCGGCAGCGACTGATGAAACACATCCCTTTTGAGCTGAAGTACTGAACCAAAAGTAAGTGCTTTCGTGATGCTGCGTGAATGCATAGGGTTTTGCGGATGCAGAGCCTGAAAGTGGCGTGTGCTGAATACGGCTGCGCAATTTGAGTGGTACCGCGGGTTACAAGCTCGTCTCAAAGTTAATTTGAGATGGGCTTTTTTATTTTGTTACCGCATATTTTTGAAAGGAGAATGCTATATGGAACAGCAGACACCATCCGTACTGACAGGTACAGAGCAGAAAATTCAAGAGGTCGCACAGCGAATTCGCAGCCTGCGCGAGGACTTGAATATCTCTATTGAAGATATGGCGGCGCAGACAGGTTTTTCGATTGAGGAATATACTCGTTTTGAGTCAGGTGAAGCCGATTTCAGCTTCACGTTTATTCATAAATGTGCAGGGGTTTTTCATGTTGATATTTCTGAATTGATGGAGGGCAGAAGTCCTGAACTGACAGGGTATACTGTCACAAGAAAAGGCGAAGGATTGCCGATCGTGCGCCGCGCGGGTTTTGCGTATAACCGTCTGGCGTATAAGTTCAAGAATAAAATTGCTGAACCGTTTCATGTTGTGATTCCGTATTCGGAGGAGGCTCTTTCCAGACCGTTGCATCTAGGTAGTCATGCAGGTCAGGAAATGGATATCGTCCTCAAAGGTACATTGCGTATGATTATCGGTTCTCATACCGAAATCCTGCATGAAGGCGACTGCATTTACTACGACAGTTCCACGCCGCATGATGAGATTGCACTTGGCGGCGAGGACTGTGAAATCTACGCATTTGTCATGGCACCGCAGGGCGCAACCGGTATGACTGAATACCGTGAAAAGGTTCAGGAATATGTCACCACAAATGTGGATAAGGCAGGTCTTGCACGTCCTGTTGCAGAAAAATTCGTGTCCTGTGAAACTGATGCACAGGGTATGCTTTCTGGTGTTCATTTTGTCAATGAGGATAAGTTTAATTTTGCGTTTGACATCGTGGATGCACTTGCCGTGAAATGTCCTGACAAGCTTGCATTGCTCTATGTGGATAACGATAAGAATGAACGTCGATTTACTTTTTCTGATATCAAAAAGTATTCCTGTCAGACTGCCAATTACTTTAAGTCATTGGGTATCAAGCGCGGCGATCGCGTGATGCTGGTACTGAAGCGTCATTATCAGTTCTGGTTCTCGATTCTTGCATTGCATCGTTTGGGTGCGATTGTCATTCCCGCATCGAATCAATTGCTGGAACATGATTACAGCTATCGTTTTGCATCAGCAGGAATTTCGGCAATTGTCTGTACTGCAGACGGATTTGTTGCCGATGAAGTTGATAAGGCGGCTGCAAATTCTCCGAGTCTTCGCACGAAGATTATTGTCAACGGAAAGCGTGAGGGCTGGCATGATTTTAATGAGGAACTCCCGGCATATAGCACGCATTTTTATCGCAGCGAGGATACGCCTTGCGGAACGGACCCGATGCTGATGTTCTTTACATCGGGTACAACGGGGTATCCGAAAATTGCAATGCACAGCCATCAATATCCGCTTGGACACTATACCACCGCACGGTATTGGCATAATGTTGACCCGAATGGTATTCATTTTACCATTTCGGATACCGGTTGGGGCAAGGCACTTTGGGGAAAGCTGTACGGACAATGGATGTGCGAAACAGCGATCTTTGTTTACGACTTTGATCGGTTCCACGCAGAAGATATTTTGCCGATGTTCGCTAAGTACAACATTACCAGTTTCTGCGCACCTCCAACGATGTATCGTTTCTTTATCCGCGAGGATTTGTCCAAATATGATCTTTCCAGCCTGAAATATGCAGCAATTGCGGGCGAGGCACTCAATCCTGAGGTGTTTAATCAGTTCCAGCGTGCAACGGGTCTTTCCCTTATGGAAGGTTTTGGTCAGACGGAAACCACACTTGTGGTTGCCAATTTTGTCGGCATGACGCCGAAACCCGGCAGTATGGGCAGACCGAATCCGCTGTTTGATGTGCATATTCTGTTGCCTGACGGAACCGAAGCGGGCGTTGGTGAAACAGGCGAAATCTGTATCAAGCTGAAAGACAAGCCGATTTGCGGTATGTCATTGGGCTATTATCAGGATGAAGCCAATACGAAAGCCGCTTGGCGCGATGGCTTCTATCATACAGGTGATACTGCATGGAAGGATGAGGACGGATATTTCTGGTATGTTGGTCGTGTGGATGACCTCATCAAGTCCTCGGGCTATCGTATCGGTCCGTTTGAAATCGAAAGCGTGCTGATGGAATTGCCTTATGTATTGGAATGTGCAGTTACGGGCGTGCCGGATGAGATTCGCGGTCAGGTGGTCAAAGCAACAATTGTACTGACAAAAGGAACGGTTCCTTCGGATGAATTGAAAAAGGAAATTCAGGATTATGTCAAAAAGGCAACTGCACCATACAAGTATCCGCGTGTAGTTGAGTTCCGTGATAGCCTTCCTAAGACGACAGGCAGCGGCAAAATCCGTCGTGCCGAACTTCGAAAAGAAGATGCAGAACGATACGCGGCAAATAATAACAAGCAATAAAAATATAGCAGGCATGGGATATTCCTGTGCCTGCTTTTTCATAAAAAAATGACCGCCTATCCTTTTGTGGATGAGCGGTCTAATTCGGGAGAATATTGTGACCGATTTCCGAAAGAAAGAGAGAGAAAACGAAAATCGGTGACAAGCGAGGGGTAAACAAGACACAGCAACTTGTCTGTATCTTTGAGTACATTATAGCATGGGACAAAATGCTCTGCAATGCACATTTTATAGAATTTGTGGATAAAATGAAGAATGCAAAAAAACTGTACGTACAAGATAAAAAACAAAACATTGGTCTGTTAAAGATGTATTTCTTAATAGTACAAGTAAAGCTCTGCACTTAATGTACAGAGCTTTGTTTTTTGACAATTCTATCTGTGTTGACAATCAGAATGTCTTTTTTGTTAACAGAAAGGCGAGGCGTTGCAATAATTGTCATGTCCTTACGGATCACCACCAGAATTTGCATCTGATACTCGTCATAAATTTGTTCAATCGTCATGCCGATCAGTTCGCTGTTAGATTCAACAAGAATCTCACCGACTTTTTCAATATCATGAAATTTCTCGTCGCTATGTTCTTTTTGCGTATATTGTTCTACAAAACCGGCGCTGATAATACCTGTTGGAATTGCTACAACTCCAACACCCAGAAACGCTATCAGAATTGCCATTGATTTGCCTAACAATGTGATCGGATAAATATCACCGTATCCGACTGTTAATAGAGTTGACATACTCCACCATATGCCGGAAAATGCGTTGCGAAACGCATCGGGTTGTACCTCATGTTCCACGCTGTACATACAAAGGGAGGATGACAACATCAAAATGATGATAATGAATACAGATGAGATGATTTGATTGCGTTTTTCCAGTAAAACCGCGGTAATGACGTTGAATGAGTCGTATTGTGTGTTGATGCGGAACAGATGAAAGATACGTACAACTCTCAGCATACGAAAGACAATAAAACCAGACAGGAAGAAGAAGGGAAGAATCGTCAGTAAGTCAACGATGCCGTCATACGAGCGTAAAAAGCGCATTTTGGCGCGAAATTTCGACAGTTTCGGATAAAGCAGATCGGCCGTCCAGATACGCAATGCGTACTCAATACAAAAAATGAAAGCGCAGAAATATTCGATTCCTTTCAGTAGCGGGAACCAAGCTGCAAATTGCTCGAATGTTTCCATGAACATGGTTACGATGCCGAGCAGAATGACAATGACGATAAACCAGTCAAATCCGCGGCTGATTGCGTTATCACTGTTACCGATTTGGATGATGTTAAATATTCGTTTTTTCAAGTCAAACCTCCAAAATTCAGATTTTGGGGAACTCTGATTGTATTATAACACGGGATGTAAAAAAAAGCAACTGTTATTTTGGAATACGGCTGATGTAAAACAATCCGTTCTTTTTCAGCCATGTGTTTGATTCATGGCACGATGGATATATGCTCTGTAAAAGTGCGTAGAATCGTCTGGAATGGTTCATTTCCAGTCTGTGACATACCTCATGTGCGACTACAAATTGCATTATTTGCGGGGGCATATCAGAAAGCAGACAATTGAAACTGAGATTTCCGTTGGATGAACAGCTTCCGTATTTGCTTCTCTGGCATCGAATGGAAATTTTGCCATATGTTACTCCAAGCATTTGTGCGTACAACTTCACAAGCGGTGGAATCTCTTGTGAAGCACGTTGCTTAAAATGTTCAATTTCTTCTGTCGTATATGGCAAAGCAGATTGTTCAGGTAACTTAGAAATCAGCTTTTTTACGTAGTTTTCATGATTGCAGAATAATTCCTTGACTTGATTGTCAGTTGTACACTGAGGCACTCTAATGATAATGGTTCTGTCTGTTTGCACTCCAATGGATGCTGTTTTTCGATTGGAACGAATGACCTCGACCATGAAACCGTCTATTTCCATTTTCATAGCTGATACGTCATAAAATGTCCGCCGTCCAGCGATTTCCATGTGAAAATTCCGTTTTCAAACAAAATATAGCTGTGCGGTGATTGTTCTTTCGGAATGGCAACTGAGCCTGTGTTCATGTACAGACAACTTGCGGTTTGCTCACAAGCAGGGATATGAGTGTGGCCACAGAGCAGGATGTCCTTTTTTCCAAGTGGCGGGGGAGCTGTTTTATGAAATAGATGTCCGTGCGTTGCATATATCATCGTATTTCCGTAAGTAATCGCTGCGTAATCAGCGAGGATCGGAAAGTCCAGGACCATCTGATCGACCTCAGCATCGCAGTTTCCACGGACACAGAGTAACTTGTCTGCAAGTGGATTCAGCATTGCGATTACTTCTTTGGGTGCATATTCTTTTGGCAAGTCATTGCGTGGACCGTGATATAACAAATCGCCCAGTAATACCAATCGCTCTGCATTTTCTTTCGTAAAGACGTCAATTAATAGTTGGGTATAGAACGCAGAACCATGCAGATCGGATGCAAAGATCCATTTCATGGATAACACCTCATTTCAATTTATATGCTGATTGTACCATATTTGAGTAAAAAATGCAAGTGCAGGGCGAAATTGTACAATAATTAGATACGATATGTTATTGCATTTTTCTGAAATATACATTATAATATTGTTATAGTATAGACAACTTCTGGATGAAACAGTATTTGTCTATGCAACTTTGAAAACCTTGCTTAATGTTCGGGGGATATATAATAAATGAGAGAGAAACATGAAACAAGGAGGATATTTTACAATTATGAAACAGTATCGAAAGAAAATGCTGACAGGTTTATGTGCCACGGTGTTGACGCTGTCCTGTATCGCAAATCCGACCATCATGTCTGCCAGCGCAGCAACTTTGCTATCCGCAGAGTTTGAAACGACCAATGACAGCTTTACGGGTCGTGGAAGTGCGTCGGTTGCATGGACATCCGATGAAGCGTTCACGGATGAGTGTAGTCTATTTGTCAGTGAGCGTGCAGAAACGTGGAATGGTGCTTTAAGAGATGCATCATCGATTTTGGCTGGCGGTAGCACGTACAATGTTTCAGCAGCGGTGCTGCAAAAGAGCGGTGAGCCTGTTGAGATGAAGTTTTCCCTTCAGTATACGGGGGCGAATGGTACATCTTATGATGAAATCGCGCTGGAAACCGTAGAAAGCGGCGAATGGACGGTTCTGTCCAACGCATCTTATACTGTTCCGGCTGGTGCAACGGATTGCTCCATCTACATGGAAACGACCGATTCATTGACTGATTTCTACCTTGATACCGTCAGGGTAACGGGTGCACCTGCATCTATCAAGCTTGGCGACGCAAACGGTGATCTGGCTGTCAATGTAGCTGATGCCGTTTCTCTTGCACGATTTCTGACTACACAGGATACCGAAGTTGAGATCGGTGCTGATTTCAACAAGGACAACAAGATCAATGCGGTTGATCTTTCGCTCCTGAAGAATTATCTTCTTACGCCGAAGCCTTCCACACAGATTGAGGGCGACTGGGATAACTACAAAGAAACTGCTTCCACTGCAATGCTCAAGGTATATCAGGATTCCATTCTGAACATGGGCAACACCACACGTATCCGTGAGAAGATTGCAAAAGCGCAGCGGGGTGAACAAGTCGCCATTGGATATCTGGGTGGTTCTATTACAGCAGGCGGTTCATCCAGTTCGCCGAATAAGTGTTATGCAAATCTGTCCTATCAGTACTTTGCGGAAACCTTTGGTGGCGGCAACAATGTCAAGTACGTCAATGCGGGTCTTTCAGGTACTTCATCTGTGGTCGGCAACCTTCGTGTCAACAATGATATTTTCAGCAAGAACTGTGATATCATCTTCATTGAATTTGCAGTCAATGATCAGGGCAGTACCCGTTTCCAGAAATCTTTCGATTCTCTGGTCAAGAAATGTCTGATGCAGGAAAATGAGCCTGCTGTCATTGTTGTGACACTTTGCCAGCAGTCAGGCGACAGCAATCAGGATTGGATGGAAAAGGTTGCAAAGAACTATGATGTTCCTGTGATCAGCGGCAAGAATGCGATTATGAATGCAATCAAGGCAGGTACCATGTCGTGGAGCGATTACGGCAGTGGTGATAGTATTCACCCAGGTGACGGCGGACACAAAATGATTGCAGATTGCATCGGATATTATTATCGTCAGGCACTGCGCAGTGCAAATGACAGCGATGAATTTGTCATAAACGACAAGGCTGTGTTCGGTACTGAATATGCAACGGCACGCGTCGTCGGCATCAATGAGCTTCAGAACCTGAATACAGGTTCTTGGTCCAAGGGTACGAATAATTCCAGCTATCCCAATGGTTTTACGTTCAGCAAAAACGGCAACAGTCCGTTGACCTTTACCGTAGAGGGCAAGGGTATCATGTTGCTGTTCCAGTCCAACTCGAATTCCTCGATGGGTACGGTTGATGTTAGTATCAACGGTGCAAAGAAGGGTTCTGTTGCAAGTAATCTTCAGTGGACATGGGGCGGTCTGGATGGTGATGTTGCTTACTATTCCGGCAACACCGAAAAGATGAATGTATCGATATCCATGCAGAATCAGTCCACCAGCTTTGTCCTGTACGGCATTGCCGTAATTGAGTAATCTGATATTGAAAGCAGCCCGAGAGCGTAGGAAGCGTTCTCGGGCTGCTTTGCTTGCACGAAGATGTGATTTATGATATAATATGGGTGGTTCTGTATGACGATATGAAATGGGGCGAAAGAATGAGTCGGAAAATGAGCGGCAATCTGATGTTGCTTTTGACGGCATTGATCTGGGGTACTGCATTTGTTGCACAAAGTGCTGGTATGGATTATATAGAGCCGTTCACATTTGGTGTGGTGCGCAATCTGATTGGTGGCATGGTATTGATTCCTGCTGTATGGCTATTTCGGCATTTGAAGCCCGCTTCCGAGCGACCGAGCAAAGCGGAGCAGAGAGAGATCAACCGCAATTCCATACGTGGCGGAATTGTGTGCGGCTTGGTTTACTGTTTTGCAGGGGCATTTCAACAGTACGGGATCAGCATGACAACTGCGGGCAAAGCCGGTTTTATCACAGCATTATACATTGTGATCGTGCCGCTTCTGGGAATTTTCATTCGGAAGAAGATTCCTCATGTGATGTGGTTATGTATCGCAATCGCTGTAGTAGGTTTTTATCTGCTCTGTGTCAACGAAGAATTTCGTGTATCAAAGGGTGATTGGCTTGTACTGTGCTGTGCATTTTTCTATTCCCAGCACATCATGGTGATCGACTATTTTAACGGAAAGAATACAGATGGAGTGATGATGTCGAGTGTACAGTTCCTGGTTGGGGGTGTACTGCAAATAGTACCGATGTTGGTTTTTGAGTCGCCGAACATTTCTGCGATATGGGATGCGCGGTTGACGTTGTTCTATACGGGAGTGATGTCCTCTGGTGTTGCGTATACGCTGCAAATTCTGGCACAGCGTAGGACGGATCCAACCACTGCAACGTTGTTGATGTCGTTGGAGTCGGTATTTGCAGCCTTGTCGGGCTGTTTGATTCTGCATGAATCTCTTTCGGAAAAAGAAATACTTGGCTGCGTTCTGGTATTTGCTGCGGTTTTGCTTGCACAGATTCCTCTTCCGAATCGGAAACAGGCAGATGCAGCTAAGTGACAGTTGCGTTTGATATTTGAAACAATGATTTGTATATTTTTTCTAGAACCAATTGACATTCCGGAGTAAATGTGATAAACTAATGTTTGGAATTCTGCGCAAACGGTGCAGATGTCTGACGTAGGGTTCGGAATGGAAAAAGGAGTGAAAAACATGAAGAAATACGCAAGCAAAATCATTTTTTCTTTGATTGTTGTAGTGTACATTATTGCCTGCTGCATTCAGGCACCGATCACTGAAGCAATCAGTTCATTGTGGTCATTGTTGCCGCCTGTTGTGGCGATTGGTCTGGCACTGATTACAAAAGAGGTGTATTCGTCGCTGTTCATCGGCATTCTGACTGGCGGATTCCTCTATACCGTTGCTACGGATGGTGGATTTATGGGAATGTGCAATGCTGTGGTGCAGGAAGGTTTCATTGCAAACCTTGCAGATTCCTACAATGTCGGCATTTTGATTTTTTTGGTCGTGTTGGGCATTATTGTTGTATTGATGAACAAAGCGGGTGGCAGCCGTGCATATGGTGAATGGGCAGCCAAGCACATCACCTCGCGTAAGGGTGCATCTCTTTCGACATTCCTGCTGGGTGTTCTGATTTTTGTGGATGATTATTTCAACTGCCTGACGGTTGGTTCGGTCATGCGTCCTGTGACGGATAAACATAAGATATCGCGTGCAAAACTTGCATATCTGATTGATGCAACGGCTGCTCCTGTCTGCATCATCGCACCGATCTCCTCATGGGCTGCGGCGGTTGCAGGTACTGTTGAGGGTGTCAACGGTATTTCGCTGTTCATACGAACCATTCCGTATAATTTGTATGCACTTTTGACGATTATCATGGTAATTTTCATTGCATCAACGGACATGGACTTTGGCGGGATGAAGCTGCATGAGGATCATGCGAAAAATGGAGATTTGTTCACCACAGGGAAACGTGTGTATGCGAATGATGAAGAACCCGTAACGACCCGCGGTAAGGTCATTGATTTGATTTTGCCTGTTGTGATACTGATTGTGCTTTGTGTCCTTGGAATGATTTATACAGGCGGATTTTTCAGTGGTGAAAGCTTCATTGATTCCTTTGCAAACTGTGATGCTTCTGTTGGTTTGGCAATGGGTTCCATGGGTGCGCTGATTCTGATTGTATTGTATTTTATGTGCCGTAAAGTGCTGAATTTTACACAGTGCATGGAGTCGATTCCGGACGGTTTCAAACAGATGGTGCCGGCAATTCTGATTCTGACATTTGCATGGACATTGAAATCCATGACCGGATTGTTGGAGGCAGGACCGTTTGTATCCTGTTTGGTGGAAGGTGCCGCAGGAGCAAAGATCATTCTGCCGATGATTCTGTTTTTGGTTGCAGTCGGACTTTCCTTTGCAACTGGTACTTCATGGGGAACATTTGGCATTCTGATTCCGATTGTCACCTCTGTATTTGAAAAAGATCTTGCAGCGGTTGCAAATGGTGGAGCAATTCCTGCAATTGTCATTGTCTGTATCTCAGCGTGCTTGGCTGGCGCGGTATGCGGTGATCATTGTTCGCCGATTTCCGATACCACGATTATGGCATCTACGGGTGCGCAGTGTGACCATGTCAATCACGTATCCACACAGTTGCCTTACGCGCTGACAGTTGCAGCCGTCTGTTCTGTCGGCTATCTGATTGCGGGATTTATTCAAAATGTGTTCCTTGTGTTGGGTGTTTCGATCCTATTGCTCTTGTTGGTGTTGTTTATTCTGAAAAACGTCTGCAAGCCGAAAACGCAATCAGCTAAGAAATAAAATAAAAACTGCGCCGATGAAAATTTGGCGCAGTTTTTTATATATCATAGCGGGAGAAATCGTCAGGAAGCAATGAAGCCATATCCTCACGCAAAGGGGCATGAAGCAAATGAGTGTTACCATTTTCCGAAAATTGGAGTGTACCGCAGTGCAGTGCGTGTGCAGAAAGTTGTGTGCAATCACCGCCGTAGAGATCATCACCAAGAAGCGGATGACCGATATGTGACATATGTACGCGAATCTGATGAGTTCTGCCGGTGTCAAGCACCAATTCCACGAGAGAATACAGCGGTGTTTCGAGCAGTACACGATAATGAGTGACTGCATTTTTTCCGTCCGACCGTACACAGCGTGTAATGAGGGATTCTTCTTTTCTTCCGATTGGTGCAGAAACTGTTCCGCTGCCGGATAGACCGGGCGCAACCATTGCGTAATATTTTTTCTGGAAGGCGCCTTGTAAATGATGTGCCGCATATGATGATTTGGCAATGGCGCAAAGCCCGGATGTATTGCGGTCAAGGCGAAAGAGCGCATGGAAAGCGCAGTCAGGATAATGTGCAGAAAACACGTTGGCAAGGGTATCATCCCGATGCCGAACAGACGGATGTACTGGCATTCCTGCGGGTTTGTTGTAGATGATAAGTTCCGTGGATTCCCATATAATCGGAACATCTTGGTAGCAGATTTCAGTGAAACTCGGCTGTTCTGATAATGTCAGCAAAAGAATATCTCCGTTTTGCACAGTGTCAATCACTCGAATTGGTTTATCGTTGCAGAGAATGCCATCACGCTGCATTTTGAGTCTGGTTAGCAGTCTTGCAGAAATTCCAGCGTGACCGCGCAGATAGGATCGTAGAATCATTGGCTGATTGCAGGCAACGACCAGGCGAATCTGTCCCATAGGCTGCTCCTTATTCAATGACTGTAAAAACGAACAGACCCCGCAGTCACGAGGTCTGTTCAGAAAGCGGATTATTTAGAGATAATGGCATCAGACCAGTGTTTCTGGTTATAAATATCGGTGAAGCAGTAGGTGATCTTGGATTT
This sequence comes from Oscillospiraceae bacterium, assembly GCA_045600205.1. Lineage (GTDB taxonomy): Bacteria > Bacillota > Clostridia > Oscillospirales > Ruminococcaceae > Firm-04. The sequence continues at coordinate 100,486 of JAZRXM010000006.1, read as the reverse complement.
GCCGTTATCCAGAACGACATCGCTGACGACCATGTTGTTGGTGACGGTCATCGGCTCGCCCAGCATGTAGCTGTCCTGATACTGGCAGTTGTAGTCATAATAATCGCAGAGGAAGTCCAGTTTGTCGCCGACTTTCAGTTCCGTTACGCTTTTTGCAACGGTATCGGTTTCGCCGTTCTTGTAGTCGGTGGTTGCACCTGCGATATAGCCCTCAGTGCCTTCAAAGACGACCATGAGGTTGACGCGTTCACCATTGAGCAGAGCAGGAACATAGCCCGAATTAATGAGAACGCCGTTGTTTTCTACTGTGTCAGTATGGTAGTAAGCGACGGGCTGATTGTTGATTGCGACCCAAGTATTCTCTGCATCAGCGATCAGGGTGTTTTTGTCGATATCGAATACATTGTCCATACCAAGGTCCACATAACCTGTGCCGTCATCAAAGAACACGTTTTTGTTGAGGTCATTGATGAGGTTCCACTGTTCATCGGTCAGTTCCATCGTGAAATTGCCATCAGAGGACTGTGTCCAAGTCAGGTTGGAATCATCAAAATAATTGGAAGAAATGTATGCGGTCGTGTCGTTCATCGAGATAGTGTCATCGTTCATGAAAGCGGTGTTGGAATCATCCAGACCGCTGATGCTCTTGCCGCCTGCTGCATTCATAAAGGAACTGAGCAGCGAGCCGACCATATCGGAGCTGATGGAACCGCTGGAGTTGCCGCCAATCAGGCTGCCGAGGAGTGAACTGTCAAAAAGGGAGCCGAGCGGGGAGGAACTGGAAGAAGAACCGCCTGCGATCTGACCGGTGGTTTCGAGTTTTGCAAACTGACGGATGCACTGACTATAAGCATCATCCATGCCAATCTGGTCGTAAGTGGAAACTGCACTGTCAACCTTATTTGCTTTCTGGTAGGGGAAGTAGATGGAAACGCCGTATGCATCGGTCATGTTGGTAGAAGTGCGGTTATACTTGACGGCACTCTTGAGTGCTTTGGAAAGAGCCTTGCCCTCAGAGGAATTCATATTGTTGGCGAGGTCCACGAGGTCGACCTGGTCAATTTTGGAACTCTGTGCAAATTCTCTTGCGCCCTGTCTTGCCTCAGAAACTTCCTGGTATTTTTTGTTGGTCAGCTGTGTGCTGATGTCGCTTGCGAAGTCATTGAGTTTGCCGGGAATCGTGTTGGAGAATTCTGCAAGGTCAATGACAGAAAGGGTTGTTTTTTGACCTTTGCACTGACTGCCGCAGGTGGAGATGAAATCATCGACGATGATCTTTCCGACGCTTGCGGTCGGCATAGAGGTATTTTTGCCGAACTGGGTGAGCCAGTTGGTGTAGTACCAGCCGATACCGGGTTCAGTTTCTTCCGAAGCGATCATGTAGTCAGCATAGTCATTGAGCATCAGAGCGTTTTCGGCGGTAGCCATAAGGCACGCATCAAAGCCGATGAAATCGAACTTGACGCCGCCGTTTTTCAAAGCTTTCGAGATACCTGCGAGGTTCATAGAGCCTGCACTGGACTGTGTTTCGTCGTAGCCGTAGCCTGTGACAGATCCGCCGCCGTGATCCCAGAGGATCAGTTCGTTGCGGTTTGCGGGGAAAGTTTCTGCGCAGTACTGAATGAAGTTAGAGAGTGTATCAGGCGAAGTCATAGCCTTGCTGCCAAGGTTATCGACCAGTTTGGTGAGCTTTCCGTTCTTGATCTGATAAATCTGCTGTGTTTTATTGGAGATGCCGTTGATTTTCCATTGTTTGCATCCGCCGGTGTATACGAGCAGATTGATGTTGTCGCCGAAGGAAGCGTTAGCCATTTCCTGCAAATCCGAGGAGGCCATGCCGCTTTTGGATTCGAGGTCGGTGCCGCACATATAGACCATAATGGTGACTTCATCCTGATTATTGCCGACAAAAGAGGTGTATTTTGCGCGGGAACCTGCTGCAACCGATGTATCAACCTGCGCATTGGATGGCGCAATGTATCCGTTATTGGATGTGGAGTTATTATTTGAGGGGAGCGTGCTTCCTCCGCCGCCCAATAGGCTGGAAAGTCCGCCGCCGCTACAGGTTTTCAGGAGCAGGAAACCGACAAGCAGCAAAACAATACCGCCGCCGCCGATTGCCGCACGGGTTCCGACGTTGTGATTTGAGGAGCCGCCGCTGTAACCGGAACTGCCGTTGCTGAAACCGCCTGAGCTGCTATGAGAGCTGTGGGAATTGCCGACAGGACCCGTACCCAGACCGCTGCCGCGGCGATGGACACTGCCTGTTCCGGTGACATTTTTCTGTCTGCCGCTAGGTCTTTTTTGTTCCATAATCTTATCCTCCGTTTCATGTGAACAAGATTGTTCTAACCTATTGTAACGGATTTTCTTGGATTTGTCAAGTCAAAATGATTCAAATGTGTTGAAAAAGTATTTTTGCTTGCTTTTTTTGAAAAGATATGGTATACTATATAAAATTGGGGAAAGGTGAAAACATCATGAAATTTGACACGATTCTTTTTGACTTGGACGGCACATTGACCAATCCGAAAGAGGGCATTACGAAGTCTGTGCAGTATGCGCTTGCGGCATTCGGAATCGTTGTATCGGATTTGGATGTGTTGACACCGTTTATCGGACCGCCGCTGACGGAAAGCTTTGTACGTTTTTACGGATTTTCGCAGGCAGACGCACAGAAAGTGGTCAGTATTTATCGGGAGCGTTTTTCGACCATCGGTCTGTATGAGAACGTGCCGTATCAAGGAATTGCGAGTTGCCTTTCTGTGTTAAAACAGGCTGGAAAGGTGCTTGCAGTTGCGACCTCAAAGCCTGAATGCTTTTCCAAAAAGATTTTGGAACATTTTGCTTTGGATGGTTATTTTGATGTTATCACAGGCAGTGAACTGGATGGTACGCGGGTCAGGAAAGCGGAGGTCATTGCAGAAACCCTGTACAGATTGCGGTGTCCTGCATCGGAACGGGTGGTCATGGTTGGTGACCGTATGCACGATATTCTCGGTGCCAAAAGCTGCGGTATTTGTACCATTGGTGTGAAATACGGCTTTGCCGAGGAAAAAGAACTGGAACAAAATGGGGCGGCGTATCTCTGCGATACCGTTTCGGAATTGCAGGATTTGCTGTTATCCTGAAAAATTGACAGGAACAGGAGCGTAATTATGGCGAAAAAAAGGCGGATTCGCTGGGATAGAGTCGCAGTGGTAGCAGTACCGATTCTGCTGCTGATTTTTCTGCTGGTCAAATGCGGCGGTGGATCAAATGAGGAACAAAAGCCCTCAGGCGAAACATCCCGTCCTTCTTTTTTATATAATTCAACAACGCAGCCTGCTGATAAGGTGTCGGCACCGGATGAGTTTATCGTGATGATCGATGCAGGTCATGGCGGCAAAGATGGCGGCGCGACAAATAAAGACGGCAGCCGTCTGGAAAAGGACGATAATCTGCGGCTATCGCTTGCCACGCGGGATGCTTTGCTGCAATATCCGCATTTAAAGGTGCTGATGACACGAGAAGATGATACATTCATCAGTGTCTATGATCGCCCGAAGATTGCCAATGAAGCGAATGTTGATTTGTTTGTATCGTTGCATCGTAACACGGCAACGGTCGGGCAGGGTGTTGAGATCTGGTATGACGAGTCAGAGAACACGGACCTTGATCGCAAGCTTGCGGAATACATTATGGAATTGCTGGAAAAGGTAGGCATTTCGCAAAATCGTGGTGTCCGCGTCGGTTCTCGCGGTAGCGGTTCTGGCGATGATATGGATGATGGCTACATTGTCAACCGTGATACGTTGATGCCAAGTTGTCTGGTTGAAATGGGCTTTATGTCCTCTGATGCGGACAACCGTAATTTTGATGAACATCTGAACGAATATGCCAAGGCGATTGCGGAGGCAATTGTGGACGTGGCAAAGGACAACAAATTGTATCAGCCTGATGCGCTGACCTGATAGAAAAGAGGAACTGATTTTGGAAACAGTTTCCTACAAGGAACTCAAAAAACTGGCAAAACAGCCGATCACGGCACAAAAGCGCATTGCCGTACTGGGGGATTGCGCTACGCAGCAGTTATCGGTTGCCATACAGGGGGAATCTGTGCGGAGAGGTTTCCCGCTTGCAGTATATGATGCGGATTATGACCAGATGCAGGCACTTCTGTTGGATGCTCAATCTGAGTTATATGCATTTGCACCTGATTATATCCTGATGTTTTTCTCCGTGCAAAAGTTGAAACTGCATTTTGATGATACTGAAACGGCTGTACGAGAAACGTTTGCAGATACGCAGATGCAGCGTATTCGTAACCTGTGGGATGCAATTTCAGTACACAGTCATGCAAAAATATTGATGTTTGATTTTCCGCAGATCGCAGATGCGGTATTTGGCAGCTATGCGCTGCGGACGCCTGCTTCGTTTGGATATCAGCTTCGCAGGCTGAATTATCTGTGCTCAGAGCAGATTGCCACAGTTTATCCGAATGTATATCCAATTGCGTTGTCGCAGCTTGCGGCGGATATCGGTGCGGAGCGATTTTATGATAACCGTATGTGGTATCTGGCAAAAATGTCAATGCAGACAGAAGCTCTGCCGTTCACGGCTTCACTGGTGATGGATACGGTGCTTGCAACACAGGGACGGATTCTGAAATGTGTCATTACGGATCTGGACAATACGCTTTGGGGCGGTGTCATCGGTGATGATGGGGTAGACGGGATAGAACTTGGGGAACTTGGCACAGGTCCCGCATTTGTGGCGTTGCAGCGCTTCCTGAAAAATTTGAAGCAACGTGGTATTTTACTTGCAGTATGTAGCAAGAACAATGAAGATACGGCAAAGGAACCATTTGAAAAGCATCCTGACATGGTGTTGCGTTTAGAAGATTTTGCGGTATTTGTTGCCAATTGGGATGACAAAGCGCAGAATATCCGAATGATTCAGCAGACTTTAAATATTGGCATGGACAGCCTTGTTTTCTTGGATGATAACCCGTTTGAGCGCAATCTGGTGCGCGGAATGCTGCCGGAGGTGACTGTACCGGAGTTACCTGAGGATCCTGCACTGGTCCCTGATTATCTGAAAGGATTGCATTTGTTTGAAGCGGCGGGGTATTCCGAGGAGGATGCCGCCAGAACTGCGCAGTATCGAGCAGAAGCACAGCGTGTGGCGTTGCAGCAGTCTTTCGAGAGCTATGATGCCTATTTGGATTCTCTGGAAATGCAAGGAATCATCGCGCCTTTTGATTCCTTTCATTATGCAAGAATCGCACAGTTGACGCAGCGTTCCAATCAGTTTAATCTTCGCACGGTTCGTTATACGGAAGCTGAAATTCATGCGATTGCGGAGAATCCCGAATATGTCACACGGTATATGACGCTTTCTGACAAATGTGGTGAGCATGGACTGATTAGCGTTGTAATAATGAAAAAGCAAGGAAATGCAATGTTTATAGACACATGGCTGATGAGTTGTCGTGTCCTGCGCAGAGGCGTAGAAACGCTTTTGTTTGATGAAGTTGTCAAGTTGACGCTGGAGTGTGGCTGCGATACGCTGCACGCAGAGTATATTCCGACTGCAAAGAATCACATGGTTTCAGATTTTTATGATACTTGTGGAATGCAGGCGCTTGGGGAAGGGCAGTATACGCTCAACTGTCTGACCTATCAGCCGCATCCCACGAAAATACGACTTGTGTGAAAAATACTAAAAAATCTGAAAAAATACTTGAAAAATGAAAACATCTGTGGTATAATATAAAAGTGAGGAATGCATCCACCGCATGGACGGCATTCTGTTTTCAGAAATTCATTACAGTATTTGATATGCGGAGAAACGAGGTATGATTATGAAAAAATTAACTTTTCTTGCACTGATTGCAGCCGCTGCGGCAGGTACTGCTGCATATCTGGCACTCAAAAAACGCAACGATGAGGAATGCTGTCATTACGATGCAGGCAAGATGGAAGAAGACGATATCTGCTGCTGCAATGATTGTAATGTCTGCGGGGTATGCGATGACAATCTGGATGTTCAGATTCCCGATAGTGAGGAAGAAAAACAGGCAGATGAAGTCGTCGAAGAGGTAAAGGCAGAGGATGCTGAGCCTGCAACGGAAACAGAAGCACCTGCTGAGAATGCAGAGTAAATTCAAATGAATGGAACATACGGGGCGCGAACAATGCGTCCCGTACCGTTTTTTAGGAAAGAATACGGAGTAAGGTTTTATGCAGAAAATTCTGGGCTATCTGCGCCGTGCGGTGCAGGAATTTGACCTGATTCAGAATGGTGACAGAATTGCAGTGGGAATCTCGGGCGGTAAAGACAGCTTAGTGTTGCTGACCGCTTTGCATGATTTTCAAAAATTCGGTTTGCTTGATTACGAACTGGTGGGTATCACGCTGGATCCGCAGTTTGGCGGCATTCCGACGGATTTTTCACCTGTTGCGGATTATTGTGCGCAGCTTGGGGTGGAATACCATCTGATTCCGACAGAGATCGGAAAAATAGTGTTCGATGTGCGAAAAGAAGCGCATCCATGCAGTTTGTGTGCCAAAATGCGCCGCGGTGCGCTGCATGATACGGCAAAGGAGTTTGGCTGCAATAAACTCGCTTTGGGTCATCATAATGATGATGCGATTGAAACATTTCTGATGAACCTGTTTATTGAAGGCAGAATCGGATGCTATGCGCCAAAATCGTATCTTTCCCGCAAGGATCTGACTTTGATCCGACCTTTGAGTTTTGCACCTGAGCGCGACATCATTCACGCAGCAAAGCAAAATATCCCACAGGTCGTTCGTTCACGGTGTCCGGCTGATGGACATACTTCCCGTGAGAGTATGAAAGATTTTATCCGTGAGCGGGAGCATTTGGATGGTGGCTTCAAAACCCGTGTATTCGGTGCAATGCGTCGTGCCAATGTGGATGGTTGGGGCGGCAAAACCTATCAGCGGAATCTGTCCATGGATGATCCTTCCACGAATGGAAAAGCGGAACGGTTTCATATGTTGGAAGAGGTTATGAAAAATAAGACTGGAGAGTGAACTGTTTGCGGATTCTTGGAATTGAAAGCTCCTGCGATGAAACAGCGGCTTCTGTTGTTGAAGACGGCAGAAAAATTCTGTCAAATGTGATCGCGTCACAGGCAGATGAACATAAAAAATACGGCGGCGTGGTACCTGAACTGGCATCCCGCAGGCATCTGGAGAATATCCTTCCTGTAGTACAGCAGGCGTTGGCGGATGCGAATATGACGCTTGATGAAATAGATGCCATTGCGGTGACCTTTGCGCCTGGTCTGATCGGTGCATTACTGGTAGGTGTCAGTTTTGCGAAAGGGCTTGCGCTTGCGACAGGTAAACCGCTGATTCCCGTACATCATACGGAGGGTCATGCAGCTGCCAATTACCTGCTTCATGCGGATCTGAAGCCGCCTTATCTTGGTTTGATCGTCAGCGGCGGACATACCAGAATTGCAGCAGTGACGGATTATACGACTTTCCAAACGATTGGCAGGACGCGTGATGACGCAGCAGGTGAGTGTTTTGATAAGTGTGCGCGTGCCATGGGCTTTCCGTATCCCGGTGGGCTTCATGTGGATATGGCAGCGAAAGAGGGCAACGCGTCTGCATTTAAACTACCGAAAACGAAAATGGACGGAAATGCTTATGATTTCAGCTTTTCCGGATTAAAGACCTATGTGGTGAATCTTTTGCATCATGCGGAACAGTGCCACGAGGAAATCAATAAAAACGATTTATCTGCTGCATTACAACAGCATATTGCGGATGTTTTGACGGAGAAAGCAATCGCAGCCGCAAAGGAATACGGCTATCAGACGATTGCGCTTTCCGGCGGAGTATCCGCGAATTCTGGCGTAAGGGAAACGCTTGCCCGTGCCTGCGAAGAAAACGGCATTACTTTGTATATGCCGACGATTGCACTTTGCGGAGATAATGCTGCAATGATAGCCAGTCAGGGATACTATAATTATCTGGCAGGCATCACCGCCGATGAGAGTCTGAATGCAATGGCATCGAAAGAACTCCACGGTGAATCGGTGAACTGGAACGAAAGGAATTGAGCACAAATGCGTATTTACGAAAATTTTGCGGAACTTTGCGGACATACACCACTGTTGCATCTGGAACGCTACGAGAAAGAGATGGGCGTATCTGCGAAGCTGATTGCAAAACTGGAGGTTTATAATCCTGCTGGAAGCGTCAAGGACAGAGCGGCGGTATCCATGCTGGAGGACTTGATTGCCCGTGGTATTCTGAAAGAGGGCGGCACGATCATTGAGCCGACCAGCGGAAATACGGGCATTGGTCTGGCGGCAGCCGCTCCGATGTATGGGCTGCGAGTGATTCTGACCATGCCTGATACGATGAGTATGGAGCGCAGACAGCTTTTGACAGCACATGGTGCAGAGCTTGTGCTGACTGATGGCAGTCAGGGCATGGCAGGAGCGATTGCGAAAGCAGAGGAATTGCAGAAAGAAATTGCCGGTTCGGTGATTCCGGGGCAGTTTGTCAATCCTGCTAATTCTGCGGCACATTATCGCAGCACGGGACCTGAAATCTGGGCAGATACCGATGGCAAGGCGGCAGCATTTGTTGCAGGTGCGGGCACGGGCGGTACGGTCAGCGGCGTGGGGCGTTATCTGAAAGAGCAAGATTCGAAGGTATACGTTGCAGCAGTAGAGCCGAAAAATTCTGCTGTATTATCAGGTGGATCGGCGGGAACGCATGGCTTACAGGGAATTGGTGCAGGATTTGTTCCTGAAATCATGGATACAGCTGTCTGTGATGAATTTATGCCAATCACCGATGAAGAAGCATATGAAGCGTGTAAGCGCGTGGCAAAATGCGAGGGTATCCTGATTGGTATTTCCGGTGGTGCGGCACTTGCGGCTGCTTGCAAACTTGGAAAACGTCCGGAATTTGCAGGCAAAATGATCGTGGTGCTGTTGCCTGATAACGGCGAGCATTATCTTTCTATGGGTTTATTTGATTGAACCGAGAGAAGGCGTTTTTTATGAAGCATACGTGGAAGAAAATGATTTGCATGGTGTCAGCACTGTTGATGACAGGCTGCACGAATCAAGGAACATCATCAGAAGTGACAGTTGAAACGACAGCCCTGCCGGTCACAACCGTTGTGACAACGACAACTGTGCCTGTGACACAGACAACGCCTGCTCCGATGCCGAGCGGCATCAATCCGCTGACAGGGGAATCGGGCTATCGGGAGGAGGCAATCGGGAAGCGACCGGTTGCGGTCATGGTCAATAATATTCGGGATGCTTTGCCGCAGTATGGTATTGCTCAGGCGGATATCATCTATGAAATGCTGGTTGAGGGCGGCATCACACGTTTAATGGCGGTTTATGCAGATTATGGCAGTATGCCGAATATCTGCTCTGTCCGCAGCTGTCGGTATTATTATCCGATTGTGGCATTGGGTATGGATGCGATCTATTGTCACTGGGGAATGGATCAGACCATTGCCAAAGACACCCTGAATCGTTTGGGCATTGATCATTTAGACGGTGGCGGAAACGGTTGGCAGCTTTGCTTTTTCCGTGATACGGAACGAATGATGCATTATGCCTCTGAGCATACAGGTTTTTTGAAAGGCAGTAAAATTCCTGCTGCAATTGAGCAATATGGTTTCCGCACGGAAACGGAGCGTGGCAATGCCTTTTGTTTCCGTGATCCGAAAGAACTTGTCAGCAGCGGGGAGCCGTGTCATGAGGCAGTTGCGCATTTTTCGTATGCGTACTGGAGTACTTTTGACTATGATGAAACCAACCATGTGTATCTGAAACAGCATAGCGGGAATCCGCATATGGACAGTGCAACAGGTATGCAGTTGAGCTTTACGAACCTGTTTTTCCTGCAAACGGATATCGGTTTGCGTGATAATCAGTATCTTGTAGATATCGCGTTGCAAGGCGGAAGCGGATATTATGTTTCAGCGGGCAGCTATCAGAAGATCCGATGGGAGAAAACAGCGGAATCGGAACCGATTCGTGTTTATGAGGAAGATGGCGATGAGTTGCAGGTCAATGCAGGAAAAAGCTATATTGGTTTTATCGACTATGATTACAGACTGGAATTGAAAGAATGAAACAGGAATACGAATCACTGTGCGAGGGCGTATATGTATGTCGCAGTGAGATCCACAGTTTTGGAACAGATGCGTTTTTGCTGACGGGATTTTCGAATTATCGTGAAAAAGATCGTGTCTGCGATTTGGGAACGGGCTGCGGTATTATTCCGTTGCTGATGCAGCGCGGGCGACCACCGAAAGAAATCTTCGCAGTGGATATCCAAGCGGAAGCCATCGAGCAGGTAAAGCTTGGCATGGAAAAAAGCACGAAACCGCTGTCAATTATTCCGATTTGTGCAGACTTGTGCGAACTGTGGGAGAATGCGCCGCTTGGCAGTTTGGATCTGGTTACTTGCAATCCGCCTTATAAGGCAAGCGGAGCGGGCATTCTTTCAGAAGGAGATGCGGCTAAAATTGCGCGGCATGAGGTCGCGTGTGATATTACTGATATATGCAGGGCTGCATCACGATTGTTAAAATATCACGGCAGATTCTGCCTTTGTTGTCGACCTGAGCGGCTTGCAGATGTCATTTGTGCAATGCGAGCCAATCAGATTGAACCGAAGCGACTGCGGTTTGTCAGTAAAAATCCGACGACGCAACCGTGGCTGTTTTTGCTGGAGGGCATGAAGCAAGCGAAGCCGTTTCTGAAAACGGAGCCGACGCTTTTTGTGCGTGACGGCAATGATATGACAACAGAAGCCGCACAGTTATGTCATTTTGGAGAGAGGTACGTATGAGCGGAACATTGTATGTGGTTGGCACACCGATCGGAAATCTTGGAGATATGACGAGTCGTCAACTGGAGATTTTATCGCAAGTTGCGGTAATTTGTGCAGAAGATACGCGTGTGACGCGAAAATTGCTCAGTCATTTTGATTTACATACGCCGCTGCTCAGTTATCATGAGCATAGCCCGCAGGCGGTCATAGACGGTATAGTGGAGCGTTTGCAGAGCGGTGAGGACTGTGCAGTCGTCACGGATGCGGGAATGCCGTGCATTTCAGACCCCGGTGCGTTATTGGTGCAGCAATGTATTACTCGTCAGATTCCGATGCAGGTTGTACCCGGGCCAAGTGCGGTGATTTCGGCGCTGGCAATTTCCGGTCAGGATACAGGTCGGTTTTGTTTTGAGGGATTTCTGTCCGTATCGAAGAAGCAGCGTTTTCAGCATTTGGAGCAGTTACGTCATGAAACGCGGACGATGGTGTTTTACGAAGCTCCGCACAAGCTGCTGAATACGCTGAAAGATTTTTACACATATTTTGGTGACCGTTCCATTTCCATCTGCAGAGAGCTGACCAAAATTCACGAAGAAATGACGAAAACAACGATTTCTGCTGCAATTTTGCATTATGAGGAACAGCCGCCGCGAGGAGAATTTGTGTTGGTACTGGCAGGTGCCGCAGAGGAATCGCTAGCGGCGGAAATCACCATGGAGGATGCGATAGAAATGGTGCAGGCACGGATTGCAAACGGAGAGCGTGCCGCAGATGTGTGTAAGGAAATTGCTGCAAAAACAGGATTTTCCAAACGCGATTTGTATCAGGCAGTATTATAAAACAAAAATGTCGTATGGAGTTTTCATCCATACGACATTTTGTTTTAATGTTTGCGTGTACGTTTTTTACGAGGTGGCTGAGGTTTGGGTGGCAGCGCAGCTTTTTTCTCTATCATCTGCTGAACGGATGGAGTAGTATGTTCCACAATCGGTGCGGGGATATCCGTATCCGAGGGGGGGGCGTCTGTATCTTCTCTGTTCGGCATCTTATCAATGGATTCTTTGAGTAATGTGTAGATAATAGCTGCAAGCGGGACAGCAAGAATGATACCGACAATGCCACTGAAGCTGCCGCCGAGAATGACTGCAACAAGAACGAGCAGTCCGGGCAGACCAAGTGAATCACCGACCACCTTCGGGTAGATGAATTGTCCTTCCAATTGCTGTAAAACCACAATGAAAACAACGAACCAGAAAGCTTTTTCAGGCGAGTCTACCCAAACGAGCAGTAAACCGATGCCGCCGCCGATCCATGCGCCGATAATCGGAATCAAAGCGGTCAGACCTGTGAGGATACCGATTGCAGCAGCGTATGGGAATCGGAAAATTGTCAGACCAACGGAGCAGAGTGAACCGATGATGATTGCTTCGGTAATCTGACCTGTCAGGAAACTTGCAAACGATTTGTTGGTCAGATGTAAGATTCGGAATGTCTGCTCGTGGTATTTTTCGGGTATTGCAAGTTCGGTCAGTTTGCGGCAAACGTAGAGAACGCGTTGTTTTTTAGCCAGAATATAGATTGCGATGATGAAGCCGAGCAGAAGGTTCGTAAACGTGGAAATGACGGAAGCCGTTGCATTGAAAGCAGTGCCGAGGATCGTATCAAATTTTCCGTCAAAAATATTCGCCGATAGACTTAGGAATTTCGACCAGTCCATGTTAAAGTTTTCGACCTCATCCAGAATAAACTGTGGGGCATTCCATGCGATCAGCTTTGCGTGAACGACGTCATATAACTGGTCAGAACTGCTTGGCATTTTTTCAATCAGCAGGTTGATTGCCGTAGTCATTTGCGGAATGATGAGAAACACAATTGCAGCAATGATCGCTCCGACCACCAGAATGGTCATTGTGACACAAAGCGGTGTGACCAGATTGCGTTTCCATTTATCCTTTGATTTTGCCAGCCGATAGAACATTTTGCGGCGAAAAATATTCATGATGAGGTTGATGACAAATGCAATGCTCAAACCATAAACGATTGGTTCAACGATTGCAAACAGCCACCCGAGCAATTTTCGCACGATTGAGAGATTTTGCAAGCCGACATACAGTACAATGGCGTAAGTGACGAGCAAAAACAGGTGCCTATTTGATTTGGTGAGTTTTTGCATAAATAAGGGGTCCTTTCGTTATCTGTCAGTTATCTGCTTCGGAAGATGTCTGTAATTGTGCGGCACGTTCGTAGGCGGCGCGATGCAATGCCTCTTGGGAAGGTTCAGTATCGGGTGCAGCCTGCGGAAGCAGGTAACTGCCATCCGATTGACGGACGCGTGCCTTGACGGGGTCATTGAATTGCAACTGGAATTCATTTTGTAGGCGTTCCTGAATTGTTTTGTCGTAAACCGGAATGCAGATTTCGACGCGGTTTTCAGTATTTCTGGGCATAAAGTCCGCAGAGCCGAGATAGATATGGCAGCGTTCTTTGGTACCGAAGAAATAGACGCGGCTGTGTTCGAGGTAGCGACCGACAATGCTGCGGATATGGATATTTTCGGTTGCATCCGGGATCCCTGGGAGAATGGAGCAAATGCCGCGTACCAGCAATTCAATTCGGACGCCGGCGCAGGAAGCTTCAACGAGTTTTTTCATAATGACTTTGTCGCAAAGACCGTTCATACGCAGTCCGATATAAGCATCTTCACCGTTTTCCGCATATTTGATCTCATCATCGATGTGAGCAAGGATTCTGTCGCGCAGACCAAGCGGTGCCGCAAGGAGATGCTTTTGGGGAGCAGGGATAGTATCCTGTTTGAGTGCTTCAAAAATCTCACCGGCTTCTGCGCCGATTTCGGGGTCGGCAGTCATCAGGCAGTAGTCTGTATAAAGCGCAGCAGTTTTCTCGTTATAATTTCCGGTTCCGACCTGTGTAAAGGTTTCGATTTTGCCGCGCAGTTTTCGGGTGATTCGCAGAAGCTTGGAGTGAACCTTGTAGTCATGCGGACCATAAATGACATGAACGCCCGCGCTTTCCAAAACTTTTGACCAGGCGATATTGCCCTCCTCATCGAAGCGGGCGCGTAGTTCCGTGAGTGCGGTGACCTTTTTGCCATGTCCTGCCGCCTCGCAGAGAGCGGAAATCACGCGGCTATCTCTTGCCATGCGATAGAGCGTGATCTCGATGGAAATGACAGCGGGATCGTCCGCTGCTTCATCGAGCAGGCGAAGGAATGGGCGGATGCTTTCATAGGGATAGCCCAGCAGGATGTCCTTTTTGCGAATTTGTGAAAACATGGAACGCTGCTCGGCGATAGCGGAAGATTTCTGCGGAACAAGGCGGTTATATTGCAGATTCGGATTATTGATAAGATTTTTGCATTCGCTGACAAAGGAAAGGTCGAGCGGAGCTTTTGCGAAAAAGACCTGTTTTTCGTGGATGCCGAGTTTTTTGCAAAGATATTCGAATGCAGGGCGATAGAAAGTTTCGGAAAGTTCCATTCGCACGACAGGCAGACGTTTGCGTTCTTGGAGCATGGTTTCCATGTCTGTGCGATAGTTGCCGGTTTTCAGGTCGCCGATGTCATCAACGGTCATGCTTGCCGATCGGGTAATGCGGAGAATGGTGCGGTCAATGACTTTTGAGTTACCAAACAGCGTGTGAGCGTAAGCGAGAATGACATCTTCCGCGAGAATAAATCTGCCGTCACCCAGACGGATCATGCGCTGCCACTGTTCAGAAATGGGAAGCAGCCCCATGCGGATATCCGATTTGGAATCCAGTCGCAGGACGACATAGAGGCAGCGGTCGCGGAGAAACGGGAAAGCCTTCCCTTTGTCGATGATGGTAGGCATAGCAAGCGGACGAATTTCGCGTTTGAACCATTCCGCCATGACATTGCGGTCAGCGGCGGTAGCGTCGTGGAGTGTGACCTGTTGCAGTCCATAAGGACGCAGTGCCGTCATAATGTCGTGGTAGGCAGTATCGCGGACAGGGGTCAGTTCGCGGACCTCATCGAAGATATCGTTCAGTTGTTCTTTTGGCTTTTTCTCAGAAAGACCGTCTTTTTTCTTAGGATTTTCCTTTTGTTTGCGCATCAGGTTGCCGACGCGGACGCGGAAGAATTCATCGAGGTTTGACTGGAAAATGGAAGTGAAACCGAGTCTTTCGAGCAATGGAACGGAAACACATTGTGCTTCTTCCAACACACGTTCGTTGAATCGAAGCCAAGAAAGTTCTCTGTTTTCGAAAAAATTTTGCGGCATATTGACACGCTCCTTTAGCATAAAGATATTAATATATATTATACACGTTTTTCTGTCAAAGGTCAAGTACTGCGAGAAAAATCAAAGAAAAAAGCAGTACGACGAATTCTGTCATACTGCTTTGTCAGATCAGATTTGAGAATGGCTGTCCAGCCAAGTGAGTACATCGTCAACGGTAGTAAAGCATAAACTAGTCACAGTATCTGCGCAGCCGTAGTAAATGGCGATACGACCCGTGTCAGCGTCCACAAGATTGGCGCAAGGGAAAACGACGTTTGGCACATCGCCCACGCATTCGTAGGGCATTTGCGGGCTGAGGAGGTATTCCTTTCCGCGTTTGAGGACTTTCCAAGGTTCATTGAGGTCAAGCAGCGCGGCAGAAAAGCTGTAAACGAAGCCGTTGCATGAGGTAATGACACCGTGGTAGAAGATCAGCCAGCCGCGTTCGGTTTCAATGGGAATGGGACCCGCACCGACCTTCGTGGATTCCCACGGCATAGATGGACCCATGACATGGCGGTGTTTACCCCAGAACGTCAAGTCAGGTGACTGTGAAAGGAACATATCGCCAAATGGGGTATGTCCGTTGTCAGAGGGGCGGCTGAGCATCATGTAATTGCCGCCGATTTTGCGTGGAAACAGTACACCGTTGCGGTTGAACGGGAGAAACGCATTTTCAAGCTGATGAAAAGTATGGAAATCCAAGGTATATGCAATACCAATGGTAGGTTTCCAATCGTAGGCGTTGCACCATGTGATGTAGTAGCGGTCGTCAATTTTGCAGACACGCGGGTCATAGCCGTACTGAAACTCTGTGATTTCAGGAATATCGCATTCAAATTGAATGCGTTCAGGCTGAATGTTCCAGTGTAGACCATCTTTTGAGAAACCGGCGTGGAGTTCCATATTGCGAGCGCGGTTATCCACACGGAAAACGCCGGCAAAGCCATCCTGAAAGGGGATGACCGCGCTGTTAAATACGCTGTTGGAAGTCGGCAGAATATCGCGGTGGATGATAGGATTCTGCGAATAACGCCAGATGACATCCTTGCAGTCTGCTGGCTTATCCTGCCACGGCAGATTGGGTATGGAATCACCATTCGGGAGTTGGAAGTTCATGTGGTATAAAGCCGCCTTTCTGTAATCGCGCGCGAAAGAACTTTATGTACGTATTATACCACAAACCGACGTATTTTTCAATAGTTTATTTGCAAAGTGCTAGAAAATCATTGAGGCACAAAGCACTGTCTGAATTGTATAGGTTATACAAATCACTACTTGAATAATATTTGTCGTTGAAATTACCGTTGCTGTCCATGAGGTATTCGCCGTACCAAAGCCCGAAGAACGACCAGAGCGTGTTGTCAAGAAGCATCATTTCCATACTTGGGAGAGCGCTGCATTCGCTGAGAGCGAGGAGTTTTTTCCCATCGGTAATGCGGCAGAGGGAGAGATACTGTTCATAGCGGCTGCCGTAGGTCATTTTCTCGGAGAGATAGACGTCAACGGATGCGATGTCGTAGGTATTCTCAGGCACAAGGAAGCTGGTGCTTTGTCCGTTCCAGATCCAGATCAGGTTATTGAGGTGGTGGTAATTGGTCATGCGCTGATAGACCAGCTGCCAGAGTTGCGTATACATGACATCGCCGGAAGCGCCCCACCAGTACCATCCGCCACTCGCCTCATGAAGCGGACGCCATAACACAGGAATATCCATATTTGCGAGCTTTTTGAGCTGTTCGGAAATCTCGTCAATATCCTTGAGCAGTTCGTAGCATTTTTCGGGGTAAAGTCCGTTTTCCGCGGCAATTTTCAATTTATCGAGGGGCATTTTGGCAATGGAAGGGACATCCACGGCATAGAGTGCTTTGTTGAGGTTGTAATTGCAGTCTTTATCAAAAACGGAATTGGTACCCGGGGCATTCCAGTGCCACATGAAACCGACCACGCCGCCCGTGTAGATATGCCAGTCCATAGCGGCTTCGATCTGTTGCAAATCGTTTCCGGAGCCAAGTTCTCCGAAGCGGATGACGGGGAGCTGACCGGTCATTTCATAGATGAGGGAAAGTTCGCGGTTGGTGTTGTCGGAGGCATATTGACCGGTGATCATGCGTTTGCCCCACTGTTCCACGAGGAAGGAGTAGAGTTTTTTTGTTTCCTCGGTTGCATTGGGGTTGCACGGAGATTTCTCGATATCGAATTGCACGTCATACACGGATGTATCGTTGGTCATTTCGAGATAGTCGATATCCAGACCGCCGTCAATGGCATCAATGGCAATAGAAGTCTGACCTCTTTCCAGGAAAATGCCGTAGAATGTAACGCGGGTGAACGTACCGGTATCCTGCATGGTGAAGTGGGTGAGCAGGTTTTCGCCGACGCGCAGTGCGTTTTCAACATCCGAATCAGCTGCCATACAAATGGTGATGTCATAGTGCTGAGTGGCAGGAACAGAAACAGGGAAAACGAAAGCGGAAGCGGTATTTTTCGGCAGGTTATAAACATATCCGGTACCCTGAAAGCCTTTGCGTTCCTCGCCGATGCGTACACCTGCCCCGAGTTTCTTGATTTCTTCTGCTTCTACGTAGGAGGAAACGTCTGCTTTGGAGATATTGGGTACATTGAAGCTGTAGCGGTCGGGTTCCAGTTCGTCTGCCGCCAGAGCAGATTCTCGGCTCCAGTAGGACAGATTATGATAAAACTGCGAGGTATTCTGCTGCTGTGGCTGATGCAGTGGGAAAAATAAAAACCAGAGCATTGCAGCAACGATCGCAAGAATGATAAAAAACATTCTGGGAATCCAAGGGTACATACGAAGTGTCTGTTTCATGTCAGTATGCCGCTCTGCGAAATCACAGGAATATTCACGGAGCAGTCCGCCTCCTTTCGAAAAGAATGGGATCAATTTGTATGTTCAGAAAGCAGAGAATTCATGGTTATGATCGCATCGGCAAGCTGTGAATCAT
Organism: Oscillospiraceae bacterium; assembly: GCA_045600205.1. GTDB lineage: Bacteria > Bacillota > Clostridia > Oscillospirales > Ruminococcaceae > Firm-04. Next base: position 82,423 of record JAZRXM010000006.1, on the reverse strand, counting down.
CTTCAGTTTCCGTATCAAGAACTGAAGGCACATCGGGAGCCAGACCGATTTCGTGGTAGCAGGGAGTTTTGCCTGTTTCGTAGGTTGCAACGGTCAATGTCACGCCGCTGCCGTCAGAAAGCGGGAATGTTGTCTGCATGATGCCTTTGCCAAACGTTTTTTCGCCGACCAGAACGGCATCTGCGTAATCACGGAGCGCACAGGCAAACAGCTCTGATGCGCTGGCGGTATTTTCGTTGACTAAGATGACATAGGGCATATCGAGCATTTTTGCATCGGATTTGAGAATGACATCGCGATGTCCGTCCTTATAGGTTGCGTAAGCGATATCGCCTTCAGGGAGGAGGGGATCAGCCATTTGTTCGAGTGCAGAAAGCAAACCACCGCCGTTGTTGCGTACATCGAAGATGAATCCGACAGCACCTTTGCTTTGCAGGTCAGAGAGCGCATTTTCGAATTGGGAAACGGACACAGAGCGGAATTTGGTAATGTGGATATACCCAATGTGATTTTCGAGCATTTTGAACGTGACGGTTTTCTCGTCAATGACTGCGCGTTTGACAGAAATGGTGCGCAGTACATCAGAACCCGCACCACGGATCTGCAGCTTGACATAGGTACCCGCCTCACCGGCAATGGCAGAACTGGCAGCGTTATAGTCATCTGCCACACGGATGTCATCCACCATTACGATGCAGTCGTTGGGAACGATTCCCGCCTTGTCCGCAGGACCATCCTCTGCGACTTCTACCACGAGAATTTCGTTGTGTTCTGATTGTGTCACAGTAATGCCGATGCCCGTGTAGACGCCGGCGGTCTGGTCTTGGTTTTCGGTGTAGCCTTGTGCGCTCATATAGTTACTGTATCGGTCACCGAGTCCGCTGACATATCCTTTGAGGATGCCGTCGGTGAGGCTGTCCTCGTTGAGATCGGCATAGAAATACTTGCGGACTGTCTGGTCAAGTTCTTCCAGATGCGGGTATTGCGCAGCGAGTCTGTCTGCGTTGGAGACTTTTTCGTTGAAGCGTCTGGTAGAGAACGCCATGGTGAAGATAAACGTCAGCGCGGCAGCAATTGCCATGAGGCTGACAGCGAGCCCAAGACTGATTCGTTTGTTCATGGGAAATGCCTTTCCTTGCAATACGCCTGAAACGGCAAGAGGTCATAAACCTCCTGCCGTTTCGATATTCTTGAAATATGGATATGGGAAAAGTGCGGAATTACTGGAGATAGTTCATCGGGTTGACGAAGTTGCTGCTGGAGTAGCCGCCGACGCCGACACCGAAGTGCAGGTGATAGCCGGTGGAGTGACCGGTGGAGCCGACATGACCGATGGTTGTGCCGCTAGAAACGGACTGACCGACGGAAACATTGATGCTTGCAAGGTGCGCATAGAGCGTGTAAAGACCGTTTCCGTGGTTGACAACGACGTAATTGCCGTAGCCGTAGTTACAGCCGCAGTTACCGGCGTAGTCATGGGAACAGCCGCCCTTTACGAGGCATACGCTACCGCTGCCTGCCGCCTTGACGTTTGCGTTGTGAATGCCACCGCCGGCGATATCAATACCGCGGTGGAAGCTGCCCCAACGGGGACCAAACGGGCTGGAGATGTGATAGAAGCCGGGGACAGGCCAAGCGAGTTTTCCGCCGGTATATTGCGGAGGGCTGGTAGTAACGGGTTTGGTTGCGACGGTCGTGCCGTGGGTGCCGCCGCTGGAAGGGGGAGCAGTTGTCTGCTTCTTTTTCTTAGCGGCTTCTTCGGCAGCTTTTTTTTCTGCTTCTTTTCTGAGGCGTTCCTGTTCTTTGCGCATTTCTTCCTGAGCAATGCGGTCACGTTCCGCCTCCAACTGGTCATATTCTTTCTGATACTGTGACAGTTCTGCGGCAGACTTGTTTTTGTCTGCTTCAAGCTGCTTTTTGACTTCCTCAGTCTGAGCCATCGCGGCGTCCAGTTCCTCACGGGATTCGTTGAATTCCTGGCGGATGGCTTCCGTTTCGGTAATTTTGACGTTCAGAGCCTGCATTCTGGCATTGAGGTCATCCTTATTCTTGGAAAGTGCAGCGAGTTCCGCGCTCAATTCCTCGACCATAGTATCGTCATGTTTTGCCACGCGGTTGATGAGGTCAACTTTCGCGAGAACATCATAGAAATCAGTTGCACCGACAAGTGCAGAAAGCAAACTGTCGTTGCCGTGGATGTACAGGGTACGGATACGGGTCTTGAAATCGCTCAGACCCTGTGCGATCTTATTTTCCTGGTCACCGATCTGGAGTTCCAGTTCATTGATCTCGGTTTGTTTGGCGTCAATATCAGCCACCAAGCTGTTCAGCTGTGAGTCAATCAGCAGCATCTTGTAGTTGATGAGTTCGATTTCCTCATTCAGTGTCTGCTGATATTTTTCTTTTGCTTCAATGTTGTCCTGTAATTTTGCAAGTTCTGCTTTTTTGGCAGAGATTTCGTTTTGTTTGTCTTTCTTTTCCTTGTCGATCTCCGAGAGCGTTTTGGCATAAGCGGTATCCGAACTTGGGCAAAGGGGGCTGGTCGGATACAGGAATGAACCTGCTGTGATGCAGACAGCTGCGGCAACAGCAACGAATCGAAGTTTCATAATATTCTTCCTTTCTGAAAACTTACATATTGGCAGCGCGGTACTTGAGGTGGGCGCGGGTAGAAAGAACGCTACCGATTGCGCCGATCAAAGAACCAGCGAGGACATAGGCAAGTGTGACAGGAATCTGAATGGAGTCATAAGGGATAATGCTGCCCATACCGATGGTACTGAGCAAATTGAAGCGGCTGAGCAAGTCAACAAGGCTGTCATAGGTAAACCATGTCAGGAAAGTCGCGAAGGTGCCTGCCATGAAGCCGTTGATCAAGCCCTCGATAAAGAACGGGAGTCTGATGAATGCTTTGGTTGCACCGACGCTTTGCATGATGCTGATTTCTCTGCGTCTTGCAAAGACACTCGCGCGCGTTGTATTCGAAATAATGACCATGGAAACGATCAGGAGCGCGATAATAATGGCACCAGCCACAATGGAAACGACGCGTCTGGTTTCGGTCAGGAGTTCCACGAAGGAGTCAGGGGAGTTAACGTACTCGACCTGTTCATATTTCTGAGCGGCTGCGACGGTTTCCTGCATTTTGGAGATATCGGAAACCTGCAAATGATAAGCATCGGGGAGCGGGTTGTCGTCACCGAGCGAATCAAAGACTTCGGTATAGTCGCTCATTTTTCCTTTGAGGTCATCGAAGGCTTTTTCGCGGGAATAGAGGGTACAGTTGCTGACATAGGGCAGAGAGGAAAGTTTGATACCGACTTCCTCAATTTCCTCATCAGTGGTACCGTCCAGCAAATAGACGATGACTTCATTTTTGTTTTCAATGCCGCCAATGATAGAATTGATGTTGACATAAACGAGAACGGACAAACCGACGAGCAGCAAACTGACGAGCAGTACACAGAACGAAGCAAACGCCATGATACGGTTTTTCCAGACGTTGTCGAAGCCCTGACTGACAAGATAACGAAAACTACTCAGCTTCAACTTCAGCACCTCCGATGACATCGTCATAGACGACTTCGCCCTGACTGATATTGATGATACGACCGCCGAAGTGGCTGACCATATCGTGAGCGTGGGTGACCATCAGAATGGTAGTACCGCATTCGTTGATGCCTTTGAGCAAGTCAACCAACTCGTAAGCGAGTTCAGGGTCAACGTTTCCGGTTGGTTCATCTGCAATGAGCAGAGCCGGGTCATTGACGAGAGCTCTTGCAAGGGCACATCTCTGCTGTTCGCCGCCGGAGAGCTCACTGGGGTAGCTGTCGGCTTTATCCTGCAAACCGACAAGGGAAATGACGTAGGGAACGCGTTTGCGAATGAGTTTCATGGGGGCGTCGGTGACGCGCAGAACGAAAGCGATATTTTCGTAAACGGTCATGGTGTCGATCAGTCTGTAATCCTGAAAGACAACGCCGATGGTGCGGCGGAATTCAGGGACTTTGCGCTTTTTCATTTTGGTCAGGTTGTAGCCGTTTACCCAAACCTCACCGCTGTTCGCATCAAGTTCCTTGAGCAGCAGTTTAATGAGGGTACTTTTTCCGGCACCGGAGCGACCGATCACGAAAGCGAACTCGCCTTGTTCAACCTTGAGGCTGATATTGCTGAGTGCTTCCACGCCGGTACTTTCGTAGGTAACGGAAACATTTTTTAGTTCAACCAAAGGAATCCTCCTCTTTTTTACGGAAACCGCTCCTCAGTGCTGCTTGGAGAGAGAGGGACAGCAGTGGGGCATCGGTTCTGACGTCTTATGCAAATTTGCAGAAGAGATTTGCATTCCGTATGATATTTAACGAAAAAACAAAATGAGGGGTGCCAAACGGAAATTCGTCCGGCACCCCGCATACATCAGACAAATTAGAATTTCACAGGACTTGCCGACAGATATTTCTTGACCATCAGAGCAATCTTGAAGATGATTGCGTGGTCAAATTCTCTCAAATCAAGACCGGTGAGTTTTTTAATTTTTTCCAGACGATAAACAAGCGTGTTACGGTGAACAAAGAGCTTACGAGAAGTTTCGGAAACGTTGAGGTTGTTCTCGAAGAAACGCTGAATGGTGAACAGGGTTTCGTGGTCGAGGCTCTCAATGCTGCCGCGCTTGAATACTTCGTGCAGGAAAGTTTCGCACAAGGTAGTGGGCAGGTGATAGATCAGACGAGCAATGCCGAGGTTATCGTAGCTGACGATGACCTTATCCGTATCGAATACCTTGCCGACTTCGAGAGCCATCTGAGCTTCCTTGAAGGAGCGAGCCAGTTCCTTGACGCCGACAACGCTGGTACCGATACCGACATTGACACGGGTATAGAATTCACTGGAAAGAGTATCCGCAATGGAACGAGCGAGCTTTTCGAGGTCTTTGCTTTCAACGGAGGACTTGATCTCTTTGACAAGAACGATATCGGTTTCGGTGATGTTGAAAACAAAATCTTTGCTCTTGTCAGGGAACAGGTTCTGAATAACATCGTAAGCAGAGATATCGTTTGCGGAAACGATGCGAATCAGGAAAACGACTCTGCTGATCTCAGCGTTGAAATGAAGTTCTCTTGCCTTTACAACGATATCGCCGGGGAGAACATTGTCGAGGACAACATTCTTGATAAAGTTGTTGCGGTCATATTTTTCATCGTAGTACTGCTTGATGCTGGACATTGCAATTGCGAGGATGTCCGCATACTTTGCAGCATTTTCGTCCGTACCTTCGACAAAAACAGCGTAGTCGGGGGCGGAAGTACGGGCACCGAACGGTTTATAGGTGCAACCGTCACGGATAAAGAGGTCACCGCTCTCGTTCATATCGAGCGATACGAACTCATTGGTGGTGCCGACTCTGGAAAGATCGCTGCAAGCGATAATTGTCGCGGTCTCGTCTACGACGCCGACGGTAGCGTCAATGGTGTCATGCATCTGAACGACGAGTCCCTGAAAAGGTCTGTTTGACATAAAGAATCCCTTCGCTTTCTTCAATATTCATTTGGATTTATGGAATGCAGTATGCAAATCAATAAACACAGAAATCGTAATGATCGAGCAAACGGATATGTGGCAATTTATAATCGTTCACATCAAAAACTGTCCGCTTCTGCCGAACTTATTACAAATTGTAACACATTCGCTCTCGGAATTTGTTACGAAAACGTTAACATTCTGTGAATATTTGATATAGTACCGTAAATAATGGGCTTCGGTTGTAAAAAACACCGAAATTCAAGAACATACATTCTAGTTCGTGTAACTGATTTGTAACTTTTTGTTACATTTTCTCAGGTGCCGTTACTTTTAAGAGTGTCAGGACATTACCAAGCACCTGTAAAACGGCTTTGCAAAGCACAATTCTCGCATCACGAAGCTGCTCTGTTTCCGCATCTCTGACTTTGCAGGCATCGTAGAACTTGTGGAACAATGCTGCAAGCTCCACGGAGTACTTGGTCAGTCTGGATGGATCGAGGAGTTTTGCTGCGGTATCAATTTCCGCAGGGAGGAGAGCAAGTTCGCGGATCAGTTCCCGTTCTGGCGCGGAATTGAGCAATTCGAGCATGACACTTTCTGTTTTGGGTATTGCAATTCCTGCATCGGTCAGATTACGGAGCAGGCTGCAAATTCTCGCGTGCGCATATTGAACATAGTACACAGGGTTGGAGGAAGACTTCTCCACTGCGAGGTCAAGGTCAAATTCGAAGTGAGAATTTGCTTCACGCAGGTTGAAGAAGAAACGAGCTGCATCGACCGGGATATCCTCCAGCAAAGTGACGAGTGTAAGCGCTTTACCGCTTCTCTTGGATTGCTTGACAGGTTTTCCGTCGCGCATGACTGCGACCATTTGCATCAGTACAACGGTCAGACGGGAAGCATCTACGCCGAGTGCGGTGAGTGCTGCTTTCAAACGCGGTACATAGCCGTGGTGGTCTGCGCCGAGAATGTCGATCGCACGGTCAAAATTACGTGTGACCAGCTTATTATAATGGTATGCAATATCAGGAACAACGTAAGTCGGGATGCCGTTGGAGCGGACAATGACGAAATCCTTGTCTGCACCGAGTTCCTCTGCTTTGAACCAGAGCGCACCCTCTTTTTCGTAAGTGTATCCGCTTGCTTTCAGTTGCTCAATGATTTTTGCTACGCTGCCGTCTGCATGGAGCGTGCTTTCAGGGAACCATGTGTTGTACTGAATGCGGTATTGACCAAGGTCATTTTTCAAGCCCTGAATGTTTTTCGGCAATGCAAATGCTACGAGTGCATCTCTGCGTTCCTTACGGTCTGCGTTTTCGTATTTGTTGCCGTTTTCTGCAAAGAATGCAGTTGCATGTGCGGTAATGTCCGCGCCCTGATATGCATCTTCAGGCATTTCGATATCCTGCCCGCAGGCTTGGAGATAACGCACTTCCAACGAAGTTGCGAACTTTTCGATCTGGTTGCCTGCGTCATTGATGTAAAATTCACGCTCGGCATTGTAACCTGCGGCTTCCAGTACCGAAGAAAGACAGTCACCGATTGCACCGCCTCTGGCATTTCCGACATGCATCGGACCTGTGGGGTTTGCAGATACAAACTCAACCAGAACACGTTTGCCCTCGCCGCTGTTTGTTTTTCCGTAGTCGCTGCCTTCTGCAATGACGTTTTGGACAACGCCGCTGTACCAGCCGTCTGCAAGATAGAAATTCATGAATCCCGGTCCTGCAATTTCGACTTTGGCAAAGGGCGAATCTTGCAGATCCAGAGCCGATGCAATTGCCTCCGCGATTTTTCTGGGAGCCATATGCAGGGGCTTGGCGCATACCATTGCGACATTTGCCGCAAAATCGCCGTGAGAACGGTCTGCGGGAATTTCAATGATGAAATCAGGCAGAGGTTCAGCAGGGAAGGTACCATCGGCTACTAATCTGCCGAGTGCTTCCACAATGAGGGTATGTGCGGCTTGAGATGCCGCGGAAATGTGGTTCAAATCAGAAAACTCCTTTCTGTTTTTGCGTGGGGCTATATATCCGAAAAATCGGCTATTTCAACTGAATTTTGACGCTGACCGTATTGTGACCGGCGATGCTTCCGTTGGTATAGACGGCATAGGAGAGAAATAATTCGCCGCCCTGTTCATTCAAATCTGAGCGAATCTCCTTGCCGAAAATGGAAAGTTCCAGACTTCCAAACGGCAACTCGTACTTGCAGGGATGCGTCTGCCCGATTTGAATCAGAAATTCGGAATTGCAAATGCCGCTCCGATTAATCGTTACCAGCTTGTCTTTCAGAAAAGTGATGACCGTATGCTGCTGCATTTGATCCTCTGCGGTTTCGAAGAACGATATGACGGCCGAACCTTCCGAAAACTGATAGACAGCTTCCGATTGCAGTGTGGAACTGTCCGTTTCGTTATCGATACTCTGCGTGCTGACCATCGTGAGCATAGCGTTGCAGGTTTCCTGCATTTTAATGTGCATGCGCAGACCTCCGCTCAGAAACCACGGTCGGCGTGTTCCAAAGCCTGCTCAATCAGTTTTTCCAGCAGGTAGGTGTATCGCATACCAAGGTCATTCATTAACTGCGGATAAATCGCATCTTCCGCAAGGGATGGCATTGTGTTGACTTCACCCAGCAGAATCTCACCGTTGTCTGTATAGAAGAAATCAAACAGGGCAAGCTCTTTGCAATCCAGTGCGGTATATGCCTGAATTGCAATTTCACGTAGCGTCGGAACCAGTGCATCCTCAATTGCAGCGGGGATGACCAGTTTTCCAAATTTCATTTCTCCGATGAACGAGGAGAAAGGCATATCATAGCCGAAAACTGCAACGCGCAGTTCTTTTCCTTTGACAAGCTGCTCTATCAGTACAGTGGAATCCTGTGTGAACGCTAGCTTGACTGCCGTAGTCAGTTCTTCAAAGTTGTTGACAACGCTTGTGCCTTTCGATGCATCGCAGCTTGCAGGCTTGACAAACAGGGGATAGCCGAGTTTTTCTTCGGCTTCCTCGCATCTGGCATCAATGCGGTTCAGATCACGCTGCGAGATGCTGTACCATTGCGGGGTGTGAATTCCCGCTGCACTCAGAATCTCATGTGCCATTGCTTTGTTGCGGCAGACTGCCGAACCAAGAATGCCGTTTCCGATATACGGGATGTGCGAAAGCTCACATAGACCCTGTACGGAACCGTCTTCTCCATACGCGCCATGCAGCAGCGAGAAAATAATATCCACACGTTTGAGGCTGTATGTGTCATCCTCTAAAATGAGTATGCCGCGATGGGCTGGGTCAGGAGAGAGGATCGCAGGGGAGCAGTCGGGATTTTGTTCCCATGTCCCTGCTTCAATCTCGCAGATGTCGCCGGGGAAGTAGAGCCAGCGTCCTTTTCGGCTGATGCCGACTGCAACTGCCTCATACTGTTCCTCGGGCAAAGCCTGCAATACTGCCGTGGCAGAACGCAGGGATTGTTCATAATCATTTGTTGTTCCGCCGAACAGAACGAGTACTTTCATTTTAGCCATAATTCAATAGTATCAACGGCGGAGAGCCGCAGCTCCTTTCTTTCGGGTTTGTTCTTTGGTCAATTTGACATTTGTGCAGATTTCTAATGGAATGGCAGGCTGACCCTGATTTCGCCATAATTCAGAAAAAAGGCTTTATCACGTTATGTCTGCCGAGTTCCCATAAAAATCGCTTTTCTCTATTTTAGCATACTTCACAAAAAAATGCAAGCCTTTTTTTGCAATTTCACAGAAATATTTTTTTGAGGTGCGGTTTTTCTGCAAAGATAGGGGAAAAGCATTGCTTTTTTTCACAAATACCATTGAATCACACGTTCAGACCGAAAAAATGCATGGATGGCTTGACTTTTCGGAAGATTTTTTATATAATAGTATGGAAACGCGTTCATTCCATGCGGAAAACGACAAATATAGTATAGACAATATTTGTTCGGACAATCCGCTGATCGCATTGGTCAAAGCATATTACACGGAGGTACATTATGGATATTTTGAAACAGCTTGCAGAGGAGTTTCGTTTGCGGCAGGAGCAGGTGAACAACACAGTCGCTATGCTTGATGACGGAAAAACCATTCCGTTCATTGCACGTTACCGAAAAGAGGTGACGGGATCTCTCGATGACCAGACACTTCATGCGTTAAACGAGCGCCTGAATTATCTGCGAAAGCTGGAAGAACGAAAAGACGAAGTTTCTGCTGCCATTCTCGCTCAGGAGAAAATGACGGACGAACTCGCTGCGGCAATCTCTGAGGCTAAAACACTGGTCGAGGTCGAGGACTTGTACCGCCCCTATAAGCAAAAGCGTAAGACCAAAGCTTCGGTCGCAAAGGCGAGAGGTTTGCAGCCGCTTGCTGACCTGATTCTGGAACAGAATCCGATAATCGCCCCGATGACGGAAGCTGCTGCCTTTATCAATGAGGAAAATGAAGTGCCTGATGCAGAATCGGCGTTACAGGGTGCAGTAGACATCATCACGGAGCAGATCTCCGATGACGCAGAAGTCAGAAAGCGTCTGCGTAATGTCATGGCGATGCGCGGCAGTCTGGTTGTCAAGGCGGTTGACCCTGATACCGACAGCGTTTACCGCAAATACTATGATCATCATGAACCGATTGATAAAGCGGCAAAACATCGCATTCTTGCAATCAACCGCGGCGAGAAAGAGGGCTTTCTCAAGGTTGCCATTCTGATGCCGGAGGGACTGGGCGAGAATATTGTCACGAAGCCGTATGTCAAGAACAGCTCTGCTTGCGGCGAAATTGTCGAACAGGCAGCTCTGGAGGCTTATAAGAAATCACTGAATCCTGCGGTACAGCGTGAAGTACGTAACGAGAATACCGATGCTGCATCCGAACAGGCAATTACTGTATTTGCTTCGAATCTGCGGCAATTGCTGCTGCAGCCGCCCATGCGTGGCGAGATCACCCTTGGTCTGGACCCCGGTTTCCGCACGGGCTGTAAGGTCGCAATTGTGGACCCGACCGGAAAAGTTCTTGCAACCGATGTGGTCTATATCACCGCAAATTCCGCTTCTGCAATCGCTTCCTCCAAACTGAAGCTGAAGAATCTGATCGAACAGTATCAGGTTACGGCAATTGCAATCGGAAACGGTACTGCTTCTAGAGAATCGGAACAGTGTGTTGCCGAAATCCTCAGAGAACTTTCCGGCAGAAAGATTGCTTATGCAATCGTCAGTGAGGCGGGTGCATCAGTGTACTCCGCATCGAAACTCGCTGCTGAGGAATTTCCCGAATACGATGTTTCCCTGCGTAGTGCGGTTTCCATTGCAAGACGTTTGCAGGACCCGCTCGCGGAACTCGTCAAAATCGAGCCGAAGGCAATCGGGGTCGGAGAATATCAGCATGATATGCCGCCTGCACGCCTTTCCGAATCGCTCACGGGTGTTGTTGAGGACTGTGTGAACGCTGTCGGTGTGGATGTCAATACCGCATCCGCTTCGTTGCTTTCCTATATTTCCGGTGTTCACAGCGGTATTGCACACAACATTGTTGCCTACCGCGAGGAAAACGGTCCGTTTGTGAGCAGAAAGGCATTGCTGAAAGTGCCGAAACTCGGTGCAAAAGCTTATGAACTCTGTGCAGGCTTTTTGCGTGTTCGTGACGGCAAAAATCCTCTGGATAATACGGGCGTTCACCCGGAAAGTTACCCGGCGGCTGAAGCACTTCTCAAGGAATGCGGCTGCGAACTTTCCGATATCGGCGGAAGCCTGACGGGGTTGCTGGAGCAGGTCGAACAACAGGGATACGGGACACTGAGCAAAAATCTCGGCGTTGGTGAACCCACACTGCGCGATATTGTAGCCGAACTCAAAAAACCCGGTCGGGATCCCCGTGACGAACTGCCTGCTCCGCTTTTACGCAGCGGCGACATCATGACGGTCGCAGACCTGAAACCTGATATGGAACTGGTTGGCACTGTACGCAATATTGTGGATTTTGGTGCTTTTGTCGATATCGGTGTGCATGAGGACGGTCTTGTTCATATTTCGCAGCTTTCCAATCGCGGTCGCATCAATCATCCGCTGGATGTGGTCAAGGTGGGGCAGATCGTTCGCGTTAAGGTCATGGATGTGGATGCGAAACGCGGCAGAATCGGTTTGACCATGAAAGGCGTTTCTCAGAGCGACTTGTCTTAAAATATTGCTAAATTTGACGTATCAGGTCACTTTTTGACAGAATAAATGCTGAAAACTTATTGACAAATCAGACCTGTTGTGTTACACTGATAAACAGTAAAGCGGAATCGGGGGAAGCCGTGATACTACATATTATATATAATAGTACGGAAAGGATTTATGAGTATGAAAAAAGTATCGAAAATTTGTTCTGCTGCGCTTGCAATCTCTATGCTTTGCACGGCAGCGCCTGCTTCCTTCGCTTTTGCTGCGGATGAGGAGAACGAAGAGACAGTTGTCATGACTGCGAAAATTACCATGGATGGCAATAAAGCTGTTGCAGAGGGTGAAAATGTAACAGTTGACGGCGGAAAGATCACGATTTCCGCATCGGGTGCTTATGAATTTACCGGCACTTTGGAGAATGGTCAGATTTGCGTCAATGTACCGGATGAAACTGTGGACGCTGAAACCGTTAAGCTGTATTTTAATGGTGTGTCTATCACAGGTGTTTCCGAAGCTCCCGTTTACATTGTGAATGCTGAGAATACGTCCATCAATCTGGTCGCAGGCACCGAGAATTTCCTCTATGACGGCGAAACCTATACCGAAACACAGGGTACGATCTTTGCCAAGGACGACCTGACCATCAAGGGTGATGGCAGCCTGCGTATTGAGGCGGCTTTCCAGTATGGTATTCAGTGCAACAATGATTTGAAACTGAATGGCGGTAATATTAAAGTCAAGACCGAAACTGAGGACGGTATCCGTGCAAAATCTTCCGTCACCATTAAGGATGGCAAGGTCGATGTGAATGCGGAAGGTGACGGCATCAAGTCTACCAAAGGCGACGTTACCATTTCAGGCGGCAAAGTCGAGGTCAAGGCAGGCAATGATGCGATCCAGGCTGAAACCGAGATTGTCATTTCCGACGGAAAAGTTGAGGCGGGCGGCGACCGCGGTCTGCGCTGCGATGAGGGTAAGATATCAATCAGCGGCGGCAATGTCCTTGCTACCGCAAAAGACAACCAGGTCGAGAATCTGAATGCAACACAGCCTGTGCTCCTTACAAGTTTTGACCAGGAATATCCGAAGGATCTTGAATTCCGCTTCTGCCAGAAAGATGCAACTGAGCCGTTTTTGAAGCGTACCACAACCAAAAAGTTTACCTATGCGCTGTTTTCTTCTCCGACATTCAAGAGCGGTGAGTCCGTTTTCATGACTGTATCCGATGAAAATGATGCTGACGGCAGTGCATCCTATTCTTTGACTACCCCGCTTGAAATCAAGCTGACCGACACTGTGACCACCTATGCTACGGCAATCAAGTTGACAGAAGCTGCTCCGACAACTGCTCCGAACTACGATATCAACGATGATACCAAGGTTTCCATTGCAGATGCCGTACTGCTTTCCCGCTATGTCGGCGAGGATAGCTCTATCACCATTACTCCGGACGGCGTTTCCAGAACTGACTGCAATCGCGACGGTCTGGTCGATATGTCTGATGTAACCAAGCTGCTGCGTGTGATTGCACGTTTGGAAAGTTGAACTGATGTTGCTTTGAAAAAGCGGTACGATTGTTTTCGTACCGCTTTTTTCGCTTATTTATGAACAAAATGATGCTTTCGGTTTATTTTTTCGATTTCCTGTAAAAAAATCACAAATAACACTTGAAATTTGTAGGAAAATATGTTATAATACATTTAATCCTGTATGAATGGTTTCATACAATTAATTGATGCAACAAAGGAGGCATTCTTGTGGGCGAACGAATTCTGACACGAGAGGATTCCAAAAGCTTTATTCGCAGTAATACTGAAAAACTCAAGCTTCCGCCAGACTTTACGGTTATCGGAACAGGCGCACTGGCAGGTTTTTCACAAGTCAAAGAACTGACTATCCCTGAAGGTGTTCATAAAATTGAATCACACGCTTTCTTTACGCGCAGCTTCAAGAACACCAGTAATCTGGAACATCTGGTGATCCCTGCATCATTAACCGAATTTGACATCTGGGCGTTTTTTGATTGTGATATGCTCAAAACAGTGAATGTTCCGGAAGAATTCTCCGAACGGCTGGCACTGGAGTTGTTTTTCTTTAATCCTGCTTTGATGGTCAACTTTGGCAAGAAGATGCTGTTTGCTGCAAAGCAGAAGAAAATTCAGCAGATCATGGACGAAACCAAAGGTATCCTGACACAAGGCGAATCTATGGTGCTGACCGTGAACGATGGCATCTTGACCATTCCTTCGGATTATTTCGGAATTGTATCTTCAGCGTTCCGCGGAATGAACAATAAGGGCGTCAAAAAGGTCATTATTCCGCCAAGTATCCGCATTATTGCTCCCGAGGCGTTTTCTTTCCTGCCTGAACTGGAGGAAGTGATTGTCCTTGATGGTGCAACTCATATTGATAACTACGCTTTTGCGAAATGTAAACGACTTCGCTCCGTTGCGTTGCCTGACAGCGTCAAGCATGTGGGCGCAGGTCTGTTTATGGATGATGAAGCCCTCCGTGTCATCAAATTACCCGCAAGACTCGAGGAAATTTCTGAGGAAATGTTTGCGGGATGCAAGAATCTGAGTAAAATCGGGTTCGGTAACGAGATCAAGAGTGTTGGCGCAGGCGCATTCACGGGCTGCGAATCGCTGACTTCTCTGATGCTGCCTGAAAAGGTGGAAACGATCGGTACTAGTGCATTCTGGGAGTGCAACGGTTTGCAGCGGCTTTATCTGCCGCCTGCTACCAAGAGCATCAACCCTTCTGCACTCTGTAACTGTCCGCAGCTCAATCAGCTCTATATGCCGCGGATCATCAGCGATGCTCTCGAATCGAAACGTATTTTTGGAGAAAACACAAATCCTGTCATTCAATGGGTCGATGAGTATTCCGAACGTCCTGAAATGGAGTTCGATGAGAAATTCGAAACGCCGATTCCGGAACTGCCTGTTAACGGCGGCGATGCGGAAATCGAGAAATTAGTTGCACAGGCAGAGGCAGAGAAAACAGTCAATCCGCTGCCATCCGGTGTATCAGCTCAGGCGGCATTCCAGCCACAGCAGCCGAGCAGTCAGCCTTCGGAATCCGACACGGTGCGAAAACTCGAGGAAAGTATCGCAGCAATGCAGCAGCAGATCGAGATGCTTGCGAAGCAGAATTCTGCAACGCAGGCTGCCGCCGCTGCACCTGCTCTCGATACCAGCATCATTCAGTCGCTTAACGATAATCTCGCTGCTATGCGTGATAAATTCGACGCCGTTTCCAGTATGCAGGAATCTATTGCATCTGTTGCAAAAATGCAGGATCGCGTTGAGCAAATCGCCGAGATGCAGTCAAGTGTCCAGCAAAAACTGGATGCTGTCGGTGATATTCAGCAGAGTGCCTCCGAACTGAGTGGTATGAAGGACAAAATTGACGCGATTTCGGATATTCAGGAGAAAGTTGATGCCATTTCCGAAAATCAGGCGAATGCGGAAGCGATTTCCGAGATTCGTGAAAAAGTCGGTGCCATTTCCGATATTCAGGAAAAAGTCGGTGCCATTTCTGATGTTCAGGAAAAGGTCGGCGCGATTTCTGATATTCAGGAAAAGGTCGGTGCCATTTCTGATGTTCAGGAGAAGGTCGGTGCAATTTCCGATATTCAGGAAAAGGTCGGTGCCATCTCTGATGTAAAGGAAAAGGTTGGCGAGATTTCAGATACACAGGCTGACATGAATAAACGTTTTGCCGAGATGACTGTTCGTCCTTCTGAAAATGATACTCCTGTTGTGAACGAGGAACTCTATCAGTTTGATGTTCGTATGGCTCTTGTACCCGTTCAGCGTGGACACTATCGCCCTGATGACCGCGTGTTTACGCATGAAATTTCAAAGGTGATTGCCGGTCCAAGAGAACGCAGTACCGAACTGAAACAGTATACCGTTATTGCATCACGGGCATTTCAGGAGAGCGAAGGCGGTGAACGATTCGCAATTCCTGAGGGCGTTCGCAGAATCGAAACACAGGCGTTCTGGAATTCTCCGCGTCTGCTCGGTCTGGAATTGCCGCATTCATTGACTGAGGTGGAACCGGATGCGTTTGCCGGCTGTTCCCGTCTGACGGATGTGTTCCTGAGTGATGATTTCCCTGAGCGTCTTGCTGCGGAGTATTTCCTTTATCGTCCCGAGATCAAGCTGCATTGGCCGAAAAAGAGCTTCTTCTCCAAAGAGAAGATTGTTACTGTTGCAGAGCTGCTTGAAAAATATGAGGATATCCTTACTGCGGAAAAGGTGAAAAAATTACAGGTTCGCAGTCACATTTTGCAGATTCCTGAGGGCTATACCATTATCGCTCCCGATATGGCAAGAGGAATTGATATCCGTGAAAGTGAACCCGAACACGTACTGAAAACCATTTTCCTGCCGCGCAGTACTCGCAGAATTGCAGCAAGAGCATTTTCGAATTTGGAAACCGTTATGCATATTGTTATGCCCAACGGCGTGCAGATCATTGATATGAATGCGTTTTCAGGGTGCAATGGTCCTTATCGTCTGGTGCTGCCTGATACGGTCACTTACATCGGACCGATGGCATTTGCTGCTCCGTCCAGATTTGAGCAGATTCGTGTGCCGAAAAATATCCGTTATATCTCTGAGCACGCCTTTGCAAATTGCGATAAGCTTGCATCGCTTCGCATTCCAATGACAACGAAGTTTATCGGTGAATCTGCTTTGGCGGGCTGTCCGATGCTTAGTTCTCTGACCATTCCGAAGCGTTTTTCTGAAGAATTGCCGTCTATTCTGGAGGGAACTGTTAAAATCAACGTCCGCTGGACTGAGGATGTCCGAGAGGAATATCGCGCAGAACCGCCTGCAACTTTCATGTCGATTGTTGCTCCCGATTTTCCGCCCACACCCGAACAGCGTCTGTTTACTGCGGAAATGTGCGCAGAGGCTAGTACCTTTGCGGAACGCCTTTCGAAGATGTATCAGCATCCGTGCATCGGTCCGCTCGCATTGGCTGATATGGCAAATCAGACCAAGTTCGAGATCCCGCTTGGTGTACAGCGCATTTGCAGCTATGCCTTTGGTTCCAACAGCCGTCTGCTCACGTTGACGATTCCGAAAGCACTCAACGAATTCGAATTTGGTGCTTTCTTTGGCTGCGAGCGTGTTCGTGATGTTACATTCCCGGAGGAGTTTGACCGTTACGGTGCTGCGGTTTTGTTTATGCGCAGTCCGTCGATTTTACTGACATTTGGCAGTGCGCGTCCGATTCGTGTCAGACAGCTGCTGCATGAATGTCCGTGGGTATTTTCCGCCGGAGATGCCGCTGAACTGGACGCAATTGACGGTACGATGAAAGTGCCAAACGGCTATGTGGTCATTTCTTCGTATGTCTACCACGGCATGATGGGAATGACCAATCTGAAACGTTTCCTGATTCCGCCAAGTGCAAAGTTGATCGGTTATCATGCTTTTGTGGAACTGAAATCACTTGAGGAAATCATTTGCGCGGAGGGATTGCAGGCAATCGAACCGGAAGCTTTCCTTGATTGTCCTGAATTGAAGCGGATCGTATTGCCGTCCACACTGCGGTTTATGGGTATGCATCCGTTTGCAGGATGCCCCAAACTGGAAACAGTTGTTTTGCCGAAGTGCTTCTCGCATCGTAAGGATGAATTACTGCGCGATCATCCGAGCCTGAATATTCAGTGGTGTGAGGACTTTGCTGAGGACGAATGCCCGTCTATTGTGAAGGAATATGAGGAGCTGCGCAGTTCCGCACAGGTTATCGACAGCTCTATTTTTGAGGAGCTTGATCCGCTGAGCGTTCCGCAACATTACGAGCGTGATGCTGATTTTACCAACCCGATTGAGGTTTCCGCCGATGATGACGGTCAGCGTGCAATTGAAGGCGAGGTATACGAAAGCATCATTCAGCAAGATCGTCCGCAAATTGAAACGGTTTTGGAAGCTGCGGTTGTTGAAGAAGAAACGACAGAGGCAAATCCGTTTATGCAGGCTGAATCCGATGAACTGATTGATGAGTCGGTCGAAGAAGTTGCTGAACTGGATGGCGCTGAGATCTCTGATTTGGCAGATACGATTTCTTCGGATCTGTCTGCTGATGTCGAACACGCAGTCATGACGGATGAATCCCTTTCAGATCTGTCTGCGGTTGATGGTGCAGAAGCTGAAGAAGTGATCGAAGCAATCAGCGAGGATGCGGTTTCTGAATCCGGTGCCGATATAACGCTGGATGAAATTGCTGAACAGGAACCTGAAAATCTTGATAATATCAAAGGATCCGCTGCTTTGGAGGATAATGCAACCGAACAGCAACTGGTTGCTACAGGTATTTTCTCAGAAGCGGATGATGTCCTTGAAACTGATGAATTGACACATGCAAAAGTCTCTGAGGCTCTTGGTAAAATTGGAAATCAGGCTTCTGTATCGCTGGATGATATCGTATCAGCTATTTCAGACGGCGATGCAATCTACGAGAAACTTGCACAGCCTGTTCCGCCTACCGAAGAACCTGCTGAAATGAGTACTCCTGTGGAAATTGAAGTTCCTGCGGAAGAAGCAGACGAACCTGTTGAAACCGCTGAACCTGAGCCGGAAACGAAAGAGTTTTCTCTGGAGGAGATCATTTCGGCAATTTCCGAAGAAGATGCAGCAGCCGCTGAACATGATGAGATCCTGAAGAATGAGTTCAGTTTTGTGGCGGATTCCATTTTTGCATCGCCTGAATCGAAAAAGGATGCTGAAAAGACCGTTGCGTCTACGGAATCAACAGATGGTTTGGCTGAGGCGCAGGCAGGTACAATGCTTTCTGAACAATCGGCGGATACAGCGGTTTTGGAGGAGAGTTCCGAGGAAACTGTGGAATCTGAAGAAGCCGAAACGGTTGCTGAGGAATCCGCGGAAGCAGTGATTCTGGAAGAAATTTCTGAGAAAACCGAAGCTGTTGCTGAAGAACCCGAAGAAATCAAGGCAGTTGCCGAGGAACTGTTTACCACAGGGGAGTCTCCCGTTCTTGAAGCCATTCGCAACGATGCTGATATTGAGAGCCTTTCTGAGGCGATTTCCGACTTTGACGCTGTGAGTACGTCAGAAGAAGAAACTGATTCGGTTTCTGATGATATTGCGGAATCGGCTACCGCAGAGGCAATGACGGATACGGTCGTAGACGCTGTTATCATTGAGCAACCCGAAGAAAAGCCGCTTGAAATGGCAGATGTCATGACAGCAGTTGCAGATTCGCTCTTTGTAGATGAAGAACCGCAGGTCGAGATGGAACCCGAACCGAGCGATCCTCTGATAAAACTTGAAGAAATCACTGAGGCACCGACAGATGAAAATGCGCCAAAGAAAGAGATGAATTTCCTTGCAAATTCGCTCTTTGATGACAATTCAATCCCGTCGCTGGAGATCATTGACGAACCGGAAGTCGAGTTGCCGAAGCCTGAATCTGATGGCTCTGATGTGACACTTGAGGTTATGGAAAATCTCGCAGATGCAATCTTTACCGGCGAAATTACCAATGAGCCGATTATCGTGGAGCGTACCGGTTACGAGGGCGGCGTGCCTGAGGATGGTAAGCTGACCGCGAAGGAATGCAAACGGTTCTATCATGGCGAGTTTGTCATGGAAATCCCTGAGGGCTATCGTGAGATTCGCGCAGGTGCGTGCGCTGCTCTCGAACATCTCGAATCGCTTGAACTTCCGTCCACGATTGAGAAAATTGGCAACGGTGCGTTCTCTGACTGCAATGCACTGGAGCGATTGGTCATTCCTGTATCGGTCATGGAAATCGCGGAGGATGCATTCGATTCCTGTGATGCGCTGACAGATGTCACATTACCGCGCAGATTCGAGAAAGAGGCAAAATTGCTGTTCCCGAATGCAACGGTATTTACTTGGCTGGAGACTGCTCCGCCGATTCTCGGAGATGGTAGATTTACCGCGAAACTCCGCGCAAAACTTTGCGATGAGGAAGCAGAATCCCTTGAAATTCCGGATGGTTATCTGGAAATTCGTGCGGGTGCCTGTGCAGGACTCGAAAACCTGAAAACTGTCACACTTCCCTCTACATTGGAGAAGATTTGTGCGGGTGCGTTCTCTGACTGTACTGCCCTCGAATCGCTGACGATTCCCGAAAGCGTGACGGAACTCAGTGAGGATGCGTTTGACGGCTGTACGAAACTTGCTCATGTTACGGTTTCAAAATCCCTTGAGGAAGCCGCAAAAGCCTGCTTCCCGAATGTGATTCTTTCGTTCCTTGAAGATTAAAATTGGTACAATCGCGTCGTTCGTCTGTAAGGCGGGCGACGCGATTTCTTAAAAATTCTGAAAAGTACTTGTATTTCAGAAAAGTTTGTGCTATAATAAAACTTGGATTTCATGAAAGGAGTACCAATATGATTGTTATTGAAAACCATATCGGCAGTATTCGGGTATCCAAAGCATATCTGTACGATTTGATTGAACAGACGGTCACAAACTGTTTTGGTGTTGCGGATCTGAATGATTCATCCCTGATCGAAACCGTAAAAACAAAGCTTTTTCCCGCTGATATTCACCGTGGAATTCAACTCCGTGCAGATGGAAACGCGCTTGTCATTGACCTTCATATCCTGACTGGTCTTGGCGCTAACATCAATGCGATTACCGACAGCATTCGCAATAAGGTGCGGTATGCCGTGGAACAGGCAGTGGGCATCGCTCCCGCAGAAATTAACGTCTATATTGACGGTATCCGTTCATAACAGGTGAGGAGAGCAATATCGTGATTACTGGAAAGCAATTGAAAGCAGCGATTATTCATGCTGCGATTCTGATTACCAATAAAAGACGGGCTGTGGATGAACTCAACGTTTATCCTGTTCCCGATGGCGATACCGGTACGAATATGTCCATGACCATCAGTGCGGCCAAGCGTGAACTGGAGCTCTTGAGCGATGATCTGACCGTATCGGAAGTTGCTGATGTCGCTGCATCCTCTATGCTGCGCGGCGCAAGAGGCAATTCGGGTGTCATTACATCTCTGCTGTTCCGCGGATTCTCGAAAGGACTGGCAGGGCTCACTAACGCCGAAAACGCTGATTTTGCCAATGCGCTCGAACTGGGTGTTGCTGGCGCGTACAAGGCTGTTATGAAGCCGACAGAGGGCACAATTCTGACGGTTTCGCGCATGGCTGCCAATAAGGCGCAGGAACTTGCCAAAACAGAGATGGATGCCCTTGATTTCTGGCAGGGCGTTTTGGATGAGGCAAATGTTGTTCTCAAGCAGACCACTGAAATGCTCCCTGCACTGAAAAAAGCAAATGTCGTGGACGCAGGCGGACAGGGCTTCTGCATCATTTTGAGCGGTATGCTGGATTCGTTCCGCGGTGCCGCTTTGCCGGAGGAAAAGTCAGAGAAAAAATCTGCTGTTGCTCCCGATCCGACCGTTGATTTCAATTCTGCTGTAGCACAGTATGATGATGAGATCAATTTTACCTACTGCACAGAGTATATTGTTGAAAAGCACGATTCTACAGTAGATGCCGCGAAGCTGAGAGCGTATCTTGAAACCATCGGCGACTGCGTTGTCGTTGTTGAGGATGATGAGATCATCAAGGTGCATGTGCATACCGATAACCCGGGTATGGCGATCACCAAGGCTTTGGAATTCGGTACCTTTATTAATGACCCCAAGCCGAAAATCGAAAATATGCGTATTCAGCACGCAGGCAAGGTCAAAGAGGCAAAAATCGTCAAGCAGGGCGATGTTGTTCCGGTCGAGCCGACCAAGGATTTTGGTTTTGTTGCAGTTGCAGCCGGTGCCGGCTTAGAGCGGACTTTCCTTGATTTGGGCGTGGACCAGATGGTCAAGGGCGGTCAGACCATGAATCCTTCTACGGATGACATCCTGAAAGCAATTCATATGACCCCCGCAAGAACTGTTTTTGTTCTGCCGAACAACAAGAATATTATTATGGCTGCCGAGCAGGCTGTGAAGCTTGCAAATCGTAATGTTTGTGTATTGCAGACCCGCACGATTCCGCAGGGCATCGCTGCGATGCTTGCATTTGACGAAACCGCTGATCTCAACAGCAACCGTGCGCAGATGACAAAGGCTTTTGAGGCTGTTTCTACGGGATCAATCACATTTGCAGCACGCGATTCTGAACTGGATGGTCATCCCATTCACAAGGATGAAATCCTTGCGCTGGAAAACGGTAAACTTTCCTTTACCGAAAAGGAAGTCAACAAAGCGGCTTATAAGTTGACAAAGAAAATGGTCAAGAGCGATACCAGCTATGTCACTCTGATTTATGGTGCGGATGTTACCGAAGATCAGGCACAGGAACTGAAAGATCAGTTGACCGCAAAGCTTGGCAACCGTATTGAGATTACGAATATTGCCGGCGGACAGCCGATTTATTACTATCTGATTTCTGTAGAATAATTTGAAAAGGACGGGAAACCGTCCTTTTCTGTTGCATGAATGGAAAGGGGAGTGCAAAATGGAAAAACGGCAGTATCATAAGGAAATGCGTCAAATTCTGGATGCCCTGCCGCAAAACCCTGTACCCAAACTGCTACTGCATAGCTGCTGCGGACCTTGCAGTACCGCGGTTTTGGAGCAGTTAATGCCGTATTTTGAAATTGTACTATTTTATTATAATCCGAATATTGCGCCGAGAGAAGAATACGAAAAGCGTTTGAATACGCAAAAACAACTGCTTGATGCTTTGCAATCACCGCATCCGATCACGTTGCTTGCACCGCCTTATGATGACAAGCCTTTCTGGGATGCGGTGAGGGGAGTCGAGGGGACTCCTGAAATGGGCGAGCGTTGCGAGCATTGTATTGCTCAGCGGATGGAGGAAGCAGTCAGGGCGGCAATTGCTGCCAATTGCGACTTTTTTGCTACAACGCTATCGGTCAGTCCGCACAAGAATGCGGCGTTTATCAATGCTTGCGGTGAGGATTTGGCGTCACGTTATCCGATGAAATATCTGCCTTCTGATTTCAAGAAAGGCGGCGGATATCCGCGTTCTGTTACGCTCTCGGAGGAATATGGTTTGTATCGTCAGGATTATTGCGGTTGTCCCATGAGTTTGCAGGAAGCAGAGGCGCGCAGACGTCAACGAGAACTTCGGCAAACTGCTCAATCAGATTTACCAACATTTGTGAAAAAGTGACAGTCGCTCCAATCTTGTTATTTTTTTCACAAAGATTGCCGAAATCCGCTTGACAACAACAGCAAAAAATTGTATACTATAGAAGTAACAATCAGAGGGGGAAACTATACCCGAAGATTGATTCCCGATTGAATTCGCTGGTCGAATCCATATAATGAAAACGGAGGTTTTTACAATGAGCAGAATTTACAATTTCAGCGCAGGTCCGGCTGTTCTGCCGGAGGAAGTCCTGAAAGAAGCAGCAGAGGAAATGCTGGATTATCGTGGATGCGGTATGTCCGTTATGGAGATGTCTCACCGTTCCAAGATGTATCAGCAGATCATCGACGAAGCTGAGCAGGATCTCCGCGACCTGATGGGCATTCCCGATAACTACAAGGTTATGTTCCTGCAGGGCGGTGCTTCCCAGCAGTTTGCTGCTGTTCCGATGAACCTGATGAAGAACGGCAAGGCTGCATATATCATCACCGGTCAGTGGGCAAAGAAAGCATATCAGGAAGCTCAGAAGTACGGCGAAGCAGTTGCAGTTGCTTCTTCTGCTGATAAGACCTTCTCTTATATTCCTGACTGCAAGGATCTTGACATCCCTGAGGATGCAGACTATGTCTACATCTGCCAGAACAACACCATCTATGGTACTGTTTTCCACGAGCTGCCGAACACCAAGGGTCATGAGCTGGTTGCTGACGTTTCTTCCTGCTTCCTCTCTGAGCCGATTGATGTCAAGAAGTACGGCGTAATCTACGGCGGTGTTCAGAAGAACATCGGACCGGCAGGCGTTGTGATCGTGATCGCTCGTGAGGACCTGATTCCTGAGACTCCGTATGTTGAGAACACTCCCACCATGCTGAACTGGAAGATTCAGGCTGACAACGGTTCTATGTATAATACTCCTCCTTGCTACGGCATCTACATCTGCGGCAAGGTATTCAAGTGGCTGAAGAAGATGGGCGGTCTGGAGGCTATGAAGGCTCTCAACGAGAAGAAGGCTGCTATCCTCTACGATTTCCTCGATCAGAGCAAGATGTTCAAGGGTACTGTCCGCAAGGAAGACCGTTCTCTGATGAACGTTCCGTTTATCACCGGCAACGAGGAGCTGGATGCAAAGTTTGTTGCAGAGGCTAAGAAGGCTGGCTTCGAGAACCTGAAGGGTCACAGATCTGTTGGCGGTATGCGTGCTTCTATCTACAATGCAATGCCGATCGAAGGCGTTGAGAAGCTCGTTGAGTTCATGAAGAAATTTGAAGCTGAGAACGCTTAAGAATTGTGTTTTCAATCGGTATGGTTGCCCTTGCTATTTTTCTCAATGCTACTTTATGAAAGGAAGAAAATATAATGTTTCAGGTACAGACTCTGAATAAGATTTCTCCTGTTGGTCTTGCTGAACTGAATGCAAACTATCAGGTTGCAGATGCTTGCGAGAATCCCGATGCGATTCTGGTTCGCTCTGCTGTTATGCACGAAATGACCTTTGGCGACAAGCTGCTTGCAATCGCAAGAGCCGGCGCTGGTGTCAACAATATCCCGCTGGATCGTTGCGCTGAAGAAGGTATTGTTGTATTCAATACTCCCGGTGCAAATGCAAACGGCGTAAAGGAACTGGCTCTGGCTGGTATGCTGTTGGCTTCCCGCGATATTGTTGGTGGTATCGAGTGGGTACAGAGCATTAAGGGCGAGGAGACCATCGCAAAGATGGTTGAAAAAGGCAAGTCCAAGTTCGCCGGCACTGAGATCAAGGGCAAGAAGCTCGGTATCATCGGTCTGGGTGCAATTGGTGGTCCGCTTGGTAATGCAGCAACTGCTCTGGGCATGGAAGTTTACGGTTGTGACCCGTATATCTCTGTAGACGCTGCTTGGAATCTGTCCCGTCAGATCAAGCACGTAAAGACCCGCGAGGAGATCTTCAAGAACTGTGACTTTATCTCCGTTCACGTTCCGCTTATTAAGAATGAAGATCCTGCTGTGAATACCGAGAAGATGATCAATGCTGAAACCATCGCTATGATGAAAGACGGCGTTGTCATCCTGAACTTTGCTCGTGATCTGCTCGTTGATGACGATGCTATGGAAGCTGCTCTGAAGTCCGGTAAGGTTCGCAAGTACGTAACTGACTTCCCGAATGCAAAGTCTGCAAATATGGAAGGTGTCATTGCAATCCCGCACCTTGGTGCATCCACTGAGGAAGCTGAGGATAACTGTGCTGTTATGGCATCCAAGGAACTGGTTGATTATCTCGAGAACGGTAATATCCGCAACTCTGTCAACTTCCCGAATGCTGAGATGAACAATACGGTCGGCAAGAAGATTTGCGTACTGCACAAGAATGTTCCGAGCGTCATTGCTTGTCTGACAAATGCAGTCAGCAACGCGGGCGGTAACATTGAAAACATGGTCAATGCAAGCCGTAAGGAGTATGCATATACCATGATGGATGTAACCGGCGGCGTGATTGCACAGTCTGTTATTGATAGCATGAAGGCAAACGATGGTGTTATCCGTGTTCGTGTCATCGGCTGATTGATTCTATTATGTTTTAAAATGCGGCGTACCTTTATGGTATGCCGCATTTTTTGATTTGTGTATATGGGGGATATGGGTTTCTTTCACTGCTTGAGGCAAAATATAGATATATCAAATTGCGCCTAATCATAATTTGGTGCAATTAGTAAGAGTGAAAGTACGGATTAAGATTACAACTCAGAAGTAAAAAAAGAATCCGTGACCCCTTGCGAGAGCCACGGAGAAACGATTTGAAAGGGGCTAAACGCCTAGCCCCTCTGACAATACAGTTATACCACATTTTAAAACGAATGTCAAGCCTAAATACAAAATTAGTAATATCATGCGTACTTTGACTTCATACGCAAATTCAATCGGATTCACGCGCTTTTGATGTATTTGCGAGGTTCAATCGCATCGAAGCTTGCACAAAGTCGCAGGATAAATAGCATCATTCCACCGCATATCAACGTAAATGCGATAAAGTTTCCGATTTCAGAGATATGAATAAAGTGCAAACTCAGTCGTGTGATCTGAGATGCCAGTAATACTGATAACAACGGATAAAACAGAATTCGTTTGCAATTCGGACGCAGACCTGTAGCGCGAAGTACAAAAAACAGGCGCACAGCATTTCCGCTCAGGTTACAGGCTAAATATGACGCGACGATACCGTAGAATCCGAATAATGGAACACATATTAAAAGCACGGAAATACGTACAATATACTCTGCAAGATAATTTAACGAGGAGAAGTTTTGTTTTCCGAGTCCGCGCAGAATGCCCTCCATAATGATTTCCAGATAAATCAATGGTACTACGGGTGACATGATTCGGAGAATATGTCCTGTGAACGAATTTCCTCCGAGGACTCCCCCAATTGTTCCCCCGTACATCCAAAGAATCACGACAATGAACAGCGAAAATGCTATGGTTTGTTCCAATACGCGCTGTGTGAGTCTGCGTATTGCTAGCTGGTCGTTTGCGGCGCGTGCACGGGAAAGCTCAGGCACCAACAAACCCGACATGGAACATTGTATCACTGATGGAAAAAAGAGTGTCGGGATAATGATTGCCTCAAATTCGCCAAATTGTGAAAGTGCCTCTTGCGGACTGGAACCGAATTGTAACAGCGTCAGCGGTACAAGCGCGTCATTCATACTGCTGAGCAGTGATACCAAGCAAGCATTCCCAAGCATCGGAAGTATCAGATACAGCAGCTTTCGATACGTAATACTACATAGCTGCGTTGATTTCGGTTGCGGTATTCGAATCAGCAATAGGAAAAACAGGGATGCAATCTGACCTGCCAGCATAGATAAAACAAAAGCAGTCAAGAGAGATAGTCTTCCGTAGGAGATCAGGAATTGCGCACAAAATGACATGACTCCTGCACGAATTAAAAACTCAATGCCTTCTGCGATTGCAGGAAACAGTACCTTTTGATACGCATAACAGCGCCCTTTCAAGCAGGCGTTGACCGCATTCAAAGGCAGACATATTGCCAGTAGTCTGATATCTAACGCAGATGCGCCTGTTTTGTGTAGCGGAATGGTCAGCAATGATGCGATCAAACAGAGCAGAACACAGAAAGAACAGCTCAATAGTAGACAAAAACGTAGTATATACGAGAATATTCTTCCGGGATTCCCTGTGCAGCCGAGTTCTTCTGAGATAAAACGGCTGGATGCCAGAAATCCGCTTCCGCCGCTCAATACTGTTGCAAGACCAAAGAAACTGCCTATCAGCGCGAAAATACCGACAGAAGATGCGCCGAGTTTCTGCGTCAGAAAGATGTTATATAGCAGACCAAGCCCTTGCAGTGATATCGAAATGATACTTAAATACGCAGTTTCCCGCATCATACTGTTGCGATTCATATCCGTCACCTCAACGGATTATATGCAAGCAACGAACAAAAAAGAATCCCACTGAACTGTATCAGTGGGATTCTTGTGTTAAATCAGTGCCGTGAACGCGACGAGATTATTTTCGCTTGTTGCCGTAAGTGTGCCTCCCATTTGTTGCACAATGCTCTTGGCGATGCTCAGACCTAATCCGGAACCGTTTGGATTACCCTCTGTGTCCAGACGATAGAAGCGGTCAAACAGATGCTCCAGTTGATCTTGCGGGATGTCTTTTGCAGTATTTGCAACTGTCAAGAGCACCTTACCAAGGGCGTCTTTTGCAAGCTGTACTGTGATTTCCGCATTGGGACTAGAGTGGATGACTGCATTGTCCAGCAGAATAGATAGAAGCTGTTTCAGATTATCTTCATCACCGCGGATCTGTAATCCTTGACGGATATCCGTATTCAGCGTTTTACCGTTTTCAAATGCAATCGGTTCAAATACCAAACAAACATTGGATACCAGATCACTGCATTGCAGCAAAGTCGTCGAATCTGTGCTCTTTTTGTGATCCATTCTTGCTATGGAGAGCAGATTGGAAATCAGTTTAGACATTCTTGTGGTTTCAGATTGGATATAATGAATCCACTTGCTTTGTCCCTGAACGGACGCACTTGGATTGGACAGGATTACTTCTGTATTTGCGGAAATGACCGCAAGCGGAGTTTTCAGTTCGTGAGAGGCATCCGCAACAAATTGCTTTTGCTTTTCCCATGCAGTAGCAATCGGCTTTACTGTCCAGTTTGCGAGCAATTCGCTGACAATAAAGACACCCAGCAGTCCGATCACGGTCAGAAACAGAAACAGGAACATCAAACGGCTGATTGCAGACAATTCCATGGTACGGTTCAGCAGAACCAGATGAAACTCACCGTTGGTATTCTGCTGATAGAGATAGCGATAATCAATATCATTCAACTGAATGGTACCGGATTTTCCGCCTTGCGACTTAATGAAGTTCATTGCTTCATTGACGGTATTTAATGCTGATGGTGTTTCATCCTCAGCAAGAATGCTGGCTGCAATCGCATATGCTTCAATATTGCCGTTTTCATCAATACGGGCAACAAAAGCATCCGGTACTTCTTTGGACACATTCGTTGATTCTTTAGAATCAATTGTTTTTGGTGTTTCTTTTTTCGGATTGGTTGGCGGGGTCGGCGGCTGCTTGTTTTCTTCATTTGCAGCAGGTTTATCCTTTATATCAGCAGGAGTCGGCTTTGCTTTATCATCAGATTTTGTATTTGCTTTGCCGTCATTCTTTTTTTCCGGTGCTTCTTTGACGGCTGTGGTTTCTTCTGTCGTTGCAACAGTATCATTTTCCGAGGCGGTTGTCTGCTCGGTTACAACTGCGCCACTTGAATCTTCTGAATTCTGACTGTCGCTGAACTGCGGATTCCATACAGGCGGGGTCATGGTCCAGAACATGGGCGGAGTACCCGTATTCGGTCCCATGAAATGTTCGTAATACTCGCCCCAGCGATACTGCTCCTGAGCAGCTTCGCCCAATGCGGTTTCTGCGGGTACTGTATCTGTTGTATCGCTTGTTTGTGCAGGCTGTGTGTATTCCGCATTCTGATTCTGTTCTTCTGCCGGAGTTGTTTCCTGCGTGTTGTAGTTTGGATTCCAATAATTATCAGAATCTCCGTTCCACCAGTCATTTTGCGGCGGAATATAGGGATTATACGGATTTGTGGGCTTTCGGTTATAGTTGTAGCCGCCCTCTGTGTAATCTTCATAAGAATAGGCTGTCGGCTCAAGACTGCCATCTATGCTGATATTCTCAGGTAAATCAGAACGCTCGATCATCTGGCTCATCGTGGAATAGGATGAACTGACCTCAGAGCGATACAGGATTCCAAATAAAATGCCGAGCCCGATTAAAAGGGTTGCAGACAACAACGCCATATTCGAAATGAAATATCGACGTTTCAGTTTGCGAATCATGGCGAATCAGCTCCTTTCGGTATGGTTGAAATTACTCTTTTTCTTCCAGACAGTATCCGACGCCGCGCACGGTTTTGATTCCGACTTTGGAATGCAGATGCGCAAGTTTTTTGCGGAGGAAGCTGACATAGACTTCCACATTGTTATTTTCAGCTTCTGATTCATAGCCCCAGATTTTGACGATCAGGGTTTCCTTGGAAAGAATCATGTTGCCGTTTTTCAGGAATAATTCCACCATGGAAAATTCCTTGAGTCCGAGTTTCAGGGAATTTGAGCCGCAGAACAACTCATATGTAGAAAGGTTCAACGTTAAATCGCTCCAGCGAAGTACATTTTCGCAAATGACATTGGCATTACGACGATTTAGGGAGCGGATTCTCGCAAGCAATTCCTCAGAGGAAAACGGTTTCGTCAGGTAATCATCCGCGCCGACATCCAAACCTGCAACTTTATCCGCAATGGTATCACGGGCGGTCAGCAGCAAAACAGGTGTAGCAATCTGCTTGTTTCGGAGCTCTTTCAGAATTTCCAGACCGCTCATTTTCGGCAGCATCACATCCAGTACGATAATGTCGTAAATGCCGGAAAGAGCGTTATCCAAGCCGCTTTCTCCGTCATAGCAGGCATCAGCAATATACTTATTCTTGTGGAAAATCTGTACTAAGGCATCGGCCATGCCGATCTCGTCTTCAACGATCAGGATTCGCATACAGCACCTCACCATTTTTTATATTTACTGGCTTATTATAACACGGTTCGGCGATAATTGCAAGTGATTTTTTGCGATTTCTTGTGTCCAATTGTGCATTTTTTGACGTATTTTCACTCTTTATCTGAAATTTTCTTAAAAGAAGGATCGACACAGTATGCCGAAAGCGGACAATTCTGACAAAGCGGATTCCGGGCACGGCAGGTATCTCTGCCAAACTGTACGATTTGGTGACAGAAACGTGAGGAACGGTCCTGTGGAAGAATCTCACGTAAATCAGATTCGACTTGTTCAGGTGTATGATGTTTGGTCAGACCAAGCCGCCCGCAAATGCGGATACAGTGTGTATCCGTTACCACGGCAGGCTTTCCGTAGATATCTCCAAGCAGTAGATTGGCTGTTTTGCGACCGACTCCCGGCAGTGTCAGAAGATCCTCCATATTATCAGGTACACGGCTGTCATAGACGTCTATCAAGCGGCGGCACATCGCTTTGATGCTTTCAGCTTTTGTTCGGAAAAATCCGCAAGGCTTGACTGCTTCTTCCAGTTCTGCGAGGTCAGCCTCCGCAAAGGATTCCGGTGTCGGATATTTGACAAACAGCTCGCGGGTGACAATATTGACGCGTGCGTCCGTACATTGCGCGCTCAGGCGGGTTGCGATCATCAGCTGATACGGCTCCTGATATTCGAGTGAACAGCGTGCATCAGGGTATCGCGTATCGAGGATATCACAGATTTTGACAGCTTTGTTTTGCAGTTGATTCATCATATGGGTGCTCCTTGACTTTTTGGCGGATTCATGTTATCATACAGGAAGAAAGAAGGGATTTTGGATGGGTACTGCCCTACAATTTGAGAAAGAAAAGCTGATTCTTGCCATGTTGTATACCGATGAAGAACTGGCAGAGAAAATGCAGCAGATTTTGATACAAACTTACGGAGAATTTGATTTGATCTCTCCTGCTTATTGTTTTTCGGACATTTCGCCTTATTATGATGCGGAAATGGATGGTAAGGTTTACCGCCGCCTGTTCAGTTTTCGAGAGTGCCGTGATCCCGCAGAACTGGCGGAGATCAAAATTGCAACGAATGCTTTGGAACAGTCGGTTGCTGTGGCGGGAAATCGTCGGCTGAATCTGGACCCGGGATTTATTTCCTGCGGTCGGCTTTCCCTTGCGACAACGAAAAATGCAGGTCACCGTATCCCGCTGCACGACGGCATCTATGCGGAATTGACCCTGTTTTATGCGCGAAATGCGTGGCATCCGTTTCCATGGACTTACATGGATTTCAAAATGCCGCAGGTGCATGAATTTTTACTGAATGCAAGAAAAATATATATGAAGCAGCGCAGGGAATACTGCGTTACGGATGAAAACGTTTCAGGATAAAATCACCGATCGCGTTCTCACGTATTCCTTTTGCTATTGCGACATGTGCTGCGGCATAGGCAAAAGAAGTTGGCATTTCGCCGAGAGCTAACAGTCCGCTTCGAATCAGATTGCCACAGGAGGCATAGGTTTGTTTCTCTCTGTTGCAAGGTGCAATGCCACAGAAAATATGTTGTGCCTGACAGCGTTTCAGCAGTGTCAGTACCGAATAGGGCGAATCAAACAGTGCATTGGCGGTTTGTGAATGATATGCACCGAGAATGACTGCATGAATGCCGTTTAGCGAAATCGTATCATATCGCAGTCCGCAATACGGTGCAAGCAGCAGCACGGAATCCGTAAATTCCAGTTCTGGCGGAGCAGCTTGTGATTTGCAGTCGATTTCAAATTCGGTAATGGATTTGGTCGGCTGCATATTTGTACTGAAAAAGTTCTCGCTGAAATTTTCGCATTGGCGTAAATGTTCACCGTGATGCAGATAGGAAATGCCGTCATGGTTGCGGTATATTGCCCATATGCCTGCTGGAACGTGGCTTTCAATCATTCTGACTGCTTCTGCGAAATTGTCGTGACCATTGGAAGCGGTTTCGGAAAGCGGCGCATTGGCAGACACCAGAATGATCGGGAAAGACGGATGTTCTATGGCAGCGGCAAGCATTCCTGCGGTATAGGCAAGTGTATCCGTGCCGTGTGCGAGAATGATGCCGTCAAATTTTTCATATGGTAAGCTGTGGAGCAGCGAAAGAAGTTTGGTCCAATGCTGCGGCGTCAGGTTTTCACTCAGGATGTCATAGGGCGTGAATGACGTAAAAGTGATCTGTTCCTGCGGATGTGTTTGTCTGTAATGTGTTTCCAATATGGTTTTGGCGGTTGATGCGTCCGTATCCCGCTCCGCAGTCTGTTGATTGGCAAAGCTGCATATGGTTCCGCCTGTCAGGATCAGTGCGATATTTGTCATCATGAAAGCCCCCTTTTACCAGATTATTATACCACAGATTCCCAAAAAAGTCAAAGCGGTCTGTACATTTGCCGTACAGACCGCTTATTTTTCAGGATTCTTTTGTGGTAGGCGGAGCATCAAAAGGTGGGTTCATACCATCGTGTCCGTTACCGTGAAAATCTTTGCTTGGGTCAAAATCATCAGGAAAATCGGGGGGAGTTTGTCCGTTGAATGGTTCGCCATTCGTTTTTTGGCTTGGATCGAAATTGCCATCCGGTCTACCGTTTCCGCCACCGCCGAAGCCCATGCCTGTGATTCCGCCGCTGCCGGATGCCACTTCAGTTCCTGCGGTATAATTGCCGCCGGATGCCCAGTTATCCTGGTTGAAAGTGCCGACATAATCGCCGCCTGTATAAACATGGTAGCCGTCATTCATGCCGTTTGCACTGAAAATCAAACCGTCAGCCTGCTTGGGCGTTTTGAATGCTGTGAGGACTTTTCCGTCGGAATCAGTTATGACAATCAGCTTTCCTGCGGCTGCATTCAGTTGGGTTGTGCCGATATAATTCCTCTGCGGGGCTTCCATCATACCTGTGGAGCCGACTGCAAGCAACGTGCCGCCGGTTACTTTGATCTCATTCTGGTGATCACCGCAGTCCAGTGGTCCATTGCCGTTATCGGTCGGACCGCAGACAATGACTGTGCCACCTGTTATGTTGATGTCGCCGTTGGAGTCGATTCCGTCACCCGATGCGTCCACATAAACATAACCACGGGAGATATTCAGTTCGCCCGAACTGTTTTCGTTCATGAAATCGGGCTTTTTCTTGGTTGTATCATTTTCCGTAGGAGCACCTGTTTCATTTGTATCCAACTCCCTTGCCGCATTGATACCGTCGTCCCGGGCGGTAATGTGCGTGGTTCCGCCCTTTATGTTGATACAATACGCTTCCAGACCTTCGTAGCATTCCGTGATATTGATGACGGAATCTTCAATGACATTGAGTGCATCTTCAGCGTGAATGCCGTCATCACCAGCACGAAGTAACATCTCACAGTTTCCGCCAACAGTGACGGAGCCGTTTGAATGAATACAGTCCTCTGCGGATTCTATTTCCAGAGTGCCGCTCTGTATGGAAATCGTGTTGCCGGCTTTGATGCCCTTTTTGCTGATATCAGAGGTTGTTTCGCCGGAAAGTGACGCTATGTCACGACCTCCTCTGCCGCCGTTCTTGGGCGGGAAATCATCCTGATGTTTTTCTGCATTGTCTGTTCCGCCGCCTGACTGAATATAATAATCACCGCTCAGAATCTCCACATTTGCAGCACTGTCAATGCCGTCCTCAGCTGCAAATATATTGAGACAGGCACTTTCCAGACTGATGTTTCCCTTTCCTTCTTCCGTGTTTTCTGTACGAAAGCCGTCACCTTTCGTTGTATCAATATTGATGGTACTGCCCAGCACTGTGATGGAGTCATCTCCGCGAATGGCATTATTGATGGCACGCACATTGATATCGGAAGCAAGCAGTTTTAAGTCATTTTTGCATAGAATGCCGTTGTTGTAGTTTCCGTTGAGTGTCAGGGAACCGTATCCGTTGAGTGTCAGGTCATCCTTGGAATAGATGCAGGCATTGGGTTCCGTGCGGTCCTCATCATAAAATTCCGTGTAGCTCTGTCCGTCCGAGATGTAGTTATCTGTATCTGCCGGCATAGTCAGAATGGTTTTGTCGGCATTCAGAATGGTCAGCGGTGCAGTATCCTTGCAGGAAATGGTTGCGTTTTTCAGGACCAGATGTACTTTCTCCTTGCTTTCTTCGGGCAGGTCTATGACAATTCTTCCGTTTGTGAGATTGCCCGTCAGAACATAGGTGTTGCCTTTTGTGATTTTCATGACATTATCGGTGATTTCTAAACCTTCAGTGGGATTTGCGACTATGGATGTTCCTTTGAATCGGATTTGAACAGCAGTATTGTCATCCCAAGAAATGTCCGTGTCGCTGTCACTCAGCTCAACAGAATGCAGATTCAGTTCGGATTTCACCTGAATCTCGTTTCCGCTTGGGCTGTGCTGGCTGTCTTCCGTAGGTTCGTGAATCAGGGCAGACATCGCAGAAAATGGGGTGTCAGAAGTTTCGCTTGTCTGTTCAGATGTCTGTTTCGTACATCCTGTCAGCATCATGATGCCGGCTGTCAAATATGCGACCCATCCGTTCATTCTGCGCTTTGATAATGTAATCATCTGTATATTCCTTTCTGTTCAGACATAATCAAATCCATTGCTGGTTTCTGAAATTTATTATACACCGCAATTATGCTCAATTTGTGAAAAAAATTCGAAATGGGCTTGAAATCTTGACGGCTTTCCTTTCCTCTGATTTGTATAAGATGACGAAAACCTGTCGTGCAATTATAATTTTTTTAGCGTCTTGGGCTTTTTTTTTGCTTAGGTATTGCCAAATTGCGAAAAATGGTGTAAAATAAGTCCATATGAGTTCGGACAATGATGTCTGAAAAATGATGGAGGTTTAGTTTATGATTTCTGCAGGCGATTTCCGCAACGGTATGACTTTTGAGATGGACGGACAGGTTGTTCAGGTCGTCGAATTCCAGCACGTAAAGCCCGGCAAGGGTGCCGCTTTTGTACGTACCAAGTACAAGAATGTTATCACCGGTGCTGTTGTTGAAACTTCTTTCAACCCGACCGCTAAGTTCCCGACCGCTTATGTTGAGCGCAAGGATATGCAGTACAGCTACAATGATGGTGACCTGTACTACTTCATGGATCTTGAAACCTATGAGCAGATTCCGATCAGCAAGGACATCCTTGGTGAGAGCTTTGCTTTCGTAAAGGAAGAAATGGAAGTCAAGGTTCTGTCTTATAAAGGCAAGGTATTCGGTGTTGAGCCGCCTTTCTTTGTCGAACTGAAGGTCACAAAGACCGATCCCGGCTTCAAGGGCAACACCGCTACCAACGCAACGAAGCCTGCTGTTGTTGAAACAGGCGCAGAAATCAAGGTTCCGCTGTTCATCGACGAGGGCGATATGATTCGTATTGATACTCGTACCGGTGAGTACATGGAGCGTGCATAAATTTCTTGCACTCCCCTATTTCTAAAAAATTGTTTGTCAGAAAGGATGGAGAAACTCAATGAAATTGACCGAAAAAATTGCTTATATGAAAGGTCTGCTGGACGGCATGGAACTCGATACCACCACCAAGGAGGGAAAGGCAATTTCCCAAATGGCGGATGTGATGGAGGAAATGGCAATTTATATTGACGATTTGCAGTCACAGGTTGATGAGCTCACTGAGCTTTGCGACATCATTGATGAGGATCTCGGCAATGTCGAAAGTGATCTTTATTGCGATGAAGACGATGAGGATGATGACGACTTTGACGATGATGAGGATGAAGATTATCCGCTCGGCTCTGTTCTGGATCCTGACGATTATGAATTGCTCGATGACGAAGATGATGAGGATGAGCCTCAGTATGAGGTCAAATGCCCGAGTTGCGGCGATTCTATTATCATCGGTGAATGTATGCTCGAAGAAGGCAGTATGATCTGCCCGGGTTGTGGCGAAGTGCTCGAGTTCGATTACGATAACATCATTCCTGATGTATCCGATGATGAAGATGAGGACGATGCTGACGAAAACTGATTCGACAGCATTGACAGGTACTTGTTTCGGGGCGAGGTGCGATTCCTCACCGGCGGTTACAGTCCGCGAGCCGCTTGCGGCATGATTCGGTGAAATTCCGATACCGACGGTCAAAGTCCGGATGAAAGAAACAAAATGTACGCATATCTTGCAGTACTTTTGCGCCCCATGATTTCGGTCATGGGGCGTTTTTATATGGAAAGGATGCCTTTTTATGTCTAGTTCACGCCGTATTTCTACCAAAAAGCTTGTTGTTCTGGCTCTGCTCAGCGCAATTGGGTTTATTTCCATGATGCTGTTGAAGATACCCGTTGTGAGCTTTCTGAAATATGAACCGAAGGATATTTTTATTACGCTGGCAGGTTTCCTCTACGGTCCGCTATCCTCTATGGCGGTGGCTGCTGTCACGGCACTGTTGGAATTTCCAATCAGTGAAACGGGCGTCATTGGTCTTGTGATGAATTTTCTTTCCAGTGCATTCTTTGCGTGTGTTGCATCTCTGATTTACCATAAGCGGGAATCTCTGGGCAGTGCTGTGATCGGTCTGTTTTGCGGTATGGCTTCTATGACAACTGCTATGATGCTCTGGAATTATCTGATTTCTCCGCTTTACTACCATATGCCGCGTGCGGATGTCGTTCCGATGCTGACAACGGTGTTTTTGCCGTTTAATCTGATTAAATCGGGTATCAATGCTTCATTGACCATGCTGCTTTATCAGCCTTTTATGCGGGTCTTGGTACAGTGCGGGTTTGTAAGCGATAAGCAGGTAGCCACAAAACAGAAACGAATGCTCCCGGTGATGCTTGTTTCATTACTGATTTTTATTGGCTGCTGTTTTGTGATATACTTTATGAACCGCAAATGAGAACAGCGCAGATATCTCCCAAAATTGGGAATATCTGCGCTGTTTTTATGTTTCAATGTAGATTTGGGGATGTTCTGCTGCGTGCATTTCATCCAGAATGGTCTGAAGCTGCAAATCAGTCAGCGTTCCCTTGACGATGCAGGGCGTAATATCAAGCGGATATGCAAAATCTGTAGCAAGCTGCGTCAGAAGTAACATTTTGTCTTTGTATGCGAGTTTTGAGATGTCAAAGCGTTCGTTTTTGTAGAAGAACGGATCCTCAAAATCACGGAAATCTATCTTGACAACTGCTTTTTTGATGTTCAGCTTATTTGGAATCATTCCTTCTTCATTTCCGCTGATGGCATCTTTCAGATCAAATTCGTAGGTGGTCAGCGGCGAGGTATCACCAATGACATTCAGCATGGAAATCAGACCGTTCCGTCTGGAATCAGTTGCCGTGACCGATGCGCCGATCGCTTCCAGATCAGATTGAAAGAATTTGGGATAGTGCATTCCGCCGCAAATAATCTGCGAAAAGCCGCTCATACTGATCTCATCAATGATGGCACTCAGATAGGTTTGCGATGATTCTGCCGTGGGACACATCCATGCTTTTCCACCGGAATCGGCGGCATCATCCAGCCAGAGTGTATCCTTTCCACTCAGATGATAAGCACTGTTGGGTTCAATCAACGGAAACAGAGTATCCGAGATGGTTTCGATGCGTGCAACGGCTGTCAGGTCCGCAGCATGAATGGTTGCCAGGATATCTTGAAGTGTCGGCAGCTTTTCGGAGGTTGCCTGACATTCCTGCGCTTGCGGGACTTCTGAGTAATATTGTAATGCACCGCCTTCGAGTCGCAGTGGGACAATGACGCTTCTGTAACCCGCATTGGCTGCATTGACGACGGATTCTGTCAATTTGGTGGAATCGCTAATGGTATTGGGGTTCAGATATAAACCAAGCTGTAACGGTTCAATCGGAGTCGTTTCAGTGGGTTCAGTTATTGTTTGTGTTAATGTACTTGGCAATGCGGTTGTTTGTGGTGGTGCTGTAGTGAATACATAAGGGTCGGGTGTTCTGGTCGGATTTTCTTTTTCTTTTGGCAGCCTTGTCATCAGCGGTCCTAAGACACTGTAGCCGACCACGCCAAATAAGGCAACCAGCAATACCAGTATCGTTACACCGAATGCGGAGCGCATCGGATGGTATTTGCTGAACATTCGCCTGTTTTTGACACGATATGTATAAATTTTACGTCCTTTCCGACGATTGGACATATTGCTCCTTCTTTCTGTTCTTAGTTTGCACTCATACAGCTGAGTGCCATGGATATGATACCCGCATATACTAACACAGCGGACCACCCGCGGGTTGCCTGCGGCATTTTTTCAGAGGTGAGGCGGGATTTTGCCAGTGTCAGAATAGAAACTGCAAGGAAAAATCCGATGCCGCAGCGCAGCCCGTAAATAAAAGCATTTTGCAGGGTGCCAGCCGTTTGATCGGTCAGCAGGCAACAGCCCAGTACAATGCAGGAAAAGGCTGTTTGATGAAGATAAGAGGCAAGTGTTTTTCGGACTTTCTCTGGAAACAGGGCAAACAGCAACAACAGTATAACATAGAGCAACGCTGCTGCCAAGATATAGATGAACGGTCGAATCAGATCGCTGTTCGGTGAATCGAGCATCGGTTTCAACAAGTATGATGCAACTGCTCCATAGGTACAGAATACGGTGACCATGCCACCAAGTAAAAACGGATTCTGATTGCCGCGTACCATTCTTCCGAGCATGGAAAGCCCAAGACCATATTGAAATACCAGATTGATGGTCATGCAGATGAGTAATTCAGTGACGAGCTGCATTGGATTCCTGCTCCTTTCTCTCGTTTGGATATACAGCGCGGAGCATTGCTGCCAGACAGCCAAGCAAAATCATGCCCATTGCCGGTTTTGCGGCAGATGGCAGTGCAGAAACTGTAAGGAGCTCTTTTCCATGGAGCGTGCCGTTTCCAAGCAGTTCACGCAGGCTTCCCATCAGAAGAACAACAAGGTCAAATCCGAGCAGATCAAAAAACACGGTGCCTGTCAGTGAAAGAATATGCGCTCTTTCGTAACGATGCTCTGTTTCGGAACTGAGCATCAGACTGACAGTCAACAGTGGAAAGTAAATTCCGATGGATACGAACGGGAACAGATATCCTGCGGCTAACACCGTCGGGATATACACCAAAGCGGCTATTAAGGAATATGATAGAATACGCATGGCAAAAGGCATACGTTGCGGAATTGCCTTGGAGAGCAACACAGTCAGGAATGTGATTGCATCAAATGCATAGCAAAGCAAAAACGATTTTTGCAGTGTGTCCGTACACGCAATGACCGGTGCTGCAATCATACCGCTGACAAGAATCGGGTTGCGGTGCAGTAAACCATCCGTTAGATTACGCAGCTTTCCTTTGTTCATGATATCGCCTCTTTCTTCTGCTGTTCAGACAGCACGGGCTTGATGTCACAAATGGCATAGGCAACAGGCTGCATGATGACAGAAAGCAAAACCGGCGCATTTTCGATGTGCATGACGCGTGTCAGAAAAAAGCAAAGAAAACCTGAAATTACACCAAAACATACGCCCAGAATGCCTTTGGGTGCCAGACGAGGGTCACCAAACAGGAATACTGCAGAAAGCAGCGCGGAATTTGTTAGCATTGTAAATGCTCCTGCTCCAAGAAATTGAGCCGGTACAGAAGATACAATGCCGAATATCAGCATTGTGAACAGCATACCGAGTGTGACGGATGCCGATGCGCTTCTTCGAATGAACATGACGAGCATCACTGTTGCCAATATCAGCAAAGATGCACTTCCGATTGGCAGCCGCGGTACGCAAAGCATCCAGTCGAGCCAGTCACCTGAAATCTTGCTGCCTGTGTTCCAAAGGGCAGATGCACTGTCTGTCAAGGGCGTTTCTATGATATTGCGCAAGGGAAGCAACAATGGTTCTGTTGGCATTTGCAGTGCGTCAGCTTTCCATGTGAATTGCACGAACACATATCCGACGGCAGCCGCAGGGAAAACAGGATTCTCACTGCCGCCAAAAATTTGCCTGCCGATGATAATTGCAAAAATACAGGCAATGATAAGAACAGAATAGGAAATGGTCGGCGGCAACAACATGGTCAGTAGCAAACCGACTGCAGCAGCCTCCAGATGCTGAAATTGAAACGGAATCTTTCGTACATACAGGCAGATGAACTCTGTCAGCATTGCGGTGATCATCGCAGCCGCGCAAAGCAGCAAAATCCGCAAACCATAGTACGCCGATGAAGCTGCTGCCAGTGCAGAAAGCGTTAGGATTCGGTCTAACACAATGGCGGTCTGCGATTTGGCTTTCATAGGGATCATCACCTCGATATAATCATTGGAAAGGAACGGTGCCGATGACGCTGGAACAACTCTCTGCCAGTACTGTGAAAATACAGTTATCTGAAACGGAAGTATCCGTTTTTTTACAGGATGCGCAGAACTTTGATCCGAATTCTACGCAAATGCTGCGGCTGATGTCTTTTCTGCTTGCTAAGGCAGAGTTGTTTTGCGAGATCCCGTTTTCAAAAGGTCAGGTATCCGTGGAATTGCTCAATGCCGATGACGGCGGCATGATCGTCTACTTCTCTGCCGTTGCAGAGAAGCAGAATGCATCATTCGATCAATGTAAAACAGCATCCCTCACAGGGATGTTTGGTTCTTATACAGATCTGATCGAGTACTGTAAACAAATCTTGCGGAAGAAAATCAAGCTTTCGGGAAGTACCCTGTATCAGATCGGAAGCGACTATTTGCTGCTGATGCAGTTCCGTGGCAAACAGGACAATGCGGCATTGCATCTGCTATTGGAGTATGGAAACGCTGTTGACACGACTCCCCTGCTGCGTGCAAGACTTGCAGAGTACGGCGTTTGCCTGATTGCAAAAAATGCGGTGCGCCGTATTGCGGCAGCACAGGCCTGAACAGAATCAGCGGAGGCTGCGTACTGCCTCTGCGGGGCTTTCCGAACAGAACAGATAAGAACCCGATACAAGATTATCGGCACCAGCTTCACGGCAAAGCTTTGCTGTTTCCGCCTGAATGCCGCCGTCTACCTGAATGTGCAGGTTAAGTTGTTTCGCATTCATTTCTGCGCGGAGAACCTTAATCTTGTCCAGTACATAATCCAGGAATTTCTGCTTGCCGTAACCAGGATGAACGGTCATCAGCAGCACAAAATCATCATCTTGAAGCATTGAAAGATACGGAAATACGTCTGATACAGGCGTGTCGGGTGATATGGCGATGCCCGCTTTCATACCGTTTTCGTGAATCAGACGAATCGTATCGGCAGTGTCGGAAGAACTTTCGATATGAAAGGAAAGCATTTCTGCTCCTGCCTCTGCAAATCTGCTGACAAACCGATGCGGTTCCTGAATCATCAGGTGGGCGTCAATCGGTAGTTCTGCGTATTTTTTCAGACATTGCAGAACAGGCAGTCCGAAGGAAAGATTATCAACAAAAATGCCGTCCATCACATCATAGTGAATGAAGTCTGCTCCTGCCGCTTTGGTAGTTGCAGCTACATCCGAAAGATGTGCAAGGTCGGCATTCAGAATGGAAGCGGAAATTTTCGTCATTGTCATAAATATCGTCCTTTCAAGCGCCGAACAGAATTCAAATCAACTTTTATTATAACGCAAAAAAGAGGTTTCGTCAAGTCACGAATCACTTTGCTTTGCAAAAATTGTCCTTTTGGAAATTTTCCTAAAAACTACTGGACATTTCTTTGAAAATCGTGTATAATAATTTTATTGAACAATGTTTTACCCTACAAATTTTCCCTGTAAAAAAGAAAGGAGCAGCTTATGTCAAAACAATATCTTGCAATCGACCTTGGACCGTCGGGCGGACGTGCTGTACTAGGCAGTATTGAAAATGGTACGCTACGGCTGCGCGAAATTCATCAGTTTTCCAATACACCGGCTACAGTTGTCGGGCATCGTTATTGGGATGTTCTGCGTTTGTTCCTTGGAATCAAGAATGCAATGGTGAAAGCACAGGAATTAGGTGGATTTTCTTCCATCGCACTGAATGCTTGGGGCATGGACTATGCATTGCTTGATCAGAGCGGTGGTTTGTTGCGCAATCCTTATCAGCATCGTGATGCCCGCACCAACGGGCTCGTTCAGATTGCAGAGGATTTTTTGCCTGCGAAACAGTCTTATGTTGCAACAGGTGTGCAGGCTATGGACATGAACACAATCTATCAATTGTTTGCTGACTGGCGCAATACTCCGCATTTATTTGAGAATGTGGATAAGTTCCTGATGATGCCTGATTTGTTTAACTATATGCTGACAGGTGTTTGTAAGTCAGAGCGTTCTATCGCGTCTACATCACAATTTCTGGATATTCACACTGGTTTCTGGTGCCCGGAGCAGCTTGCGGCACTCGGCATTCCTGTTGCAGATGCTTTGCCGCCGTTGGTTTCTGCGGGAGCGGTATTGGGCGAACTGCTTCCCGAATTGTGCGAGGAACTTGGAATTCCGTCCGCAAAGGTGGTTGCTGTTTGTGAGCATGATGTACAATGTGCAATGGCGGCGGTTCCCACACCGAAAAAGGATTTCATTTTCCTTTCCTGCGGTACATGGGCATTATTCGGAACCGAACTGGAACGTCCGATTATAAATGAACAGGCACGGAGCCTTGGCATGACTCATGCAATCGGCTATGATGGGAGAATCAGCTTTTTACAGAATATTTCGGGTATGTGGCTGATTCAGGAAACCAAACGCTGGCTTGCTGCGCATGGCGAAACTTACAGCTATGCGCAACTCGAATCTTTTGCGGTCAATGCAGATCCATTTATCAGCCTGATTGATGTGGATGACCCTCGGTTTGCTTCTGCGGGCAATATGCCTGAGATGATTCGTGAATATTGTGCTGAAACCAGTCAGCCTATTCCACGTTCAATTGGTGCGTTGATGCGCTGTATCTATGAAAGTCTTGCGTTAAGGTTTATGCGTGCGCTTTCTGATATCAAGACCTGTACGGGTAAGGAATACCTGAGCATTCATATGTTTGACGGTGGAGTAAAAGATAAGGTGCTTTGCCAAATGACTGCCAATGCCTGTGGAATTCCTGTTGTGGCAGGTCCTGCTGAAGCGACTATTTGCGGTAATCTCATCGTGCAGATGCTTGCGGACGGAGAAATTGATAATCTATCTGAGGCAAGAAACCTGATTGCCCGTTCTTTCACATTGACGGTTTATCAGCCGGATGCTGACTGGTCGAAGGCGTATGAACGCTATCTTGCATTGATCGGTAAATAATTCATTACGGCGCAGACAGGGTTGCCTGCGCCGTTTTTGAGGCCTACT
Organism: Oscillospiraceae bacterium; assembly: GCA_045600205.1. Taxonomy (GTDB): domain Bacteria; phylum Bacillota; class Clostridia; order Oscillospirales; family Ruminococcaceae; genus Firm-04. The sequence continues at coordinate 39,245 of JAZRXM010000006.1, read as the reverse complement.
GTATCCGTTTTCTCGGCATCCAGATGCAGAGTATTTCTTCTTCCGATGATGTCTGATCGGTCGGCGTATCGGTTTTTATTTCTTCCATATCCGTTCCTCCATGCTGTTACAGATATTGTTTGAGGCTTTCAAGATACGCATTTTCACGTTTGAGGATGTTATGACCTGTTTCTTCCATGTCATGTGAAAGCTCAGGATTTGCGTGCATGGTTTGCAGCAGCGTAATGATTCCCATATTTGTTCCCTCAACCATCAGTTTTGCAAGGTTTTCGTCACTTTCATCCACCAGTGTCTGGAACTTGATGCCAAGGTCGCTGTACATTTTCAGCCATGTCGGGTTATCGGTCGGCTTTTCGCCGTTTATTGAGAATTTCTCCAGCGTTTGTACCTGCTGCTCCCGATAGGCGGCAAGCTGCTTTTCCAGTAAGGCACGGAATTCAGGATGCTTGCTGTGCTTTAGTACAGCCTCGATTGCCTGTGCGCCCATTGTCGCATTCCGATAGTACACATCCAGGACTTTTTTCGTTTTCTCATCGAGCATTTCATCAATTCCTTTTCATACATTTTGACGCGAGTGCGTCTGGTGCAAGTATTTCACATTTCAAGCAGAATAAACGGAGGAAATCATGCCGAATTTTCAGAAACATCTTGGAAAACTGATCGGATGGCTTGCTGTCTCGGAGTTTTTGTGCCTGATTCTTGCTTTTTCCTTTGCAATTATCGGCGGTACAGTGGCAAAATATCTCGGACTGATTCTGGGATTGACGGCACATATTCTTCTGATGCGGAATGCAGCACATAGTGCAGCAGATTCTTGTGTTATATATTATCGTAAGGATAAAATGCGTGTTTCATTCAGCTTCATCGTGGTTTTAGGTATATTGTCAGCTATTCCGCATTATTTATTGTATGTATGGCTGCTGATTTGCTCGGATAGCATTGCTGTGCGGAATGTGTTTCCTCTTTTGGAAGCCATGTATTTACAGATTTTTCAATTGATTTTTGGAAATGCGGAAACAGTATCTGCATTGTCTTTTTCGGCAAAATGCTTGACTGCGCTGCTGCAGCTTTGTACTCCGCTTGTGGTCATATGCAGCTTTGGAAATCGGTATGAATCAGCAATTGCGGCAGAAGATGCCAACTCCTGCAAGGTATAAGTCCCTTGATTGGACACATCCTATTTCTGCGGAATGTCGATTCCGCGAAAGGTTGTGAATGTTGATGGGAAAAATATACTGTGCAATGGCTGCTCTTTCATTGGTAGTAGCCTGTTTTCCCTTACGTGCTTCTGCTATGGGATACGGGCAGGGAAAAGAGCGCGATGCGCAAAATTGCCCGATTGGAGCAGTTCAGTTTCAGGAACAATATGCTGATTGTGAAGCATATGCAATGACTCCTGACAAGAAACGCATCGTTCTCACATTTGACCAAGGCTACGAAAACGGTTTTACTGCGCAGATCTTGGATACCCTGAAAGAGAAAGGTGTCACAGCGATTTTCTTTCTGACAGGCGATTACGCTCAAAAGGAAACGACACTCGTACAGCGGATGATTGATGAGGGGCATATGCTTGGAAACCATGGTATGAAACATGCCGCGCTTCCGACGCTGACACCTGCCCAATTGGAAGATGAACTACTTTCCCTGCATGACTACGTTTTGCAGAACTATGACTACGAAATGCAATATTTTCGTCCGCCATGCGGAGAATATGATGCGGATTCATTGGATATTGTGCATTCGCTTGGTTATCGTACCGTATTCTGGAGCCACGCCTATGTTGACTGGAAAACCGATTCTCAGCCTGATCCTGAAGTCGCAATTTCCAATCTGACAGATGCTGCACATGGCGGTGCCATTTATCTGCTGCATTCCGTTTCGGAAACAAATGCGCAGATTCTTGGCGAATTGATCGACAACTTGCGAGCAAAAGGCTACACGGTATAATCAAATAATCCCGCTCCGATGTACTCGGAACGGGATTATATTTATTTTTTGGGGATGACTGGTACCCAGATTCCGCTTTCATAGTCAGCAGCGGATTTATCGCTTTCGTAGCTATACCACTCGATATTGATACCTGCTGCGATTTGATAATCGGGATTATTCGGCAGCCATTCGTTGAAAATTTGAGTGTTTACGCATTGCAATGCCGTAGGCAACGGTCCGACACATTTGAATTTTGCCCACTCAAATTGCGGTACTTCAAAAACCTTCATTCCCTCCGGTACATTTCCGCCTGTATACTTTCCAGCAATCATGTATCGGAAATGTTTTCCATCGTTGCAGTCATCAATACAAAGACCGTATTCTCCGATGCAGTTGTCAATAATTGCCTGATCCAAAGGCGTTTGTGCTTTTCCGCTCATTTTTACGATCATTGCATGTTTTTCGCAGATCTGATCCCAGAATTTCGGAATCTCCGCATAGCCAGTTTCAAAGGAGAATGTTCGCTCGAAACCAATCAGCCAGAAGCTTGGCATGGGTGAAACAGTATAATTCATTTGTGTTCCTCCTGTAATTGTGATATTGATTTGTAGGGGGAGAAAAACTTTTGCTGGATTATGGTCACGTCGCAACTGCATGGGCGTGCATTCATGAAAGCGTGTGAATGCTTTGGTGAAGCTTTCAGGTGTATCATAGCCGTATTTCAGTGCAATGTCAATGATTTTCTGTTCTGTGGAGCCGATTTCCATTGCAGCCAGATATAGTTTGCGATTTCGGATGTACTCAGACATCGATATTCCTGTGAGAATCTGAAATCCGCGCTGAAGATACAGCGGTGACAGATACACATTTGCAGCCACATCCTGCGCACTGATGTTTTCCAGCAAATGTGCTTCCATATAATCAATTGACTTTCGCAGTGCGGTGATCCATTCCATTTGCGTGCTTCTCTCCTTTCCTGTATCTATATCATACACGATTTGAGCGCAATTGTCCTGTCATTTTACGCAAGGATTTGTCCGTATTAAAGAATGTCGATCTGGCAGCACCGCATGGTTGCGAGAGCAGCATCGTGTGTTTCAGGTGTTACACCTGCACAGCAGCTTGCATCTACGGCGATTTCCATTTCTGGAAAATTCGCTTTCAGCAGCAAGGCATTGCTTACTACGCAGATATCCGTGCAAAGTCCAATCAGCGTGACTTTGAAATTCTCACTGTTTGCAGCTTTTGCAATCAGTTTGGGCAGCTTGACCGAACCAAATGTCGGTTTCTCCACTTTCTTGTAGCCTGTACCTTTTAGTGCAGCGGCAATGTCTTTGTCGAGTTTCCAGCCGTCTGTACCCTTGATGCAGTGCGGGACAGGCAGTTTTTTACCCTCGGCGGTATCCATGTAGTTTTCGGTGTGCGTATCAAAAGTGACGAAGATGTCCCCTTTGAAATTGCGGATCTTTTCTGCGGCATTCGGGATGATTGCAACGGCTTCCTTTGTACCGAGTGCGCCATCCACAAAATCTTTTTGCAAGTCAACAACAACGAGAAATTCTTTCATTTAATTTTCCTTCTTTCTGATATATAATTTTGCGGGACGATGTCCTGCACCTGTAACATACTCATCGGTTTCCTTAACCAAAGTGGCGATTTTTCTGCGGAAATTCGCAGGGATGACAGGCTGACCCGTGATTGTTTCCTGTACGGTTTGCAGTTGGGTCAGCGTGAACTGCTCAGGCAGAAATTCAAACGCAAATTCAAGGTTTTTGCTCTTGTGACGTAATTGATTCATTGCAACTGCGATGATCGCTGCATGGTCAAACGCAAGGCCATTGTTTTCGGTAATTTCATATTGTTTGGTCTTTTCGTTGTAAATCAATGCGGCAGTCAATTGGGTTTCTGCATTTTGCAGGGTCAGGATTGCTTGCGCATTGTTTTCGTCCATGGTGATGTCAAACCATTTGGCGTGCAGTGCATCATCACCGCCCATGACCTTGATATTTTCCTCTGTTAATACAGACAGAAACGCATTCGAGAGGATTCTTCCGCGTGGGTCGCGGTCCGGTTTGCTGAATACCCCGATTGGGACTAGTGCCGCAGGGGTGACATTTGTTTCCTCTCGAAGTTCTCTTGCCGCGCATTCTTCAATGGTTTCATCGGGTTTGAGGAAGCCGCCCGGTAATGCCCAGCTGTTCATGAACGGATGCTCACCACGCTGAATCAGCAAAAGGGATAACAATGGCTTGGGGTCATGCCGATAGCTTTGCTCGTTTTCCTTTCGCAGTGTAAATGTGACGATATCTGCCGCAACGGACGGACGTTCGTAATCCTCCATGCGATATGCAGAGAGGAACAGTGCTTCGCCGTTTTCCTCTGCCTGATTTTTCTTTGCAAATGCGGATTTCAACTCGTTTTTGGAACGTTCCGAATAAAACAGCGGAATCACACCGTTGATGTAATCAGAGCCGCGGTCGGTCAGATACAGGCGATTGCCATGTCGTTCCATTAGTTCGTTTTCCAAGACAAAGTTTACTTCTTCTTGGAAGTATTCGCAGAAGTCCAATCCAAATCGTTTCTGAAATGCATCCAGATCCACAAATGCGAAGTAAAATGCAACAGAAACCATTTTTGCTATGCTTTCATCCTGCGGCAAACGGTAGATATCCTGAAAAGGCAACTTTCCTGCTTCAATCGCTTGGCAATAGCGTTCCATGCGCTTTTCCGCTGCACCAAGGTTATATGCCAGATAATTCATGCCGAAAGACTGCGCACCGAGTCCCATACCGACATAGGGTGTACCGTCGATCACTCGTTTCGTCAGGTAATCGCTTGTGCCGTAATCATTTGCAATACGGCTGAACGTATTTTTGCCGACATTTGCCTGATAGCCGTTTTCCGTCAGAATGCGGTGTGCAATGCGGTACTGATACATTGCCTTGTAAATGGATACACCGCCTGCTTCATACTCGATTTTTGTGCCCTTGTAGCGGTTTCGGTAAAGCGTGATATAATCAGGTGCCAGTCCGACCGCATAGTGCAGGGTGTTGTCAAAATCTGCTTCACTCTGGTGCAGGAAACCATACATCAGATCAATGTTGAAGCGTTCAAATCCTGCCTGACGGATGTTTGCCACCGCTCGTTCATAGACAGACTTGGAACCGTCGCGTCCGAGTTCTGCAAGGAGTTTGTCGGAAACGGTCTGAACCCCCATGCTCATGCGACGATAGCCCATATCATAGACTGCTTTGATCTTTTCGGGGTCGTTGGCAGCAATGACAGGCGTTGTTTCAATACTGAATACGACATTTTCGTCAATATCAAAAAAGCTTTTGACGGCATCTGTAATGCGGCGAAGCTGGTCAATGGTCAGCTTTGTAGGTGTGCCGCCACCTAAATCATAGCCTACGATTTTTTTGCCGTGCAGGATCTTACTGTACATTTCCATTTCTTTCAGCAGCAGATTGACATATGTTTCCTGAATGTCCTCATCGGAGTGTTCCAGTACTACATACTCACAAAATCTGCATCTGCTCTGGCAGAACGGAACGTGAATATACAGCGAGAGAGCATCGCAGTTTTTCCATTCCTCTGTAACAAATTCGCGAATCTCCGCTTCGTCTTTCAGGCGGTACGGCATAAAAGAGCGGGGTGTCAGAGGGTACGCTGTATTCGCATAGTGGTGATACAGCAAGCCGGTTTCATACACTTCTTGACAATTCATGGGACAACCTCCTTTGTTATTGCTATTATGATTATATCACAAGGAGAATAACTTGTCAAGGGATTTTGAAAAAGTTTCTGATTTTTCTTTTCTTGACAAGATTCGATTTTCGCGTTATAATATGAAAAAGGAGGTTGTTTGATATGATTATTCGTGTTGTAGCTGACAGTACCTGTGATTTATCAGATGACTTGATTGCAAAATATCAAATCACCATTCTTCCACTCTATGTGACTTTGAATGACCATACTTACCGTGATCGTGTGGATATCTCTGCGGAAGATATTCTCCGTGCCGTTGATAATGGCGCAGAATTGCCAAAAACCGCTGCTGTTTCCGTTGCAGCCTACGCAGAATGTTTTGAGGCTTTGCGTAAGGAGTGCGATGCAATCATCTGTATTGGAATCAGTTCGGATTTTTCAAGTTGCGTGCAGAATGCGAAAATTGCCGCCGTTGATTATGATAACATCTATGTGGTAGATTCCCGAAATCTTTCTACAGGATTCGGTCATGTTGTTTTACAGGCAGCCAAACGTGCTGAACAAGGCATGGAACCTGCACAAATTGTATCGGAACTTGAACAGGATGTGATTCCTTTCGTTGATGCAAGCTTTCTGGTCGATCGTCTGGACTATTTGCATAAGGGTGGCAGATGTTCATCTGTTGCAGCACTGGGGGCAAATTTGCTGAAGCTGAAACCCTGCATTGAGGTACAGAACGGAAAAATGCAGGTGACAAAGAAGTATCGCGGAAAGCTTGAGCAGTGTTTGCGCCAGTATGTCACAGAAAGATTGGCGGATACAGAGGGGCTGGATACAGAGCGCATTTTTGTGACGCACTCCCCTACTATCCGCGAAGCAGTTCAGGCGGCAAAAGATGCAGTCAAGGAACTTGCGATTTTTGATGAAATCACGGAAACAGACGCCGGCTCTACAATTGTGAGCCACTGTGGACCAAATACGCTCGGTATTTTATATATTCGAAGAAAATAAACAAAAGTGCGGTTTTTTAGAGCCGCACTTCTTTGTGCCGTGAAAGGAATTGTCAGATTTGGATATTAGGGTAATCTTGGAGCAAATGCTCAAGCTGTTTTTGATTATCTGTCTTGGTACGTTGTTGGCAAAAATTGGAATTTTGGACGTACATACGAAACAAAAGCTGACCAAGCTGATGCTGTATGTTACTACGCCGCTGATGATTATTGATGCGTTTCATGACAGATTACTGATGGTGGAATCGCAGGCGGAGGGAACGCAGAATCTGAGCGTCAGTTACTTGTTTTTGATGTCTTTCGTCTTTTATATCCTGATGACGGTGTTGTCATTTGTGTTTATCTGGGCGATGCACGTACCCAAAGAACAGCGACGGCTTTATTTGTTCATGACAATTTTCGGAAATGTCGGTTTTATGGGATTTCCTGTTGTTTCTGCCGTTTACGGCAATGAGGGGCTGTTTTACGCGGCAATCCTGAACTGTATGTTCAATATCATCATTTACACATTTGGTGTTGTGTTGATGACTGCCGGAGATGCAGGCGGAAAAAAGATCCTGCAAAGTATGAAGTGGAAAAAACTGCTGCTTTCGCCTGCTGTTCTTTGCAGTATCGTTGCGGTTGTAATATTTTCTTGTCATATCATACTGCCGTCCGTTATTGCAGATACGCTGGATACCCTTGGAGGCTTAACATCCCCGCTGGCAATGCTTGTGGTCGGCGCTAATTTATCAGGTATGAAAATCAAGGAAATGCTTGGAAATGTCAAACTAGATATTTATGTTCTGATACGGCAGTTTGTTCTGCCGCTGATTTTCTGGCTTGTGATTCGCTTAATATGTGGTCATGCGATACTGGCACCTGTTTGGTTGTTGCTTTCCGCTATGCCTGTTGCGAATACCACTGCTCTGTTTGCTACTGAGTATGGCGGAGATGAAAAACTTGCATCTGAAAGCATTTTTCTGACGACTTTGCTTTCTCTGGTTTCCTTCCCGCTGATTATCTGGATTTGTTGTCGGTAGGCTGCCCTTTGATTTTTGCCCAGTAGTCTTTCGCTGCCTGCTCGTTGCGATTGTCGCCATACTGATAGTACACTTTATCGCGCAGTGAATCAGGCAGATATTGCTGACGGACGTAATGATTCGGGTAGTCATGCGGATAGAGGTAATTCTGTCCCTTGTTGGCAACCTCAGTGCTATCGAAATGGACATTTTGCAGACAACGTGGGAAATCACCCGAAAGTCCTGCGCGAATATCTGCCAAAGCCGCATCTACTGCTGCATAGGCACTATTGGATTTTGGCGCAGTTGCAAGTAATACAACCGCATCTGCGAGTGGAATCCTTGCTTCGGGCATTCCAAGCTGCAATGCAGAATCCACTGCTGCTTTGACAATCGGAATTGCCAAAGGATAAGCAAGTCCAACATCCTCTGATGCAATTACCAGTAATCGACGGCAAAGTGATAATAAATCACCTGCCTCCATTAGTCTTGCCGCATAGTGAACGGCTGCATTTTCATCCGATCCTCGAATGGATTTTTGCAGTGCAGACAGCAAATCATAATGCTGGTCGCCATCCCTGTCATAGCGCATATTACTGCGTTGTGTCAGGGATTTTACATTTTCGGCATCCAGATAAATCCCGTCGCTACGTTGTTCTGCGGAAAGTACAGCAAGTTCAACTGTATTGATGGCCTTGCGGACATCGCCACCGCAGCCTGCTGCTATGAAGGATACAGTTTCCTGATCATAGTGGATTTCTGTGTTTTGTTCTTCAGCCAGCATCTGAAAAGCGCGAATGACCGCTGGTTCCAGTTCTGTGGCAGTCACCGGCTTGAATTCAAATACGGTGGAACGGCTGATAATGGCATTAAATACCGCAAAATACGGGTTTTCTGTTGTCGAAGCAATCAGAGTGACGCTTCCGTTTTCAATGTATTCGAGCAGACTCTGCTGCTGTTTTTTATTCAGATACTGGATTTCATCGAGGTAAAGCAGAATGCCGTTTGCGCCAAATAAACCGCTGCTTTCTTGTAATATATCGCGGATATCCCCAACGGATGCGGTGGTACCATTCAGTTTATGTAACGATAAATCAGTTCGGTCAGCGATGATGCGGGCAAGTGTTGTTTTGCCGACACCTGACGGACCGTAGAAGATCATATTGGGTATTTTTCCAGATTCTACGATTCTGCGCAAGGGTTTTCCTTCCGCAAACAAGTGTTGCTGACCAACCATTTCATCAATGGATCTTGGTCGGATTCGTTCAGCAAGCGGTGTCATCAGACAGCCTCCTCTTTACCAAAAAGCGGCACATTCCCAAGGAATGCGCCGCTTTCGGCTTATTGTGTATTCATTATTTGCCCAGTTTGTCAATCAAACGTGCGATGAATTTCAAAATATCGGTTGCATCTGCGGAATCCAGAACGCCATCCAAGTTGACATCAGCATTCACTTTGCCCTGCTTGGAGATGGTCACTTTATCCTCATTTGCGTAACGCGACAGAAGAATGACGTCTGCGATACGAATCTTTCCATCGCAGTTGACATCGCCGTAGAGCGTGTCATCGTCAGGATCGGTCGGATTGTCACCAGGTTCATCGCTGCCGTCCAGAGTCTTTTCATCAGGAGCATCTTCCGGAGCAATACCCCAGACCTTCTTGCCGTCAACATACATGGTGCAGAGATCATAAAGCTGCGGTGCTTCATTCAGCGGAACCCCCAGCTCATCACAGGTGACCATTTCGCTGCGGCTGTAGTCGTTAGTCGGATCCCAGACGAATTCATACTCCTCATTCGGAGTCTGATCCATCAGAGCAAACTGGAACTGGAGCATACCGGTGAACTGGTAATCAGGCCATGTGAGTTCCAGATAGCATTCTCCATTGTCACCATACTGGACAACTTCATACGTAACTTCGTATTTTCCGTTGGAATCGGACTTCATTTTGTCGTAGTCCACGCGGACAATCAGATCATCAATGGTGTGACCTGCTTCCAGCATTTCGGAGATATTGAAGAAATAACGGATCTTGATCTCGTTCAGGTAACGAGGCGGAATCAAAGTGTGGGCATTCAGTTCCAGAAGAATCTGAGATGCCATGGTGTCTTCCTGACCGACAGCTGCTTTCAGGGTGAATTCCTGAATCTCGCCCTTCATGTCAATTTCCTTCGGCGGGAAGTTTTCCTGATTCTTCATGTCCTCAGTGCCAAAGTACTTATAAAGACCTGCGCATGCGCCAACAAAGCCTGCGTTGTAGTCAACAGCAACTTCGTTGTAAACGTAGTCTTTGGTGATATCACGGTGCCAGTCACCTGCATCAGGACCGCCGACCAGTGCGCCCCACAGAACGTGAGTCTGGGTTGCGGGGTGATCCATGTTGAAATCCGTGGAACCGTGTGCTGCACGGTGATGCGGGTGCGATGCTGCCGTTTCAGACCAGCCAACGATGTACGGACGGTTCATCGGGTTTTTACCCATGATGTATTCCATCTGACCTTCTGCCCATTCTGCAAAACGAAGCGGATCCTGCTCTTTTTCCTGCGAATACTTTGCATAGACACATGCGCAAAGCTGTGCAGCGGTGTTATAACGTGCAGAACCATATTCGTTCAGCATGGAAAAACCAGCGGGTGTCTGTTTCAGATATGTTGTTTCCTGCGGTTCGACCGGCTGTTCGTCTGGTACATATGGTTCGTTCCAGATCTCGTCATCCAGACCCGGATCGAGATGCGGCAGACCCGACCAGAACTCAAGATTCCAACGGAAGATGTACCAGTCACGTTCAATGTTGGTGATTGGAGCAAGCTTTGCGAATACGCCGCCCCAGACGGTATCCCAGCAGTGAACCCAGATGTTCTGCCAGCAGTTACCGGTATCTTTGATGATACGCTTCATGTAACCGGTGTAGGGATGTGCGCCGTTGTCATTGGTAACGGTTTCATCGACATGGATGATTGCGTCGATATATTTGTCATAAGCTTCCTGCTGCTTTGTAGCATCCTGGTCAATTGTACAGAGATAGAGCCAGACTGCTGCCCAGGAAAGCTCATCGTAGTCGTAGCTGGACTCGTAGAAACCACCGTCATAACCACGGGAGAGAACTTTCATTCCTTCGTCTTCTTCATGGGTATCGACAGCAAAATCATAGAGTGCATATGCTGCTTTCAGGCACTTTGCGGCGTATTCAGGCTCGGAATCTTTGAATACCAAATAGCCGATTGCCAGTGCTGCGGAAGTACCTGCGCACATATCGGATGCAGGGGTATCAACGGTTGCAAGATATGCAGGACGTGCAAAATCAAGCAACGCCGTGGTGTTCTGAAGTTCAGGGCAGATCCAGTAGTTATGGTCGATGTTGCCCTCGCCGACCTGGTAAACAAATGCAAGAATGGAACCATCCTCGTTATAATAGGTACCCTTCAGATAGAAATCAAGGAACCAGTGGATGATTTCTTCCATATGCTCGGCATTTCCGGTTTTTTCATACGCCTCGCGGAATTCATAGTAGCCCCATGCCAATGTAGATGCAGCATAGGAGCCGGGCAGACCGAATTTAACATGGTCGCCTGCGTCGTGCATACCGCCGTCACAGTCGATGCAACCATCACCATCCGGGTCAAGAATATCAATGTGCTCTGCGATAAATTCATCGGATACATTGACACCCTTATAATCTTCTCCGTATTTTTTCAGCGGAATTTTAGCATCCTCCGTATGGCAGTCAGCGCGCCACTCGAGGTGTCCGCCGGTGATGCCGCTTCCGCACTTGTTTGCATCATAAAAATGCAGTGAATACTGCAATGCTTTTGCAAAATTAACTTCAACGTCATCATAGGAAAAGCTGTCAGGATCCGGAAAAGACTTGTCGGAATCATCAACGGTACCGGGGTCTTCGCCGGCGGTTGCGAAAGCAGTCATCGGTACGCTCGCGCACATCATTGCCGCGAGGGCTACACAAAGTCCTGCCTTCAGGGTACGTTTTGCTTTTTTCATTGTAATCCTCCCTCATCACTCACATTGCATCGGTTTGGGCTGATGCAATTACGCGTGTGTATCGCATAATTTTGCGGTACGCTTTATCACTTCTAGACACATTCGGCTATTGTGGTAAGGTGATTTTCGGCTTCCCGCGGTCGCATACTCGCTTTGCGGATTGCCGAGAACATCTGTTTCCGCAAACCACTCCCCGCCATTGCGCGGGTCAATGTGATTCTTTCGAATGTACTCCCACAGGCTGACTGCATCTGCTGTGAACATTTGATATCGGTCTGTTTCCCTATAAAGCTGAGCGGTTTCAGCGGCATTCAGAAAGCCGATGATACCCTCTGCTTCAACCCACCAGACACGCGTTTTATTTATCTCTGTGCCGAAGCGTTCCTGAAGAATTGCTCCGTCCTGGTATGCAACCTTATGGACATGATTGGCAAGCTGATAATTCAGTTTACGAAACTCTGCTGTCAATGTATCGTTTCCTAGGTATTGGCAGGCTTTGTCTATCAGCCAGCTTGCTTCCATATCATGTCCATAGGAGTGCAATTCTCCTAACGCATTCATTTTTTCATCAAAAAATACTTCCAGCCGCTTGGCTGTCGGATTGTAAATTTTATCTCGGAAAAGCTGTAAAAGATTATCAAGAGCTGAACGCACATTGGCGTCTTTTGTCAACTGATACAGTTCCGAATAAGCTTCAATCAGGTGGATGGGTGTGTTAACAGAACGAACAATTGAACATTTTCGTTTCTTAGTACCTGATTGCTGAATTGTGGATAACATGGGGTTGAACAATTCCGTATAGCCGTACTCGGCTATTGCATATTGCTCGATTACATGAAAGAGCCGCATTGCAAAATCAATTGGTTCTTTCGAGTTGGAAGCTTGTGCATACGCGCAAAGTCCATAAATAGCGAATGCATTGGCATCTGTAGGCTTTCGTGTATCGCTCGGCTTCAGGTCAACGGTCAGAGAGAGAAGCATTCCGCCTTTTTCAGCATCCTCAGCCTGTTTCAGAAACCGATATGCATGTTCTGCCGCAGAAAGATACTTTGCATCGCCAAACAAGAGATATGCCTCAGAAAACGTCCAGAGAATTTTGGCGTGGAGAATGGTGTCCTTTGGTGCATCCTTCTGGATGGAAAGGTTCCTGAGGGTTCTTCCGTAAAATCCGCCGCATGTATCCTGCATTCCGAGCCAGAATGGTAGGATATGCCCTCTCAGCTCTTCTTCACATTCTCTGGAAAGCTGCCGCAGCGAATCGGAAACGGTTGTCGTCATTGATTCATACCGCAGCAGTTCTTATATTTTTTTCCGCTGCCGCACGGACATGGTTCATTGGCACCGACTTTTTTCTTTGATACTGCCTGTGCGCGGAAACTGCCGTCACCTGCACCAGCGTTGGGCGCATCGGGTTTGGCGACCTGTTCACGCTCAGGAGCTTTGTTGTTTGCAAGCTGAATGGTCAGCAGCAAACGAACGGTATCCTCGCGGATGGAGTCGATCATATCATCGAACATTGCAAAACCTTCGTAGCGGTATTCTACAACAGGGTTTTGCTGACCGTAGCTTCTCAGGCTGATACCTTTGCGAAGCTCATCCATATCGTCGATGTGTGCCATCCATTTGGTATCAACGATTTTCAGCAATACCACGCGCTCCAGCTCACGGAGTTCCTCTTTGCCGATGCTGTCTTCGCGCATCTGATAAACAGCAAGTGTACGGTCTGTCAGCATTTTGATAATGTCATCGCGGCTTGTATCGTTGATTTTCTTTTCATCCCAATCGAAATCTTCAGGGACGGTAATCCAATCCATGAAGTGTTCGCGCAGACCAACCAAATTCCAGTTCTGTTTGTCCACATCGTCTGCAAGATACTGCATGACGGTGTCACGAATCAGTTCACGAATCATGTTCAGGATATAGGCGTGAAGATCCTCACCGTTCAATACCTGACCACGCTGACCATAGATGATTTCACGCTGTGCGCTCATAACATCATCGTAGTTCAGGACGTTTTTACGGATCTGGAAGTTTCTGCCTTCGACCTTTTTCTGGGAAGATTCGATGATCTTGGATAGCATTTTACTTTCAATGGGCGTATTTTCGTCCACATCGAGTCTTGCCATCATGTTTTCGAGACGGTCACCTGCGAAAATACGCATCAGATCGTCTTCGGTGGAAAGGAAGAAGCGGCTTTCACCTTCGTCACCCTGACGACCGGAACGACCACGGAGCTGGTTGTCGATACGGCGGGATTCATGACGTTCTGTACCAAGAATGTACAGACCGCCTGCTTCTTTGACCGCAACAGCCTTTTCCTTAACTTCTTCGTTGAATTTATCGTACAGTTCGCGGTAAACTTTTCTTGCAGCAAGGATCTCCTCATCATCAGTGTCTGCATATCCGACTGCTTCTGTGATGATCTCCTCTGGAATTTCACGCTTTCGCATTTCCGCTTTAGCAAGGAATTCTGCGTTACCGCCAAGCATGATATCGGTACCACGACCAGCCATGTTGGTTGCAATGGTAACTGCGCCCAACTTGCCTGCCTGTGCAACGATCTCCGCTTCCTTTGCGTGGTATTTTGCGTTCAGGACTTCGTGCTTGATGCCGCGTTTGTGGAGCATCTTAGAGAGAAGTTCGGATTTTTCAATTGAAACGGTACCGACCAGAACCGGCTGTCCTTTCTCGTGGCAAGCAAGAATTTGCTCGATAATGGCAGCATACTTGCCTTTTTCGGAACGGAAAACATAGTCCGGCTGGTCAATACGAATGACAGGACGGTTGGTCGGGATTTCAATGACGTCCAACTTGTAAATTTCCTTGAATTCATCTTCCTCGGTCATTGCGGTACCGGTCATACCGGACAGCTTTTTATAAAGACGGAAGAAGTTCTGGAAAGTAATGGTTGCAAGCGTCTTGGATTCGTTCTTGACTTTGACGCCTTCTTTTGCTTCAATTGCCTGATGCAGACCATCGTTGTAACGACGACCCATCATCATACGGCCTGTGCTTTCGTCAACGATGATAATTTCATCGTCTTTGATGACATAGTCGATATCCAGATGCATGATGCCGTGAGCCTTGATTGCCTGGTTAATGTGATGCAGCAGCGTCAGATTGTCTGCATCCATGAGGTTATCAACGTGAAAATAGCTTTCTGCTTTTTGTACACCGCGGCGGGTAATGGTTGCGGTTTTTGCCTTTTCATCAATGATATAGTCCGCATCTTCGAAGTTTTCATCCTGGTCTTCTTTATCGTCAATCTCAACAACGGTAGCAGAAGTCAGTGTGCGGGCAAATTTGTCCGCAGCTTCGTACATAGCTGTAGATTTATCACCCTGACCTGAAATAATCAGAGGAGTTCTTGCTTCATCAATCAGGATGGAGTCAACCTCGTCCACAATTGCAAAGTTCGGTTCACGCTGTACACGGTCTTTCTTATAGATGACCATGTTGTCACGCAGGTAGTCAAAGCCCATTTCGTTATTTGTACCGTATGTGACATCACAGTTATATGCTGCGCGACGCTGGTCATTGTTCAGGTCATGTACGATACATCCGACCGTCAGACCAAGAAAACGCAGTACTTTACCCATTTCATCAGACTGTGTTTTTGCGAGGTAATCGTTAACGGTAACGACATGGACACCATTGCCGGTCAGACCGTTGACATAGGAAGCGACGCAGGCAACCAGTGTTTTACCTTCACCGGTACGCATTTCCGCGATACGTCCCTGATGCAGAACAATCGCACCGATAATCTGGACCGGGAACGGTTTTTTTCCGAGGATGCGGTCTGCAGCCTCACGGACGGTTGCCAGTGCTTCCGGCATAATATCATCCAAAGATTCACCATTTGCCAGACGTTCACGGAATTCGACCGTTTTATGTTTGAGGGATTCATCGGAGAGTCCCTGATATTCTTCATCCAAGTCGAGTACTTTTTGTTTGATGGGTTCAATTCTTGCTAATTCTTTTGCGCTGTAAGAGCCGAAAATCTTATCGAATAAACTCATGGAATAACCGCCTTTTTGATTCATTATACATTTACGCATGAGGGCATAACAAACCCATCATGCAATACTATACAATGATAGTTTACTATATATTGGAGGCTTTGTCAATAGGTTTGCGAAAAAATTCGTATATTTACGATTTATTAAGCGTTTCCATAGCAAGCTTTTGGAAATGTTCACCGCGTTTTTCAAAATTCTTGTATTCATTATAACTTGCTGCCGCGGGTGACATCAAACAGATTTTTCCTTTTGCTGTGATTTTCTTTGCAAGCAATACTGCTTCTGATAAATTTTGTACATATTGCATTCTTGCTTGCAGGCTTTGGGTATACGTTTTGGCTTCTTCGAAAATTCGCTTTCCTGAATCAGACATCAGAATGATATGCGGGACAGACGACTGTTGCAGATAATCCAGTAAAGACGTATAATTGATGCCTCTGTCCATACCGCCGATCAATACTGTATCTGTATCAGGCAGGCTGTTGAGCGCCTGGATACAGGTTTCGCAGGCGGTAGAAATGGAATCATCATACCAACGGATGCCGTCAAATGTGCCGATTGGCGATAATCTGTGCGGAAGGGGCTGAAATGTTGCAATTCCTTTATAAATGATATCTGTGGATACACCAAGACGTTTGGCAATCGCGAATACGACCGCACAATTATAACGGTTGTGTACTCCTGTCAATGCCATTTCATCAGGCAGACGGAGCGATTCACCACGATAATGCACGGTATTTCCGTTTGTCAGGGTTACCTCTACGTTAGGATCTTCCATTGCAAGCCGAAGCACATTGGCAGCGCAATCACCTTGTAACGGTAGGTTGGGTACACCACAGATGAGAGTATCCCCTGCCTGTTGGTTTCGATAGATGTTTTCCTTACAGTAGGCGTAGTATTCAAATGTACCGTAATGGTCAAGGTGTTCTTCGTATAGATTCAGCAGAACTGCGGTCTTCGGAGATTTGTGGTTATATTCCAATTGATGCACACCGATTTCCAGTACAATGACTGTCTGCGGTGTGATTCGTTCGTAGAGGTCGGCCATGGGAATGCCGATGTTTCCGCCAAGAACAGACGGTACTCCTGCTGTCTGCAAAACATGAAATAAAAGTGAGGATGTCGTCGATTTGCCCTTGGTGCCGGTAATGCCGATACATTGGTCGCGATATACCGTCAGAAACAACTCGGTCAGAGATGTGACACGGCATGGTAGTGTTTCTGGTTTTTGTTTCAGGACGATCCCCGGGCTTTTGAATACAATATCATATGCAGGCATGGCAGACTGATAATTGTCGCCAATGTGGAGCGTGACGTTATCAGGTGCATCAGGTATTTCATTCCGGTCGGCAATTCCGAGGGCTGCATAGCCTCCAACTTGCATGATGCGTTTATAAACAGCTCTGCCCTCTCTGCCGAAGCCGAGCAGCAAAACACGTTGATTTTCTATGGTTTTCTTCAAAATCTGAAGCAGCATGGTTATGCCTCCTGAGTGGATGGATTTTCAAAATAGAGATGCGGGAACTGCGGCTGCCATTTTCTGGTAGGCAAGCTGACTGGGATGCAGATGGTCGCCGCTATCACATCCCTCCGCAAATTTTGCCGGATGTGTCGGATCACAGACAGCAGCTGCGAAATCAATGCAGCCGTCAGCCTCAGTTGTGGTACGCATCCAATCGTTGACGGCACAGCGAAGTTCATCACGGAATGGTTCGTAAGTACGCCAGCCTTCAATCGGAAGCAGCGTTCCGAGATATACGGACAGACCATGGTTTCGAGCTGTTTCAATGTATTGACGAAGTCCGTCAATCATTTCTTTTGCGGTGGGCAGATCGCTCCAAGGTCGAAATGGATTGACTTCTATACCAACGGGATGAATGATATCGTTGATGCCGTGTTGAATGATGACTGATTTTGCACCACAGGCAACGATTTCACGCGGAAAACGGATGGAACCTTTCAGACCATAGGAATCGTAGGTGATGTTATCATACTGTCTTAATATGCGTGTGCCGCAGGCTGCGCGGCGTATGATTGCAGTTTTTCCGCCTGAAAGTCTGAAAGCACGTTCAGAAAGGTAATCGGGCCACGCTTGTGCTGTAATGGAATC
The DNA here is from genome assembly GCA_045600205.1 of Oscillospiraceae bacterium. GTDB lineage: Bacteria > Bacillota > Clostridia > Oscillospirales > Ruminococcaceae > Firm-04. Next base: position 21,473 of record JAZRXM010000006.1, on the reverse strand, counting down.
ACCATAGCAGATGAGCGTTTTCGAGTCTTTGTCTGACAGTACCTCGATGTCTGTGAGAAAATACAGCATATTTGTCTTTTTTGAGGTGTCACGGTCAAGATTTGCGTGCATAGTCTGGTCGCCGATTGCAAAACTGCCGCCGGAAAATGGTCCTGTAATGATCAAGCCGGAGCGCATTTGCGTGAAATCTGCAAAATACAGACTGACTGCATACTGTTTGCCAGCCTGTATTATGAAATCCAGTGCATCTGAGCAGACTGCCTCTCCGGCGGGAATGGTGACGGATGTCTTTCCCTGAAAGGTTATGATTTTGGCAGTATCTGTCAGGATGGTGTCATCATCACCGGCTACCGCAAAATTCGCTGTTGTGACGGTGATCGGCTCTGTTCCGCAAAAATTATCCAGACGAATCCGGACAGAGGTACCATTCAGGAATAGCCTGACGGGATAACGAAGAGTTAAATCTTTGGCATAGGATTCGGGCTTTCGTTCTGCAATAGAGGTTGCATTGCCCCATGCAGTGACCCATTGGGATTCATTTGACATACGGGACTCCTTATCGAAACATTTTCCAAACAATCAAGCCGAGTGCCGCGATACTGGAAGCTGAGAACAACGTTCCAATTGCGATAATCAGCAGGCTATGGCGGTCATAGGCAGTTTTGTGCTTTTTCCCGCTGTGTACCAGTATGTAACGCGGATTGTCAGTATAGATCTGACTGCGTGCGACATTTTCGGCAGGAAACAGACAGGTATATTCTTCACCGTCAACTTCATATACAGCGCGGTCAAAGTGCTGCGCATGAGAAAAACGGATAAATTTTCCTTTTTTTCTGTGAAATCGCGGCATGGAAAGTATCGTACCGAAAAAGAACAGAAAAATCAGCAAAAGCGTCAGTCCAACCAAAATACAGAGAATCAGTACAGCATATGAGAAAATGGTCGCAAGCGGAATGCCAATCAGCAAAAGGAGCAGAAAAAGGATGATGACTGCCAGAATTACGCCTACCATTTTGTTACTCGTCCTCCGAGAGTTCGGGCGGCAGCGGCGTCAGACCAAGGATTTCAAAAGCCTGAGATTGTTGCCACATCTGCGCAGACATCAGAATCTCAAAGCCTTCACCCGCTTCACAGATGATTTGTTTGGGATCAAATTTTGGCAATCCGAAGCAAGCGATCGCATTGGCAATGACCCCGCCATGTGTGACAATCGCGACATGGCGCATATCTTCATCCATCATCTCCATGAGGATGCGATGAAGCCCTTTATAAGTACGCAGGCAAAGCTCCGAAACACTTTCCCCTTCGGGTGGCTTTGCATCCATGCCGCCTTTCAGCCATTCATGATAATCTTCGCGCGGCATCAGTTCTTCGGCAGTCTTACCTTCAAATTGCCCGAAATGGAGTTCACTGAATTCCTCTGCAATGCAGATTTCATTGTCTGGGAAGAGAATTTCGGCTGTTTCAGTGCAGCGCAACAGCGGGCTGCTGTACACACGTTCCACTTTCGGGTAGACAAACTGTTCCAGTTTGTCATAAAGTTCACTTCGCCCTTTGTCTGTTAACGGAAAATCGGTCGTGCCGATGTACATTCCTGTTTCGTTCGCCTTGGTTTTACCGTGTCGAATGAAGCTGATATGATAGCTTTTCATGGTAAATATGTTCCTTTCAGAAGAATATCGTCGTTTTCACCAAAATACATCCGCAAAAATTGGTAGGTATTTCAGCAATTGGGACTTTACAAATTATACTGATTGTTATATAATAAAAATACATACGAAATTCGTATGATTTATGGGAATCAACGATCAGACCACGAAAACGAAGAAAGATGAGGGAGAAAACTATGAATTCTGATTTTGCAAGAATTATCACGCTCCAGCGAAAGGAGCGGAAAATCAGCCAGAAAAAAGCTGCAACGGATTTGGGAATTTCACAGGCACTTCTTTCTCATTATGAGAAAGGCATTCGAGAATGCGGATTGGATTTTTTGGTTAAAATCGCAGACTATTATAATGTTTCCTGTGATTATCTGCTCGGCAGAACACCTGAACCGGGCGGAAAAACCCTGACCATTGAAGAAATCCCCGATGATGACGGAAATAACGAGATGCCCTCTACGGAAGCGATCCGTTTCTACCGCAAGATCATCAACAACTCGATCAGTCTGCTGTTCTCTTTTGCGCAGCGTGCGAATTCCGTTACGCTGATTCGTGAGGTTTCATCCTACCTGATGCTTTCGGTATACAAGTTGTTCCGTATCATCTACAACGCTTGTCCGCGTAACGACCAAAAGCTGTTCCGTATACCGAAGGTTGTTGCTAATGACAGTTCCAATGCGATTATTTCGTTTAGCGAGGCAAATATCAAGGCGGCTTCCAGTGGCATCCCGCTTGGTACGCATGACTGCGTTAAGGATGCGGAAACACTGTATGTTACGACCGCGACGCTTTCCAAGGACTTTTCTGAGTACGCTTCTTCCTTGTTGAACCTTATTAAAATCAGCGAGGATAGCATTGCACGTACCCGTGATGAACTTGGTACGACGCATCGCCCGTAATTCAACCTTTCTATTATACCATGAAATTTTCAAAAAGAAAACCCCTGTTTGCAACTTTTTTTCTTTCGGCTTTGTTTTTTTTGAACGGATGCAGCCAATCGGTTGCTGTATTCAAAAGAAATCTGTTTGCAATGGATACAGCATTTTCTGTTAGTGTAGCGGAAAAATCGCAATCAGTCGGTACGGAAATCTGCTCTGTTATCACGGAAGCTTCTGCGATGTTTGATTGTCATGCAGAAAATTCATCTGTTGCCAGACTGAACCGATTGGGTGCATTATCTGACGAGCAGGGATTTCTTTCTGATTTGATCACACAGACCTTGGCTCTGGAAAACCGGTACGGGACTGATGTGCAGCTGACCTGTCGTCCGCTGACAGAATTGTGGAAAATCGGAAGCGATTCAGCCATTTTGCCTGCTACGAAAGATATTACTGAGGCGTTGCCACGGATTAATGATGCATTTCTTTCCGTTTCCGGAAATCAGGTAACGCTGATTCATGGTGCTGCTATAGATTTGGGGGCTGTTGCCAAAGGATATGCTCTGGATATTGCGGCAGATGTTTTAAAGGAATCCGATGCGGATTATGCGGTCATTGATGCTGCTTCTGCTGTTCTGCTATATGGAAAGAAACACGAGCATCAACCATTTCTGATTGCTGTATCCGATCCGAATGGTGAGGGAATCCTGGGGCATCTTCGCTTGATGAATCAAGCACCTGATGATTCTGTTTTTCTCAGTACTTCCGGAGATGCAGAGCGTTTTTCCTTGATTGACGGGAAAAAGTACGGGCACATTTTTGACCTGACAACGGGATATCCTGTTGAAACAGATTTGGCATCTGTCACGGTGGTTGCAGAGAACGGTTTGCTGGCCGATTTCCTTTCTACGCTTATTTATATGAGAGGCTCTGCCGGGTTACCTCCTTTTTTACATACAGAAAATTTTAGTGTGCTTGCAATTGACAAAAACGGATTCATTTATCAAAGCGATGATTTGCCGTTTGAGGTGCTGCCATGATGCGCCGTTCATATTCTTTTTTTCGGAAAGCAGATGCCATGATTTTAGTTGCTCTTGCAGTATTTTGCATCGCTCTATGGTGGATTCCGATTCGGAATCAGGGGGCATATGCTGTGATTTATGTTGAAAACACGGTTTGTGCGGAGATTTCTCTGCGTACAGATCGCGATGATTTTGTGGTTGAAGGTGCAGACGGATTCCTGTTTCGGATTCAGGACGGTAAAATTGCGGTAGTATCTGCACCTTGTCAGAATGAGATTTGTATTCATTCGGGTGCAATCGGCTCTGCAGGACAGTCAATCGTCTGTCTACCCTACCGTTTGCGTGTTACTGTTGTTTCTAATGATATAATGCCCGATGCTGTAATTTAAGAGGGATGTATATGTCTGCAAAAATGCTTGCTCGCGATGGCATTTTGCTCGCGCTTGCCTCTGCGTTTTCTTTTCTCGAATCGTTTGTGCCGCTTCCTGCTGGAATGCGGCTGGGACTTTCGTCGCTGATTGTGATGTATGCCATTTACACACTCAGCACAGCGGAGGCCTTTTTTCTTGTGCTTTTGAAGTCGTGCTTTGTGCTGTTGATGCGTGGGATGACTGCGGGACTTCTTTCAGTTTCGGGCGGTATGCTCTCCCTGTTGGGAATGATCTTGCTGGCATATCTGAACAGTAGTGTTCTTTTGACCAGTGCAATCGGCGGAATGCTGCACAATTTTGGACAGTGTTTGGCAGCCATGTGTCTGTTGCGAAGCAATGCACTATGGATGTATCTACCGTTGCTTTTGCTTGCGGGTATGGCTGCTGGAATTCTGAATGCCTGTATTTTTCGGTTGCTTGTTTCTTATCTTCCTGATACCAAGGAGCTTTTGATATCAAATTCTTCGGAAAGGATGTCCTGAATGAAACGCTTGAATGGCGTCTTTCTTTCGCATAGAAAACATACGGAAAATCTTCTGACGGAAGTGTTGCCGCTCCCGCCTTATGTTCGGATTCCGATGCAGATGCATATGGGCGCACCGTGCAGACCAATTGTGCATATCGGGGATTCCGTTTCTGTTGGTACGCAAATTGGTGAACCTGTGGATAATTTTGGCGTACCGATTCATGCCTCTGTTTCGGGCATGGTAAAGGCTGTGGAGGATTATCTGTGTCAAAACGGTACGACTTGTGCAGCAATCGTCATTGAGTCTGATGGTGAACAGAAAACGGCTTTTTCTGTCAAACCACCTCAATTGGAAACACGCGAGGATCTGATTGCTGTTGCGAAGGCATCAGGATGTGTCGGTTTGGGCGGCGCAGGATTTCCAACGCATATCAAGCTTGCTTCTCAGCAAACTTTGGACACGCTTGTTGTCAATGCAGCGGAATGTGAGCCGTATCTGACCTCAGACTGTCGCCAGATTGTCGAGGCGGCTGATGAAGTCTTAAACGGCATTTTGTTGATTATGCGATTCATGAAGCTGAAACAGTGCTGTATTGGCATTGAGGAAAACAAGGCTGCTGCGATCAAGAAACTTGCTGAAGTCTGTGCGGAGCATAAGAATATCCGTATGTGCGTACTTCCCTCAAAGTATCCGCAGGGTGCGGAAAAAGTAATGACTTACCATACAACAGGCAGAGTGATTCCGGAGGGAAAACTTGCTGCCGATGTTGGCGTGTTGGTAATGAATGTTAGTACCTGCGCTTTTTTGTATCGCTACAGCGTCACGGGAATGCCGCTTGTAGAACGTCGCATTACCATTGATGGTGATGCGGTTAAACGACCATGTAATTTGATGGTTCCCATTGGGACGCCCTATCAGATGCTTTTGGACTATGCAGGTTGTGATTATGATCACTTGGAAGAACTGATTTGCGGCGGTCCGATGATGGGAATGTCGTTGATGAATCTGGAAAAGCCTGTCTGTAAGCCAAATAATGGGCTGTTGGCTATGAAAAAAGCAATGCAGGTTCATACGACGTCCTGCATCCGCTGTGGTAGATGTATGGCTGCTTGCCCAATGAATCTGATGCCGATGGAACTGGAGCGTGCCTATCAGAAAAAAGATGTGGAGATGCTTCGGAAATATCGGTTAAATCTCTGTATGAACTGCGGATGCTGCTCGTATGTATGCCCTGCCAAACGCCCGCTTGCAGAAACCAATCAATTGGCAAAAGCTTTACTGGCAAAGGCTTGAAAGGAGGCAATCGGCTTGAATCTTCTTCATGTATCCCCTACGCCGCATGAGCGTGGCAGGATGAGTGTGCGGCATATTATGCTTTGTGTGATCCTTGCATTGCTTCCAACGACGATTGCAGGCTGCATTACGTTTGGCAAACGTGCGGTATTATTGCTTGCGGTTTGTGTATGTTCTTCTGTGATTTGGGAGGCGCTTTGCCGTATACTGATGAAGCGTGACCAGACGATCGGAGATTGCAGTGCAGCATTGACAGGATTGCTGTTAGGGCTTAGTCTTTCTCCTTCGATTCCAATCTGGCAGGCGTTGGTCGGTTCTTTTACTGCAATTGTTGTAGTCAAGCAGTTGTTTGGCGGTTTGGGTCAGAATTTTGCAAATCCTGCTGCAACCGCAAGAATTGTGATGTTGGTTTCTTTTCAGGGTACGATGACAAGCTGGCTGATGCCGCAGAGTGATGCGGTTATTTCGGCAACACCGCTTGTGACAAAATCTGAAAATTTCATGGATCTGCTGTTGGGAAATAGTGCAGGCTGTATTGGTGAAACATGTGCAGTAGCATTGATTCTTGGCGGGCTTTATCTTTGGTTGCGTGGTATCATTTCATGTTTTGCACCGGTCGGTATGATTGCAACTGTTGCGTTGTTCAGCTTTTTAATTGGTGAAAATCCTCTGTATCAGGTGCTTTCAGGAGGATTGCTGCTCGGTGCGATTTTTATGGCGACTGACTATGTTACAACCCCGATTACCAAAAATGGCAAACTGATTTTCGGCATCGGCTGTGGCTTTTTGACCTGTGTGATCCGTTTCTGGGGCACTGCATATCCTGAAGGTGTATCGTTCTCCATTTTACTGATGAATCTGTTGACACCCTATATTGACCGACTGACAAAGACGAATCCTTTTGGTTCGGTACATCACAAGAAGGAGGCGGCGAAGTCGTGAATGATACGCTCAAGGCTCCGATTGTACTGACGTTGATTTCTGCATCTGTCTGTGGATTGCTGGCGGTGGGAAATGAAATCACGAAAGACAAAATAGCGCAGACTGAAGAAAAAGCATTTCAGCAAAGTCTGATCTCAGCATTTGGCGAGAGTAGTTATACACCGCTTTCCTACACATACGATGGTGTGAATCAGGTGATTTCCGATGAGAGCGGTCGCCTGATTTTTGATGTGACTTCCACCGGATACGAAAAAGGCGGTCAACGGCTGCTGATCGGTTTGGCTGCTGATGGATCTGTTTGCGGTATTTCTGTTGTAGCCATCGCAGATTCTCCGACACAGGCGGCTAAGGTGCAGGAAGATCGTTTTTTGTCACAGTTTCTTGGTTTGAAACAAAAAGAAGAAAAATTTGATGCCGTATCGGGAGCAACACGTTCCTCAGAGGGCATTCATAAAGCCGTTTCGTTGGTTTTGGACACCTATCAAGCGCATAAGGAGGAACTGGTACATGGCTGAATCGACATCACCATCGCTGTGGAAAGAGTTTGCCAAGGGCTTGATTCGGGAAAATCCGAATCTGATTGGTCTGCTCGGAATGTGTCCGACGCTTGCGACTACGCAGGAAGCAAAAAATGCGATCGGAATGGGATTGGCGACTACATTTGTATTGATTGGCTCCAATGCCGTGATTTCTGCGCTGCGGAAAGTAATTCCAAAATCGGTTAAGCTTCCTTCATATATTGTAATTATCGCAGGATTTGTTACATTGATTCAATTTTTGCTGCACGGATTTTTCCCTTCCCTATATTCTGCTCTTGGTACTTTCCTCTCATTGATTACAGTAAACTGTATCATTCTTGGTCGTGCGGAACTGTTTGCGTGCAAGCATAATGTGATTCAATCTGTTGCGGATGGTGCAGGAATGGGAATTGGCTTTACGCTTTCCCTGTTTCTCATTGGCTCTGTCCGTGAGATTTTCGGAAACGGAACATTTTTCGGTATTTCCGTAACGAAAGGCTATTGTGTACCGATTTTGACGCTTGCCCCCGGTGGTTTCTTTGTACTAGGCTGCATCATTGCAGCAGTATCTAAAATTGCAAAGAAAAAGCCTCCCCGTACAGTCGGCTGTCAGGGCTGCCCGTTGGCAAGTACCTGTGCAACATCCAAGGGAGGTTGTTCAGAATGAGCGTTTTTGCGATTGTTTTATCTGCCATCCTGACTGATAATTTCGTTCTGTCGAAATTTATGGGTTGCTGTCCGTTTCTGGGCGTATCCAAGAAAATCGGTTCCGCGCTCGGTATGGGGCTTGCTGTGATTTTTGTCATGGTCTGTTCTGCTGCCCTCACCTATCCGATTCATATGCTGGTTTTGGTACCCCATAATCTGACATATTTACAGACAATGGCGTTTATTCTCGTCATTGCGCTATTTGTGCAGCTTGTTGAAATTGTCATGCGAAAGACTTTGCCGAAACTATATCAATCGCTCGGTGTGTACTTGCCTCTTATTACGACAAACTGTGCGGTGCTTGGCGTGACTCTTTTAAATGTGGATTTGTTTGCAGATGCTGCAACGTTTCAAGAGGGCTACTGTAAGGCTTTGCTCTATGCAGGCTGCGCAGGAATAGGGTTTACATTGGCTTTACTGATTTTTGCAGGCATTCGGGAACGACTCGAAACCGCTGATATTCCTGAATTTTTTAAAGGGATTCCTTCTACGCTGGTTGCTGCTTCAATTGTATCGCTGAGTTTTCTGGCGTTTGCAGGTTTGTCCTGACAGGAGGTGCGGAAAATGTTTGAAAAATTCGGTTTCCCGATTCTCTTGTTTGCCGGACTCGGTTTTTTGGCAGCGATTTTGCTCCTGATCGTCAGCAAAATGTTTGCCATTCATACGGATGAGCGTATTGAGCAGATCACAGAGGAACTTCCGAATGCCAATTGCGGCGCGTGTGGTTATGCAGGATGTTCGGATTACGCGAATGCAATTGTTGAAAACGGTGCTGCTACAAATCTTTGTAAGGTTGGCGGTAGCGATGTCGCAGCAAAAATTGCTGCTGTCATGGGATCGGAAGCTTTAACTGTCAAACCGGAAATTGCCGTACTGCATTGTCATGGTGAATGCAATCAAATCACGAAAAAGTTTATTTATGAGGGCATCAAAACCTGCGCATCTGCTAAACGATTTTATCTTGGAAGCAGCGGATGTGTGCATGGCTGTATTGGGCTTGGAGATTGCGTCGAAGCCTGTGAATATGACGCCATTTCCCTTATTGACGGTATTGCAAACATTCAGCCGGGACTTTGCCGTGCCTGCGGCAAGTGTGCGAAAATTTGCCCGAACGGTCTGATTTCCCTGCGACCAACGTCAAAGCATTTTGATGTACGATGTTCTTCAACAGATAAGGGTAGAATCACGAAAGTCGTTTGCCGCGTCGGCTGTATCGGATGCAAAATTTGTGAGAAAAAATGTATGCATAATGCGATTCACGTTGAAAATAATCACGCAATTATTGATTATCAACTTTGCCATAGCTGCGGTATTTGCTGCGATGCCTGCCCGACAGGGGCAATCTGCAACTGTGAAGATACCGATTGATTCATTTCAGGAACATTCGTACAATTTTATCTTTGCAGTCGGTAAAAGGTGGATATCGCAGTGGGTTTTCCAAATGATTGCCGCTGTAGACGATTCCGCGATAATGTGTAAAAGTATCGAAAGAGGCTTTCCCGTGATATGCACCAATGCCTGCATTTCCGACACCGCCAAACGGAAGTCGGTTGCTTGCTGTTTGCATGATCACATCGTTGACGCATCCGCCGCCAAAACTGCAAGTTGTGAATACGGTTCTGATAAAGGATTTGTCATTTGAGAAAAGATAGAGTGCAAGAGGCTTTTCAAATTGTTTGATGAGCGGAATGCACTCTTCTTTTTTGCGATAAGTCAGAATTGGAAGAATCGGACCGAAAATTTCTTCCTGCATGATCGGAGAAGAAAGTGTTACATCTGTGAGGACAGTCGGTTCGATCACACGGTTGGCTGAATCGGTTTTTCCTCCAATTGCGATGTTTTCTCCGTCAAGCAAATTGCATAGGCGATGAAAATGTCGTTCATTGATGATTTGTGGCATCTGTGAAAAGCTGCCGTCTGGTGAAAAGCGTTTCAGCGCCATACGGTAGTAAAGCAAGAAGTCTTGTAACATGGATTCGTCAATCAGAAGATAATCAGGGGCGACACAAATCTGTCCTGCGTTGAGAACCTTTCCGAATGCGATTTTTCTTGCGGCAGCTTTGAGGTTTGCTGTCTTATCTATGATGACGGGACTTTTTCCGCCAAGTTCCAGTGTGATAGGTGTCAGATGTTTCGCAGCAGCCTGCATCACAATTTTTCCGATTGCTGGGCTGCCTGTAAAGAATATATAGTCAAACCGATGCTTCAATAATTCTTCTGTATCGGCTGCATTTCCTTCCACAACGGCGATATAGTCAGAAGAAAATGTATTTTCAAGCATTTTTCTTATTACTTGTGCAGTGTGCGGTGCGTATTCAGATGGCTTGATGATGGCACAGTTTCCAGCCGAAATTGCGCCAATCAGTGGCATGAATGCAAGTTGGACCGGGTAATTCCATGGTGCAATGATCAAAACAGTACCATAAGGTTCCGGTGACATAGCGGATCGTGATGGCAACAGCGAAAGCGGCGAAGAAACATGTTGTTCCTTTGTCCAGTGTTTCAGATGTCTGATATGAAATCGAATCTCATCCAACAAAATGCCGATTTCGGTCATATAGGTTTCGGTTGGTGTTTTGCGAAAATCTTTATAGACCGCATTCATCAGTGGTTTTTCATATTGTCGAATGGCTTGTCTAAGTTTTTCAAGCATTTGCAAGCGAAATGAGATTTGTTTTGTTTTCCATTCATCAAAAAATAGATGTTGATGATTTAAAAGCTCATGATAGGATTGTGCCAAATTGCAAGCCTCCCCTGCTATTTTTCTATATTGTAGCATATCTTAGGCATGCTGTCAATTTGCTTATATGACGGAATCAGGAAATTTTTATAAAAAACGCTTGCCAAAACGGAAAATTCATGCTATAATGTGTACAGAGCATTTTGCTCAGCATTATATCCACATACAGAAAGGAAGTAATCACAATGGGTTTGATTTTAACTGCAGTAGCTTCTACTATGAGTACGCTTTCCGATCAGTACAAAGAGTTTTACCCCGCACCTGCGATGGAAAACGCTACACTTGCATGTCTCGGAAAACGTCACGCTGACAAATGGTCCAGAAACAATGGTAATGAAAATGTCATTTCAGATGGCAGTGTGATTGCTGTTGCCGGCGGTCAGGTCATGATGATCGTTGACCAGGGCGAAATTGTTGAGATCAGTGATAAACCGGGTGCTTTCGTATATGATTCATCTTCTGAATCCAGTATTTTCTCCGGAAGTCTTGGTTCATCCTTGCTGAATGCTATTAAAACCATTGGCAGACGTATCAGTTTTGGCGGTGATTCTGCCAGAGATCAGCGTATTGTTTATATCAATACCATGGAAGTCAAGGGGAATACCTTTGGCGGTAAGGTAGCTTTCACCATCAATGATCCGACCATCAATTTCCGTATGACTGCTAATCTGCGTTGCAGCGGTATGTTCAGTTTCCGTGTCTGCAACCCGATTCTGTTCGTACAGAATGTCTGCCGCGTATCCTTTGATAATGAATATCCTGCATCTGCCCTTACTCCGACACTGGAATCTGAATTTAAGAATGCATTGCAGCCTGCTTTCTCCAGAATGTCTGCAAAAGGTCTTACCTATGAAGAAATTGCTGGCAAGACCGTAGAGCTTGCTGCTGAAGTAAATGAAGTTCTTTCTGCTGAATGGCGTGAAAAGCGCGGCATTGAGGTCGTGTCCATTTCGTTCAACAGCATCAATCTTCCGGATGACCAGTTGGAGGAACTCCAGAAGGCTCAGCGTCTGTCTGTCAATCTGGATCCTACCAGAGCTGCTGCAAACTTGATCGCGGCACAGGTTGATGCAATGCGCGATTCTGCCAACAATCAGGGTGGCGCAGGCGGATTTGTCGGTGTTAATCTTGCGCAGGCTATGGGCGGTCTTGGCGGTGCAAACGCCGCTTCGTTGATGGCAATGGGTGCCAACAATAATGCACAGGCTGCTCCTGCTGCAAATGCTTGGAAATGTGCTTGTGGTGCTTCCAATACCGGTAAATTCTGCTCTGAGTGCGGAAAACCGCAGCCTGCTCCTGCTGGCAGTTGGACTTGCGAATGTGGTGCTTCTAACACAGGCAAGTTCTGTGCAGAGTGCGGAAAAGCGAAGCCTGCCGGTGCATACAAGTGCAATAAGTGTGGATGGACCCCTGCCGATGGTGCTGCTGTCCCGAAATTCTGCCCCGAGTGCGGCGATGTCTTTGATGCAAACGATATTGTCGGCTGATTCTTTATAACAGTATTTCCAACTGCCGCGTCAGAATGTGATCTGATGCGGCAGTTTTTTCGAAAGTGACGAAATCGTCATTTAGAAGTCACGTTTGTGTCATTTTCGGGTGCTATAATACTGATAACAACAAAACAGAAAGGTGGTTTCATTATGGAACTTCTTGAAATCAAAAATCTTTGCAAAACATATGGCAAAGGCGAAAATGCAGTTAAAGCACTCGATGATGTGACTTTTTCCGTTCCAAAGGGGCAGATGCTTGCTATCATCGGACCAAGCGGTTCAGGAAAATCTACTTTGCTGCATATTTTGGGCGGTGTGGATCGTCCGACTTCTGGCAAGTTTTTTCTTGACGGAAAAGACGTATATCAGCAGAATAATGAGAAACTCGCGGTTTTTCGCCGCCGGGAGGTTGGACTGATCTATCAGTTTTACAATCTGATTCCTGTGCTGACTGCAGAAGAAAATATTACCCTCCCTGTCATCATGGACGGAAGAAAGCCTGACGCCAAGCAACTTGACGATATGTTAGAAATGCTTGGATTAACACAACGCAGAAAACATTTGCCTTCGCAACTTTCAGGCGGACAACAACAGCGCGTTTCGATTGGTCGTGCATTGTTTTATACACCAAGCGTGCTGCTCGCCGATGAACCAACAGGTAATCTGGATTCCAAAAACTCAGCGGAAGTCATCGAATTGCTGCGTCGCACTAATAAAGAACGTAATCAGACCATGATCATTATTACGCATGATGAGAATATCGCGCTGCAATGTGACAGAGTGATTGCGATTTCTGACGGCAAAATTGTCCGCGATGAATTGACGAATCACTAAGCGGGGGTGAACGATATGTTATTTGAATCCCGCCTTGCCAGAAGATATATCTTTGCTCAGAAACGTCATTCTATTCTGACAATTTGCAGTATTGCGTGTGCTTTGATTCTGATTACCGTTATGTTTGTCGGCTTTTTCACGGTCAGACAGAATATTCTGGACGTCAGCTATGATTCGCATCCATATCATGCTCTAATTGCAAATGTCACTCAGGAACAGGCAGATATCATTGCAAAGCAACCTGAGATCAAGAGCTGCACCATTCGGGATGCGGTTGAATTTCAGGAAGAGGGCAAAACTGAAGCCTTGGTTTTCTTCACATATGATGTGAAAATAATTCCGAAAGCATTGATGAATGCAATGAATGCTGCCAATCTTGATATGATGAAGCATGATACCATGGAAAATATGACAGCAATCACATGGGAAGGAATTGGCGAAGACGCAAAAATGGAATTGCTCATTTCGAGCGCATTGTATTTTATCGTCATGCTGTTTATTATCTTTTCGCTTCGCCTGATCATTGACACGGCTTTTGAGGTTTCCTCCCGTGAGCGGGAACGTCAATTCGGTGTGCTGCAATCCATTGGTGCGACACCGCGACAAATCGTTGGTATTATTACGCATGAGGGCCTGATTCTATCTGCAATTGGTGTACCGTTTGGTATCGGGTTAGGCGTTGGGGTGGCTTATCTTGTCTATCGCCTGATACTGGCAACAGGAATCGCTGTCAATATTCTGGGAGCTGAGAAAGCTGCACGGTTGGTATCATTTCATGTTCAGCCAGTGACTATTCTGATTACTGCTGTAGTCGGACTGATTTGGGTTTTCTTTTCGGCATACGGCACCGGAATGCGCATCGTAAAAATGACCCCGATGGAAGCAATTCACGGTAAAAATACCCGTATTAAGAAATCCAGAAAGCATCGACTGGCAGGGCTGCTGTTTGGCTGGATTGGTAAGCTTTCTGCGAAAAATATACGTCGTCAGCCCAAACGATTCTTCATCACGGTGCTTTCTTTGACGGTATCCCTGACGTTGTTTTCCTCATTCGGCTTTGTCATTGACAGTGTCGAAAATATATCGCAGTCGGTTATATATGATATGACGGGTTTATTGCTAGATTATGATCTGAGATTTGAGGTTTCTGTTGAGAAAAAGGGCTTGCTTTCCTATCAGGAACCGATGAAAAAACTGGAAAACAGCGGCTATTTCAAAAACATTTCTCCTGCCAATCTTACCGCTTTCACTTTGAATTATCCTGCATCAGAGAGTGATATCCAAGACTGCAATATTATTTATTTGCCAAAAGAAGCATATGAAGCAGTCTTTGATGGGAATCCGCCTGTATCTTACGAAAATCTTGCTCAGAAAAATCAGTATATCCTGCGAAAAGGATATGATTACCATGATAGTTTCGATGGCGAACTCGAATTCATTGTTAGGAGCCCTCAAAATACTGACATTGTCCGCGGTAGTATGCGTGATATGATTGAAATATCTAAAGAAGAATATATGAAACACGCAGAACTTTCGGAAAACGGAGATGTCAAACTACTTGAGAAGGGTTTTTTTCGCATGATGGGACCTGATTCCGACTCATTTGACGAATTTACGCGATATTTCAAAGCGCTTGAATCTGATGAAGAATATCCGTATTCCTTCTCCATTGCATCTGTTTTTGACCCGTTGGGTGAATATGGTGAAGCTATCGTAGCGGCAAGGATATATAGTTATTCTACTCCTCTTTTGATTGGAACACTTGAGCAATTTGAAAAACAGGAATATCAGAAATATGAACATAACTTTTGTATGTATTGGTTTGGACGGGAGGATTATACGTACTTCAACGTTTCACTCAAAAATCCTGAGCAGCATGATGCTGCAGTCAAATTCTTGAAAAATGAAATGGGAATGCGTGACGGTTTTGAGGACTTGTTTGCGGAAAACCAGAAAACGCGCTCCATGCTCTCCGCAGTCCGAATCGGATTGGGTGCAGTTATCATTCTACTTGCGCTTGTTGCCATCATCAATATGATCAATATCATTTCTACCAGTCTGCTCAACCGCAAATCGGAGTTTGCTGCCATGCAGTCCATTGGTATGAGTCCAAAGCAGCTTTTAAAACTCACGTTTCTGGAAGCATTCCAATATGTATTGATTGCAGGCGCATTTGCAGTTTTGCTGTGTCTGATTGTCGTATATCTGACCAACAGGTTCATGACAGATGTCCTGACGTTGAATGATACCCTCTCATATCCGGTATTCCTGCCGAGATTGGGAATCGGTGCTGTGGTAGCATTGTTCGTCGCTTTTATTGCAACATTCATTCCCATGCAAAGAATGCGGAGCGAATCCATTGTGGATAATATCCGTTTTATTGACTGAGCGCGGGTCTTGATAGCATAAACAAAACTCTGCCGTTTCTGAACTGATACGTATTTCGTGGATCAGAAACGGCAGGGCTTCTTTGTATGCGTTGACTTTGTCTTGCAGAAATATGGTTTTCAGTATTTGTTCAATATCATCGATCATCATTGATGTGTTTTGACAGCCGTTTCCTTTTTTGCGACCGTTGCAATATACACGTTGATTGGAAGCAATTGTCATCTGGCTGCCGCATTCCGCACAGCTAATTTTGCCACTGAGCGGATGCTTTTCTGCTTTGATGTGTGCTTTACTTTTCAGCAACGCCTGTACTGTATCAAATTGTGCTTGTTCAATGATTGGCGGAACGGGATATGAAATCCATTGTGTGGACGGAAGAAGCTTCTTCCGCTTCGATTTGTTGTTCAACTTTTGCGTAGTGTGTAGCATCAATTTCCCGCTATATACAGGATTTTTTAGAATACGACTGACTGTTCTGTCATTCCAACGATTCGAACATCCTGACGGTGCAGGTATCCCCTGTTCTGATAATTTGCGGGCAATTTCACACATCGAAACCCCAGAGATGAATTGACCGAATATTTGTCTGATAATTGATTCCTGCATTTGATTGGTCACTACACCTTCACAGCATTTCTGATAACCATATGGAAGCCGTGCGGCGGTACAAAAACCATGCTGTTGTCTGGCATAGATTGCTGCACGAACCTTTTGTGAGATATCTCTGGCGTAGAAGTCATCCAATACTGCACGCATTGGTGAGAAAGCATTTGCACTTGTCTTTTTCGCTGTATCAATTCCGTCACATACAGAAATGAAACGTACCTGATGCATCGGGAAAAAGTGTTCAAGCAGCTCCCCTGTTTTCACGTAATCTCTACTTAATCGTGACAGGTCTTTGACCAGAATCGTATGAACTATTCCTTTTTCAACTGCATCCAGCATTGCGTGAAAGCCTGGTCTGTCATCAGATGTGCCTGATATTCCGTCATCTGCGTATATTGCAATAATCTGATAGTGATGCTTGACAGCATATGCTGTCAAAAGCATTTTCTGACTTTGAATACTATCCGATACTCCGTAATTGGAATCTTCTCTGGATAAGCGAAGATACATTGCGGCACGCATTACCTGTTCAGTAACCATACTCCGATATTCAGATACAACGCGAATAAGCACCAAGCAAGATACGGCAATTGAAACCATGCGGCGACTTGATCAATTCTTGTATATGCTGTAATCGTCCAGATAATTGATAGTATCATGCCAATCAGCCATATTGCCGCAAATCCGAACCATCCCAATCCAAAGAACCAGATCATCCAACAGAAGAAAAAGGAATTCTGTACGCTGAACGCCGAAATGGCACGCTCATGGTCTGCTTGCTCGGCTGTTTTGATTGAAATGATTCGTCCAAATCCGATTCCGAGACAAATCTGTAGAATTGTCCACACAATCGGAAATACGATTGGTGGCGGGGAAAGATGTGGTTGACGAAGTGAAGTGAATGTTTGTATTCCTTTTTGTGTGATATAACTGGATAGTCCCGCTATTCCCAAGCAGAACAGGATGCTGAAAATTACGGATTTTAAAGAAATATGTTTTTTCATGGGTGCACCTCCTTACATAGTATATGAAATATCTATTATATTTATACCATTTTTATTGAAGCATACATTTTTGCTATATGGGCTTGACTTTTTATTTTGGATATGATACAATATATAAGCAATCGGAAATCGCGGAGTGGAGCAGCCTGGTAGCTCGTCGGGCTCATAACCCGAAGGTCGTAGGTTCAAATCCTGCCTCCGCAACCATATTAGCACCCCAATTTTGATACAATCGAAGTTGGGGTGCATTATTCTGCCTAAATGCAGATAATACGCTGTTTTTGAGGGCAATAAGAAACGGTAGGTTTTGAGATAAAGGGCTATGAGAGCCTTAAAATGGGTAAAATAGGGCGAAAATGCCGAAATCGCCCTCAAAAGTCAACGATAGCCCAAGTAACCGTTGATTTTTGCGAAAAATCGAAAATCATTTAGGGTGCATTTTGAGCTGTTTTTGGGGTTATCGTTGACTTTTGTAACGAAACTCAGAAAAGGCTGTAAATAGGCACTTTAAGATGTACAAAGCCTGTGGAGTACTATCAGATAGTATGTATCTCCACAGGCTTTTATGCTGGACATAAAAAAAGAGGGGCTGCAAAGCTGTGTGATTACCGTTACCACACAAGCCTTGCAGCCCCTAAAAAATATATTTACACTTCAATTTCCATGCCGTTCCTGAGTGTGAACGTCAGCTTGCCGTCCGTTCCCACGGTTGCTTTCTCGACCATCAGCCGCCAGATCTTTTCATCGAACTCGTAAATCATCATGTCAGTTTTTTCAAGTTCTGAAATCATACCAAGCAGTAGTTCCTTCCGTGAGAGCCGCTCAGCTTTTTTATGCTGCAAGCTCTGAAGATTACTCTCGACCTCGTTCATCTGCTTCTCATATTCAGCAAATCTCTGTCTGTAGAGTTTCTGATCCTGTGCGTTTTCTGCGTTATCCTTAATGAATGCCTGCATGACCGCTGTCAGTTCATCTGCCCTGATTTGCAGAGTGTTGATTTGTTTGTCATATGTTGAACAATCAGAAAGCATATCCACGATTTGCCGGCAGGAAAGTAGAAAGTCTTCTTTGTACTCACCTACCATACCGCAGACCTGGACGAACTTCTCTTTAATTACATCTTCATACAAATGTGGCGTTGTGCATTTCTCTCCGTTTTTGAACTTGTGGTTGCACTGCCAGATCACACGGCGGTATTTGGAAGTTGAATGCCAGACTTTTGAGCCGAAGAACCCACCACAGCAGGAGCAGATGATTTTCGCAGAAAAGATGCTGCCACCACTATAGGCTTTTCCCAGTTCCTTCCGCCGTTCGATTTCAGCCTGCACAAGCTCGAATTCTTCCGGTTCTATAATCGCTTCATGGCTATCTTCCACATAATACTGCGGAACTTCGCCCTCATTGACTTTCTGCTTCTTTGTCAGGAAGTCCACAGTGAACTTCTTTTGAAGCAATGCCGCACCCTTGTATTTCTCGTTCGTCAGAATACTTTTAATAGTATGTGTATACCATTTATCTCCGCCGCCGGGTGCAGGGACACCTTGCTCCATCAGCATTTTTACGATCATGCCCGGTGTCATCCCCTCCATGAAGGATTTGTAGATGAGCCTGACTGTTTCGGCTTCCTCCGGAATGATCTCAGGCAGTCCGTTTTCACCTTTGCGGTATCCAAGGAATCGGGCATAGGGAATTGTGACCTTGCCGTCTGCCATGCGCTTCCGCTGTCCCCATGTTACGTTTTCAGAGATGGAACGTGATTCTTCCTGTGCTAATGAACTCATGATTGTTATCAGAAGTTCGCCTTTCGCATCAAGGGTGTAGATATTCTCTTTCTCGAAATATACCTCTATGCCTTTCTCTTTCAGCTTTCTGACGGTTGTCAGGCTGTCCACGGTATTGCGGGCAAAACGGGATACTGATTTTGTTACGATCAGGTCGATTTTTCCTGCCAGAGCATCATCAATCATGGTATTGAAGCCGTCACGGTGTCTTGTATTGGTCGCTGAGATTCCCTCATCCGTATACACGTTAACGAACTCCCAGTCTGACCGGCTTTTGATGTAATTCGTGTAGTATTCTACCTGTGCGGTGTATGATGTCCGCTGTTCCTCAGAGTCGGTTGACACACGGGCGTATCCTGCCACTCTCCGCTTTACAGACTGATTTAGCGGCATGAAAGTTGCCTTATTCAGTTTCTGCGGGATAATCGTTATTTTCGGCATTTCTTGCTCCTTTCTCTTGTCTGCTGACCTGTTCTCGCTCTCATCTCGGGTGTCCAGCTCTCCGAGCGTGAACGGTCCTGCCATGTGACAGTGCGCTCCAAGCCGTCTGAAAACAGAAAGCGGATGTGATTCGGTTTCGGAATAATGATCTGCTCGACCCTGCTGTGAAATACTTCCTCATCAAACGAGGCAGTGTTCAGCACCTCACAGCAGGCTGCGATCAGCTTTTCCTCCGGTATCTGCTTGGCTGTCGGGCAGAAACGTTTTCCTTTTTTGTTGTAAGTGTTGCATATCCATACAATACCTGTCACAGTCGTTTTGCGTCTGTAGGACTTTCCGCAGCATCCGCATTTTATCATCCCCGAAAACGGATATACGCCGGTTGTAGGTATTTTTGCGGCAAACCGCTGATGCTCCTGCATAATTTCCTGCACACGAAGAAATGTCTCCTTATCAATGATTGCAGGATGTGCGTCCTCAACCTGAATCATTCGGAGAACACCGTTGTTTACCATCTTACGCTTCGTGATGTGGTTTTCGCTGTAAAACTTTTGCAACATAAGATCACCGCAGTATTTTTCGTTGTTCAGTATCCTGCGAATGGCTTCAGAAGTCCACTGACAGCCGTTTTTCGTCAGGATATTCAGTTCGTTCAGCTTGTTCGCAATCGACTGTCTGCCGATTCCGTTGAGAAAATCTGCAAAAATCATACGAACGGTCTCTGCTTCATCCGGTATGATCTCCAGAATGCCCTCCGGGTTTCTCTTGTAGCCCAGCATGATGACTGTACTCACCTTTCCGAACTCAAAATCCTTGCGGATGCGCCATTTCTGGTTTTCACTTGCCGAGTAGCTTTCTTCCTGTGCGTAAGATGCTAAAATGGTAAGCATAAGTTCACCGTCTGGGCTGATCGAGTGGATGTTCTGTTCTTCAAAAAAGACATCCACACCCATCTCTTTCAGCTCACGGACGGTTTCCAGCAGCGTTACGGTATTGCGGGCGAAACGGGATATCGACTTTGTGATAATAAGGTCGATGTTTCCGGCTCGACATTCGGATAAAAGCTTTTGAAAGTTTTCCCTGTTATCCTTTGTGCCGGTCAGAGCTTCGTCTGCGTACACACCGCAGAACAGCCATTCAGGATTACTTTGTATTAAAGAATTGTAATAGCTGACCTGCGCCGACAAGGAATGCAGCATTGCGTCCTTGCCGTTGGATACTCTGGCGTAAGCTGCCGTTCTCAGCAGCTTGACAGTTGGCTTGTTGAGGAATTGAACCCTCTCTACTATGCGGTTATTTTTGTCCACACAGCAACACCTCCTTCGCTTACCATGTTACCGTCTATTCGGAGATTAGTCAACGATTTTACGCAGTTTTCAGCGATATATGATGCACGAAGATACGCCGTATTTTTCCGCCATCATTGTATCAATTTTGGTGTACTCTGCCTTTGTGATAATGGACTTGGCGAGTAGGGAACGCACCCATGACATAACCGCCTGATAGCGGTACATCTTATCGAACAATTCATTATTTTGGAGCATTGTATACCCCCTTCGATTTTCCGTAGCAGGTACGGGAACAGTAAATACGATGCTTGCTTTTGTATGATAAGAACGGCTTTTTGCAAGCAAGGCAGATACGTTCGATTTGAGAATCTCGTGGAATCAGTGTTGAATTTTCAGCCCACCACGTTTGGCGGCACTTATCAGAGCAGAACTTCTTTTCTTTGCGATGTGCAACCTGCGGAATCTCCGTGTGGCATTGCAGGCAGAACAGGATGTTTTTACGAGATTGATTGCCGGAGTGAATGCCGTGCCGCTTGCAGTAGGATTTGATCGTATTTACGGAAAGACCGAGCTGCTGTGCAATAGAAGTAATTGGTACTCCTGAATCACGCATAGAAGCAATAGCTTGCTTTTGTTCATTTGTCATCGCATACCTCCTCGCAGATAAATAGGGACCACAGTATATGAAAAAAGATGGGCAGAGAATAATCCCTGCCCATCATGCGAATCATGCTTTCACAAGTGTACCTGTGTAAGTGTCATTGCCAATCTGAATCGTTGCGCTCACAGTCTGGTCAGCGGCAGATGCAGGCGGAGCCTGTTCAAATACGGGTGCTTTCTCCTCTACAACCACAGGAGGCGGGAATCCGTTCAGTCCGTTTGCCTTGATGGTTTCCGGATATTCCACATAGCCGACATCAAGATCAACGTTGCCCGTAATGCCGTCCACGAAACCTCTGCTGGAGAACTGCCACAGACCT
>JAZRXM010000005.1:0-157987 GCA_045600205.1 Oscillospiraceae bacterium | reverse complement strand
TAAAGAAGTTTTCATGATTTTCAGATAAGGTTGCGTAGGAAACCCTACGCAGCCTTATTATTTTGCCTGTATTTCTTGCTGTCCGCCACTGCAGTCATTACGGCGACATTGAAGCGATAGTGGATGTCGATTTGCTGCGTGTGATGCCCACTACTCTTATCAGGCGCATGAACAACGATCTTCTCAATCAGTTCGTGCATGATTTCTGGCATGAGTTCGGTGATATGCTCATACTTCTGTACCGCCTTGATGAAAGCTGTCGCATGCATCGCAGATACCTCATTGACCAGGAGAAACCATAAATGATGCCCGTGTGGCAGGTCCGCAAACACCGTCTGCTGCAAGCCCATTTGCTGCCTGATACGCAAGCAGTGCCGTACGTGTGGCAGGTCCGAAATTGCCGTCGATCCCTGAGGGACCGCACGGAAATCCGTGATTGGTCAGTTCCCATTGCAGCCAGCGTACCGCTTCTCCGCTGTCCCCGAGGCGTACAGGCGCAGTCGGAATAGTGTGGGGATTGACCTCCGCGACGGAAGGATAGCCGTTTATGCCGCGCTGCTGCATGATAACAGGGTAGTTGAGATAAGCGTGATTTTTGTCCACCGCGCCGCGAATGCCCTGTACAGTACCGCTGTGGGAATACTGCCATATTCCGTAAGGCAGCGGATAATTTGTTTCGGAAACGCCCGTATGCGCCACCCAGACTGCATACCGTTGCAGCAATTCCTCCGAAAAGTTTGCCAGTAAAAATGATTTGTACGAATAAAGACCTGCAAACCAGCCGTTTTCTTCGAGTGTGCCGCAAAAACTTTGCACGATCCGCTGTAGCTGCGTTTTGCTGAGTGCAAGCTGCGTGCGGTCCTCCACATCGTAATAGATCGGGTAGCCGAAGCGTTTACCTTTCAGTACCGCCATTGCCGTTTCGGCTTCCTGAACTGCCTCCGCAGGGGATTGCGCGTAGCTGTACCAGTAAGCACCGGTCTGGATACCATTTTCTTCGCAGGCACGATAGTATTCCGCAAATCGTTTGTCCTCCTGTGAACGATAGCGACCATAGCCCGCCCGCAGAATCGCAAATGCCGTGCCGTCCGCTTTGACCTGTGCCCAGTCAATCGCGCCCTGATGCGACGAAACATCAATGCCTGTCTGAAACAGAGTCATTGTGTGCCACCTCCTGAAATTCAAAATCGGACGAATTCTGTCGAATCCGTCCGATTTATCATATGCAGCAGTGGCGTAAAAGTGTGTGCGATTCATGCAGACTGACGTTTCCGCATTCGCTGCCAATTGAAAAAGCCGTAGGTATCATTGCAAAGAAAAATGAAAAAGCACGCCACCATTGGCAGATAGGCGGTGTTTTCGAGGCTTGCAAGCACCCATAGTACAATCAGTACGATATCGTTGGCGGCGTATGCAAGGGCGTAGTAGGGGCTGCGCAGTACTGTCAGATACGAGGCAAGAAAGCTGGTCGTAATGGAAAGCGTACTGATGATCAGATTGGCATTGCCCAATGCTTGCAGAATAAAATAAAACAGGACCGTTACAATCACAGCGAATGTCAACATTCGTATCATTTGCGATTTGGCAATGCTGCTGACTGTGACCTCTTTGCTGTCCGCGTATGGATGCCTTACCCACGAGATCACACTGACAATTGCAATCGGGGCGGTCATACAGAGGTAGGTGATCATTTCGCCGTAGTAGCGGAAATAAAACGAGATGATGCCGTAAAATACCGCAAACGCGACCGTTAATACCTGCCCCAGCACATAGCCTTTGGCAACGAAAATCAACGCGGTCGCCCCAATCAGGGATGCAATCAGCGTCAAAACATTGCCTGCGCCTGAAAGCAAAAACGCCGCCGTTACGGTCAGCATGGAGCCAATCCAGAGAAATCGCTCAAAACGGGTCAAATCCTGAAACATCAGCAGCCTCCATCATAAAAATAAGCATTCGTTCCGTGCATCTTCAAAGACCTAACGATGCACAAACGAATGCCTTGCATTCTCTACCCGGTGGCAGATAAACCAAACGCCGACTCAAAAGAATCGGCGTCCTTGGAGGGTGGGTAAAGGGATTCGAACCCTTGGTCTTCGGGACCACAATCCGACGCTTTAACCAACTAAGCTATACCCACCATATGCGGAGAACCGAGATTCTCCGATTTGAAAAGCAGATGACGCGCCTTATTGGATTCGAACCAATGGCTTACTGCTTAGAAGGCAGTTACTCTATCCAGCTGAGTTAAAGGCGCACACATTGGAGCGAGTGATGGGAATCGAACCCACGTAACCAGCTTGGAAGGCTGGAATTCTACCATTGAACTACACTCGCATGACTTTGGCAGTTCGGTATATCCTCGGCACTGCATGAAATATTATATCAGAAATGCGGGGATTTGTCAAGGGAGTATCGTGGAAATTTTCGATACTTTTCGGAATTCGGAGATACGCTTGAAATCAGTCGCAGGAAATGTATTTTTTTGTATATTTCATATGGAGAAACCACAGTGGGCTTCTCCATATGAGCGGGGAGTTATCCTTCTTGGTGGACGTTCTCGATTGCCTCGGAGGAAATGGTAGCCACACGCGATTCGTTGTGGATATCCACGGTGTTTTGCCCCTGAAAGACCAGTTTCAGGAGAATCGGACAGAGAATGGAACTGCAAATAATCAGGAAAATCGTCGCAACCAGCGGGTCAATGCCGACAAGCTGCCCGTTTCGGTAGGCAATCATGGTTTGTCCGGTCGCGTAGACGGCTAAAGCGACCTCGCCGCGGGCAATCATACCACAGCCTGCTGTCAGGGATTCCCGCGGAGAATATTTGAAACATTTGGCGACCGCACCGCAGCCAACGATTTTGCCGATGATGCCGACCGCGACAAACACCAGTACAAACAGCAGACTGCTTGGCACAAAATTGCTGAAATCTGCGCTGATGCCGATATACGCGAAAAACATGGGCGTAAACAGCATATAGCCGCTGACAATGACTTTGCGGTCCACAAACTGGCTGTCGCCGAGTCCCGAAAGCATCAGTCCTGCCATATATGCGCCCGTGATTGCCGCAATGCCGAAAAATTCTTCCGCACAGTAGGCGAAAATCAGGCACATAGACATCGCAAAGATGCTGGTGCGGCGTTTGTGCGGATAAATTGCGACCATTTTTTTGAATGCAAGCCGCAGAATCAGGCCAAGGATAATCGTAAATGCGAAGAATCCAAGCACATGAAGACAGGTTTTCCCGATGCTGCCCTCGCCGCCCAGACCAGTGATGATGCTCAGCACCACAATGCCGATGACATCGTCAATGATTGCGGCACTGAGGACGGTCGTGCCGATTTTTGTTTTCAGTTTGCCGAGTTCGCGTAAAGTTTCCACCGTGATACCAACGCTGGTCGCGGAGAGGATACAGCCGACAAACAGCGCATTCAGGAGCAGTTCATGGTCTTTTGCGGCGGACAAACCACCCATGAACATCAATGCCGTAACCGTACCGAGCGCAATGGGGATAAACACGCCCGCCAGCGCGATTGCAGTTGCCGCTACGCCGCTGCGCTTCATTTCGCGGAAATCGGTTTCCAGACCGCTGGAGAACAGAATGAATACCACACCAATTTGCGAAAAGCTCTGTAATACGTCCATTTCAATGTCTGTCGGATGAATCAGACCATGGAAGCCTTCGCAGTGGATGAAAAATGCGGGACCAATCAGCAGACCCGCCAGAATCATACCGACAACCTGCGGCAGTCCGATTTTTCTGGTCAGCATACCGAATGCTTTGGTTGCAAGCAAAATAATACCGCAATCCAACAGGATATTCATGACATTGAATTCCATTTGCTATTTCATTCACCTTTCATGTCAAAAACGCAGCAAAAGCAGGGCAAACGGTATGCCCTGCTTTTGATAGACTTTTTTTGTACGGAAAATTACTCGTAGAGCGGGTATTTCTTGCAGATTGCATTGACACCCTCGCGGATGGCATCTGCCTTGTTCTCGAAATCGGTAGCGCAAAGGTACATAAACTCTGCGATTTTCTCCATATCCTCGGTGACCAGACCGCGGCTGGTGACTGCGGGAGTACCGACACGGATACCGCTGGTGATGGACGGCTTCTCAGGGTCATTGGGGATGGCATTCTTGTTGACGGTGATATAAACCTCATCCAGACGGTGCTCCAGCTCCTTGCCTGTGATGTGGACAGGACGGAGGTCAACGAGCATCAGGTGGTTATCGGTGCCGCCGGAAACGAGGTCGAAGCCGCGAGTCAGCAGACCCTTTGCGAGTGCCTGTGCGTTATCGACAACCTGCTGCTGATATGCCTTGAACTCAGGCTTGAGCGCCTCACCGAAGCAGACAGCCTTTGCAGCGATCACGTGCATCAGAGGACCGCCCTGGATACCCGGGAAGATTGCCTTGTTGATCTTCTTTGCGATCTCCTCATCGTTGGTGAGGATCAGACCGCCACGCGGACCACGGAGGGTCTTGTGGGTTGTGGTGGTGACAACGTCAGCCAGACCGATCGGGGACTGGTGCAGACCTGCTGCGACCAGACCTGCGATGTGTGCCATATCGACCATGAGCAGAGCGTCATTGCTGTGTGCGATCTCTGCAAGTCTTGCGAAATCAATTGCACGCGGATATGCAGATGCGCCTGCAACGATCAGCTTCGGGTGGTTTTCTTTGACCAGAGCCTCGACCTTATCGTAATCGATGCGCTCGTCATCGCCCAGACCGTAAGAAATAAAGTTGAAGTATTTACCGGAAAGGTTGACAGGAGAGCCGTGGGTGAGGTGACCGCCGTGTGCAAGGCTCATGCCGAGAACGGTATCACCGGGCTGGAGCAGTGCGAAATAAACGGCAGTGTTTGCCTGAGAACCTGAGTGAGCCTGTACGTTTGCGAATTTGCAGCCGAACAGTTCCTTAGCACGGGCAACAGCGATGTCCTCAACGATATCGACGCATTCACATCCGCCGTAGTAACGCTTTGCGGAGTAGCCCTCAGCGTACTTGTTGGTCAGAACAGAACCCATTGCAGCCATGACAGCCGGGGAAACGATGTTCTCGCTGGCAA
The DNA here is from genome assembly GCA_045600205.1 of Oscillospiraceae bacterium. Classification (GTDB taxonomy): domain Bacteria; phylum Bacillota; class Clostridia; order Oscillospirales; family Ruminococcaceae; genus Firm-04. The sequence continues at coordinate 152,910 of JAZRXM010000005.1, read as the reverse complement.
TCAGCTCAAGGTTTCTTCTTTGACGAGCAAGCTCCTTGTTCATTGCGGCACCGACTTCGGCGTCACACTCGGATACATATCCGATGGTATCAATCAGTGAATTGTACATCTTTTTCTTCCTTTCCGATTTTTCGGGATTTCTCCCATCATTTCAGTTGCCTAACTATTATATCACAAAAAACTGCGGGATGCAAGACCCTTGCAAAATTTTTCTTGAGAAACAAAAATCATGCCGCACCATTTCTGATGCGGCATGATGGAGATACTGATTAAAAATCAGAACTTGTTGATCAGACGAGCGATGTACTTCAGGATGAGAGTAACGTCGTCGGTACCGATCTGACCGTCGCCGGAAACTTCAGAGTTCTTCAGACCGGTCTTGGTGATGTTAACAGCTTCCTCGTTGACGTAACGGGAGAGCATAACAACGTCAGCAATCTTGATCTTGCCGTCGCAGTCAACATCGCCGAGCATGATTTCTTCTGCACTGCCAACCGTGATTGCACCGTTGGTAGCAGAGTAGCCGTAGTCAGCAGAACCGGCTGCGGAGAAGACTACATCAGCATTCTTGGAACCGGAACCCGGATAGGAATCACGGGAAACAGGAACGATCTTCAGATCGCTGGTGCCTTCGCCGACTGCGGAACCCTTGATGGTCAGGAAGGTGCCGTTGGATTTGATCCACTTGGAGCTGTCATCCACGCCGGTAGCCCAGATGATAACGATCTGGCTGCCTGCATCGTACCAGCTGAATACGGTGTCGCCCATGTCGCCTTCTGCGGAAGCAGCACCGGTGTTGCCGATGGAGCCCAGAGAAACGTCGGAAATCTTCACAATGGAGCTGTCATAGCTGATTGCGAAGTCAACAGCGTTGATACCGCCGGAAGGAACGGAGCTCAGGTCAACATCGACGCTGAAAGAAGCACCGGACTCGATCTCTGCGGAACCAACTTTAACAGAAACATCGGCTGCACTTGCAACCGTGGTCAAAGACATTGCTGCCATAGCCATAGCCATCAGGCCGGAAACAAGTTTCGTAGTTTTCATTTTTTCATACTCCTCCAAAGTATAAATTCAGGAAATCGCATTGTGACAAGGAACATTCCACTCGCTACTGTCACACGTGTAGGCAGAAGGTCCCCTTCATCCTTCTACTTTCACATTATGCTACTCTTATCTTAACTGAATCTGAAAGAAATAGCAATGACTTATTGTATCATCTTTATGACTGATTGCGCATTCTTTTGCATATTCAGTGGGTGCATTGGAAAAATAGCCTGACTTTGTACCAAAAATCTCTTTCAGGCTGCCCGAATGCGGTAAAAGAAAAATAAAAATCGCTGATACGCTTTTTTCACTTCTTTTCCCTTTTGCTTATTTTACCAGATTTCTGCGAATCCGTCAATAACAAAAGTTGCAAAAATGTTGTCTGATTATGCACAATGTGACAAGTTTCGGAAAAATTCCGAAAAACGCTTGCAATGTGTTTAAAAATCCGCTATAATGGATACTGTATAAGGAGGGGAGTGACCATGAATCTGCATCGGGATGAAAATCCGCTTTTTCTGAACGATTACCTGACCTATCTGGATGTGATTCGCGGCCGCTCTCAGCGTACCGTTACGGAGTACTGCAATGATGTTTCTCTGTTCCTACGCTGGCTTTACGGTCAGCAGAACAAAACGGACGGCGAATCATTGGAAAAAGCCGACCTGCGCGGCATGGATATCAGTGCGCTGCGTCGGGTCACAGTCGCGGAACTGTACGATTATATCCGTTATCTGCGCGATGAGCGCGGAAATACGCCACGTTCGGTCGCAAGACGCATCAGCGCAGTGCGGAGTCTGTTTCGGTATCTGACCAAGAACAAGGGGCTTTTGGAGCACGACCCATGTCAGAATCTGGAGATGCCGTCGGTGAAGAAAGCGCTGCCTCGCTTTATGACCCTCAACGAAAGTCAGCGGATGCTCGAAACCGTGGAGCAGGAGGAATCTCCTGAAGCTCTGCGTGATTACTGCATCATCACGCTCTTTCTGAACTGTGGGTTCCGTCTGAGCGAACTGGTCGGTATGAATGTCGGGGATCTGGATTTCTTTAACCGGCAGGTGCGTGTGCTTGGAAAAGGCAACAAAGAGCGTATCGTTTATCTGAATGATGCGTGTCTGGCAGCTTTGACCGACTACCTGAATGCGCGGGAAAATCCGCCGCAGGAGCCGAAAGCACTCTTTCTGAGCCGCAACCACCGCAGGATCAGCAAACGGCGTGTCCAGCAGGTCGTGGAAAATGCACTCAATGCCTCAGGGCTTGGCGGCAAGGGACTTTCCACTCACAAGCTGCGCCATACAGCCGCCACGCTGATGTACCAGCACGCACATGTCGATACGCTGACACTCCGAGATATTCTGGGGCATCAGTCCATTGCAACCACCGAAATTTACACGCATCTTTCCAGTGAGCAGCGTCAGGATGCCATTGACAGCAATCCGCTTGCGGGTGAACGCCGCAGTCCCAAGCGTAGTCAGGATGACGAGTAACCCCCGTACTATTATATAGTACGGTCATCAGCAAAGAAAGGAGATATACCATGGAAACGAAGCAAATCATCGCGATCGTTGGTGCCTGTGTGCTGGTTTGCATTCTGACGGCGATTGTGAATTTGATACGCGGCAACACGGAGAATCATCCTGAGGAAAGCAGTGAGCCGGAAGTACAGGTGACGTCTGTGACAGAGGAAGAAATTGATTTCTGGGAATCCGTGCGACGCCAGCAGACAACTACCGTTACCACGACGGTTGTTACGGATGAGGCGGGCAATATTGTCACGCGCAATCCTGCCGCAGTGGATGATTCAGAAACAGTTGATGTGAACGGTAACGCGATCACTGCGCCTGTCTACGGAACAAACCTCACTTCAGAGGAAATACTGTTCGGTGAAAACGCTTCCACGGAAACGGAATCCCCGCTGACAATGGGGCAGCCGTTTGAGGGCTAACGCATGAATGTACTCATGGTCGGCGATGTAGTCGGCGAGGCGGGTTGTGCCTATGCCGCAAAAATGCTGCCGCAGCTTCGCAGGGAGTATTCCGCGGATGCCGTGATTGTCAACGGCGAAAATGCAGCCCCTGAGGGCACGGGCATTACTGCACAGGCGGCTCAGATGTTGTTTTCAGCAGGTGCGGATGTCATTACGACGGGCAACCATTGCTTTCGCAGACGGAATGAATCCCTGTTTGAGGAAAACGAGCGGATCCTGCGACCTGCCAATTATCCTGAGGGCGCTGCAGGGCACGGTATCTGTACGCTGGATTTGGGCAGAAGCCGTCTGGCGGTGGTCAACCTCATGGGTACGGCGTTCATGGAGGCGTTGGATAACCCGTTTTCGGTGGCGGATCAATTGCTGAAAACGATAGATACGCCATGTATTCTTGTGGATTTTCACGCGGAAGCGACCGCCGAGAAACGTGCGATGGGTTACTATCTTGCAGGACGCGTTTCCGCAGTCATCGGTACGCACACGCACATTCAGACCGCCGACGAAGAACTGATCGACGGCAAAACCGCTTATCTGACCGATGTCGGCATGGTGGGAGCACAGCGTTCTGTGCTTGGCGTGACAGTCGAACAGGCAATCGCAAAACAGCGATTTCACGTTCCGATCGGATTCACCGCAGCATCTGGACCATGTGTGCTTGGTGCAGTATGCCTGTCCATAGACAGCAAAACGGGCGAATCTTACAAAATTCAGCGTGCGTTTCTAAAAGAAATGACGAATCAGTAGTTTTTTTATTGACATTTCGAAAGAAATATAGTATACTAATGTTGGGGATGAAACAGAAGCAGGTATATCCGTTGCAGGGTGTACTTCAGAAAGTGTCAATCACACAACATCATCATTCTATTCAGAACTATGTTTGAATCAAAGGAGGTTCTCATTATGGAAGTATTGAAAGTATCGTCACACTCTGTCCCGAATTCCGTTGCAGGTGCGATTGCGGGTGTTATCCGCGAGCAGCACGTTGTGGAAGTGCAGGCCGTGGGTGCGGGTGCTGCGAATCAGGCGATCAAGTCCATCGCAATTGCAAGAGGCTATCTTGCTCCGATCGGCATTGATCTGATTTGCGTCCCTGCCTTTGCCAGCATCGAGATCGATGGTGAGGAGCGTACTGCAATCAAATTGATTTGCGAGCCGCGCTAAACGATGAAAATGAAAAATCCCGTTCTCTTTGGAGGACGGGATTTTTTGTTTATATCTCAGAGATTTCTTTGGCAAGATTGGAGATCCAGACGCCTTTTTGAATCAGGATATAGCCGATGATGACCTTGATGATATCAAAGCTCAGGATGATTGCGTAGACGCCGTAAATTGGAATCGCGGTGAAATTGCAGATGAGGAATGCCGTCGGCACAATGATCGTCCAGCTGTATACGCTGTCAAACAGGAAGGTGATGAGCGTTTTGCCGCCTGAACGCAGTGTGAAATACAGTGCATTGAGGAACCCTTGCACGGGGAAAAATAAAGCGTTGATACGGATGAAATTTGCGGCATAGGTGCGGACCTGTGCGGAAGTGTCATAGAAACGCGGGAAAAATTCGGATACTGCAATCAAAATCACGGAAATGCCTGCCGTGACAAATCCTGTAAACCACATTAGTTTGAAGGCATCGGATTTTGCCTGTTCCGGTTTTGCTGCACCAAGGGTCTGTCCGCTGAGAATGCCGACCGCATTGCCCAGTGCAACGAATACGACATTCATCAGGTTGCAGATGACATTGGAAATGTTCATGCCTGCGACAATTTCCAGTCCGCGAATGCCGTAGCACTGTGTCATTGCTGCCAGACCCGCCGCCCACAGAAACTCATTGAAGAAAATCGGGAGACTTTTCCGCAGCATTTTGAGGGCGAGTTCTTTCGGCAGTTTGAACGTACTCCAGACGCCCTGTAAAAACGGATGCTTGGAAATCGTGCAGTGTGTCCAAAGGATCAGCACCGCACATTCGATATAGCGGGCGATGATCGTTGCGATCGCCGCACCCCTGACACCGAGCATCGGGAAGCCGAATTTTCCGTAAATCAGCAGATAATTGAACACAATGTCTGTTGTAACGGACACAATGCCTGCAATCATCGGCAGAATGCTTTTGCCCGTTTCGCGCAGGCTGCCTGCGTAAACCTGTGTGATGACAAACGGCGGCAGACCAATCAGCATGACTGAGAGGTACTGTTTTGCGTATTGAATGGTCAGTTCTTTGTTGATATCCGCACTTTCACCGTGGAGATACAATTGAATGAGCGGGTCATCGAACAGGCAGAACGCGAGCAGACCACCCAGCAGGCAAACCAAGCAGATCCATGCTTTCATGCGCACCGAAGCGCGGAAATTTTCTTTGGAACCCTTCCCGTAAAATTGTGCGCCGTAAATGCCGGGACCGGAAAGTCCACCGAAAATGGCGAGATTGAATACAAAAATCAACTGTCCGATGATTGCAACGCCTGTCATCGCCTCAGTGCCGAGGCTGCCGACCATGACGTTATCGACCAGATTGACTGCGTTTGTGATGCCGTTTTGAATCATCATCGGGATGGCAAATCCCAATGCACGGCGATAGAGAGCCTTGTCTTTCATAAAAATTCCTTTTCTGTATCACTCAAATGACGAACATCTTCTATCATATCACAAACCCAAGCCGATGTCAACCAAAAGAAAGCTGCGCTTTATAAAAATGGGGGAACCCTATCCAAGGGCTCCCCCATACATTTTGGCATTATTCCAAGGTGATCAGTCGTGCGATCGCCTTGAGAATCAGCGTGGAATCCTCTGCACTCAGACCGCCGTCGTGGTTGCAGTCTGCGTTCAGACTGCCCTGCTTGGTCAGAGTGACCGGTTCCTCATTGTTGTAGCGCGAAAGCAGTACAACATCGGAAATGCTGACTTTTCCGTTGACATCCACATCGCCGAGGAGCATTTCGCCTACAACTTCGGGCTCTGTGGTTGTTGTGGTCGTGGTCGTAGTAGTTGTTGTTGTCGTGGTGGTGATCTCCGCCTTTTTGACGAAGAATACATCGTAGTTGACGCAGTAATTGGACTGACCGTTCGGTCCGAGGGAAACCTGCGTGCCTGCCTGCACATCCTTTGCGTAGATATCAAATGTGACATCACCCGAATTGGCGGCAGTCATGCCTGTTTTGGTGAATCCGCTCATCCAGGAGGGGATGCTTTCCACGCGATTGTCAAGGGTAATGTACATGGTCAGGTCTTCTGCTGCGGTAAAGGTAGCGATATCCGTAGCAGCGTATTTGGATTCGCAGGCGGTACGGATCGCCTCTGCACCGTTGAGCGGGTCAGGCAGCGAGGTGAATACCACATCGCGGTCACCGAATACGAGGTCGCCTTGTTTCAGCGAGGAAACCAGTTCGTATCCGCGGAAATTCGACATATCCAGAATGTTGAGCTGCGAGATCAGCGTGCCGTCCACGGGGGCGTATGCCGATGTGCCGCCGCCGTTTGTGTTGACGACCACATTGGGTCTTGCGGGGAGGGATTTGTCCGAGCCGAGGTAGAAACTTGCGTGTGCAGGTTGATTGTAGCAGTTCTGTTCGCCTGCCACCTGATTGCGGTACTGCTGGTCGTGCATCAGCGTGGTGATGCGGTACTTGGTTTCATGCGGGGTGCAGAAAATACGGATTTCACGGTTGTTTTCTGTGCGGTAGAGCAATTCTTCGCGCCAGTCGCCGAGGATATCCGCAGTGAGGCAGGGGTTGGATTTCGTGTCGTTATTGGTCGCGCAGCCCGATGCCGTAAAGATGGTCTGGATGGAGCTTGCGCTGGTCATTTTCGTGATGTAGATGCCGTCCTGCAATTCGCGCTCGAGGTCGCCGTCCCAGTAGGCAAGGAAGTTCTGGGAGGGTGTAGTCGTGCTGATTGCCTGACCGCTGCCGTTGTAGACATCGGTGGAGCCTGCGCCCCAGAATTCTGCGCCCGGATTGCTTGCAAGGACGTTGTCTGCGCAGCATCTGCCGGTATCTTTGTTGCGGTCATAGTGGAAAATTTTGTTGCCGGTCTTGGCATCCAGCAGGGAAACGCCATACGGGGCAGCCTCGTGGCAGACCCAAAGCTCCAGACCCTGACGGTCGGGGAGGAAGTCACCGAGGTGCATCGCGTCGCCGTGCCCAAGATTGGTACACCAGAGGACTTGTCCGTTGTCATCGAGGCAGGTCGCGCCGAGGACGAGTTCCTGTCTGCCGTCGCCGTCCACATCTGCGGGCATACAGTTATGGTTGCCGTTGCCGTAGCCCGCAGCGGAGGAGTTGAAGCCTGTATCAAATCCCCAGCGTTTGACCAGCTTTTTGTTGACGACATCGTAGGCAACAGCGGTCATGCGTGTGTAGTAGCCGCGGACAGAAACTGCGGAAGGATGGTCGGGGTCGAGGTAACAGACCGCGCCGAGATATCGCTCACAGCGGTTGCCGTAGTCATCACCCCAGGTGGATTTTGCGGTGCTGCCTGTTGCGGTACCGCGCGGATATGCGTAATTTACGGTATCGAGAGCCGCGCCTGTTTCGCCGTCAAACAGCGTGTAGTATTCGTTGCCTTGTAAAATCAAGCCGTTGCTGTCGCGGTTATCCGTCCAGGCATTGCCGATGGCGTTGCCTTTGCCGTCCACGGTACCGTCTGCGGTTTTACAGCACATTTCGGCTTTTCCGTCACCGTCAAAATCGGCAACGAGATGTTGTGTATAATGCGCACCTGCACGAATATTCTTACCCAAATCAATGCGCCAGAGCTTTTTGCCCGTGAGCGTGTAGCAGTCGATATAGACATTGCCTGTATAGCCCGTCTTGGAGTTATCCTGTGCATTCGTGGGGTCCCATTTGACGAACAATTCGTAGGTGCCGTCGCCGTCCACATCGCCCACGGAGGTATCCGAAGCGACATAGCTGTAATCCGAACCGCCCGAGGGCTGATCCATTGGTATGCTGATATAATTATAGTTGCTCTGCACCGTGCAGACCTCAGAGTTGACTACTTTGCCGCTGACAACGGCATCCACGCGATACTGCGCGGAGGAACTGCCGTTTTTGTCCAGATAGCTGGTGGCTTGACCCGATTCGCTGGTGTAGATCAGCTCGTTATTGCGATAAAGGTTGAAAACAGTCGCGTCTGCATCATTTGCGAGAAAACGCCAGCTAACCATCATGCCTGAACCCGTGTTGATGGCGGAAATGCCGCGGTTCAGATATTCTACGGTGTTGGCGGCGGAATCTGCGTTGACGGTCCATTCCGTCAAGGTCGGCGCGGTCAGATTGCTGACTGTCAGCGGAATGGCAACTGCCGCTGCGATGATTCGGTTCCAGTTGATTTTCATAGATAGCACCTCAGTTTCAAAGTATAGCCCCTCGCCAAAAGGCGGTTCTCTCTGTGTATACTCTACTATTATACACAATTTGCGCGGCAAAAAGCAATAATCAATTGTCACCTGTATTGTTGCATGATGTCCATTCTGCGCAATTTCGGCTTCCTGCGCAGACTTTATCCGAAATGACAGAAACGGGTCGTTTTTTTCTTGCGAATTCTACGGATTCGTCAATCATCTTGGTTTTATAAAAAAACCTCGTGGAATCGCCCAAACGGGGATGCGACAGCGGAATGATCTGAAAAAATAGGGCTTGACAAACGAGTGGCAAGCTGATATAATCAAACTACTGACCACGAATTATTGTGTGTGAAATCTTTAACAAACACTATATGTTGTGTTTTGAGAAGAAAATCATAAAATTATAAACGCGGAATACAGACCCGTTTTCGGGAACAAAAAGGCAGGTGAGGTCGTGAAAATTGCAGGATTACAAAAGCTGACATTGCTGGATTATCCCGAACACACCGCTTGTACCGTGTTCCTGTGGGGATGCAATTTTCGCTGTCCGTTTTGTCACAATGCAGGGCTGGTGACACAGCCGCCCGCACAGGAGATCCCGCTTGCGGAACTGCTTGCTTTTCTGAAAAAACGGCAGGGACTTCTGGACGGCGTCTGCATTACGGGCGGAGAACCCACGCTGCATCCCGATCTGCCCGATCTGATTCGGGAGATCCGTGCGCTTGGGTACCGGATCAAGCTCGATACCAACGGCACCAATCCGCAGATGCTGCGCAGTCTTTGTGAAGCAGGGCTGCTCGATATGGTGGCAATGGATATCAAAAATGCCCCTGAAAAGTATGCTCTGACCGCAGGCACAGAGCATCCGCACATTGAGCAGATCAACGAAAGCATCCGCTTTTTGATGCAGGGAAGCTTGCCTTATGAATTCCGTACCACGGTGGTCAGAGGCTACCACACTGCGGAGGATTTTGTCCGCATCGGCAAATGGATTCAGGGTGCGGAACACTACTATCTGCAAGGTTTCCGCGATTCCGGCGATTTGATCTCGTCGGGTGTCGGCGGACTCAGTACGCAGGAAATGCATACGCTGCTGGATGCGGTTCTGCCGTTTGTGCCAAACGCAAAACTCCGCGGTGTATCATAAAAGTTTTACTCGATTTTTTTCAAAAAATCGCGAAGTCCAGAGGCAGAGCCTTTGGTCGCCGACCGCAGTCGGCGAAATTTCCCTTCTCCTTCCAAAACATCAGGAGGGGGTATGGGGAACCCTATGAAGTGGTTCCCCCATGAGTCACATATTTTTGACAGGTTGTCGATTTAAACTTTTTGTTCAGTCTGTTCTATTCAAATCCAATCAATTCAAATCGGAGGTTTCATCATGTATCAGGTTACCAAGCGTGACGGTAAAATTGTTGACTTTTCCATCGAAAAAATTTCTGAGGCGATCCGCAAAGCATTCGAAGCAACCAATAAGCAGTATCATCCCTCTGTGATTGATATGCTCGCATTGCGCGTGACAGCGCATTTTGAGCCGAAAATCAAAGATGACATGATCACCGTTGAGGACATTCAGGACAGCGTGGAGGCTGTACTGAGCGAGGCGGGCTATGCGGATGTCGCCAAGGCATATATCCTCTACCGCAAGCAGCGCGAAAAGCTGCGTAATATGAAATCCACCATTCTGGATTACAAAGATACCGTTGACAGCTATGTCAAGGTGACCGACTGGCGCGTGAAAGAAAATTCCACCGTTACTTATTCGGTCGGCGGTCTGATCCTGAACAACTCGGGTGCGATCACCGCAAACTACTGGCTCTCTGAGATCTACGATGAGGAAATTGCAAATGCACACCGCTCGGGCGATCTGCACCTGCATGACCTCTCCATGCTGACAGGCTACTGCGCAGGCTGGTCTCTCAAACAGCTCATTCAGGAAGGCTTGGGCGGCGTGGAAGGCAAGATCACCTCTGCACCTGCCAAGCATCTGGCAACGCTCTGCAACCAGATGGTCAACTTCCTCGGTATTATGCAGAACGAGTGGGCAGGCGCACAGGCATTCTCCTCGTTTGATACCTACCTTGCACCATTTGTCAAGGCGGACAATCTGCCCTATGATCAAGTCAAAAAGTGCATTGAATCGTTCATTTTCGGTGTCAATACTCCGTCCCGCTGGGGCACACAGGCACCGTTCTCCAACATCACGCTGGACTGGACCGTTCCGAATGACCTTGCAGAACTCGACTGTATCGTCGGCGGCAAGCCCGCAGGCTTCAAGTACAAGGACTGCAAAAAGGAAATGGACATGATCAACAAGGCGTTCATCGAAACCATGATCGAGGGCGATGCGCACGGCAGAGGCTTCCAGTATCCGATCCCGACCTACTCCATTACCCGCGATTTTGACTGGTCGGACAACGAAAACAACCGCCTGCTGTTCGAGATGACCTCCAAATATGGTACGCCTTATTTCTCCAACTACATCAACAGCGATATGGAACCCAGTGATGTCCGCTCCATGTGCTGCCGTCTGCGCCTCGATTTGAGAGAACTGCGCAAAAAGACAGGCGGTTTCTTCGGCAGCGGCGAGTCCACAGGATCCATCGGAGTTGTCACCATCAATATGCCGCGTATCGCTTATCTGGCAGCAGATTCCGATGAGTTCTATGCCCGTCTGGATAAGCTGATGGATATTGCGGCACGTTCCCTGAAAATCAAGCGTACCATCATCTCCAAGCTGCTCAACGAGGGTCTGTATCCTTACACCAAGCGTTACCTGGGTTCGCTCGATAACCACTTCTCCACTATCGGTCTGATCGGCATGAACGAAGTCGGTCTGAACGCAAAATGGCTCCGCAAGGATATGAGCCACCGCGAAACCCAGATCTTCACGAAGCAGGTGCTTGACCATATGCGTGAGCGTCTGTCGGATTATCAGGAGAAGTACGGTGACCTCTACAATCTGGAGGCAACCCCGGCGGAATCCACCACTTATCGTCTGGCAAAGCACGATGTTGCACGCTATCCGGATATCATTACCGCGGCAGTCAAGGAGGGCGACACTCCCTACTACACCAACAGTTCGCACCTGCCTGTCGGCTATACCGAGGACATTTTCTCCGCACTGGATATTCAGGATGATTTGCAGACCTGCTACACTTCGGGTACGGTATTCCACGCATTCCTCGGCGAAAAGCTCCCCGACTGGAAAGCTGCCGCAAATCTGGTGCGCAAAATCGCAGAAAACTACAAGCTGCCTTACTACACCCTTTCGCCGACCTATTCGGTCTGCCGCGAGCACGGTTATCTGGCAGGTGAGCAGCCGACCTGTCCGCACTGCGGTAAGGAAACCGAGGTTTACAGCCGTATCACGGGCTACTATCGCCCTGTGAAAAACTTCAATGACGGCAAGTCACAGGAGTTCAAAGACAGAAAGGTTTACAACATCGCAAATTCCGTGCTGAAGCGCAATGGTGTACCGACCGGATCTCCGCTGACTGTATCCGCACCCGCAGAGGCAGCAGGCGAGGTCATGCTGTTTGCCACCAAGACCTGTCCGAACTGTAAAATGGCAGCTACATTCCTCGAAAAAGCAGGCATTTCCTATAAAAAGCTGATTGCCGACGAGGAAGCGGAGTTGGTCGCAAAGTATGGCGTCAAGCAGGCTCCGACCCTGATCGTGCCCAACGGCGACAGCTTTGACCGCATTGTCAATGTATCGAATATCCGCAAATTTACGGAAGAAGTCGCTATGAAGGGCGGCTGCTGCGGCGCAAGCGAGGCAAATGCCTGATGAAACTGTATGATATTGCAGTGGTCGGCTCGGGACCTGCGGGTCTGACCGCTGCACTCTATGCCAGACGTGCCGGAAAATCCGTGCTGGTGCTGGAAAAAGAAAACTTCGGCGGGCAGATCACCTACTCCCCGAAAGTGGAAAATTATCCGACCAAGCTGGAAATCAGCGGCGCAGAGCTTTCTGAGCAGATGTTGGAACAGGCTCAGGCGCAGGGTGCTGTGTTTGAAATGGACAACATCACGGGCATTGCCAAGGAAAATGGCGTATTTACGCTGCGAGGCGATTACGGAGATTATCAGGCACGCACAGTGATTCTCGCAACAGGTTCCAAGCATCGGACACTGGGTCTGCCAAATGAGGAAAATCTCGTAGGTTCCGGCGTTTGCTACTGCGCGGTCTGCGATGGCGCATTCTTCAAAGGTCAGGATGTTGCGGTCATCGGCGGCGGCAATACAGCACTTCAAGATACGGTTTTGCTTGCACAAACGTGCAAATCTGTCACGATCGTACAGAATTTGCCCACGCTGACCGGTGAGCAGGCATTGCAGGATAAGATTGCAGCACTGCCGAATGTGAAAATCATCGTGGATGCGACGGTTTCCGCTCTGCAAGGAAATGATGTGCTCACGGGTCTGACCATTTCGCGCGGCGGCAACGAAGAAACGCTTGCCGTCAGCGGCGTGTTCGTGGCAATCGGACAAAAGCCCGAAAATGAAGCATTTGCTTCACTTGCAGGTCTGAACGAGTATGGTTATATCGTATCGGATGAAGCCTGCACCACGCAAACGGAGGGTCTGTTTGTGGCTGGCGACTGTCGTACCAAGGCGGTGCGTCAGGTGGTCACGGCAACCGCAGACGGCGCAATCGCGGCGTTGGCGGCTTGCAGATACTTGGGATAAACAAAAAGTTCCGTTCCCCGATTTTTCACGGGAAACGGAACTTTTTTATTTGAATTCATATCGGAGCAGCTCACAGTTTTTCAAGCCGCTGCGTGCAAATTCTTCATTGGTGAGGTCTGTGAAATAGGTGCGCACCATGCGGGCGATGCCGCCATGCGCTACCAGAAGATACGTGCGGGGGTCGTCTTTCAGGCGGTCGAGGAGATTGTAAATGCGCTGCCCAAGCTGCAACATGGATTCTCCGCCGTCAAAACGATCGGAGATATGCGCTTTTGCAATCATGAAAGATGCGCTGTCACGCGGAGTGCCTTCGTATTTCCCAAAATTCTGCTCAGTGAGGGCAGGCTCAGCAAATGCAGGAATCCCCGTGATTTCTGAGATGTGGTTCGCGGTATCTGCCGCTCGCATGAGCGGGGAGTAGAGAATCGCATCAATTGGTAACTGTTCATCCCGAATGTACTCCCCGAGGGCAATTGCCTGCGCGTGTCCCTTTTCGGTCAGCGGGATATCGGTTGCGCCGCAGATTTTGTTTGCGACATTCCAGACGGTCTCACCGTGGCGTGTAAAATATAGCGTACTCATAAAAATTCCTGTTCTGCGTTGTTTTTGATGATGCTCCATGCCGTCATCAGACGTTCAATCTGCCATGCGGCATTGGCTGGGCTGGTGGATGGAAGGGTCACTGCCTGCATTTTTGTGACAGGCAGTTGGTATTTCTGGTAGTACCTTGCAGCAGTGCCGCCGTTGACGTAAATCTGACGGATTTGCGCGGATTGCAGGATGATGCTCAAATCATTTGGCACAACATTCCGAATGCTGCTGTCTGAGGAGCCTGCAATTTCACAGGATGCGATCACATCCCACACGGCAATGTGATTTTTCAGCAGAAACGCTGTTTTCTTTTCGATTGTATCGGGCGTGCGCTCGCCAAAAATCGCAGATGTCACTTTCCAGAATCGGTTTTGCGGGTGACCATAGAAAAATTTAGCTTCGCGGGATTTGACCGACGGAAAACTACCGAGTATCAGAATGCGCGATTCTGCGTTATATACCGGTGGTATTGGGTGCGTTTGATGTTGGAGTTTTTCCACTGCTGCTTTGATCCTCCGTATGAGATATCAGGCAATAGATGAGCGAAATAATCAGGAACAGCGCGCATATCGTTAATCCGAATCGGAAGTCCACATCAATGTATTTTTCGTAATCGCTGCCTGAAATGTCATAATAGCCTTTGAAGGTCAGGCGGAACAATGCCAGACAGCCCAGACTGACTGCATTGCAAATTGCAGCAATCTTGGACTTTTTCTTCAAACACAGCACCACCAGTGCAGCGACTGCCGTACCCGCACTGCCGAACAGCCAGATGTTGGTTTTGCCGCCGTCTTTGCTTTGAGATGCGATTTCATCGTCGTCGGAGCTCATACCGGTCATGAGTGAAAAGCCCGAGTAGGTTTCCTTCAGGTCTTTTCCTCCGCCGTTGCACGAAACGGTCACAAAAGGAAGGAAAAACGTCACTAATGCGATCACAATGGCGATTTTTGCGATTGTGCGCTTGGAAAGGGCGGAAAAAGCTGCCGCTGCATTGGATATCGTGGATGCTGCACCGGCGGTGACATTTGCTGCGGGCGGCGGGGTTTGTGGGGGAGCGGTCTGTGCGCCGCATTCAGGGCAAACAGTGCTTCCATTCGGGATTTCTTTTCCACATTTCATACAGAACATATCGTGGGTCCTCCTTTGATTTTTTCATTGAAAAATGCTAAAGTAATTATAGCAAATTTTACACATAAATGCAATATGTTACAACAAAATTTCTAAGTGTTCGGCATTTCTCACAATTTTTGCTGCTGATTTTCGGCACTCTGCTTTCAAATCTCCGCATTCTTTCGTAAAATGCAAAAAAATGTTGCAAGCAGCACGGAAATGTGCTATAATATCCTCGTATGTCAAGAATTTTTTGTGGAGGGATCTTATTTGTCAACAATTCAGGAGGAAATCCGCCGCCGTCGCACGTTTGCGATCATTTCGCACCCTGACGCCGGTAAAACGACGCTGACGGAAAAATTGCTGCTCTACGGAGGGGCGATCTCGATGGCAGGTGCGGTCAAGGGTAAAAAAAGCGCACGCCATGCCGTATCAGACTGGATGGAAATTGAGAAACAGCGTGGTATTTCGGTTACCTCGTCTGTCATGCAGTTTGAGTATCAGGGCTTTTGCATCAACATTCTGGATACCCCGGGACATCAGGATTTTTCGGAGGACACCTATCGTACTTTGATGGCTGCTGACGCGGCAATCATGGTCATTGACGCTTCCAAGGGCGTTGAAAATCAGACCAGAAAGCTGTTCAAGGTCTGTGTCATGCGCCACATTCCGATTTTTACGTTCATCAACAAAATGGACCGCGAAGCGCGGAATCCGTTTGATCTGCTGGAGCAGATCGAGCGCGAGCTGGGCATCAAAACCTACGCCGTCAACTGGCCGATCGGCTGCGGTAAAGAATTCCGCGGCGTTTTTGATCTGGAAACGCGTCACATTCTCTCGTTTGAGGCAAGCGGCGGCGCACATACCGTATCGAAAACCGAGGTTTCACCCGATGATCCGGCACTGGCATCGTTGATTGGTAAGGAAAATCATGCGCAGCTTGCGGAGGACATCGAACTGTTGGATGGCGCATCCGAGGAATTTGATGTGGATGCGATTCAGGCAGGTAACCTGACACCCGTGTTTTTCGGCTCTGCACTGACCAATTTCGGCGTAGAACCGTTCCTGAAACGTTTTCTGGAGCTGACACCGCCTCCGCTGGCACGAATTGCAGGCGGTGAGGAGGTTTCTCCGTTTGATGAGGACTTCACGGCATTTGTGTTCAAGATTCAGGCGAATATGAACAAGGCACATCGCGATCGTGTCACATTTTTGCGTATTTGCTCCGGAAAATTTGACCGCGATATGGAAGTATACCATGTGCAGGGCGATAAGAAAATGCGTCTTTCACAGCCGCAGATGATGATGGCGGAAAACCGTGAGGTCGTTGACGAGGCTTATGCAGGCGATATCATCGGCGTGTTTGACCCGGGTCTGTTTTCCATCGGTGATACGATTTGCGCACCAAACAAAAAGGTCGTATTTGAGGGCATCCCGACATTTGCTCCCGAACATTTCGCCCGTATCCGCCACAAGGATACCATGAAGCGCAAGCAGTTTGTCAAGGGCGTCATGCAGATCGCACAGGAAGGTGCCATCCAGATCTTCCACGAGCCTGATATGGGTATGGAGGAAGTAATCGTCGGCGTGGTCGGCGTGCTGCAATTTGAGGTCTTTGAGCATCGTATGCGCACGGAATATAATGTGGAAATCATCCGTGAGCCGCTGTCATATCAGTATATCCGCTGGATCGGCGGTGAGGTGGAAACGCCTTCGCACCTGACCATCAGTTCGGATACCAAGCTGGTGCAGGACTTCAAAGATCAGTATTTGCTGTTGTTTACCAGTGAATGGAATATCCGCTGGGCATTGGAGAAAAACGAAGGTCTGGAACTATTGGATTTTTCGAAGAATTAAACAAAGATATCATGGAGGCAAATAAAATGAAAAAAGCAGTTTGCAGATTGAGCGCAATCGCTGTATGTGCGATTTGTGCGTTGTCAGTATCCGTGGCAGCTTTTGCAGAACCGCTCGCACCCGATGCAGTTGCAACAACGGAAATCGTTGCGGATGCGCAGGATTTGGCAGCTGCAATGGCAGCAGATGCTACGGAGGAACTGGCTGATTTTGCGGCGGCAGTCATGGCGGATGACGATCTGGCGGACACCGCAGATGCAGATCAAGCCGCAGATGTGGACGAGGAACTTGCAAATCTGGCAGCAGAGGTCATGGCGGCAACGCCCGAGGATCGTGCGGCAAACCAAAAATCTTCGAAAAACACGCTGCGTATCGTACTTTCCATTGCAGCGATCGTTGCAGGTGCAGCGTTGATTTTCTTTGTGATGTTCGGCAAAAAGCTGTTTACCGACAACGAAGAGTAATAAACAAAAAACAGGTGAACGTCAAGCGGCGTTCACCTGTTCATTCATTTGCTTTTTCGCATTTGCTTATTTTTTCACCGCATCTTTGACACGGCGGATGACATCGCCCTTTTCGTTGACGATCACCGTGCTTTCCAGTGTTCCCACCAGATTGGCACGGAACAAAGCGCGGTATTGTTCCCGAAGTTCTGCCTGTTCGGCTTTTTCGGCATCTGTCAGCCCCTCCGCCTTGGATTTGCGTGCAAGTTCGTTGATGCGTTCAATCAGTTTATCCATGAAAATCGTCCTTTCGGCTGTTATATTCATTATGTTATATCATAGCACAGTCTGCGGAAAAAAGCAAGTATCAATCGTAAATTGAGAAAAGAGGGAGCGTATGGTTGCACTGATTACCGGTGCGTCAGGCGGAATCGGGGCGGCAATTGCCCGCCGTCTGCACGCGGATGGCTACACGGTTGCGCTGCACTATCATAATGGAAAACAAGCTGCGGAACATCTGGCGGCAGAATTGGAAGGCATGGCGTTTGGCGCAGATCTTGCCGATTTTGCACAGATCGACCGCATGACGGATGCTGTGCAGCAGCAGCTTGGCAGTGTCGATTTGCTGGTTTGCAACGCGGGTGTATCGGTCACGGGACTGTATCAGGACATTTCCGATGAAGAAGCCATGCGGCTGTTTGCGGTCAATGTGGGCGGCGTGATGCATACTGCAAAGCGGGTACTGCCCGGAATGCTGCGGCGGCACAGCGGAAATATCATCACGGTTTCGTCCATCTGGGGCGAGGTGGGTGCTGCCTGCGAGGTCCATTACAGTGCATCGAAGGCGGCAGTCATCGGCTTTACGAAAGCGCTTGCCAAGGAGGTCGGGCTTTCGGGGATCCGTGTCAACTGTGTATCTCCGGGTGTCATTGATACCCCGATGAATGCGATGCACGGTGCGGATACCATGGCGGAACTTGCCGATGAAACCCCGCTCGGACGGATCGGCAGTCCTGAGGAAATTGCAGCAGCCGTGTCGTTTTTGGCATCGGAGCAGGCAAGCTTTATTACGGGGCAGATTTTGCCCGTCAACGGAGGATTCGGTACATGAAAGAATTTGATGCAGAGCGTTTTTCCAAGCAGATCGAGTTCCTTGTGGAAATGGACAAAATGAAGAATATCTACCGCCAGACGCCCGTTTTGCACGAGAACAGAAAGGAAAATGATGCCGAACACGCATGGCATCTGGCAATGATGGCAATGGTGCTTGCGGAGTATGCCGAGGAGCCTGTTGACCTGAAAACGGTACTGGAAACCGTGCTGATTCATGATGTGGTCGAGATTGAAGCAGGGGATACCTACGCCTACGACGAGGCAGGCAATGCGACCAAAGCCGCTCGTGAGCAGGCAGCCGCAGAGCATCTTTACGGGATGCTGCCGCCCGAACAGGGGGCGCATATGCGAAAGCTTTGGGAAGAATTTGAGGCAGGCAGTACGCCCGAAGCGCGGTTTGCCGCAAGTCTTGACCGCATTCAGCCGCTGACTTTAAACTTCCGAAACGGCGGTAGTTCGTGGTTGGAGCACCAGACGAAACGCTCACAGGCCGAAGGCAGAATGAAAAAGGTCTATGAAGGCTCTCAGGTGCTGGGCGACTATGCCAGTGACATCATTCGCCGTGCAACGGAAGCCGGATTGCTTCGGAATGAATAATCATGGGAGTATTTATCATCAAATATTGCGGAATTTTTCGTGTCACATTGCATTTATTGCGATGTGACACGTTTGCTATTTTTGTACCTATTTCACAAGTTTTACGTAAATACGCATTTTTAAATCCATTATACGTTTTGTATTATGTGATTCAGGGATTACTATATGTTTTTTCCTATATGCATCATAACAGAAACCTATTTGCAAATTCGGATGGAGTGTGTTAGAATCATAGACAAGGAAGAACGGAACATTCCTACTCAAAACTGATTGAAATTCCCTTTGGTATTGCACGCCCCTTAAAGTGTGATGCCAAGATTGATGTCAGGCTGTCATACAATGCACAGCCCCATGAACCAAGTTCCCCCTAAAGTGGATGCGTTGGGTGCGATCACCCACGCCCGACGCTCCACTATTTTTTTTAGAACAAAAGTTGCGCAAAGAAAGTGTTTTTTCTTTGCGCTATTGCCACAACCGCTTATTTTATCTAAATTTTTTTCTAATCCATGAAAAGAGGTTTTGAGAGATGATTTCTTTCCGCAAAGCTTTTTCGGTAGTGATTTGTACCAGCATTATCGCTACCAGTGTAATTTCCAGTCAGGTTTTTGCAGCGCAGAACCTGATCTCTGCTGATTTTGAAACTGGTCTGGACGACTTTGCTGCTCGTGCAAGCGAGTCTGTTGAGCGCACCAATGCAGATGCGTTTGACGGTTCCTACGCACTGGCAGTTACCAACCGTACAGAAGCTTGGAACGGACCTGTTGTTGCATTGGGCAGCAATTTCGTTGCAGGTGAAACCTATGCCTTCTCTTGCGCAGTCAAGCAGGTGTCGGGCGGTTCGGTCACCATGCAGATGTCCCTCCAGTATAATGACAGCATGGGTACAACAAACTACGCTCAGATTGTTACGGATTCTGTTGCAAGTGGCAGCTGGACAACGCTTGCCAATACTGCATATCAGCTTCCTTCGGGTGCATCCAATATGTATCTCTACGTGGAAACCACCGAGGATCTCTGTGATTTCTACGTTGACTCCGTGATCGCATCCGCTCCGTCACACTATCGTATGGGCGACGTCAACCAGGATGAGCGCATTACAAAAGAGGATGTGCAGGAGCTCATGAAGTTTTTACAGGGCAAAGATGCTAACGTCATGTTGGAATCTGCCGATATGGATAAGAACGGCAAGCTGGATGCAAGAGACCTTTCTCAGCTCCGCAGACTGTTCATTTATCCGGAACTGACTGCAACCACCACCACCACCACTGTCACGACTACCACCACCACCAAGGCTCCGGCAGCTGCCGGCGGCGGCGGATACATGAACGGCAATGCATGGGTTCCTCCCGGAGATGCTTCTTGGATCAATCCTTCGAAGCCCATGGTTGCAATTTCCTTCGATGACGGTCCGATCGGTCTTGGCAACACAACCGCTTCCAGAATCCATGATGCTCTGACGAAGAACGGCTTCCATGCTACCTTCTTCTACTGGGGCAACAAGATCAACGGCAACAACGAAAACGAGATCAAGCAGGCTTATGAGCGCGGCTTCGAAGTTGCAAACCACACCTATACTCACACCAATCTGACTTCCCTCAGCGGACAGCAGATCCAGAATGAGTACAACCAGTGCGCAGAGATCCTCCGCCGCATCACCGGTCAGAAGGACTACCTGGTTCGTCTGCCTTATCTGGGACAGAACCAGACCGTTACTTCCAACATCCCGACTCCGATGCCGAACTGCGGTATTGATACCAAGGACTGGGATGGCGCACAGACCAACCAGATCGTCGGTACTTTGCAGAGCGCAATGAACAACGGTTCTCTGAACGGCAAGGTTGTTCTTTGCCACGAGAACTATGATACCACTGCATCTGCAATGGAGCAGTTCCTCCCGACTCTGAAAGCAAACGGCTGGCAGTGTGTTACCGTTTCTGAGATGTTTGCAGCAAACGGCAAGACCATGTACAAGGGTCAGGTTTACGACTATGTTCGTTAATCTCCTCAAAGTTTAAATCGTATAAAAATCTCCCCGACTGTCGGAAATGGCAGTCGGGGAGTTTTTTATATCGGTTATGGGAATCATACGAGTCTTGCAATGATTCGAAGAATGACGGTCACATCATTATAGGTCAGATTCGGGTCGTCATCGCAGTTTGCATTGGCGAGTGCCTCCGAATTCAGGGTGATGCCCGCTTCTTCATTCACATACCGTGAAAGCAGCACTGCATCCGCGACACTGACTTTTCCGTCACAGTTGGCATCGCCTGCCAGCTTGGGTATGATCGCTTCCGTGGTGGTCGTAGTGGTGGTCGTAGTAGTTGTTGTTGTCGTGGTAGTGGTGGTTGTCGTTGTTGTGACGATGATTTCTTCATCTTCGCCATCCTGATAAAGCTGTACGCCGTAAATGTTGATGCCGCTGTTTTCGGAGGTCAGGTAGTAGTAACCTGCGGCGGGAATTTCCAGCGTGTAGCTGTCCAATGTGGTGCCTGATACCTGATCTGCGCGGGCAATTGTATTGCCTGTCGCATCCAGTAACAGCAGATTGCGCGTGCTTTCGCTGTTTGAGGACATTACATATACTTTGAGGACGCCCTTGTTTCTTGCGGTGATTTGCAGGGAACGGTTATCGGTTGTGCCCGCTCCGCCCATTTTGATGCGGTTGGTGCTGCTCACCACGCCGTCTGAGGAAGCTTTTGCTGCCTGGTCTACGGTAATGACCGCCTCAGGATTGTTGGCACGAAGCGTGAAGCTGTCGCTGTATTTGTAATCGCTGGAATAAGTGCCTGTCGGGACTTTGTCTGCGAGCAGGTCGGCTTTGAGCTGAATGGTTGAGGTGTTCCCGCTGTTGCCTTTGCCGTAAAGACCCGTTGTTGCGCCAAAATAAACAGGTGTCCAGCCGTTCAGGTAGCTTTCACGGGAGGCGTTGCTGGAGTTCAGTACCGTGCCGTAGGTGCGGCTGCCTGTGTTGACATTTCCGCCTGACGCAGTTTTTGTGCCGTACTCGCGGAAGGTTGCCTGTGAAGGTTCTACACCGCTCATGGAGGTCCAACCGACTCCCGTGATGATGCTTTCGTACTGGAGCTTGGATTGATAGAACAGCACCTTGGCGGTTGCTTTCCACGGTCTGCCGAAGTAGCCCGAAGCTGCTTTCATGTTGGGTGCCTGTGTGATATTACATTTCCAGAACAGGTAGCCCTTATTTTGTTCGCGGGCTGCGGTAATGTATCCGCCAACGCCTTTATCGGTGTAGCCTGCGAAGCAAAGCTCACATTCGTCAAATACCACATCGCCGCTGCCGAAAATGTAATCGGTGTTGCCTTGGATGAAGCAGGAACGGAAATATGCAGAAGATGCGGTATAAAGCGTATCCTGACTGCTCAGGAATTTGCAGTTGAAGAACTCTGCGCCGTCCGCTTCGACGCACATGGCGGCTGCACGTTCCGTGGCAGATTTTGCCTTGGCATCCAGCCATTGGTTGCGGGCAACGGTAATGGTTTCGCCGGTAGCTTCCACGCCGTCTGCAATTTCCTCCGAGGTGACGTAACGGTTGAAGCTGTTTTCAAAGGTGATGTTTTCTGCGCGGAAGTATTTTGCGTTGCTTTGAATACGGACTGCGGTACCCCAGCGGTCAGCGATTGCCTTTGCCGATTTGGCGGCGGCATCCTTTGCATTATAATAGTGTGTGCTGGCGGTGGAGTAATACTTGTAGCCGATGCCGTAATACCATGTGACCAGCACCTCGCCACCCGACGGGTCGCTGTTGACAAAGCTGAGATACGGCGTGTTGATGAGTACCTGTTCACGGTACGTGCCCGGCTCAATGGCAATTGTGACGCGGTTTGCCTCACTGTTTGGATTGAGCGCGGCTGCTGCACTGACGGCGGCGGTCACGGTTTTGTAATTGCCGTTTTTGCCGACGGTCAGAGTGGTACCCGCAGCAGCAGCCCTTGGCACGGCGGGCATCATGGTCACGGAGAGCGCAAGGCTCATCAGTGCCGCAACACCCTTTGCAGCGGTTTTTTGGAATTGCATTTCAAATCCTCCATTTTTCTGTAATTATGAAATCGTCTGCCGCTTGTGAAGACGGCAGACGTTCCATTTTTCTATATGTGTGGTTTCCCCCTAAAGTGAATCAGCCATCTGTATTATAACACAAGTTTAAGGGAGATGTATAGTCGAATCAGACAGTTTTTATGCGAAATTGTCACTTTTTAAACAGGAAAAGTATGCAATTCAATGATTTAAGCCGGCAGTTTGTTAATCAGACGGGCGATGTATTTCAGTAAAACGGTCGCATCGCCGGAGGTCAGACCGTCAGAATTGTCACATTCTGCGTTTGCTCTGCCGACTGCGGAAAGGGTTACAGGCTCCTCGTTGACATAGCGGGACAGGAGCACCACATCGCTGATGGTGATTTTGCCGTCATTGTTGACATCGCCGCATTGTGTTGACTGCACCTGTTTTGCGTTGAAAATCAGCTTATCAATATTGAAACCGCCTTGCTGTACGTTGATTTTCAGTTCGGTTTCGCCTGCGGGGAGGTTGACCTCTGCGGTAACGCTTTGCCAGTTTTGCCAGCCGCCGGTGACGGGTGCATGAACGGTTGTCAGGACATTGCCGTTGCTTTCGAGGGTAAAAGAACCGCCGGTGCTTTCCGATGCCAGACGCAGTTCAACGGAATATGCACCGCCCTGACCTGCATTGATGCGGTAGGAAAGCCAGTCGCCGTCCTCAATGTAGCCGACATTCTGACCGCCTTCTTCGCAGTTTTCCAGTTCAATGCCGCTCATATAGGCGTAATTTTCCGCTTCCAATGTATTGGGCAGAGAGATCACGCTGTTGTTGCCCTGTTCGACCTGCGGTGCGGTGGTGACTGTGGTGGTCTGCTGCCACTGCTGATTCTGGTTGGGGTCCTGCCATTCGGTCACTGCTGTGGTTGTCGTAGTGACAGGCGGTTCGGTGACCACAGCAGGCGGATTGCGCCACTCTGCGGTTTCAGCGTGTTCGTTCAGGATTTTCTTCAGATAGTTGCCTGCTTCCGTGAGCGAAGAACCATCACCGCCGAAAATACTTGAACCTTCTGCTTTATTGTTGATTGCCCAGTTGCACCACGAAAGCTTGTGGCTGTCCATCCACGAAAGCCATTCTGCGGTGCGGTCGTAGTTGACGGAACCATCGCCGTCGGCATTGACCGTGCCCCATTCGGATACAAACAGTGCAGCATTGCTGTTCAGTGCGGTATCGCCGTTGCCGCGAAGGTCACCGCCGTGCGTACCTGCGTAGAAATGCAGTACATATGCGACATTCGGGTCATTGATCTGGTTCTGCGATGCGAGATGGACATCCTGCGACCATGTGGGCGTACCGACCAGCACGAGGTTGTCGGAATACTGACGAATGGTGGAAATCACGCCTTCTGCGTAGGACTTGACCGTTGACCAGTCGATCTGGGTCGGCTCGTTATAGACCTCAAAGATGACGTTGTCGTATTGGCCGTAATCGCGAGCGATGTCATTGAAGAAGCTTTTGGCAGCATTCGGATTGTTATGCGCACCGTGAGAATGCCAGTCCACAATGACGTAAACGCCGCGGGAAATGGCTGCATCCACTACGGAGCGCAGCTTGCCGACATCGCCGCCGTCATAGAGGTTGCCGTCATCGTCCACGCCGATCGAACAACGCAGAATCTCGCATTTGAACTCATCGACCATGCGGTCAACGGTGCCGCTGTTCCAGTACTGACCGCCCCAGTTGCTCCAGAAGAAGCTCATGCCTTTGACCTGTACGGGATTATTGGTTTTTGCGCCGATGATCTGGCTGCCGTTTGTTTGCAGTTCGCCGTAGTAGCTGACAGGACCGCTGTCTGCTGCACGGACGACTGTTTGTGTGCCAGGCTCTTTCACTGCGATGGAAACCGCAGTCAGGACCGTTGCACACAGGATGCTTAGAAATCCGCCTTTTTTCATGAGAATACCACTCCTTGAATATATTTCAGCCTGCCGAAAAATGGTATTCGACAGGCTGTTTTCCATATGTAATACGATAAAATGCTGTATCTGTGTGATTATTTGCCGACTGCCGCCTTGAGTGCTTCTGCCTTGTCGGTGCGTTCCCATGCCGGCATGAGGTCCTCTCTGCCCATGTGACCGTAAGCGGCAAGCGCACGATACTGCGGTTTGCGCAGATCGAGGGTTGCAATGATGCCTGCGGGGCGGAGGTCAAAGACCTTCGGGACTGCATTTGCGAGGGTTTCCTCATCCACAGTGCCCGTGCCGAAGGTTTCGACAAAGACCGATACAGGCTGTGCTACGCCGATCGCATAGGCAAGCTGCACTTCACACTTTTTCGCCAGTCCTGCTGCTACGATATTTTTTGCAATATAGCGGGTCATGTATGCGGCAGAACGGTCCACCTTGGAGGGGTCTTTGCCCGAAAATGCGCCGCCGCCGTGACGGGAATAGCCGCCGTAGGTATCCACAATGATTTTTCTGCCGGTCAGACCGCTGTCGCCCTGCGGACCGCCGATGACGAATCTGCCTGTGGGGTTGACGAAAATCTTGGTGTTTTCGTCCATGAGGTTAGCAGGAATGGTCGGCAGGATGACCAGCTTTTTGATGTCCTCACGGATCTGGTCAAGGGAAACGGAGGCACTGTGCTGAGTCGAAACAACAACGGTGTCCACACGAACAGGCCGGTCATTTTCGTATTCCACGGGGACCTGCGTTTTACCATCCGGACGCAGATATTCGAGGGAACCGTTTTTGCGGACTTCAGTCAGGCGCAGAGAAAGTTTGTGTGCCAGAGAAATCGGCATCGGCATGAGTTCAGGGGTTTCATCGCAGGCAAACCCGAACATCATGCCCTGGTCGCCGGCACCCTGATGGTCAAAGCTGTCGGGGTCGCCTGCATCGCAGTCATATGCCATATCTACGCCCTGGGAGATATCGCCCGACTGACGGTCAATGGAGGTCATGACAGAGCAGGTGTTGCCGTCGAAGCCGTATTTTGCGCGGTCGTAGCCGATACCGACAACGACTTCGCGGACAATGCGCGGGATATCAACGGTTGCAGTTGTAGTAATCTCGCCCATGCAGAGGACAACGCCCGTTGTACAGCAGGTTTCGCAGGCGACTCTGCCGTTGGGATCCTGTTCCAGAATGGCATCGAGAACTGCGTCCGAGATCTGGTCACAGATTTTGTCAGGATGTCCTTCGGTTACGGATTCGGATGTGAAAAATCTTTTCATTGCTTGAGTTTCTTCCTTTCTGACGATAAAAAAGCGGCTTGCATTCAGGAAACGAATGCCGCCGCTCGAATTTCTAGCATACGTTCCTCATCTTTCGGTGCATCAATATCGGATGCCCGCGGGAATTGGCACCATACATTCTTCGCAGATGCGAATAAAAATGCGGTTGCCGCAGCTTCTCAGGACCCATTCCTCCACTGCTCTTGATAAGGCTGATACTATTATAACCGATTGCACATCGTTTGTCAAGTGCTAAACGGGATTTTTTGCCTGTCAAGCGGGTGCTGATGATTTCTGATGCCAAGCTGTTGTTCATTTTGCACTACGGGGAATATCCCACACCAAAATACTGTATAAAGCACACAAAGTTTCCTGCATCTCTTGACATCCACAGAAAAAAGTGGTATCCTATCCTTAGCACTCAAAGAAACAGAGTGCTAGCACATCAAAGAAAAGTCTGCAAGCACTCGCCATTCCGCGATTGCGGATGCGGAAAGGGGGAACGTCTGATGGATGACCGCAAGCTGCGAATCCTTGCAGCAGTTGTCGATGCCTACGTAACAACAGGCGAACCGGTCGGTTCAAAGGCAATTGCCGCGCTGCCCGATGTTCATGTTTCTCCCGCGACCATTCGCAATGATATGGCGGTACTCGAACAGCTTGGTCTGCTCGAACAGCCCCATACCTCCGCAGGACGCATCCCGACATTTCAGGGCTATAAGCTCTATATTGAAAAATGTATGAGCGGCGCAAAACTCAGCGATGACGAAAAAGAACGCCTCGATGAGATGTTTTCCGATGACGCCCCGATGACCGAGGAGCTTCTGATCCAATCTGCCACCAATGCACTCGCGGAAATCACAAAATGTGCTGCCGTCGCAGTCAATACGATGCCGCAGTTTTCGGTGATTTCAAAAGTCGAGGTCATCCCGACGGGTAAACGGCTTTACGTCATTTTGCTGATTACCTCGGCAGGCAGCATCAAGAATAAGGCTTGCCGCCTGGAATTTGATCTCAACGAGGAGCAGCTTTCGTTCTTCACCGCGTTTTTGACAGAGCATCTGCACGGCTTGTCCGTCAATGATTTGTCTGCGGAAATGATGGATCAGCTTATCACCGCGCTCGGCACCTACATGGTCACGCTGGCACCGCTGGTCGAGGGACTCTACGAGCTTTCCCGCGATATGATGCGGCAGGAGCTGACCGTCAACGGTACCCGCAATCTGCTGACCTGTCAGGAACTGAACACACAGGATATCGTCGAGTTCATGGAACATCAGGAAGATGTGATCATGCCGCTGCTCGACAGTACCTTCAACGGTATTCATGTCATGTTCAGCGAGGAAGCACAAAACGAGGCTGCACAACCCTCTACGTTCGTCATCGGCAATTCCAGCATGATCGTCGGACGCTATCATAAGGACGGACGCGATGCAGGCGGTCTTGGCATTATCGGTCCGATGCGGCTTGACTACGCAAAGGTCATTCCGTATCTCGAATATTTCACACAGAAAATTACGGATTTGATTTCCGAGAAGGAGGACGACGACAAATGACTGATGAACTGCGCGATGCAGACGGCTGCGAGGATTTCGAATCCATGGAAGAAAACGGCTTGCATAACGAAGCGGAAGCGGAAGCTCCTGAGGCAGAACTCAACGATTTTGCTGAGGATGAGGAAGTACCGTTTGATGAAACAGATGACGGTGACCCCGATTTTGAAGAGGAAGATCCTGCGCAAAAGGAAATTCGGGAGCTGAAAGAAAACTATATGCGATTGTTTGCGGAGTTTGACAACTACCGCAAGCGTACCGCGAAGGAAAAATCCGAAACCTATCAGGATGCAGTGGCAAAAACCGTACTCGAACTGCTGCCCGCTATGGACAGCTTCGATCTGGCAATGAAAGCTCCCTGTACCGATGACGCATTCCGCTGCGGTATGGAGAAAATCTATCAGCAGATGGTGACGCTGCTTTCCAAACTCGGCGTGGAGGAAATCCCCGCTGAAAATCAGCCCTTTGACCCGAAGCTGCACAACGCCATCCGACAGGTCGAGGACGAAAACTTCGGCGAAAGCACGGTCTGCGAGGTCTACCAGAAAGGCTATAAGCTGGGTGACCGCATCATCCGCTGCGCAATGGTAGCCGTTGCAAATTAACAGGAATCCCCCGTGCAGGACTGCACATACTATATTCAGAAACAATATTTTTGCCCAAAACCTTGAAGGAGGACTATTATTATGGGAAAAGTAATCGGTATTGACCTTGGTACAACCAACTCCTGCGTCGCAGTCGTCGAAGGCGGTAACGCAGTTGTCATCCCGAACGCAGAGGGCGCAAGAACAACCCCTTCTGTCGTTGCAGTATCTAAAACAGGTGAGCGTCTGGTAGGTCAGATCGCAAAGCGTCAGGCTGTTGCAAACCCCGACAACACCGTGATTTCCATTAAACGTAAGATGGGTACTGACCAGAAGGTCACCATCGCTGACAAGGCATACACCCCGCAGGAGATCTCTGCTATGATTCTTCAGAAGCTCAAGGCTGATGCGGAAGCATATCTGGGCGAGCCTGTCACCGAAGCAGTCATCACTGTTCCTGCATATTTCACCGACTCTCAGCGTCAGGCAACCAAGGACGCAGGTCAGATCGCTGGTCTGACTGTCAAGCGTATCATCAACGAGCCGACCGCTGCTGCACTTTCCTACGGCATTGATAAGGAAGATGAGCAGAAGATCATGGTATTCGACCTCGGCGGCGGTACGTTCGACGTTTCCATCATCGACATGGGCGACGGCGTTACCGAAGTACTTGCAACCGCAGGTAACAACCGTCTGGGCGGCGATGACTTCGACCAGAGAATCATCAACTGGATCGTGGAAGAATTCAAGGCACAGGAGGGCATCGACCTCCGTTCCGATAAGACTGCGATGCAGCGTCTGAAGGATGCCGCAGAGAAGGCAAAGATCGAGCTTTCTTCCGTTTCCACCACCAACATCAACCAGCCGTTCATTACGGTTGACGCAACCGGTCCGAAGCACCTCGACCTCAACCTGACCGTTGCAAAGTTCAATGAGCTGACTGCTGACCTCGTCCGTGCAACAATGGGACCTGTTGAGCAGGCTCTCAATGACTCCGGTCTGAGCGCATCCGACCTTGATAAGGTTCTGCTCGTCGGCGGTTCCACCAGAATCCCCGCAGTACAGCAGGCAGTCAAGGAACGCCTCGGCAAAGAGCCGTTCAAGGGCATCAACCCTGACGAGTGTGTTGCTCTGGGTGCTGCATATCAGGGCGGCGTCCTCGGCGGCGATGTCAAGGGCGGTCTGCTTCTGCTGGACGTTACTCCGCTTTCTCTGGGTCTGGAAACCATGGGCGGCATCTGCACCAAGCTGATCGAGCGCAACACCACCATCCCGACCAAGAAATCGCAGGTATTCTCTACCGCTGCGGATAACCAGCCGGCTGTTGATATCTGTGTTCTTCAGGGCGAGCGTGAATTCGCAAAGGACAACAAGAAACTGGGCGAGTTCCGTCTGGACGGCATTGCACCCGCTCCCCGCGGCGTACCTCAGATCGAAGTTACCTTCGATATCGACGCAAACGGTATCGTACACGTTTCCGCAAAGGACCTCGGCACAGGCAAGGAGCAGAATATCTCCATCACCGCTTCCACGAACATGAGCAAGGACGATATCGACCGTGCAGTGCGTGAGGCTGAGCAGTTTGCTGAGGAAGATAAGAAGCGCAAGGATCAGGTTGACGCCAAGAACAACGGCGAAAGCCTCTGCTTCCAGTGCGAGAAGGCAATGGCAGAGTTCGGCGATAAGGTCACCGAGGAAGATAAGGCTCCCATCAACGCAGCCATCGCAGACCTCAAGGAAGCACTGAAGGGCGAGGATTATGATGCAATCAAATCCAAGACCGATGCACTCCAGCAGGCATTCTATGCCCTCAGCGGCAAGGTTTACCAGAATGCAGCTCCGAATGGTGCTCCCGACATGAGCGGTATGGGCGGTGACATGGGCGGCAATATGGGCGGTAACGCCGGCGGCGATGACAACGTCGTGGACGCAGATTTCACCGAAGCATAATTTCAATAGCAGCAAAGGGGCGGGGCAGATACTCTCCGCCCCTCTGTGTCTGTTTGCAGAAAATGGAAATTCTTACGCAAAACCTCTTGCAAGCAGCAAAATAGTATGCTATAATTAGATGAATGACTGCGCAGCTTTCACAGGAAACACTGCGCCGCGTTGAATCACACGAAAGGGTGTAAAATATGGCTGACAAGCGGGATTATTATGAAGTACTCGGCGTGGAACGAAACGTCACCGATGATGAACTGAAAAAGGTTTATCGTCAGCTTGCAAGAAAATATCACCACGACCTGCATCCCGATGATCCCGATGCAGAGGAAAAATTCAAGGAAATTACAGAGGCATACGAAGTCCTCTCGAACAGCGAAAAGCGCAGTATCTACGACCAGTACGGACATGACGGCCTGGAAAACGGCGGTATGGGCGCAGGCGGATTCTCCGATGTCAGCGAGATTCTGGAAAGTCTGTTCGGCGGCATGGGCGGTATTTTCGGCGGCGGCGGCAGCCGTGCGACCAATGCCAATTCGCCAAGAGCAGGTCGTGACATCACGACCAATGTGACGCTGGACTTCATGGAAGCCGTCAAAGGTAAGGCACAGAGCGTTCAGATCCAGCGCATGGAAACCTGCTCTGACTGCCACGGTTCGGGCAGTGAGGCCGGTACGGCGGCTGAAGTCTGTAAGGATTGCCAGGGCCGCGGTACGGTCAAATCCACACAGCGCACCCCGTTTGGTATGATTTCGCAGTCCAAACCCTGCCCGCGCTGTAACGGTAAGGGCAAGGTCATTAAGAATCCGTGCATCAAATGTAAGGGTGCCGGCAGAGTCCGCGTATCCAAAACCATCAACGTCAACATTCCCGCAGGTATTGATGACGGTCAGACGCTTTCGGTCGGCGGACAGGGCGATGTCGGGATCAACGGCGGTCCAAACGGCAATCTGTTTGTTGGGATCAACGTGCGTCCGCACCCGCTCTATAACCGTGAGGGATACGATATTCACTGCGATATCCCGATCACCTATGCACAGGCGGCTCTGGGCGATGAGATCGTGGTGCCGACGATTGACGGTAATGTAAAATATCGCATTTCCGAGGGTACACAGACCGGTACGGTGTTCCGTTTGCGCGGAAAGGGTGTTACGCGCCCCAATCGCAATGACCGCGGCGATCAGTATGTCAAGGTTTATGTGGAAGTGCCGAAGAATCTTTCGAAGGAGCAGAAGAAGCTGATCACCGATCTGGAGGCTTCGCTCGAATCGAAAAACTACGCGAAACGCGAGAGTTTCTTCAAGAAGCTGAAGGATTTGCTCAACAAACCCCTCGGCGAATAAAATTTCAGGGCAGAGAAATGAGATTTTTCCCGTTTCTCTGCCTTTTGTTTTTGATTGGCAAAACGCGAAACTGTGCATACGGATTCATCTGCAAAAGAATGTGAATACGCTGAAACCAATTTATCTGTGGGCTTTTTTCACAAACACATCCGAGCAGAAAATGTTACAGCTTATGTTTTATCAAAAGTTCAGCAAAATCACTTGACACAGAGGGGCATTTCGGTGTAAAATAAATGCGTATATTATTCGAAAGGAATGGTCAAACTATGGGTCTTACCCTGACTGAAAAAATCCTCTCTGCGCACCTTTTGGAAGGTGAGCTTGTCCGCGGTACCGAAATCGGTATCCGCATCGACCAGACATTGACACAGGATGCAACCGGTACGATGGCATACCTCGAATTTGAGGCAATGGGTGTTCCGCGCGTCCGTACAGAGCGTTCTGTCGCATACATCGACCACAACACGCTCCAGAACGGCTTTGAGAATGCTGACGACCACCGCTTTATCGGCTCCTGTGCGAAAAAGCATGGTCTGTTCTTCTCTCGTCCGGGCAACGGCATCTGCCATCAGGTACATCTGGAACGCTTCGGTATTCCCGGCAAAACCCTCATCGGTTCGGATTCCCATACCCCCACAGGCGGCGGTCTGGGTATGTTGGCGATCGGTGCAGGCGGTCTGGACGTTGCTGTTGCAATGGGCGGCGGTGCTTACTATATCACCTGCCCGAAGGTCGTCAAAGTCAACCTGACAGGTAAGCTTTCCCCGTGGGTCGCAGCCAAGGATGTCATTCTGGAGGTTCTTCGCCGTATGACCGTCAAGGGCGGCGTCGGCAAGGTCATTGAGTACACAGGTGAAGGCGTCAAGACCCTTTCTGTTCCTGAGCGTGCAACCATCACCAACATGGGCGCGGAACTTGGTGCAACTTCTTCGATTTTCCCGTCTGATGAGCAGACGCTCGCATTCCTCAAGGCACAGAAGCGTGAGGAAGTCTGGCAGCCGCTCTCCGCAGACGCAGATGCAGTCTATGACGAGGTCATTGAGATCGACCTTTCCAAGCTGGAACCGCTGGCAGCCTGCCCGCATTCTCCCGATAACGTCAAGTCTATGGCAGAGATCGGCAAACTGAAAATCGACCAGGTCTGCATCGGCTCCTGCACCAACTCCTCGCTGCTCGATATGATGAAGGTCGCACATATTCTGAAGGGCAAGACCATTCATCCGGATGTTTCGCTTTCGATCGCACCGGGCTCCAAGCAGGTACTGAATATGCTGGCTGCAAACGGCTGTCTGGCTGACATGATCGACGCAGGTGCGCGTATTCTCGAATCTGCGTGCGGTCCTTGCATCGGTATGGGTCAGTCCCCGAATTCCGCAGGTATTTCCCTGCGTACCTTCAACCGTAACTTTGAGGGCCGTTCCGGAACAAAGGACGGTCAGATCTATCTGGTATCGCCCGAAACCGCAGCGGCTTCTGCGCTGACAGGCTATCTGACAGACCCGCGTACCATTGGCGATATGCCCGAATTCAAGCTGCCTGAGGTCTTTACCATCAACGATAACATGGTCACGCTGCCCGCATCCGAGGCAGATATGAATGATGTCGAGATCCTCCGCGGACCGAACATCAAGCCGTATCCCGAAACCCATCCGCTGCTTGAAACGATTGATGCACCCGTTTCGCTGAAAGTCGGCGACAACATCACCACCGACCACATTATGCCGGCAGGTGCGAAGATCCTGCCGCTGCGTTCTAATATTCCGAAGATCTCCGAGCACTGCTTTGCAGTCTGCGATGAGCAGTTCCCTGCAAGAGCAAAGGCTCTGGGTCAGAGCATCATTGTCGGCGGTGCAAACTATGGTCAGGGTTCCTCCCGTGAGCACGCAGCACTTGCTCCGCTCTATCTGGGCGTCAAGGCAGTTCTGGTGAAGTCCTTTGCCCGTATTCACCGCGCAAACCTCATCAACGCAGGCATTCTGCCGCTGACTTTTGTAAACGAGGCAGATTACGATAAGATCGCACAGGGCGATCAGCTTGTTCTGAGCGATATCCGCAAGGCAGTCGAGGCAGGCAAATCTGAACTGACCATCATCGACAAAACCAACGGTGCCGAGATCCCTGTTCTCTGTGAACTGACCGGCAGAACCAAGGATATCATGCTGGCAGGCGGCTTGCTGGATTACACCAGAGAAGCATTGAAAAAATAAGGACAGAACCGACATTTTAGGAGGCAGACATGGCTTTATCCAATGATTACGGCACAGGCAAGAAACCAAGCGAATCCCTGACACCCTACGGTATTATATTTTTGGCTGTGCTGCTGATCAGCTACCTGATCGTGTATCTGAAACGCTGGAACGGCGCGATGTTCGTATTTCTCATTGCAGCGGCAGCAGTGACCGCAGTTTGTTTGCTGGACAGAAAAATGGATGCCAAAATGCGCGATTTGCGGCAGAGTAATCCCAAGGCATTCCGTGCGATCACCATTGCCAGCAAAATCTGCACCTATATCGGCTATGTGCTGTTTCTGATCGGTGCTGCCATCGTTGTGATCTTTACACCTGATTTATGATAACTGGAGGCATTCCCTATGGAAAAAATCAAAATGACTACTCCCATTGTCGAGATGGACGGCGACGAAATGACCCGTATCCTCTGGCAATGGATCAAAGATACGCTGCTGGTACCCTACGTGGACCTCAAAACCGAGTACTATGACCTTGGTCTGAAGCACCGTGAGGAGACCAAAGACCAGGTTACCATTGACAGTGCAGAGGCTACCAAAAAGTACGGTGTTGCTGTTAAATGTGCAACCATTACTCCGAATGCTGCCCGTGTCGAGGAGTATGGTCTTTCCGAGATGTGGAAATCGCCCAACGGCACCATTCGTGCCATTCTGGACGGTACTGTATTCCGTACTCCGATTCTGGTCAAGGGCATTACTCCGTATATCCCCACATGGACCAAGCCGATCACCATTGCCCGTCACGCTTACGGTGATGTCTATAAGAACACCGAGATGCAGGTGACCGCAGGCGGTAAGGCAGAGCTGGTCTATACTGACAAAGACGGCAAAGAAACCCGTCAGCTCATCCATGAATTCAAGGGTGACGGCATCATTCAGGGTCTGCACAACCGCAACGATTCCATCGAAGGTTTTGCACGTTCCTGCTTCAATTATGCACTGGACCTCAAGCAGGACCTGTGGTTTGCCACCAAGGATACCATTTCCAAGAAATATGACCACCGCTTCAAGGACATTTTCCAGGAGATCTATGATAACGAATACAAGGAAAAGTTCGAAGCTGCCGGCATTACCTATTTCTATACTTTGATCGACGATGCGGTTGCCCGTGTGATCCGTTCCAACGGCGGCTACATCTGGGCCTGCAAAAACTATGACGGCGATGTCATGTCCGATATGGTTTCGACCGCATACGGCAGCCTTGCCATGATGACCTCTGTTCTGGTTTCTCCGAGCGGATACTATGAATATGAGGCAGCGCACGGCACGGTACAGCGCCATTATTACAAGCACCTGAAAGGTGAGGAAACCTCTACCAACTCCGTTGCAACGATCTTTGCATGGAGCGGCGCACTGCGTAAGCGCGGCGAGCTGGATAAACTTCCGCAGCTCTGCAAATTTGCAGATGCGCTGGAGGCTGCAACCATCCAGACAATTGAGGAAGGCGTCATGACAGGTGACCTCTATCTGCTTTCTACGCTGCCCAACAAGAAGAAGGTCAACTCCAAGGAATTTCTGGAGGAAATTGCAGTTCGTCTTTCTGCAAAGCTGCAATAATAGGAGGCATCCGCATGGCAAAACAGGAGGTTTCAGCGTCCGTCATTCGTCGTTTGCCCCGCTATTACCGCTTTCTGGGCGATTTGAAGGAAAAGGGTAAGGTGCGCGTTTCTTCGGGCGAGCTTTCTGACGCTCTGATGCTGACGGCATCGCAGATCCGTCAGGATCTCAATTGCTTCGGTGGTTTCGGTCAGCAGGGCTACGGCTATAATGTTGCGGCACTGCATGAGGAAATCGGCAAAATTTTGGGAATCGGCAGCCGCCGTCCCACGATTCTGGTCGGACTCGGAAATCTTGGTCGCGCCATTGCAAGTCATGTTAATTTCTCGCGCTGCGGTTGTGAATTGATCGGTCTGTTCGATTCCAACCCCTTTGTGGCAGGCAATGACCTTTCGGGCATGCCCATTCACCATACCGACACGCTGGAGGGCTTCTGCCATATGGAGCAGCCTGAGCTTGCTGTTCTTTGTCTGCCGGAGGATGCCGCCCCGCCAATCGCGCAACGGCTCGAAAGGCTGGGGATCCGTGCATTCTGGAACTTCAGCCATGCCGATCTGCATCTGGAAAGCGACAGTTGTGTGGTCGAAAACGTGTATCTGGATGACAGCTTGCTCACGCTTGCCTACGGTTTATCGCATTTGGAGTCGGAATGATCATGTTCAATTGCGGAATGGCGGTTCCGCTTTGATAAATTACCCCCATTATGTGGTTTCTGCTTGGACAGAAACAGAAAGGAACAAAAGTTA
Source organism: Oscillospiraceae bacterium (assembly GCA_045600205.1). Taxonomy (GTDB): domain Bacteria; phylum Bacillota; class Clostridia; order Oscillospirales; family Ruminococcaceae; genus Firm-04. The sequence goes on along the minus strand of JAZRXM010000005.1, from coordinate 116,916 downwards.
TGCACATCCAAAAACTCTTTGCTGCTTTTACTTCTGTATGTATGGCAGCAACCTCTCTGCTTGGCTCTGCTGTTATCCAGACCGTAGCTGCAGAGGACAAAAACGTGGCTGTTTTCGACATTCGTTCCAATGGTAAAAATACGGTTGAAATCAGCAGCGAATCCATTGCGGCAGGAAATATTGCCATTCCGGTTCAGATCTATGTTCCTACCAACCCCGGCGTCAACGGAATTCAGCTGAAATTTCAGGTGAATGACGGCGAGATTGATAAAGACGGACGTTTTGGCAACTATGGCTTTACCATCTCAGAGGGTACGGTTGCATCTCCATACTGCTTTGACAGCGCAAACAAGGGCAATCCCGATGAAGCATGGAGTTTCTATTTCACGACGGAGGCTATGAACCTTGGCTGGATCTTCTCTATGGAAGATGATGTTCTGGCAGATGCCAATGCTGAGCCGAATACCACCGCATGGGATGCGCCAAGCTGGGCATATGATTATGCGTTTGCTACCTGCACATTGATGGTACCGAAGGGCACCGAGGCAGGTACCTACACTTTTGATGTACGCAGAGAAAAGTATATCAATGTACTGACAATCGGTTTGAACCAAATCGTTTATGGTCAGTCCACCATTCTGGGCAATAACGGTCATGTTGAATATGATACCATTCCGTTGACCATTATCGTTGGCGATGAGGCTGCTGCAACCACCACAACGGCAGTTACCACTACCAACACGGTGACTGATGTTACCACAACGGTAAGCGATGCACCTGTGACCACCACGAATGCTACTGATGTTACTACCGTGGCAACCGTAGCACCGATTACCACCACGAAGGCGACTGATGTTACCACAAAGGGAACCGATGCTCCTGTGACCACCACGAAGGCGACTGACGTTACCACAAAGGCAACCGTAGCACCGATTACCACCACGAAGGCTACTGATGTTACCACTAAGGTAACCGATGCTCCTATTACCACCACGAAGGCGACTGATGTTACCACAAAGGGAACCGATGCTCCTGTGACCACCACCAAGGTAACTGACGTTACCACCATCGCAACCGATGCTCCTATTACCACCACGAAGGCGACTGATGTTACCACCATCGCAACCGTAGCACCTGTGACCACCACCAAGGCTACTGATGTTACTACCGTGGCAACCGTAGCACCGATTACCACCACGAAGGCTACTGATGTTACCACAAAGGCAACCGATGCACCTATTACCACCACGAAGGCAACTGATGTTACTACCACGCTGGGTGGTTTTACAACTGCACCGACAACTGCTACGCAGACAACATCGGCTCCGATCACCACAACCATTGCTGCTCCTGCTTGGCAGGATACCGCAAAGGCAATGGATGAGGGCTTCTACTGGAACATTGATGATGTTGCTGCAAAGCCGGGCGACACCGTTTCGCTGAATGTATATGTCTTTGGCGATCTGGGTACCGCAGGCGTGACTGCATGGTTTGAGTATGACAAGGCTCTGGAACTTACTGCGATGAACAAGGGTAAGGCATACAAAGTCAACCCGACCATCAACACTGAGTCCTATCCTGCTTGCCTGACCTTCGCAAATACTAAGGGTTCTTCGCAGGCTGCTGAGGACGGCTCCATTGTTGTAACACTGGAGTTCAAAGTTCCTGAGGATGCCAAGGCAGGTTCTGTATACCGCGTTGCAACCGCAGAAGAATATGATGCGGATACCTTGACCGAGATCATTGACATGGATGGCAAAAATTATCCGGTCATCTTTATTGACGGCTCCATCACTGTTCTGGGTGCAGATAATGAAGTCGCACTCAACTACACCAACTACACCTTCAGCGAGGAGGGTGAAACCCTTGATCTGGCTCTGCTCAATTGGAGCGGCGAGGTCACATGGAGCAGCTCTGATGAGTCTGTTGCAAAGGTCAATGCGTATGGTCTGGTGACCTGCGAATCCCTTGGCGAGGCAGTCATCACCGCAACCGCAGGCGATAAGCAGTACACCTGCAAGATCAGCGGCGGTCTGTTTGGTGACGTTGACGGTAACGGCGAGATTGACCCGACTGATGCTACTATGGTTCTGTTCCAGTTTGCTGCGGAAATGATGGATGATGATTTCCTCACGGAAGCACAGAAGGCTGTTGCGGATGTCAACGGCGATGGTGCTATTACAGAAGTTGACGCAACCATGATCCTTCGTTGGTACAGCTACAACTTCATTCTTGACAATCCTGTTTCCTGGTACGAACTGACCAAGAATCCCAAGGCACCCGGTGCCAACGCATAATTCCCATATTACAAAAAACACCGCTTATGGAAGAAACATAAGCGGTGTTTTGTTGATTGGAATAGTATGGGGAAACCTTAACTGTCAATGCGTTTGCCGGTCAGAATGGAAACCAGCGCAGGTTCGGGGAATGTGAGCGTGTTGCGGTCAAAGAGCCCCATTTCTTCTTCGCCAAGCATACCGTTATCCCACCAGAAACAGGGCATACATCTTGCGGCGGCTTCCTTGGCATACACGGCAGTCCAAAGCATTCTGCTTCGGTCATCGGCTTTGCCAACGGCTGCCATTTCTCCCAGAATCACGGGAATACCGCGGAATACAAAGCGTTTTTCCAGTTGGTGGAACACATTTTGCAGCGCGTCGATATCTTCCTTGCTGCCCCATTTTTCCTGCGGTTCTGCCCATTGTACGTCCTTTTTGGAAAAACAGAATTCGGTCGGGAAATAGGGATGAATGGATACGATCAAGCGATCGTCATCGGGCAGTACCAAAGCATCCAGCGCAGCAGTTTTGTAGGTTGCACCATAGGTCGGCAGCATGAGATATCGGAAACGGTTACAGCCACCTGCCGCACGGATGGTCTTGACTGCGGCAGCATTCAGACGGTTGACTGCCTCATAAAACTGCGGATTTCCTGTAAAATCCTTTCCGATATGCGGCTCGTTGAGAACTTCAAAGACCAAGGATTCACCCAGATCTGCAAAATGTGTTGCAATCTGTTCCCAAAGTCTGCAAAGCAGCCGCTCGGATTCGTCCAGACGTTCCGGCAGCAGACTGATGCAGCCGCTGTCGGTGGCATCGTGATGAACATTGATGATCACGCGGAATCCCAGTGAAAATGCCTGTCTGACGACTGCATCAATGCGGTCCATCCACGGCTGGTCAATCTGATATTCGGGCGCGGGACCGATGTGCTGTTTCCATGTGATCGGAATGCGCAGTGCATCAAACCCCGCATCACGGATCGCTTCGAGTTGTCCGCGGTTGACGGGCGGATTGCCCCATGCGGATTCAAAATCGGCGGGAGTCATATTTTCCTGATAGTTCGCGCTGTTCACGATGCAGTCAAAAGTATTGCCCAGATTCCAGCCTGCGTGAATGGAACGGACAAATTCAAATGCGTAATTATATTGATACATGGGAAAATCTCCTCGATTCGGTGAATTTACATACAAATTCAGTATATCATATTTTCGACAAAAAAGTCCACTTGTGCAATCACCAAACAATCGCTCGGATCGTCCATTTTTTTGGTAAATGTGTCAAATGAAAATGCTTGCAAGATTCCTTGAAATGTGGTATAATAAGTAAAAGCATACACTATTTTGCAAGCAGCCGTTTACAGAAGGAGAATACGGATGAATACCCAGCAGCTTACCTACGTGTTGGCGGTGGCGGAATGCCAGAGTTTTTCCAAAGCAGCGGAAAAACTCTATGTCACGCAGCCTTCGCTGAGTCAATATATTCACAGTATCGAAAAGCAGCTCGGCATGAAGCTGTTTGACCGCGCACAAACGCCCATCCGCCTGACAGATGCAGGAGAATTATACGTTACATGGGCAAAACAGATTCTCGCCATGGAGGAGAGCATGAACAATGCCCTTTCCGATCTGATGGGAATGCAGACGGGTTCTGTGCGGATTGGCGCGTCTTCTTTTCGGGTACGCTGCCTGCTTTCGCAGAGCATTGCGGCGTTTCATGCGCAGTATCCGCAGATCCACATTGCCATATACGAGGCGGATATGAAGCAGCTTCGGGAAATGCTCATAGCAGGCGAACTCGATTTTGCAATCGGTACCGGCGAATTTGACGAGAAGCAGTTTCATGTGGAGGTGCTGGCTGAGGAGCGGATGTATCTTGCTGTATCGCCATCCCATCCGCTGTGCCTGAAATTACCGCCGCCTCTTACCGCGGACGACATCTGCAATGCTTCCGTGAACTATCTGCGTCAGAAACCGATTTCTCTGGCTGCCTTGCAGGAGGAGGAATTCGTTGCGGCAAATGCAGGCGAGTACGCCAAGGATAATCTGGAGGAAGCCTGCCGTCAGTGCGGATTCACCCCGAAAATTGAGTATACCGTGCAGACCATTGAAACCGTTTTTTCGTTTGTCTGCGCGAATATGGGTATTGCCCTGCTGCCCGATTCCCTGATCTATTACGGCAATTTCCGTACACATCCGAATTACTACACGCTGCCCGATGACATCGCAAGATGCGGCATTTCGCTGATTGCCAAGCGGGGCGCGTATCTTTCCAAGGCATCGGCTGCGTATGCACTGTTGTTGAAACAACTGGTCGATGTCGGAACATGGCGTATGACCGGAGCGGAAAAGGGGCAGAATCTATGATAGATGCATCACATAGAAAGGAAATTGCAGAGAAATCCGTGCTTTCCTGCGGTGTGAATCAGCCGTGGAAGCAGTTGTTTGCGAAAAAAAGGATCTCTCTGGGATTCATGGGCGGCTCTGTCACTCAGGGTTACGCCAATTATCAGTACTATGCCAAGGCATATCCGCAGATGGTTGTCGATGCGCTGACGGCAGAAGGGCATGAGGTCGATTGTCATATTTGCGCAACGGCAGGGATGGGTACATTACAGGCAAATGCACTGGTTGAACGCGAAATCATTGTACATACGCCTGATATCGTGTTTCTGGAATATGCAATCAACGAAACGACCCTCAAATACAGCGTAGTATCCTTTGAAAGTCTGGTCAGACGGTTTGTAGAGCTGTCCGATCCGCCCATTGTGGTGTTCCTGATGCTCCGCTCCGCCAAAGGTTACAGCTGTGAAAGCTATATGCAGCCCATTGCCGAGCATTACGGGCTGCCAAGCATCAGTCTGCGTGCCGGCATCAATCAGCCGCTTGCAGATGGAAAACTCGAATGGTCGGATTATGGCGACAGCGAAAGCCATCCGACCGAGGACGGGCATCGTCTGCTGGCGGATTGCATTCTGGCACTGCTTGACAAGGCAAAATCCGAGCCTTTTTCGCCGTTGCTGCAAAAACCGCTTCCTGCGCCGTGGCTCGATGCTCCTTATCGGAATATGCGATTTTTTGAGGCGGGCGAGATGGATGGTATCACAACCGATTTTGTCGTTGCACCGAAAGAATACAGTTATTTTCATACGCTGTGGATCGGAGATGCGGCAAAGGGTCAGACCATGACGCTGGATATCACTTGCAGTGCTTTGGTACTGTACTACGAATCGCATCGTATTGATACCCACGGAAGTGCGAGAATTTTACTGGACGGCGAACCGATTTCGCATCCGCTGCTGACGCAGTCTGTGATGCATTGCAATTCCATCTACGGCTGGGGAAACGCCATGCCGATTGAGATTTTTGTCCATGATACGCCGCAAACGCATCGTGTTACCCTGACACCGCTTGAAAACAAAACATTCCTCTACGGTTTTGGCGTGTGCGGTGCGGAATCGCCGAAAAAATAGCGTGGTAACCAAAGAAACCGCCTGTTCCCTGTGCAACATCTACAAAGTTTTGTCGATTCTGCTGTTTCACGGAGAATCTTGCGGATTACTACTTGAAATTCAAACGTATCCATGGTATAATATACCGTGTATGGATTGGAGGATGCTTTGCGCATTTTAGGAATCGACCCCGGTTACGCAACGGTCGGATTCGGTATTCTGGATTATCAGGGAATGCAGTTTCAGCCCGTGGAGTACGGTGCCATTCTGACTGAGGCACATACCGATTTTGGAGAGCGGCTTGCACAGATCTACGAAGATATGTGCTTTCTGCTTGATAAGCACCGACCGCAGGCACTCTCCGTAGAAAAGCTTTTTTTCAATACCAACAAAACAACGGGCATTCTGGTCGCAGAGGCAAGAGGCGTGATTTTGCTCGCAGCCGCGCAAAAAGGCGTTCCCGTGTACGAATATACGCCGCTTCAGGTAAAATCTGCGGTGGTCGGATACGGTAAGGCAGAGAAAATGCAGGTCATGGATATGACACGCAGAATTTTGCATCTTGCGGAGATCCCAAGACCCGATGATGCCGCAGATGCCCTTGCACTGGCGATTTGTCACGGACATTGCGCACAGCCCGATTACTGAGAGGGGAGTTTTCCCTATGATAGACAGCTTACGCGGCACGGTGCTGCATAAAGAACCGAATTTTGTGGTCGTGGAATGCGCAGGGGTCGGCTATGGCTGCCGCACCAGTATGCAAACGGCGGCGGCAGTCGGGGCAGTGGGCGAGGAAACGATGGTGTATACCCGCCTGACCGTGCGTGAAGATGATATTTCGCTTTACGGCTTTGCCACACGCAGCGAACGTTCCTGTTTTGATCAGCTGACGAGCGTTTCAGGTGTGGGACCTAAAAACGCACTGGCAATTCTTTCTGACCTGACCCCTGACCGCTTTGCACTGGCAGTCGCGGCAGGTGACCCGAAAGAATTTACAAAAACCAAAGGCATCGGTACCAAGACCGCACAGCGCATTGTGCTGGAACTGAAGGATAAGGTTGCAAAAACCGTCCAGACAGATGGATTTTCCGCTGCACCCGTCAGCATTGCGGGCGGTTCCATGGAGGAGGCAATGTCTGCACTGCTGGTGCTTGGCTATACGCAGGGAGAGGTTGCAGGCGTGCTCAAAACACTCGATCCATCACTACCGTCCTCTGAGTTGATTCGGCAATCGCTGATGAAACTTGGAAAGCAGATGTTCGGTTGATGGAAAAGGCAGGAAGAACGGAATGAAAAAACAAGGTCTGATTGCGATACTGGGTATTGTACTTGCTGTCGTAATCATTGTAGTCTGTGTGGTATCGCAGAAAAACAAATTTGCAGAAGAAGAATCGGAACGCAGCCGCGCAGAGCAGCAGGCGACCGATTATGCAGCCCGTGAAGCCGCAAATGCAGATGCACGTATGCTCCGTGCAGCAGTGAATGCTGCGTTTGTCGATATGGATGTGGAGGGAATGCATCCGGAGCAGTATGTGACGGGTACGCTTCGTTTTACGGGCGACGAAATCAAAAATGCATCATCTGATTCCATGGCAAACAGTGAAGCAGCACGAATGCGCGAATTGTTCGCGTATAAGCTGAATGTCTATGCGCCGTTTGCAGCGGATTATGTGAACATTGCCATTCAGATGGATGCGCAGAATGACTGCGAGGCAGTCGCTGTTGAAGTGAAGCAGGGAACCGTTTTCGGTGCATATCCCGCATTGCCGTCGGAACAGCAGTATACCAGCATTGATGATGCACTGAATGCATCACTTGGAAAATGATTGAAACAGGCAAAGGCATACAAAACCTGATTTGATAAGGGGAACAAAAATAAATTATATGGGAGGTATCCACCATGAATCTCGACGAATTATTGAAAGAAGCGATAACAAAGCCTGAGAAACGTTCTGTTTTTCTGCAAATGTTAATTAAAAGTGACGTCTATGTTATTTGTAAGAAGCCGGTTGTGCAGGATGAGGTGAATGGCGGCGTATCCATGGAGCTGGTCACGACCCAGAACCCGGATGGCGATATCTTCATCCCATTTTTTACGAGTTACCGTGCTTTGCAGCAGTTTGCAAAGCGTTATGTCAACTGCTACCGCTTGAACTGTCTGCGTCTGTTTGACCTGATTCAGTCGGCTTCCGCAGTACTGAACCCGAATTCCTACGGCAAGGAGTTTTCCTCGCAGGAAATCAAAAGTATCCTTATGGTTGCGAGAAACCTCAATATTCCTGCCATTTCCATGAAAGAGGAGGAAACAATTGAGTATCGTCCGCCGCAGAAGAATCTTGACCATTTGCTCCGCCCGATCACGCGATATCTCGCAAGGCAGGCAAATGTCGATAACTGCTATGTGGTCGAGATGATCCGCGGCTGTGAACGCCCACAGACCTTGTTTGTATTCGATATGCTTGGAAATACGCGAAAATTATTCTTCCCGCTTTCAAAGTATATGCAGAATTACACCAAGTCGGGCGACAGTCTGGTGTTCATCAGTCTGGAAGAACCCGCCGCGAAAAAAGCAATCGAAGGCGTGGAACCCTTCTATATCCGCAAAAAACGCTATTTTGAGCGATAATCCGTATTTTATCTACCCGAAAGAGGAGGCAGCATGATTCAGTCCAGTGATATGATACCGGAAGTGCCCGAGGACATTTCCGAGCGGCTTTCCTCTCCCGAAATCATTCCGCAGGATACCGATCTGGAACTTTCGCTTCGTCCGAAGGAACTGAAAGACTACATCGGTCAGGATAAAGTCAAGGAGAATCTGGCGGTTTACATTGAAGCGGCAAGACGGCGCGGAGAACCGCTCGACCATGTGCTGCTTTACGGTCCGCCCGGACTTGGCAAAACGACGCTTTCAGGCATCATTGCCCATGAACTCGGCGTCAATTTGCGTGTGACTTCGGGTCCCGCTATTGAAAAACCCGGCGACCTCGCCGCACTGCTGACCAATCTCGGCAGAGGCGATGTGCTGTTTGTGGACGAGATTCACCGTCTTTCCCGTGCGGTCGAGGAGATCCTCTATCCCGCGATGGAGGACAGGGTGCTGGATATCATGATCGGCAAAGGTCCGTCCGCACGCAGCATTCGTGTGGATCTGCAGCCGTTTACGCTGGTTGGCGCGACGACCCGTGCGGGTCAGCTGACCCCGCCGCTGCGTGACCGATTCGGCATTGTGCAGCGACTCGAACTCTATACCCCTGAGCAGCTCTGCGACATCGTGCGCAGAAGCGCGATGATACTGGATATTCCGTGCGAGGCGGACGGCGCGATGGAGCTTGCAAAACGTTCCCGCGGCACACCTCGTATCGCCAACAGACTGCTCCGCAGAGTCCGTGATTTTGCGGATGTCATGGGCAGCGGTGTCATTGACGCACAGACGACCCGTCTGGCACTGGAGCGGCTCGAAATTGACGAGCTGGGGCTAGATAAGCTTGACCGCCGTATGCTCGATATGATGATCCGCGGCTATCGCGGCGGTCCTGTGGGACTCGAAACGCTTGCCTCAGCAATTGGCGAGGAGGCGGTCACTCTGGAGGATGTCTGTGAACCGTACCTGATGCAGCTTGGAATGCTTTCCCGTACCCCACGCGGCAGATGTGCAACGGGTCTTGCGTATGCGCACCTCGGATACGCGCAGGATGAGGCACAGGTTGTTCCGCAGCAGTATTCGTTGACGGAAATGCTTGGGCAGGAGAACTGATCGCTATGAAGCAAAAAAAAGAGCGCCTGAAAAAACAAAATCAGAAAATGAAGATACCGCTTCCACTGGAACTGATCAATGGTCAGTCGATGGGGGCGGTATCAGGCATGAAATTTGGTCTTGGAACCATACGCAATTGCGGCTGCGAAGTCATCGCGGTCTATAATGCGCTGTTGCTTTCGGGCGTTCCGCATCCGTTTGAGGAGGTCGCAAAATATATGGTGCGTTTCTCCATGCTTGGCGGATTGTGGGGGACTTTCCCGTATGCACTCGGACATTGTCTGCGGCATTTCGGGCTGGAAAATAAAAAACTGCGAACGCGTGAAAGCGTAAAAAGAGAATTGGCGGCTGGCAATCGTGTGGTGTATACCTATTGGAACGGTCGTCGGTTTCTGTCCTCCATCCATACGGTTTGTGTGGAGCAGCGCGGCGAAAAGCTGTATGTCTGCAATGAATACAGCAATGTCACGCACCCGACCGAAACCACACCCGACGCGTATTTCTGCCAAAACATGATTACGGCATACCAAGTTGTGTTGCCGACGCTTTCACAATAAAATCAAGAGGAACATTGCATGAGTAAAATCCTGAAACCGGACGGACTGCGGGGCATCGCCGTGACAGAACTGAGCTGTGAGCTGATGCTGTATATCGGCAGAGCAACAGCACAGGTCATCAGCAGAAGCTGCCAGCATCCGCCTGTTTTTTATGTCGCACATGACCCGCGGCGTTCTGCCGATATCCTGGAAGCTGCCCTTTGCGCAGGAATCTGCTCGGGCGGCGGCATGGTGACAAAACTGGGCGTTCTGCCATCTCCTGCGGCGGCGTTGCTGATCGCCAGGGAGGAAGCTGACGCGGGATTTGTCCTGACGGGTGGCAGCGCAACCTACGAATATTCGGGGCTGCAAATGCTGACCAAGGACGGTTTGCCGATGTCGGAGGAGATGCTTGCCTCCATTGAGGCGATGATGCCGGGCGGTATGCCGATGCCGCCGAAATCACACCGCTCCTGCGGCTTGATGACAGAGGATCATGGTGCGGCGGAGCGGTATCTGCAATTGCTGCACGAGGTCAAAGATACCCCAACGGAGCAGCTTTCCATGAGGATCGCCGTTGATTGCGCAAACGGCTCGCTGAGCAGCATTGCGGAACGGGTTTTCCGCAGCCTTGGTGCAGAGGTGCTGGTACGCAACAATGCTCCAAACGGCGTGAATATCAACAAGGACTGCGGCGTGACCGATGTGCAGAATCTGCTGGATTTTGTGACGCGCAAGCAGTGTCAGGCGGGCTTTGCTTTTGACGGCGACGGTGCAAGATGCATCGCGGCGGACGAAAAAGGGGAGCTGCTGGATGGTGACCGTCTGCTGGCGGTGTTTATGATGGATGCGCTGGAACGCGGAAAACTCGCGGAACAGGGCGTTGCAGCAACCGTGATGAGCAATATGGGCTTTTTGCGGTACGCCAAGGAAAAAGGCATTCTGGTGCATACCACGCAGCCGACGCCGCGATTTGTGCAGGAGCGCGTGCGCAGTGCAGAGCTTTCTCTCGGCGGAGAACGCGGCGGACATCTCTTTTTCTCGGATATGCCTGCATCGGACGGCATCGTGACCGCCCTGCGCCTGCTGGAAATCATGCAGCGCACGAAAAAATCGCTTTCGGAGTTGGGCGCGGATATGGCACATGACCCGCAGGTTTTGCTCAATGTCAAGATTGCATCGTGCTGGCGCGAAATCTGGAAAAATGACGGTCCCATCACCGAAAAAATTGCGTCCTATGAAAATAAACTCGGTGCGGACGGCAGAGTGCTGGTACGCGAACTGCCCAAGGATGCCGTGATACAGATTTTGCTGGAAGGACGCGATTTCCGGAAAATCAATACTTACGCGATGGAAATTGCTGATATGATTACGCAGCGCACAGAATTGGTGCCTGCGCAGAACTGATAAATCGGAAGGAACGATAGTTTTGAGAGCAACGGAAAAATGGGCGGATTACCGCCTGCTTGATACCTCCTGTGGCGAGCGTCTGGAGCGGTGGGGCAATATCATCCTGATTCGCCCCGATCCGCAGGTCATCTGGCAGACCCCGAAGGTTTCGCCCTACTGGGATAAAGCTGACGGACACTATCACCGCAGCAAGAGCGGCGGCGGTCGTTGGGAATATCGGAAAGCACCACCCGAATCATGGCAGATCCGCTATGGCGAATTGCGGTTTGTGGTGCGTCCTACCGGCTTCAAGCATACGGGATTGTTTCCGGAACAGGCGGTCAACTGGGACTGGATGCAGGAGAAAATCCGCAATGCAGGCAGACCCATCCGTGTGCTGAATCTCTTTGCCTATACAGGCGGTGCGACCCTTGCGTGTGCAGCAGCAGGCGCAGAGGTTTGTCATGTGGATGCCGCAAAGGGTATGGTGCAGTGGGCAAAAGAAAATGCGGCGGCATCGGGACTTACCGAAAAGCCGATTCGCTGGATCGTGGATGACTGCGAGAAATTCATCCGCAAAGAGGCACGCCGCGGCAAAACCTACGATGCGATCATTATGGACCCGCCAAGCTACGGCAGAGGTCCTTCGGGCGAGATCTGGAAGCTGGAGGACAGCATTTATTCGCTGGTGGAAGCCTGCACGGAGATCCTTTCGGATAATCCGCTATTTTTCCTGCTCAACAGCTACACAACAGGACTTTCGCCGTCCGTTATGGGTTATCTGCTGCACTCGCTGATCATGCCGAAATTCGGTGGCAGCGTTTCCGCAGATGAGATCGGGTTGCCTGTGGCACTTGCGGGAGCGGTTCTGCCTTGCGGTGCGACCGCAATCTGGGAGAAATAAAGGATTCCAAAGGGATACCATCCCTTTGGTGCGGTTTGGGGCAAAGCCCCATTCTCAATCCGTCGGAAACACCACTATTCTGGAGGACAAATGGAATCATTGATTTCGATACAGGATGTTCGGTTTGCCTACGCCGCCGATGAGGACGGCAAGGAAGCAGCGGAAGTCCTGAAAGGCATTTCGTTGGAGATCGGCAAGGGCGAGCTGGTCGCGGTGCTTGGACATAACGGTTCGGGCAAATCGACGCTTGCCAAGCTGCTTAATGCAATTTTGCTGCCGACTTCGGGCAAAGTGCTGGTGGACGGTATGGATACCGCTGACGAAGCACATTTACTCGATGTCAGACAGCGCGTGGGCATGGTATTTCAGAATCCCGACAACCAGATCGTAGCAACGATCGTTGAGGAGGATGTGGCATTTGCCCTGGAAAATATGGGCGTTGACCCCGAGGAAATGCGTGAGCGTGTCGATGAAGCGCTGAAAGCCGTCAAAATGTACGATTTCCGCGAACACGCGCCGCATCAGCTTTCGGGCGGACAAAAACAGCGTGTCGCCATTGCAGGCATCATTGCCATGCGCCCCGACTGTATCGTGCTGGATGAGCCGACTGCCATGCTGGACCCGCAGGGTCGCAAGGAGGTCATGAAAACCATCAAGCGGCTCAACGATAAGTACGGTATTACGGTCATTCTGATTACTCACGAAATGGATGAAGCCGCACAATGTCAACGCATTGTCGTCATTGACCACGGCACGGTCCTAATGGATGACATCCCGCAGAAAGTGTTTGCGCGGGTGGACGAAATGAAGGAAATCGGGTTGGATGTCCCGCAGGCAACAGAGCTTGTACATCTGCTGCGACAGGCGGGCTATGATCTCGACCCCGAGATCATTACCGAAGAAGCGTGCATTGACGCGCTTGCAAAGCTGTTTACGTAATTTTCCGCATAGGAACGGAGGCTTTCCATGCCAATTCTGGAGGCAAAGAATCTGACATATACCTACAGCGTCGGCTCACCGTTTGAAAAGACCGCTGTAGACCATATTGATCTGCAAATCGAGGAGGGCGAATTTGTCGGCATCATCGGACATACGGGTTCAGGAAAATCCACGCTGATGCAGATGATGAACGGTCTCTTGCAGCCGACTGAAGGGCAGATCCTGCTGAACGGTAAGGATATCTGGGCAAAGGATACCGACCGCAGACAGGTGCGTTTTCAGGTCGGGCTGGTGTTCCAGTACCCCGAATATCAACTTTTTGAGGAAACTGTCTATAAGGATATTGCATTCGGTCCGCGCAACATGAAGTTATCCGAGGACGAAATCGACCGCAGAGTACGCGAAACCGCCGAGGCAGTCGGGCTGACCGAGGAACAGCTGCAAAAGGCTCCCTATGCACTTTCGGGCGGACAAAAACGTCGTGCGGCAATCGCAGGCGTGATGGCAATGGAACCGCGGGTGCTGATCCTTGATGAACCAACGGCAGGTCTGGACCCGAAAGGCAGAACCAAGATCTTAACGCAGCTACAGGCTTACCATAAGCGCACAGGCTGCACGATTTTGCTCGTATCGCACAGCATGGAGGACGTTGCAAGATACGCCTCAAAACTGCTGGTGCTTTCGCAGGCAAAGGTCATGTGCTATGATACTCCGTCAGGCGTATTTGCGCAGTCGCAGTCCCTTGAAAGCATGGGACTGGCACTGCCGCAGATCACCCGTATTTTCAACGGACTTGCTGAGCGCGGTATCACATTCCCCGAAGAAGTCTATACCGTCAAATTTGGCGCGGACTTGCTGACAAAACGGCTTGAGGGAGGGCGGAAATCATGTTGAAAGATATCACCCTCGGACAGTATTTTCCGATGAAAAGCGTCGTGCATCGCATGGACGCCCGCTATAAAATCATCATCACGCTGCTGTTCCTCGTGATGCTCTTTTGGGGACAGCATATCTGGAGTTTGCTGGCGGGTCTGCTGTTTACCGTTGTAGCGACACTCTGCTCCAAAATCCCGCCGAAAATGATCCTCAAAAGCATCAAACCGATCATTCCGATCCTGATTTTCACCGGTCTGCTGAATCTTCTGATGCTTGACGGCGGTGAAGTCTACTGGAAATGGCATTTCCTGAAAATCACCGAGGAGGGCGTGCAGACCTCTGTTTTTATGGTCATCCGCATCTGCCTGCTGATCGCGGGTACCTCGCTGCTGACCTATACGACTTCCCCGATCGTGTTGACCGATGCGATCGAATCACTGCTGTCCCCGCTGAAAAAAATCGGGATGCCTGTGCATGAACTGGCGATGATGATGACGATTGCTCTGCGGTTTATCCCGACGCTGATTGAGGAAACCTCGAAAATCATGGCAGCACAGAAGGCAAGAGGCGCAGACCTCGAAAGCGGCAGCCTGATGCAGCGGGCACAGGCACTCGTCCCGATTCTTGTGCCGTTGTTTGTATCCGCGTTCCGCCGCGCAGAAGAATTAGCACTTGCCATGGAATGCCGCTGCTATCACGGCGGAGAGGGCAGAACCCGTCTGCGCAAGCTGCAAAGCGGTATGCGCGACTACATTGCGCTTGCACTGATGATCCTGCTGCTGGCAGCAGTCATCTTGCTCAATTCGATTTCCAAATAACGAAAGGAGTGCGTACCTTGCGCAATCTCAAGCTGACAATCGCATATCGAGGCACGCACTACCACGGTTTTCAGCGGCAGCCGAATGCCAGAACCATTCAGGGAGAGCTGGAAAAAGCACTGTCCCGCATTCTCAATGGTCCTGTCACTGTATACGGTTGCTCCCGCACGGATACGGGCGTTCACGCGAATATGTTTTGTTTGCATCTTTATACAGAGCGCGTGATTCCGTGCAAAAATCTCGTGCGGGCGGTCAACGGCTATCTGCCCGATGACATCTCCGCCCTCAGTTGCGAGGAAATGCCTGAAAACTTCCATGCCCGCTTTGACTGCAAAGGCAAGGAGTACCTCTATCGCATTCACGCACACGAAAGCAAAAATCCGTTTGCGACCGACCTTGCCTTTCACTATCGTCGTCCGCTGGATGTCGATTTGATCCGCGAAGCGGCGCAGCCTGTGGTCGGAACACATGATTTTCACAGCTTTTGCGCACAGGCAACCGAAAAATCTGACACTGTCCGTACCATCTATGCAGTTTCTGCGGAGCGGCATGGTACTGATGTGGAAATCCGTATCTGCGGAAACGGTTTTCTTTACAACATGGTGCGGATTTTTGTCGGCACATTGCTCGATATCAACGAGGGATATTTTCCCCCTGACGCCATGACCTCTGTTCTGGAGGCGAAAGACCGTCTTGCGGCGGGGCGAACCGCAATGGCACACGGACTTTATCTGAACCGTGTATTCTATGATGAATCGGAATTGCCGCATCCTGACGGTCAAGCGCATATTTTATTGCCGTAAGCAGAAGAAAGGAATGCCATGTTTACCAGAAAAGCCAAATCAGACGAGGTGCAGCAGGTGCCGCAGGATGCGGATGTCTATGCACAGCGCAAACAAAAAAAACGAAAACGGTATCTGCGGCGTGCAGTGGCTTTTTTCTGCATTGCGGCTTTGATCATTGTCATTTTTCAAAAGCGGGATGTCTGGATGCCGAAACTGGAGGAAATCTCAATTCGACATCAAAGCGTGCACGAAAACAACGGGGTTCTTTCGGAAGGAAATTTTCCGCTGACCATTTCAAGCAATACCGCTTATCAGACAGCTACCATGAATAATTTGCTGCTGATTCTCAGTGATGCATACCTCTATCTCTATAATACGGACGGCTCGATGCTCGCACGCCGTCAGCACGCCTACGGCAGCGCGATGTTGCAGGCGGCAGGCAATTATGCGATGGTCTACGAAAGCGGCGGCACGCATTTCCGATTGGAAACCACGGGCAAAACGCTCTTGGAAAAGAATCTCAGTGACCCGATCATTTTCGGCAGAGTGTCCGATAAAGGCTACACCGCTGTAGTGACGGCTTCGGAAACATCTGCCTGCAAATTGCTTGTGTTCAATAAAAAAGGCAAGCAAATCTATGCAAGAAGCTGTGTGGAGGAATTGACGGAGGTCGCTTTCCGCACCGAAAGCGACGGCTGCTATGCTGTCAGCATCCATGCTGAGGACGGAAAACTGAAATCTGTTGTGCATAATTACGATTTTGCACAAACTGACGAAAAATGGACAAGTCAGCCCCTTGACATGCTATGCATTTCGGTATATAATACTAAGGGAGATGATGTATTCGTGCTGGGAGATACCTGCTGTGCCTATCTGAGTCTTGCAGGTGCCGCCCTCAGTACCTACGATTATCCCGATGCACTGGTCTGTGGTGACAGCTATAACGGCATTTCCGCAGTGCTGCTGCGCAACGAAGAAAAACGTACCAATTCTGTCGTACTAATGAATCAAAACGCGCATTCGCCGAATGTCCTTTCCTTTGACAGCGAAGTAAAGTATGTTCATGTCAATCAGGATACCGGTTCCATTACCGTACAGACAAGAAGCGAAATTACCAGTTTTTCCCCCGAGGGCACTCAGATTGCCCGCACAGGAATTTCCGATACTTATGACAGTTTTCTGCGGATTCAGTCCGAGTTGTTCCTCATGGGCTATGACCGCATTGACCGCATGGAATACAGCGAACGTTCCTATTGAGAAAAAGAGATAATAAAGAGGAGTCTTTTTATGTTTTCAGGGGTTTGAGCGCAACCATCGGATTCCAGATAAAAAGAGCCGCTTTGTGGCGGCGAGCGACAGGAGGAAGTTTGAATGGCAACCGATTTCTGGTGGGTTTTTGACGCTCTTGTGGTTGTGATTGCCATTGGAGTTATCATATCCAATGCAAAAAAGGGTTTGACAAAAGTTTTTGTTCTTTGTATGGGCTATCTGATTGCAACCGTGGTCGCGGCGTTTGCTTCGGCTGCCGCTGCTCCGAGTTTGTATGAAACTGTCGCAAGACCCTCGAATATGGCTGCAATCGAAGAAGTCAACGATTCCATTGACGTGGCACAGTGTTTTAAAGATGCAATTGATGAGCATAAATACGGTGCGGTGCTTTCCAAGAAGAAAATTGAACAATATCTGGCACCACCGGATACTGCAAAATTCGATAAGAATCTTTATTACTATGTGAATGAGGAATGTGGATATCAATCCACCGAATCCTTGATGGAATTCAAGCAGATCCTGACAGATGCGTTTGTGGATGAATACTGTTCGCAGCTGGAAGAACGTCTGCCGGGCTATTTCTGTGCAAGCTTTACTCAGCAGATGAATGCCAATCCTGCTCTGATCAATACCGTGCTGGAACAGCTCTATAAGGTCAACAATACCTCAGAGGACAGCGCAGGATACATTGAAGATAACTTTGGCGCGGAGCCGACTACGGAATGCTTCCGTATTTTTGTGTATATTATCATCTTCTCGATTGTCATGATTATTGCCGGCATTATCGCAAATGCCACGAAATACCGCATATATTTCAATGTTTTGACAGGCACGGACCGTTTTCTCGGTGCGCTGCTCGGAATCATTGAGGCAGCGGCTGTCGTCATCATCACAACATTGGTGATTCGGCTGATCGTCCTGATCGGTGGCGGAGAGTTCATGTGCTTTAACGAGGAAGCCATCGGTCAAACATTCATTTATAAGTATATTTACGCACAACTCGGTATTTTGATATGATAAATATACTATTCAGAAAGGGTTATAATGGTCTATTGCTGCAAATGTAAAAAAAGACCCGCGGTCGTGTTCGTCACAACGATGCATGGCTCGGAAAAACGCAATGAGGGCTACTGCCTGCTTTGCGCAAAAGATATGAATATTCCGCAGGTGACGGAGTATATGGAGCATATGGGGCTGACGGACGAGATCGTTCAGCAGATCAGCGACCAGATGCAGGAAATGACGGAAAACGGTGTCCCGTTCCCGATGGACGAACAGATGAAGGATTTTGAGGAAGCCGCAGGGGACGATGCGTTCCAGGCGGGCGGCGCAAGTACGATGCCTTCGTTTATCCAAAAACTGTTCGGCGGGGATGCTTCTGCACAAAAGGAGCAGAAGCACGCCGAAAACAGCGACAACGAGAAAAAGGACAACGATAAATCCAAGAAAAACAAGGCTCCAAAGGAGCAGAAAAAAGAACTGAAATTCTTAGGCTCTTACTGCACCAATCTCAGTGAACGCGCTGAGGAGGGCAAACTCGACGGGATAGTCGGGCGCGAACGCGAAATTGCCCGCGTGATCCAGATTCTCTCCCGCAGACAGAAAAACAATCCCTGCCTGATCGGTGAACCCGGTGTCGGTAAAACCGCCATTGCAGAGGGTATTGCGCAGAAAATTGCTTCGGGCGATGTTCCGTTTCATCTGCGCGATAAAAAGATCTATTTGCTCGATCTGACCGCTTTGGTCGCAGGTACGCAGTTCCGCGGACAGTTTGAAAGCCGCGTCAAGGGACTCGTGCAGGAGGTCAAGGAGCAGGGCAACGTGATTCTGTTCATCGACGAGGTACACAATCTGGTCGGCACAGGTGATGCGGAAGGCTCCATGAATGCGGCAAATATCCTGAAACCTGCCCTTTCCCGCGGCGAGGTTCAGGTCATTGGCGCGACGACCTTTACCGAATATCGCAAGTTCATCGAGAAAGACGGCGCGTTGGAACGTCGTTTCCAGCCTGTCAAGGTCGATGAACCGAATGTTGAGGATACCGTTGCCATTTTGAGCGGGATTGCACAGTATTATGAAGCATATCACCGCATTCATATTGCACCGAATCTGGTGCGGATGTGCGCGGTGCTTTCGGAACGGTATATCACAGACCGTTTCCTTCCCGATAAGGCAATCGACCTGCTCGATGAAAGCTGCGCGCATGCGAGTATCCGTCACCCCGAAATTGCAGAGGTGGATGTCGTTGCAAGCGAAATTACCGCGCTGGAAACCGCAATTGACGAAATTGCGTCTGATACCGAGCCGGATTACGAAAAGCTCGCGGACCAGAAAGGCAAGCTGATCCGTTTGCAGCAAAAGTACGATGACCTCAAGAAGCAGGCGGAGGAAGTCCATGTCGAGGCAGAGGATCTGGCTCATGTCATTGAACTGTGGACCGGAATTCCTGCGAATAAAATTGAGGAAACAGAGTATGAAAAGCTCCAGAACCTCGAAACACGCCTTTCCGAGAAAATTATCGGTCAGGATGAGGCAATCAAGGCTCTGGCGGGTGCCATCAAGCGTTCCCGTGTACAGCTTTCCAAGCGCAGACGTCCGGCATCGTTCATTTTTGTCGGACCTACGGGTGTCGGTAAAACGGAACTCGTCAAGGTGCTTTCTGCGGAATTGTTTGATTCCACAGAGCCGCTGATTCGTCTGGATATGACTGAATATATGGAAAAGCACGCTGTTTCGCGTATGATTGGTTCGCCTCCCGGTTATGTCGGCTATGACGAGGCGGGTCAGTTGACCGAAAAAGTCCGCCGCAGACCTTATTCCGTTATTCTGTTTGACGAGATCGAAAAGGCACATCCTGACGTCATGAATCTGCTGCTGCAAATTCTGGATGAGGGCAGCATTGACGATGCACAGGGCAGAACCGTCAATTTCGAGAACACCGTCATTGTGATGACTTCCAACGCAGGCAGCACTGATAAGTCGGTCGGTGTCGGCTTCAACCGTACCACGGAGGAGATTTCCCGCGAAAAAGCGATGAAATCCCTGAAAGAATTTTTGCGTCCCGAATTTGTCGGTCGTGTGGACGATATCATCGTGTTCCGTCCGCTTTCGGAGGAGAACTACGCGCAAATCGCAGGGCTGATGCTCTCCGAAACCGCAGAGGCACTTGCAGAGCAGAATATTGTCCTCGATTGGGACGATGCCGCACTCAAATGGATCGCAAAGCAGGCATTCGGACATCAGTACGGTGCGCGTGATATTCGCCGTGTGCTGCGTGACCATGTCGATGACAAAATTGCTGCACTGATGATCGAAAGCGGAAAACAGATTTCTGCCATTCACATCAAGGGCGGCGAGGAAAGCATTTCTGTCGATGCTGATTGATAAAACAACGTAAAATCGACATTCTCCTGTCGGGGAATGTCGGTTTCTTTTGAGAAGGAGTATTTGTTATGAACCCTATGGGTATTTTCAAAATCAAAGGTCTGCTCGATAAATTCCGCGAAAATCATCCGAAATTTCTGCGGTTTATCAGTGTGGCGGGCAGCTATGTCGGCGAGGGCTCGGTCATTGAGGTCAAAATCAAAAATGCCGCAGGCGAGGAGATTCTCTCGAATATCCGTGTGACCCCTGACGATATCGAGTTGTTCCGTGAATTCAAGGCTCTTGCCATGAGCAAAGCCGCTGAAGCACCTGAATCCTGAGCAGATAGGGAGATTTTGATATGAGTATCCTCAATGTCGAACACGTTACCCACGGCTTTGGTGCGCGGCAGATCCTCAATGATGCGTCGTTTCGTTTGCTGAAAGGCGAGCACGTTGGTCTGGTGGGCGCAAACGGTGAGGGCAAATCTACGTTTCTGAACATCATCACAGGCAAACTCATGCCCGACGAGGGCAAAATCGAGTGGTGCAGACATATCACCACAGGCTACCTTGATCAGTACAGCACGCTCGAAAAGGGCAAAACCATCGCGGATGTGCTGCGCGAGGCATTTGTGCATCTGGAGGAGCTGGAGCAGGAAATGCTCGCGCTCTACGACAAAATGGGCGACTGCTCTGAGGAAGAACTGGCGGAGGCTATGGAGGATGTCGGCGAGATTCAGGGCATTCTCGATTACAGTGGCTATTATACCATAGATGCGAAGATTTCAGAGTATGCAAACGGTCTGGGTCTTGGCGAGATCGGTCTGGACAGAGATGTTTCGGAGCTTTCGGGCGGTCAGCGTGCAAAGGTACTGCTGGCGAAGGTTTTGCTCGAAAATCCGATGATTCTGATTCTCGATGAGCCGACCAACTTCCTCGATGAAAATCACATCGCATGGCTGAAAAACTTCCTCCAAAATTACGAAAATGCGTTTATTCTGGTATCCCATGACACCTCATTCATGAATGCGGTCGTCAATGTCGTCTATCATGTGGAAAATGCCGTACTGACGCGCTATTCGGGCGACTACGAGAATTTTCTGCGGATGTATGACCTCAAAAAACGGCAGCTTGAGCAGGCATACGAGAAACAGCAGAAGGAAATCGCAGATCTGGAAGATTTCATTGCCCGCAATAAGGCGCGTGTCGCAACCACAAATATGGCGAAATCACGCCAGAAAAAGCTCGATAAAATGGATAGGGTCACCCTTGCAGCCGAGAAAATCAAGCCGACTTTTTCGTTTGCGTCTGCGCGAACTCCCGGTCGCGTGGTCATTGAGTGTAAAGATCTGGTGCTGGGCTATGGCGAGCCGCTGACCAGACCCGTTTCGCTGAAAGTGGAATGTGGTCAGAAAATCGCCATCCGCGGTGTCAACGGATTGGGTAAATCGACGCTGCTGAAAACATTGCTGAAACTCATACCGCCCGTTGCGGGTTCGGTGGAGCATGACCAGTTTGTAGAGTACGGCTATTTTGAGCAGGAGGAGGAAGCAACCTCCGCAACCGCGCTGCAAACCATCTGGGATGCGTACCCCGCCATGACCAACGGTGAGGTGCGTGCAGCACTTGCCAAATGCGGTCTGACGACGGAACATATCACCTCGCAGATGCGGGTGCTTTCGGGCGGCGAGAATGCGAAAGTGCGGCTTTGCAAGGTGATGCTGAAAAATGTCAATCTGCTGGTGCTGGATGAGCCGACCAACCATCTGGATGTGGATGCAAAAGAATCGCTGAAAGAGGCGATCCGCAACTATCATGGTACGGTGCTGCTTGTCAGCCACGAGCCTGAATTTTATATGGATGTTGCAGATACGGTCTGGAGTCTGGAGGACTGGACGACAAAGGTCGTATGAGCGTTTACGGCGCATGGAGTCATTTCTCCATGCGCCGTATTTTGCATTCTGGGAATTGTTTGGTGCAAGCTGTGAAGAATGACTTGCTTTTTATTTGTTTTGCGGTTATACTGTAATTGTTGCAACAAATCAAATTACCATTACTGCTCCCGATGGCACAATTTGCATGGACGGTTCACAGTGGAAGCAATGAGCAGTTGATATAAAATATGGGGAACCCCTTGGCTGGGGTTCCCCTGCACCCTTCCTGATTCGTTTGACGAAAAAGAGTGTTTCGCCGCCTCTGGGCTCTGCGATTTTTCGAGAAAAATTTTGGTGCGCTTCGCGGATAACTCATGGCGTTTCACGTTCATCTGCGGTGTAAAACAATCCGATTGCACCCGGTCCCGTATGTGAGCCGATGACACCGCCGATTTCTCCAATGGTGATATGTTTTACACCACATTCGGTTTGCAGCATCTCTTTCAGACATTCTGCATCCGCAAGACAATCCGCCTGACAGATGTAGACAGGTGCTTCACGGGCTGTGCATTCCTCGCAGTAGCGTTTGGCAAGCATTTGCAGCGAGGCTTTCCTGCCGCGGACTTTGGAATAAACCGTGAGTTTGCCCTCATTGTTCACGCGCATGATCGGTTTGATGCCGAGCAGTGTCCCCGCCAGTGCCGATGCAGTACTGACTCTGCCGCCGCGTTTCAGGTACATCAGATCATCCACGGTAAACCAGTGAACGGTTTTCAGCCGCTGCTCCGTGAGATATGCGGCAAGCTCCTCCAGTGTCGCACCGGCTTCGCGCTTTTGTGCGGCATGGTATACCAACAAGCCCTGCCCAAGCGAGGCACACAGGCTGTCTATCACAATGATTCTGCGGTCGGGGTATTCCTCCTGTAATTCCTCTGCGGCGAGCTTGCCCGTTGCATACATACAACTCAGTGCAGACGAAAATGCCAGATACAGGATGTCCTTGCCCTCTGCGAGAATTTGCGAAAACAGTTCGCGGAATTGCGAGAGATTCGCGGCAGAGGTGCAGGCAACTTGTCCGCTGCGAAGGGCGTGATAAAAATCTGTATGCGAAAGCGTACAGGGAAGCGCGGGGGCATCTTTCATAAATACGTTCAGAGATACAAACGGGATGCCCATGCGGGATAGCATCTCTTCGGAAAGGTCGCAGGCGTTGTCAGTTACGAGAACATAATTTTGTGTCATAGGAATGACTCCTTTCTGTCTTTGCTGATACTATTGTATCGCAGCAACGCCTAAATGTCACGATACTTCTGCCGGTAGACCGGAAACTACACGGAATAGAACGGTAGAGTCGAAAATACGCCACTCTACTGCCGGTAGAGTGATTGAAAAATCGCACTTGCATTCTTTTGAAAAATGTGGTATAATAAGGGAAACTGGTAAGGAAGTGAGGCAAACTTGGAGCAATTTAAGAAAAATGTCGCGGCAAACCTGATCGCATTGCGCAAGGAGAACCAATATACGCAGCTTCAGCTTGCCGAATTGCTGCACTATTCAGACAAGGCGGTGTCCAAATGGGAGCGCGGCGAATCTCTCCCTGATTTGTATATTCTCAAGCAGATTGCTGACCTTTATCATGTTTCTTTGGATGTGCTTGTGGAGTCACCTGAGGAGAGAGAAACGCGGCTTGCAATTGCTTTGCCGACTGAATCAGAGGAAGTGTCAGAGGAAACGAAAGCGGAGCCGACACCCGAGGAACGTGCGGCATCGCAACGAAAACGGCGTATCATTGCCTGGCTGGCGGCACTGCTGGTCTGGCTGATCGCAACCATTTGCTTCGTATCGCTGGACATTTTTATTCCGGGTTCGAAAAAAACGCCGCTGACGTTTCTGTATTCCCTGCCTGTGACCGCAATTGTCTGGCTGGTGTTCAATTCCATCTGGTTCAACCGCCGCCTGAATTACGTCATTATTTCGATTCTGGTGTGGTCATTACTGGCAACACTGTATATCACGTTCTGGCGGTATCATATCTGGAAAGTGTTTTTCCTTGGTATTCCCGCGCAGATCATTATTATTCTCTGGTCGCGGCTGCATCCCACAGAAAAACAATAAACCGCAGGTGCTTTTTACGCATCTGCGGCTTTTTTATGCAATAGAAACATAACTGCGAGATATACTGCGCCGCCTGTACCAATCGCGCCAAACAATGCGGCTGCTTGCGGAATATGCCGCAAAAGCGTGAAATATGTGTGCTTTGCAGCCAATGCACAGAGCATTCCGCCAAACAGATACGGGAGTGAAACGGAAAGCAGGTGGGTGGAAATTCGTATGCGGATGCGGAACGCGACAAGCATCCACAGAAAAATGACGATGTCACAAATCATCGTAGATACAGCGATTCCGACAACACCGAACCTTGGGATCAACAGAAGATTACAGAATAGTTTGACCGCTGCGCCAAAAAGCATTCCCAGAACCGTGCAGGGGGCGGCATCCGCAGCTTGCAGCATACTCATCAGAGGATAAGCCAGAGCCAGCGGAATTAACGCAAATCCAAGGAAAATGAGTGGCTTCGCTGCGATTGCGACCTCCGCGGGACGAGTGGAAAACAGAAGCGTCAGGATCGGGGCGGGGAGTGCCGCAATACCCAGTCCTGCTGGAATCGCCAGAAAAGCAGTCGGACGGAGCGCTTCTTGCATACGGGTCTGCATCGCGGAAATGTCCCCTGCGGCGTGAGCGTTTGCAAATGCAGGTAATACGCCTTTTCCAAGCATATTTGTCACAGAGGGGACAAGGCTGAAAACGGTCACGGCAAGCCCCGAAAATGCACCATATAAATAGTTGGTATTTTGTACGGGTAGCAGGCGCGGCAGTATTTCATCAGGGTGCAGGCGGAGAAATGCCTCTAAACCGCGCATTCCGGTGGCAAGGTCTATGACAGCGGTGAGATTGGTGACCAGTGCCGCAGCGGATATCGGCAAAAGAAGCTGCATCAGCCCACGCAGAAGTTGACGATTACTTTGCGTTTGCGTGGATTTTGAACCATGCGGAAGGCGAAACGGCAAGAGTGTCAGCAGACCTGCGACAGTAGAACAGGTCACACCGAGAATGGCGGCAGCCGCCGCCAACTGCGGGAGTGAATCGCCGTGTGAGAAGAACGATAACGCCGTATGATCGTGATTTATCACATATCTGCAAAAAAACAGTCCGCTCATTAGTTTTACGACGCCCTCTGCAAATTCGGAACAGGCAGTCGGACGCATATCCTGAAAGCCCTCGTGTGCCCCGCGCAACGCCGCGCTGATACAGCAAAAAAAGATTGCGGGGGCAAAGCATCGCACGGCAGCGAGTGCCCCACGATTGTGCAGAAAATACGTACATATCGGTTCTGCAAAGGCGTAGAGCAGCATACTGCCGACTGCTCCGACCAAGCCAAACAGCCGAATGGATAGTCGGCGGAGCGCTTCGGCATCCGCAGTGCGGTCTTGCGAAAGCAACTTCGCGGTCTGCGCGGCAAGGGCGGTGTTCATTCCCGTGACGGATAACGAGAATACGGGAAGAAAAAGCCCGTATGCACTTGAAAAATACCCCATGCCTTCGCCGCCGAGCAACGCTGTCAGCGGAATGCGAAAGCAAGCTCCGAGCAGTTTGCTGCAAGCCGCCGCCGCCATCAGCAGCAGCGACCCGCCGAGTACCGATTGCCGTTTTTTCATCCGATGCCTCCCAACAAAAACTGATACAGCAAAAAAACACGCCTGATACGAAAAAATATGTTGCAAATTTCAAAAGTATGTGTTATAATATCAGAGTGCATACGTGCAGATGCCCGAAATGAGAAAACGGGCAATACTGCGCACCAGAAAGGAAGAAAAAATCATGGCAAATATGAATAATATCAGCCGCGCACCTGTCGCAAAGCAGTATCTCGTCACGAGAAATCAGGCATTGCGCATTTCCCCATCCAATTTCACCCAGTTTATGACCAAGAGCACCGTTTACGGTGTGGTTGTTGATATGCCGATGGCTCCGAATTTTATCACCACAATGGCTTGCTATATCAACGGTGCCTCCAACCTCTATTTCAGCAACGGCGGAGATTATTCCGGTGCTGCACAGCGTTATCCGGGTGTGGTACAGGCTGCCCGCATTCTGGTCAACAATGCTGCAAACTACATTGAGAGTGCCGAAAAGGCGGAGTCCTTTGCACTGCCCGGCGGCCGCACCCATTTTATGTATATTCTGACCACAGGCGGCATCTATAAGCTGGAAATGCTTGCTACCACAGCCAATACTGACCCGAAGCAGCGTCTGCTGATGAACCTCTATCAGCGCGTGATGGCAGAGCTGCATCAGGCACAGTTGAAAGACAAGGCAGCAGGAATCTGACGAAAGGAAATCACCATGCCTGAACAGGAAATCAAGAAAAAACGTATATTCAGCGGCATTCAGCCGACGGGCGTCTTTACGCTCGGTAATTACATCGGCGCAGTGCGCAACTGGGGTAAATTGCAGGAAGAATATGAAAGCATTTACTGCATCGTGGATCTGCATGCCATTACCGTTATGCAGGAGCCCGCAAAGCTGCGCGCCAATACCATGCGTGCTTACGCCCTGATGCTTGCCTGCGGAATCGATCCGAAGAAAAGTGTTGCATTTGTGCAGAGCCGTAACCCGCATCATGCAGAATTGAGCTGGGTTCTTTCCTGCTCCACAATGTTCGGAGAACTCAATCGCATGACGCAGTTCAAGGATAAGAGTGCGCGTCATTCCGATAACATCAACGCAGGTCTGTTTACCTATCCTGTGCTGATGGCTGCGGATATTCTCGCATATAACGCAGACCTCGTACCGATCGGCGCAGACCAGAAACAGCATCTGGAACTGGCAAGAAATATCGCGATCCGCTTCAATCAGCGGTTTGGCGACACTTTTGTCGTGCCGGAACCGTATATGCCCGAAACCGGTGCGCGCCTGATGTCCTTGCAGGATCCGACCAAGAAAATGTCCAAGTCCGATGAAAATGTCAACGGATGCGTGTATATTCTCGATGATAAGGATACCATTCTGCGCAAATTCAAGCGCGCTGTCACCGATTCCGATTCCGAAGTCTGCTACCGTGAGGGTAAGGATGGCATCAATAACCTGATGACCATTTACGGCTGCGTGACTGGCAAGAATATGGACGAAATTACGGCAGAATTCGCAGGAAAGGGCTACGGCGACTTCAAACTTGCCGTTGGCGAGGCGGTTGCAGACCATCTGGCACCTGTGCGTGATGAATTTGCACGTATTTCCGCAGATAAAGCGTACCTCAACGCCTGCATTGATGCGGGCAGCGAGCAGGCTTATCGCCTGACCAGACCGATTCTCAATAAAGTATACCGCAAGGTGGGCTTCATTGACCGCAAGTAAAAAAATTACTTCTAGTAACATCTTGTATAAAAATTACTTTGTGGAATATGACAGGAAACGGTCTAAATAAACGCGTGCTTTTTGACGGATTTTGAAAAATCCAGAAAAAACGTAAAAAAACACTTGATTTTTTCTCAAAAGTGAGGTAATATAATAGCGTTATGACACACGCAGAACCTTCTCCGAATGCGCTGGTCGGTCTGCCGCATTACGGAATTACAGAGCTTTTGCAGGTCATGAAGAGCCTGCGCAGCGAAAACGGCTGCCCGTGGGATAAGGAACAGACCCATCAGAGTATTCGTGCGGATTTTCTGGAGGAATGCTATGAGGCGGTCGAGGCAATTGATGCCGAAAGTGTTCCCATGATGCGCGAGGAGCTCGGAGATGTCCTGCTGCAAGTGGTTTTTCACTGCCAGATTGAGGACGAACTCGGACATTTTCAGTTTGACGACATCTGCGATGAGCTTTGCCGTAAACTGATTGTACGTCACCCGCATGTTTTCGGGGATGTGACCGTTTCCGACAGCGGCGAGGTGCTCAAAAACTGGGATGCCATCAAAAAGCAGACCAAGGAACAGACCACCTATACCGATACGCTGGAAGGCGTCTGCAAGGCACTGCCCGCACTGATGTACGCGCAGAAGCTCGGCAAACGCGCAGGCAGAGCCGGTATGGATTGGGATTCTGCCGAAGCAGCGTTCCCGTGCATCGAAAACGAAACGCAGGAACTCCGTGAGGCAATGCAGTCGGGCAATCAGGCGGAAATTGAGTCGGAACTTGGCGATCTGCTGTTTTCCGTGGTCAATGTCGCCAGAAAGCTTGGCGTGGATGCCGAAACCGCTCTGCGGGCTTCATCCGAGAAGTTCCTTTCCCGATTTGCAAAAACCGAGGAGCTTGTCCGTGCGGACGGCAAAGATATGCCGACGCTTTCTCTGGATACCCTTGACACCTATTGGGCAAAAGCTAAACAGACAGAAAAATAATTCGCTTGTGAGATAACAGGCAAACGGTTTGACTCTGTTCCGCAAATGCGGTTTGAATAGAGTGGGAATGCGCAGATCGCATTTCCAATGTAAAAGCAGAGAAAAAGAATAGTGGAGGATGTACTAACATGACCAAAATCGAATTGATTACCGCACTGGCTCAGAAGGGCAAGTGCACCCGCAAGGAAGCTGATGAGGCTCTGAATCTCGTTACTTCCGTTCTGGTTGATTCCCTGATTGCAGGCGAGAAGGTTCATCTGACCGGTTTCGGCACCTTTGAAATTCACGAGCGTAAGGCAAAGGAAACCAAGAATCCCCGCACCGGTAAGCCGATGACCACTCCTGCAAAGAAAGCTCCCGCTTTCCGCGCTTCCAAGAATCTGAAGGAAGCTGTCAACAAGAAGAAAAAGTAAGATGCGTCTTGACAAATATCTGAAGGTATCCCGCCTGATGAAACGCCGTACTGTTGCCAATGAAGCCTGCGATGCGGGCAGAGTTGAGGTCAATGGTAAGGTGGCGCGTGCTTCGTATGAGGTCAAGGTCGGCGATGTCATCGCCATTACCCTTGGCACAAAGGTCATGCGTGTTCGTGTGGCCAATGTCAGCGAGTACGTCACCAAGGAGAGTGCCGCAGAGCTTTACAGCATTGAGCCGTAAAGTTTACCAAATACGCAAAAAAGCAGTTCCCGTTTCGATGGGGACTGCTTTTGTTTTATGTCAGATTCATGGACATAAGGACGGCGGCTTCGTCAGGACATTGATAATAATGCGCACGGTAGCCGTTTTGCGTGAAACCAAGCGATTCGTAGAGCGTGCGTGCAGGCAGATTGCTTTCGCGCACTTCCAGATAACAGACCGTACAGACATCGCGTGTTTGCTCGCGCGCGGCATCCCAGAGGTTTCTCGCAATTCCGCGGCGGCGGTACGTTTCGTCTACGGCAAGCGTGTTGAGTGTCAGTTCATCCAGCACAAAACCGCAATTGATAAAACCGACAACTTCTGTATCATGCAGGCAGACCAGTGTAAATCCCATCGGATTGCGCACTTCACGGCGGTATATGTCCTCCGACCATGGCGTGGAAAAGCAGCGTTTTGCAAGCTCTGCAACGCCATGGACGGTTTCATCGGTCAGCGGGGAAATGGTCAGGTCATCCCTTGGCGGCATACCAGCTTTCTCCTTTCCCGACCTCGGCTTCCAACGGGATACTCAGCTTGCAGGCGTTTTCCATTTCTGTGCAGAGTATTTCGGCAGCGCGGTCTGCATCGGCAAACGGTGCTTCGACAATCAATTCGTCGTGGATTTGCAGGATCAGCTTGGCATTCGGTACTTCCTCGCGGAGTCGTTTCCAGACACGTACCATTGCTGCCTTAATGATATCCGCAGCCGTACCCTGCACGGGTGTGTTCATTGCAATTCGTTTGCCTGCTGCCTGTACCATTTTGTTGGATGCACGCAGCTCAGGGACATAACGCTTTCTGCCGAACAGGGTTGTGACATATCCGTTTTCTTTCGCATCTTCTACAGTTTTATCCATAAACTTGCGGATGTTCGGAAAGGCATTCAGGTAGTCGGAGATGTATTGCTCTGCCTGCTTGACACTGACACCGATATCTTTGGAAAGCGAAAATGCACCGATGCCGTAGAGAATGCCGAAATTGACAGCTTTTGCTGCGCTTCGCATCTCCTTGGTGACCATGTCCTCCGGCAGACGGAATACCTGTGCTGCCGTGGAGCGGTGAATGTCGCGGTGCTCGGTGAAGGTCAGGCGCATCTGGTCGTCATCGCAGAGATGCGCTACCAGTCGCAGCTCGATCTGGCTGTAATCGGCATCCAGCAGCGTGCAGCCCTCCGAGGAAATGAAGAATTTACGCATTTCGCTGCCTAGCACCGTGCGGACAGGGATGTTTTGCAGATTCGGCTCTGTGGACGAGATGCGACCTGTGCGCGTTTCGGTCTGGCGGTAACAGGTGTGGATTCTGCCGTCAGGTGCAACGGTTTTCAGCAGCCCCTCAACATACGTGGAGGAGAGCTTGGTCAGCTGACGGTAGGTGAGGATATTGTCGATTATCGGATGGTACGCACGCAGAGATTCCAGTACATCCGCATTGGTGGACCAGCCGGTTTTGGTCTTTTTGCCTGCGGGCAGCCCCAGTTCTTCAAACAGGACGACACCCAGTTGCTTCGGGGACAGAATGTTGAATTCATGCCCTGCCATTTCGTAGATTTTTGCCTGTAATTCGTCAATCTGCGTGACAAGCATCTCACCGAAAGCCTCAACGCCTGCTGCATTCACGGGTACGCCTGTATGCTCCATGTCCGCCAGCACTTCGACCAACGGCAATTCGATCTCGCGGAGCAGCGTTTCCATGCCCTCATGGACGACCTGTTGGTCAAGCTGCTCGCAAAGTGCAGGCAACGAGGCAATATCTGCGTAGTCGCCGAGGTCTGCAAAGTAGGGGAGTGACTGCTCGGCACAAAGACGGTCAATGCAGTATTCGGTCACTGACGGATTCAGCAGATACGCACAAATCACGCCGTCAATGCGCAGATTCGCAAGCTGTAAACCACGCTCCATGCAGTAGCGGTATGCGGATTTTGCATCAAAACTGTATTTCGGCACGGGAGATGTCAGCAGTTGCTCGATTTTTGCAACATCTGTCAGGCGGAACACCTTGTTGTTGTATGCGAGATATAAAATCTGTTCCCGCAGCAGGAAACTGACGGGTCGTTCACCATTGCAGATATCTGAAAATTCTGCATCTGTGAGATTTTCAATTGTCGGTACAGGAATTTCTGCCTGCTTGGTTTCAGTGGGGGCGATGGCTGCTGCATCTTTATCAATGTGCAGGCGGTCCATCAGCTTGTAGAGCTCCAGTTCCGTCAGCAGCGCGGAGAGGGCCGCTTCATCACGCGGCTGCTGCTTGTAGTCCGCAAGCGTATGGGAAACAGGCGCATCCGTGACGATGGTTGCGAGCCATTTGCTCTGCTCAGCAGATGCTTTTCCGTTCGCAAGTTTCTCTCTGACGGATTTGGTCAGTTCCGCTGTTTCAAGTTTTTCGTAGAGATTTTCAATCGTCTGGTAGGTCTGAATGAGATTCAGCGCGGTTTTCTCTCCGATACCCTTCACGCCTGCGATATTATCGGAGGTGTCACCCATGAGGGCCTTGAGGTCAATGAGGTGAATCGGGTCAAAACCGTATTCTTCGCGGAATTTTTCAGGCGTGAACAGAATCGGCTCTTTGTTTGTGCAAAGACGCACGGAAACCTGCTCGTTGATGAGCTGCAAATTGTCGCGGTCACCCGTCAGCAGGATGCAGGGAGTCTGCTCCGTAGTGCAAATCGCCGCAAGTGTGCCGAGAATATCATCTGCCTCCCAGCCCTCCGTGGTCAGCACGGGGTAGCCCAATGCGGTGAGAATCTGTTTCGTATACGGAAGCTGCATGGCGAGTTCAGGCGGCATTCCCTTTCGGTTCGCTTTATAGGTTTCCACCGCCTTGTGACGAAATGTCGGTGCTTTCATATCAAATGCGATGGCGACGGCAGTCGGTTTGACATCGTCAATGGCTTTCAGCAGAATGTTGAAAAAACCGTAAACCGCATTGGTGAAAATGCCCTGATGATTGGTCAGCGGCTTGACACCGTAGTAGGCGCGGTTGAGGATGCTGTTTCCATCGACCACAAGTAGTTTCATAGGCGAAGTTTCCTTTCCTGATGATGTTTTCTCATCAGATATTGTACCATATGCAAGGGGATTTCGTCAAGGGGAAACACGCCGACAAAATATTTTGAAAAAAGTTCTTGACAAATGCCGCAATGTGTGGTATAATAATAAAGCTTTAGGGGTATAGCTCAGCAGGTAGAGCAACGGACTCCAAATCCGTGTGCCGAGGGTTCGATTCCTTCTGCCCCTGCCAAAAGCCAAATGGAGAAAATGCCGTAGATTCGGTGTTTTCTCCATTTTTGTTTTATTCGAAATTTTGGTTGGGTTCAGAGGACATATCGGAGAATGGCGACACCTTGGAGAAGAAAACCGAAATCTACGAAGATATGGAAGATACTATGAACATAGTGATGCTTTTTCCCTAAGCCGTAGAGGATGGCTCCGATCGTATAGCAGATGCCGCCGCTCAGTAGCCAGAGGAAGCCTGCTGTGGTCAAGGCGGCGATGGTCTGTCGCAAAACAGCTATGACCGCCCACCCCATGGTAAGATAGCAAATCATGCTGATGCGGCTGTATTTTTTGAGGTCAATGGCAGTCAGCGTAGCGGCAATCGCGGCGCAGCCCCATTCGATCCCGAACACTGTCCATGCAACGAAGGGATTATTGGGACGAATACCTGTTAGTAAGATCGGAGTGTAGGTGCCTGCAATGAGAAAATAGATTGTACAGTGGTCAATAACCTGCATGACGCGTTTTCCCATGTGATCGGGCAGACCATGGTAGACGCTGGAAACGGTAAAGAGGCAGACGGCAGAAAAGCCGTAGATGCTGCCACTGACAATTGCAATGGAATTGTGATGTGCAATGCCGATGAGGACGCTGAACACAAGAATCAGAAGTCCCATTGCGCCGCCGACAATGTGAGTGATCATATTCATTCTTTCTTCGCCGAGGGTATAGTCAGGAAGCGTGCGCTGTGCAAGAGGGATACGGGAAATATGTTGTTTTTTCATGTTGAATTCTCCTTTGCTGTTATTGGGCTGTGAATGATTGGCTTCTGTATACAGCATAACCCACAATGCAGGAAAATTCAACCTCCTGATGCAAATTCCCACTCTACATTTCTGCAATTTCGATTCTACTGATACTATCACATAGATGCGTTGTTTCTACTGCTCGTAGAGTGCTGTTTTGGATATATGCAAGAGGATATTTGTGTCAACTTTTTTACAGGAATCCCTTAGGTTATGAATGACTATTGACAAATATTCTGGAAAGATGTATAATTCGGATATGCAGTATTGCATAAAAATTACGTATCTACAAATGGGAGGTATGAAAATGGCAAGAAAAATCAGATTTCCGTTGATGATGAAAAACGGCGCAGAAGTGCATTCTCTGCAAGAATTGCAGGAAAACTTTGATCTGGAATCCGTCATTCGATATTTCGCTGATGGAAAATTGCAGACATGGCTTGAAGACCGCTATTATGAAAATGAAGCATGGGCTGTTTCAGACCTTTCTTCCGATATGCCCGATTTGGGTGAACGACTGTTTGAGATTTTTGAAATGGATCTGATTCAGCGACACAACGATAAACTGAAGTTTTTGCGGAATGTGATTTCGGATGATGCGATTCTTCGGAAAGTTGATATCATTGCACTGACGCAGGATGATCTCTACGATATTCTGGATGCCGATGCTGACGAAGTGTACCTCTATGGCGAGACATTTCTCATCCCGACGCAAAAGAGATATGTGAAGTATATCGGTCTGAACAACCCGCTGGTGTTGTTGGAAAGAAAGAAAACATCGGATTGCGCGAGAAATGGCATTTCATTTGAAAATGTGCGGTTTGAAGAAGGTGCAGATGACTCTGAACCGGATGAAACTGATACCGATGATGATGCAATGAATGAATAATACTTTCACGCCCCGTCGGCAAGAATGTCCGCGGGGCGTGCTTTTTTGTTCTTTTATCTGCAATCAGAGCAACAAAATCATGTTGACAAAACCTTACATTTTTTATATAATTAGTGTAGATTTTGCAATTGAAATCCGTTTGCAATACCGAAATTGAATTGTAAAAAAGGGATGATGCTCATGGAACAGAAATTGATCAAACCACCGGTTGAAATACGCTATGCAGAAGAACTTGCGGCACTGAAAGCCGTAGACATCCATAACAAAAAGCCTCAGAACTGGATACTTTCTCCGAAAGCAGTCAGGACATTCATTCTCGGCGGAACGATAGAAACGCCTGACGGTACCATTGCAATTTCCAAAAAGTTTTATGGAAATGATGCCCTTGTGGAACGCTGTATCATCACACTTGCGGGCAATCGCGGTTTGATGCTTGTGGGGGAACCGGGTACCGCAAAAACGATGCTTTCGGAATTGCTTTCGGCAGCCTGCTGCGGCACCAGTACGAATACCGTTCAGGGTACGGCAGGAACAACGGAGGATATGATCAAATACAGCTGGAATTATGCGCTGTTGCTTTCCAAAGGAGCAAGCCGTGAAGCACTGATTCCTGCGCCGTTGCTGATTGGTATGGAACAGGGTATTTTTACGCGCTTTGAGGAAATCACACGTACCCCTGCCGAGATTCAGGACAGTCTGATTTCCGTGATGAGCGACCAGATTCTCAATATTCCAGAGCTTGGCGAAGATGGTCTTGTGTTTGCCCGCCCGGGATTCAATATCATCGGTACTGCCAATACGCGAGATAAAGGCGTAAACGAAATGTCGGGTGCATTGAAACGCCGATTCAATTTTGAAACGGTCGAGCCTGTCAGAGATGTACGTTTGGAAAAAGCCATTATCATCCGTGAAGCAGAGAATCTTGCAGCTTCCGGGCATATTGATATGCCGATTGACACGGATGCTGCCGAATTGCTTGCCGTAACATATCACGAATTGCGCGAAGGCATGACCGCAGAGGGTACGATGGTAGAAAAGCCGTCTGCCGTTATGAGTACCGCAGAAGCCGTTTCCGTATTTTATCAGACCATCAGTCATTCATGGTATTACGGCGATGGAACAACCGACATCGGCATCCTCACGGAGAATTTACTGGGTGCCGTTTGTAAGGAAAATCAAAACGACCTTGAAAAACTCAAGGGCTATTTCAGAACAGCCGTCAAGGAAAAAAGCGCGAAGGTTGGTGGCATATGGAAAGCATATTTCGAAGCGGCAAAGTATCTGAAATGATCCCTTGCGATTTGGATGCACCATATCTGCTGTTTCCTGTCAGACATCACAGTCCGGTCTGTTCGTTTCAGCTTGTCAGGACGATCACCGCTTATTGTCCTGATATTATTTTGGTGGAAGGTCCTGAA
Source organism: Oscillospiraceae bacterium (assembly GCA_045600205.1). Classification (GTDB taxonomy): domain Bacteria; phylum Bacillota; class Clostridia; order Oscillospirales; family Ruminococcaceae; genus Firm-04. Next base: position 81,276 of record JAZRXM010000005.1, on the reverse strand, counting down.
AATGCAAATGAACTGATTCCCTCATTGACTCACGAAGATACCAGATTGCCTGTTGCAATCTACTATTTCTATAAGGATACGAAAAAGCTGATTGATGACGAGGGCAGAGATTATAAATGCTATTACCCGTTTCTGCGTTCTTCCCCTGAATACCATGCCATGGATGAAGCCCAAAAGCGAAAAATCCCCGCAAAATTCATTGACCTGCCATACTATGAGATTCTCATTGGCACAGCGGAAAGCAAGGGGCTTCGGGCTGCTGCGGAACGGCAGTCCTATGCTGATGATTCTGATTTGATTCGCGGTCAGTTTTACAAAAAACTATGCGAAAAAACAGGTCTGCGCAGTTTTGAGGAATTCTGGGAGAAGTATTTTGAAATTGCAGGACTTTCGCTTAGTCCACAGGATTTTATCAGGCAGATGCACACTTACTGTATCCTGTCGCGGCAGGATGTAACGGATGCAGAATTGGATGCGGATGGTACCAGTATCCGTGAACATCACATGGCAATGCGTATTGCGGAAGCCATGCAGCAATATCAAAAGGTGCTGGTCGTCACAGGCGGATTCCACAGCATCGGTTTATACAAATTGTTGCAGGAACAGTGTTTTCATGCGCCACAGCTTCACCCTGTTCCTGATGACCTGCACGGCAGCTATCCCATGGCTTACTCGTATGAAGCCGCAGATGCGCTGCACGGCTATGCCTCTGGAATGCGCTATCCGTTCTTCTATGATTCCATAGCCAAAAAGCTTGCGGAAAACAATCCTCCCGAAAACGTATATCATGAAACGACGCTGGAACTGCTGGTCAGAACAGCAAAAGCGTCTGCGCAAAAGGATTTTCCTGTTTCGACTGCGGATGTATCTGCTGCGCTGACATTGATGCAGGGACTTGCCGCGCTCAGAAATTCGCCGCAAAGCGGAATGTTTGAACTGATTGACGGCATTACAAGCACATTGATCAAAGGCGAAAAAACAGTATCGTCCGCCATGCCGCTGGAGATACTGAAAACCATTGCAACCGGTGAGGCAATCGGTGCAATTGGGGATCGGCAGCATATTCCGCCGCTGATTTCGGATTTTGAAAAGCAGTGTGCCGCACTCGGTATCCAATATACTTCCGTCATACCGAAAGACGTGGTCATTCCGCTGTTTACATCGAAGAAAGGCATGGAACAAAGCCGTTTTCTGTACCGCATGGGATTCCTTGGAACAGACTTTGCCACACGGAAAAAAGGTCCCGATCTGCACAATTCCAAGGACAGAAGCCGCGTGCGGGAAGTCTGGAGCTGCAAGCGCACACCGAAAGTCGATGCAGTTCTCATCGACCACATGACTGACGGATTTACGATTGCGGAAGCCTGTGCCGTATTTGCAGCCAAGAAAATGAAAAATGAACGGCGTCTTGCCAACGCCGCAGAGATCGCTGTGGACTGTTTTCTCATGGGAATTCCGCTTACACAGTCCGAAACGGAGCAGCTTGACCGAATCTTTGGAAATGACGGTGATTTCTTCTCGATCGGCAGGGCACTTCACCAATTCGATACGCTTTACAATCTTCGTCAGCTTTACCGCTTTGAGGATGCATCTTCTTTGCAGTATGTGGAGCGTTGCTGGGATAAGCTGATTTCTGCGCTGCCATCCATGGCAAATACACCCCATGAACTTGCCGACGAATGCACAGATATCATGCGAGAGATGTATGCAGTCGCTTCGAGGATTTTGCCGCAAAAACTTGTATTTTTTGCGCAGGCGTTGCGGACGCTCGTGGAAACGCCAGAAAAAGAACCCTCTGTATTCGGCTCTGCGCTGGGCATTTTGTGCGCTATGGACCCGAGCAGACGCAGCGATGCCGAAGCTGCCATGTCCGGCTTTCTGAAAGGTTCTCCGGAGGTCAAAAAGCTTGGCGGTGAGTTCCTCAAAGGGCTGTTCAGCACCGCAAGAGATATCGTTCTGACGGATGATTGTTTCATGGAAATGATTGATACGTTCATCACCGAAACGGATTATGATGATTTCATGGATATGCTGCCGTGTCTGCGGCTTGCTTTCAGCTATTTCACTCCTTTTGAGATCCTCACGCTTGCCGATACAGTGGCACGGATCAACAGCACGGATAGAAATAGGATTTTACATCAAAAAGCATACAATGAAAAACTGTATGCCTTTGGCGAGAATATAGATCGTGAGATCTGCGCTCTGTTTGGAAAGGAGATGTCCTGTTCATGAATCCCGATTCGGAAATCTCCGTCAACAGATGGCGCTTGATTCTCGGTTCTCTTTCAGACAAACAGCTTTCTTTTTCCGGCAGCGCAGAGGAGGTTGCAGCATATACGGATATGGAGCAGCTTCTTGATTATCTGTACAGACGCGCACAGGGCGAGGATGTCCGCACGGAAGAACGCAGCGGCGGTTTGGGGGCGTCCGTTATTTCTGCTGCGGAATGGATCACGAAAGTACGCACACTGTTTCCGAAAAAAACGGCTGAGATCATGGAAAAGCACGCGCTCGAAGAATTCCATATGACGGAACTGCTCACCGATCAGGAAGTACTGCGGAAAATCACGCCGGATATGGCGTTACTGAAAACCATTCTGCAACTCAAGCATCTCATGCGCGGGGAGGTATTGGATACCGCACGCAGTATTGCGCATCAGGTGGCTGAGGAATTGCGGCAAAAACTCGAAAATGGCGTGAAGCGTGCCATCATCGGGAAAATTGACCGAAACAGCTCCAGTCCCGTGCATTCGGCAAGAAATCTTGATATCACCAAAACGATCCGCCGCAATCTCAAGCATTATGACAGCCAATCCCAAACGCTGATATTAAAGGATATCTATTTCAGCAATCGCATCAGGAAGTACAACAGCAAACGGGTCATTCTCGCCATTGACGAAAGCGGTTCCATGATCAGTTCGATCATATACAGTGCGGTCATGGCACAGATCATTGCAAGCCTGCCGTTTGCAGACTTAAAGCTTGTCATTTTTGATACGAGTGTTGTTGATCTTTCAGAGCATACGGATGATCCTGCACAGATTCTCATGAGTGTGCAGCTGGGCGGCGGTACGAACATCGGAAGAGCTGCTGCATACTGCGAACAACTCATAGATACGCCGTTTCAGACTGCTGTCATCCTAGTGACCGACCTGTATGAAGGCGCACAGGAACAGTATCTGCTGAACACAAGCCGCAATATCATCGCAAGCGGCGCAAAACTGAGCTTTCTGACGGCACTGGATGAGCAGGCAAATCCCGCATTTGACCGTACACTGGGTCAAAAACTTGCCGATATGGGTGCATTTGTCGGTGCAATGACGCCTGAGCAACTCGGCGATCATCTCGGCAGACTGTTTGGCTGATGTGCAGGAGGAATACGCATGAATGAACTATTCCAAGCAGTTTCGGCAGCGGATGAAGACGCTCTGATTGCGCTTGCAAACAAAGGAATCTATAAACGTGCCTGTAAGGATATTGAGGGGATGCAGCCCGAAATTGTACAGCGTGGTGATACGGCAGAGGTGTTGGTCAGCGGTGAAACGGTCACCCTGAAAGCACCGCTGACGGAATGCAGATGCACCTGTGTATCCCGCACGGTTTGCAGACATATTATATCCGCAATCCTTCTGATGAAAAGGTCGCTGCCGCAAACAGATGTATCGCCTTCTGAGCCGGAAAAAACAAAACCACAAATGGAAAAATCCGCAGAAATACCGCAGGAACAGCCGAAAACGGAGAAATCGGACGCACTGACAGGTCAGCAGATTGAAAAAATCAATGCGTGTGCGGAGCAGACACTTTCTGCACTGGCGGAGATTCTCAGAGATGGACTGGTGCGTGCGCCAAATGCGGATGCGGAACTTCTGGAAGTATGTGCGGTAAGCTGTCATACACTGAAAATGGCAGATGCGGAACGTGCTGTCCGTGATGTCGAAAATCTGCTCCGTGACTGCATTGCAAGACGAGCATCTTTCAGTTCACACAGGTTCTGCGAACAATTTTTCGGCTGTGTCAGACTCCTCAGACGTCTTTCCAAACAGGATATTACCACGGATGAACTGGGTGTGTTTCGCCAGCAGGGAACAGCGTATCCGGGAAAACTGACCATTTAACCGATTGGTGAACGGCAGGTCACAGGCGGCGAATACGAGGGAGAGGTCTACTATTTTCTGAATATGGATGAGAATGCCGAGCGGCATTTTCTGACGTTTTCCGATTTGCGTCCCATCTTTTATGACAACAAGCGGATGGCGGTGCAAAATGCATATCCGTGGGGACTATCCACACCGCTCAAAAAAATGATGCGGAAACAAATGGTGCTTGCCAATGCCGCGATGTATGATGGGAAACTGTCCTCCTCTCAGGAAACATCGCTTGTGGGGCATTCTGACGCAAACCTGAACTGTCCGCAGTTTCACAAGCTGATTCTGGATGATTTCCATGCAGTTGCGGCGGAATTGTTTGAGCGTGAACCGAAAAACGAAACGGACAGGCTGTTCCTGATTCACCCCAGCAAGGTCTGTTCCGCTACATTTGACAAGTATGCCCAGACGTTTCTCATGCAGTTGGAAGATTGTCACGGCAGGCAGTCCGCCGTTCAGGTGCAGTACCGTGCGGAAACCAAGGCATTGATTGAAATTCTTGAAAAATGCAGCGAAAAAATGCTGTCCAATCCCGAACAGTATTATGTCATGCTTGTTTCTGCGTATATTGCAGACGGCAGACTGCAATTTTTCCCGATTGAAATATATGATTTCATTGATCCGCAGCCGCACAGGGCTTATGAATTGCCTGACAGATTCGTATTTTCAGCAGATGATTCTGCATTTGCCGATGCCATTCTCAGACAGTTGCAGGATGTGCAGGAGGAATTGGAACGAATGCTGCAATGCGGTCTGCAATCGGTATTTGTCAGAAACGGCGATCTGGAAACAGATATCCGAAACTGCGGCATGGTCGGTCTTGCAAACATGACCGCTGACTGGATGTCTGCCACGGAAAAATACCGTCACGGCGGAGAAAAAAACCTGTCGGACATTCTTGCACAAATGGACGATATTTTCCGATATCTTGAAATTGCGCGAAATAAATTGGAATTGATTACTGCTTTGCAGTGAAATGAAAGGATGAAAAATAATGCTTTATCAAAACGGCTCCGGAAAATTTGAAAAACTCAGCAATGCCATGTCAAAGGTTGGTCTGGATGAGGAATCGATTAATCGTTTTCTTCAATACATTGACACGGACAACGAAGCAGACAGCACACTTCTTGCACAAATACAGGAATATGAGGATCGATCGTATTATTATAGCTGGAAAACAGCATTGGTGTCTGCTGCTGTTGCCGATATTAAAAAGAAAAAAGATCCCGAACTGACCAGACGTTTTATGCTTGCGTTTTATAAGGTGTTTGATAGTGATGCCGCACAGTTATTATCTGACATTTTCACGGATTATATAGAACCACTGAAAGCAGCCATATTCTCAGAATATCCTGAAGATGAAGCAATGGCGCGGTTTCTCCTCGCATCGCACCAGCAGGATTACGAAGACACGGCTGTCATGTGGAAAGCGGTTGAACTGGCTGGCGAGAATCACTTGGCTTCGTTTTGGTGTCAGAATATTCTTGTCAGAGAGCCGCTGCCTGAAAAAAAGGGGGATATTTCTGAGCTTGCCGGAAAAGCAGCGGCATGGCTGGAACGATATTTCAAGAAATTGGAAATCAACTATGCCACAGAATATCAGTTCAATATGCTTGGAATCGCGGCTTTCTTCTCGGAATCGCTCAGAGAGTACTTCCCGATTGCAATTCAAACAAAAGGCGAATCGGAGCTGCTCCAAGCCAGTCTGACAGACAGGTATCATATTTTCTCTGACAGATTCTATGAGGCACTGATGCAGTTCACGCAATATGTGGACAAAGACTATATCTATCAGTTTGTGTCACAGTGCCCTGATCAAACAGCGATCATTCAGAAAATGGTGGAACGGTATACCGATACCTGTGTTTCGCTTGCCCAGACGCACTACGATGCCAAGTTTGCGCTGTCCATGGCTGACTTCCTGAAATCTGTCAAACCGAATCTGCAAGTGGATGCAGACATGGCAAAGGCAAATAGCCGCAATACGATTGCAAGCCATATTTCAAAGCTGTTTCTGGCAGAATGTGAAGTTATGGATTATCTGAGCGGAAAGCTCTCCTTTGCTGAGCTGCTCCCGAAAATCAGGGATGCACAGTCGAAAAATTTTGCCAGATTGCAGAATACCAATTATTATGGAGCATACGGTCTGGATGATTTTGCAGCTCGCTGCTGTATCGTCCTTGCAATCGGCTATTCGAAAATCAAATGGCTGTTTCAAGAAATTATCGATTTCGAATATGGCGGACATGAAGCAGAACTTCTGGAGCAAATCGTGCGGGAAAAACTTTCTGCTGAGGAAATCCTGACGGTTTTGAAAATTCAGATCGAAAGTGATGACAACATAACGATCGACGATACCGTTAAGGCACTTGAAAAGTACATCGCCCTGTTTGATGATGTATGCACGGACAATCTGTCACCGACAGAAAGTGCGATCTGCATTCAATTATTCCGTACAGAGCCTGCAAAGCATAAAGCACAGCTTCTTTGCTTTACAGGCAGCGAGGAGAAGGAAATCAGAGCAATGCTTGTGCCTGTTCTGGCACAAACCGACTGTCATGATGATATCGTGAAATTGCTTTCGGCAAAGAAAGGTTCTGTGCGTGAACTGGCACTCAGCGTCATCGAAAACATGGGTAGTGCGCAGTTTAGGGATGCACTCCAAAAAGCATTTGAAACGGAAAAAACCGCAAAAATCAAGAATACTATTACGAAATTGCTGGCGCAGGCTTCTGTTTCCGAGGTCAATGTACAGCCTGTATGCGATATCGAAGCCGACATTGCAAGACTGACAGATAAGAGCAGCAGTAAGAAAATCGACTGGGTATTTGAACGCATATCTCTAGCTGTTCATGCCAAGGACGGCTCTGATGCCACGCAGAGCATCCTGAAAGCGCTCCTGATGTGCTATGCACCGGAAGCAGGACAGGTCAATCCGCTTGCCGAGAAAATTGCTGCATTGTTGGACGAATCCGAACTGTGTGCATTTGCAAATGCGTTCTTCGGCAAATGGTTTGAGGACAGTGCGCCTGTCAAGACCAAATGGGTGCTTTATTTCGCAGCCGTATACGGCGGCAACGAAATCATCGGGACATTGATGGAATGCATTCGTTTCTGGGCTGACAATTCACGCGGTTCCATTGCCGCAGAGGCGGTCAAAGCACTTGCACTCAACGGAAGTGCTGCCGCTCTTACCAAAGTGGATGAGATGTCACGCAAATTCAAGAATAAACAGGTGCGTGCGGCTGCAACCAATGCACTTGTCTATGCCGCAGAACAGCTCGGCATCACCAAGGATGAGCTTGCTGACCGTATTGTACCCGATCTGGGCTTTGACGAATCCATGTGTCGTATTTTCGATTACGGAAAACGTCAGTTCAGCGTGTATCTGACCGCTGCACTCGATATCGAGATCCTGAACGGGGAAAAGAAAATCAAAAGTATGCCGAAGCCCGGCGCATCGGATGACGCAAAGATGGCTGATAAGGCATACAGCGATTTCAAGGAAATGAAAAAACAGTTGAAAACAGTTGTCGCCACACAAAAAGAGCGTCTGGAGTACGTTTTGATGTGCAACAGAAAATGGACGGCTGAAAACTGGAAAAAACTCTTTATTTCCAACCCTGTGATGCACTGCTTTGCTGTTGGTCTGATCTGGGGCACGTATGAGAACGACAAACTCGTTTCCGCATTCCGATATCTGGATGACGGCAGCTTTACCACTTCTGACGAAAATGAATTTGTGCTTGCTGACGATGCCGTGATCGGTTTGATCCACCCGATCGAACTGACGGAACAGGAGCGCGGTATCTGGAGTGAGCAGCTTGCAGATTATGAGATCACACAGCCGTTCCCGCAGCTTTCCCGCGCAATCTTCACGATCAGCAAGGCAGAAACGGATACTGACGTACTCAATCGGTTCAACGGAAACGAAATCATCAATCAGACGCTTTGCGGCAGATTGACAAAGTACAACTGGGAGAAAGGTCCGGCATATGATGCAGGCGTCTTCACGGAATTTTATCACAAAGACATCTCCGATCTGGTACGCAATGCGGACGGCACGACCACTGCACTCGGATATGTGACGGAACTCACGTTTTCCGGCACGTATATCGGTGTTTTTGAGTCAGAGCCTGAAGATGTTACCATTGAAGAAGTCCGGTTCTACCGTGCAGAAGACCGCAAACATCCGATTGCTCTTGGCAATGTCAACAGCCGTTATTTCAGTGAAATTCTGCTTCAGCTTACTGCCGCACTCAGCGATCCTGAAGAATCAGAAACATAAAATAAACCCGCAAGTGAGAGAAATCACTTGCGGGTTTTTTATGCATAGATATGCCGCTGACTGGAATTTACATACATATTGTATAATACATACAAAACATTACAACAAGTATCATATGAAACAAAGCACATTCTTTCAAATTCATAATTTGTTAACAAATCGGATAGAAATCTGTGATATACTGATAATGTATTAATAATTGCCATAAATCGGCGTATTATGCAAATAATGGACATCAATCAAGAAAGGAAGTATACAATGAGTTCGACAAAAAAACTTGTGTCATTGCTTTTGTCTGTTTCATTACTGTTGCAAGCGGTTCCGCAGCAGATTGTTTCAGCGAAAAGCTCGTTGCTTGGCGGTACGAGCGGCGGTGACGGCAACACACCGACAACGGAAGTTACGCTCCTGACAGGCAGCAATCTGCCGGAAGGTATGGCGGAAAAGGTCAAGATGCCGATGGGCAGTTCTGTGCCTGTTGGTACAAAGATAGGGGAGATCTCTGCACCTGACCTGCCCGGATATGTCTTTGAGGGGTGGTATTATGACCCCGAATGTACAGACTATGCCTACCCGAATGATGAAATCACCGAGGAAACAACACTTTACGCTTCCTTCACGGATCGTCAGCTCACGAGAGGCGATGAGGATTTTTTAGGCAACTATGCCGCAACCATGGATCTGAAAGACTTGAATTTCAAATTCCGTGTGACAAACATTGCGCCTGATTTTGCGGATGCCGATGCTGTGGAATACGATTTGAGCAAACTGCCCGTGGAATGGTCGGTGGAGGACATTGAAAAAAGTGTGATTCTGCGCGACCAGTACAAGGATGAGCGTATTCGCATGGTGGTGACCGATAACGGTGACGGTACATTTGACATTGCGGCATTGGATGGCTTTGAACCCGGTAAGGTTTATCAGCTGGATGTCAGCGGCGCAGACGGATTGTACATTGTTGCCGAGGGCGTGACACAGCCTGAAACAGTCATTTATCACAACATGAGCATTTACCGCGAAGAAGTCATGGATTTGGCTTTGAAGGATGGCATCATTTACATTCCCGCAGAAAAAGTGTCGAAACTGGGCGAGTTGGAACCGCTGATGACAGTGGAACTGACGGATCTGAGTGAGCCTTTCGAGGGAATGACTGCGCTGGAGGAGGCAGTTGCCAGAGGCGCGACCGATGAACTGATCACCAAGGAAGAATCGCGGGTGGCGAGAGAAGGCTCTTTTGTATATAAAGCAGCCGCCTCTGAGTTGCCGAAGGTCGGTGACATGGTCTGTATCTATACCGGCACCTGCCCGTCAGAAGCCGTTGGGGATATGGACAACTTCCTGAACGAAGATAAGGCAAGCTACATGGTTATTGATAAGATTACGGATCAGTATACCTTTGATTACCATTTGGCTGACCCGATAGATGTTCTGGATATACCGGTTGTGGTACCGTTTGCCATGGGTGCAGATTTACAGCCTGATGACGGCAACTGTATCACATTGCCTGCTGATGCATTCATCTTTGATGCAGACGAAACGCTTCCGTTCACGATCGGTGATCAACCTGTCACCTACGGCAGCTTGAAGCTGGACAAGAAAACCATGGTAGAAGCTGGCGATTATCTGTCAATGTACATGCTGACAGGCAATAACGTCACGGAAAGCGCCATGGAATCCCCCACACTGCTTCGCATTACGGACATTGCTGTATCGGAAAATCTGGGCGATGCCTTCATTGATGTCAGCTATACTGCGGCAACGATGGAGGAATTGCAGGATGCGATGCAGGTTCATGCCAAGCAGAACTATGACGTATCCGAAGAATTCATCGAGGAGCACAAGGATGAGGTTTCCCGTCTTGCGCAGAGAGAATTTGAGGAACTGGATAAAACGCCCCTGCTGAAAGGCGTTTTCCAGGATGAAGGCGTCAAAGAGGAACTGTTGGAGAAGGGTATTGACCCGACAACCACGTTTGTAGTTGACGGGAACGGCAATCTGCTGAATCTGGAAATGCTGGACTTTGATGCAATGGGTCTGGATTTTTCCAGTGATGAGAAATTGCTGGGCAGCGCAGAAGATGACGACCTGGTCGAGGCAGAATTGAAGGAACTGTACTTTGATACGGATTTCTATAATAGTCTGACACATTTCCATCGGAGCGGCATCGGCTTTAATGCGAGCGTCCGCGGTAAAGTCGAAGTCAGCATGAAGAAATTCACGCTGGTGAATCCGTTCTCAGAGAAACCCAAGGAGGAAGGTCAGGGAAAAATCAACATTGAATTTTCCCTTGCCTTTACGCAGGAGTTGTTCCTGGATGAGCATTTCGATATCGACATTGACTGGTGGGGACCGATCCCGACCGACATCGAAGCAGGTGTTGCGATCGATGTTGGTTCTTGGTCGAATGTCACGAGCAATCTGAAAGTGTATACCGGTTTTGAGGATGACCCATTTGATTTGGACGAATATGAACCGTCGGCATACACGGAAAAATACATGGATGCCATCAAAAACATCAACGAAAAACTGATTCCCACGCTGAAAGATTACAAGGAACACGCAGAATGGGATCTGGATACCGAGCAGGGTGATTATATTCCCTGGGAGGCAGACGACAAATCCATTGTAGAGCATATTCAGGGCGATGAGGACGATGATCCGACACCTAAGCCGGATAGTCTGGGTGCATTTGAGGAAGCCTACAAAAAGATTGTGGACGGCGTGGATGATACCTGGATGCAGATTATGAAATTGAGTCTGATGGAACTCAAGCACAGCTTCCTGGGTATTGTCTGTGTGAAGCTGGAGATGGGTCTGACGCTCAATATCTGCGGTACCGTTGAAATCGGCTTGGAGTACAATTATGATTATGTCCGCAGATACTCCGCGACGTTTGATATGGACGATTTGTCCATCAGAACGTCATCAACGGATATTCAGCGTCCGCACTCCACGTTCTCGCTGTATGCGATCGGTGTGTTCGGATTTAAACCGGCGATTTATCTCGAACTGGCAGTCGGTTTGCTGGATACCGATCTTGACAGTGTCAGCATCACGGTAGAAGCAGGACTCAAATTCATGCTTTTCCTGTATGGTTATCTGAACATTGATAACTGGAAAGATGATTCCGTGCAGTTCCAGGGCGGTGTTTATCTGGATGAGCAATTTGTTCTGGATATTTCGCTGGGTGCGCAGGTCGGAAAAGGCGCACTGGGTACATCCAAGCAGATCTACGGTTTGGAAGTGCCGCTGACGAGCCTTGGTTCTCGTTTCCAGATTCGCGGCATGGCGAGTGACCCGACTGGCGAGGAGGATGATGACGGCAATCCGATCTGTAAAATGCAGGATTCGGTCGAAGTCTATCGGACGGTGGAAACCAAGGACGGATTCAGCTTTGAGATTCCTCCGGAGGACCGCAGAATTTTTGCGCTGGATATGCGCACAGGTGATGTGGTCGCGTATTATCCTGAGCCTGAAGAATTCAAGTATGAGATCCTTGGCGATAACAAGCTGGTCGAATATTCTGTGAAGGAACAGCAAGAGGGCAAAGTCGGAAAAGGTGTGGTCAACGGCTTTGCGGTCAAGGGTAAGCCGTATGGCTTTGATCCGCTGGAGGACGATCAACAGGAATTTTATAAAATTAATAATGCTGAAATTGTATCTCTGGATTTTGCGCAGAATCATAGAATGCCGAAATTCACGGTAGACATCAAGATGACCTATATTCCGCCCAAGGGCGTGATGATCAAGGGCAGACAGTATACCAAGATCCTGCACTATACGATAGACCAGAGCTCGCTTGGTTATTCCATCAGCTATCCGAATAGTTTTTACAATCAGGATCTCGGCAATTTCTGGAATCAGAGAGACGATAGATTTGCTGTGACGGATTATATGCCCGGTGTGGCTATGCAATCCGATGATATTCCGTGGAGTCGTCCTGTCAGCATTCCGGGATATACCTTTACGGGATGGAAGTATTATAAGCCTGCTTATAAATGGATGAACTACCCGACAAAATGCGAATACAGCAAATGGTTTGAAGATTACATCTATTCCGGCTATGAGAAAATGCGTTATCCCGATTATCTGACTGCACAGTTCCTGTATCCTGAAGAAACCTACGGAACGTACTGGGCATGGTATCCTGTAGAGGAAGACGAAGCAAAAAGTTATTTCGTAGAGGAAGACGGTCAGACTTATCTGTATGAAAATCTGCGTATGCAGATGATGGCAACAGCGAATCCGCAAAAGCTGAAAGTACGCCATTATCTCATCAATCCGGACGGCACCGGATATGATCTGATTGCTGAAAATGATTCGTTTATGGCAGACGGAATCAAATCTGATGTCAAGTACGGCGGTTTTGAACTCTACAATTGGGGCGTAACAGACGCTTTCAACGAAGATGACGCAACTTTGGCATATCATAGTTCGTCGCACTGGTATGCCGAGGTTGAAACGGAGAATAAAACCAGAAATACGCTGAAATATTGTGATGTAAGTTGTTACAGACCCCCTGATGACTATGAGACAACCGTGATTACAGCAACCGATTCGGAAACAGCTGTGGATACTGTAGATGTTTATTTTACGGAGCGCACTGACTTCATGATCCACTATAGTGCTGTGGATGAAAACGGCAATCCGATTGCAGCATTAGAATCAGTCGCGTATGAATCGATCTGGAACGGCGCAAAATGTCAACTGAAAGACAGCGAATCAATCAATTCGCTGATGTACGGTTACGAATTTGACGGCTGGTACGACACCTCCGAGTTCGATGCATTGTCCTCCAATGCAGGTGACCCCGCAGGCACAAAACGTATGCCGCTGCATGACATTCAGGTGTACTTTAAGGTGAAATCGCTTCCGTTGACACTGGACATCCGTTTCGTATGCGATGAACACGGCACAGAACTGAATTCCTGTCAGATCGACAGCTTTGGCGGTGACACTTTCACTTATACAGAACTGATGCAGCGTGAAAGAAAAGACGGCAAAGGCTTGGTGGGTGATCTGTTCACTTCCGATCGCGCAGTTTTGGATGCTTCTGTGGAGCATCAGATCGGCGGTATGATCAATACCTATCTGATTGGAAGAAATCCCGGCGGCTTGCGGGCTGTGCATCTCACAGAAACCGTTCGGCTTACCGAATCCGATGCCAGACCTGAGGGCTTGAACATCCGCGTGGTGTTCCGCGAATCCAAGGAAAAGCATCTGGTGGAAGGCGAGGATTACATTTATGCGGTGTATGATTTTGGCACTGCCAAGGGCTGCAACGATCACATCGCAGATATGGATACCAACGGCTTATCAAAACAAACAGCACCCTATCCTGCCGGATACTATCTGAACGGCTTTACACATGAGTGGGATCAGGGACCGTATGCGGATCAATCTTGGATCGACGATTTCTATATCCCGACGTTCATGCCTTCGCATCTGGAAGAAACCGATTGGACGCATTATGATGCGGCAACCAACACTCTGACCTATACGTTCTATTCCTGGTTGGATGCACAGGCGAAACGAATCCATATCAATCACTGGCTGGAACTTCCTGACGGCAGCAAAACCAAATATGAAACGACTGAGGTACTGGCAGCAACGGATGAAGTGGTGGATATCTTCCCACAATATCTGTATGAGCCGATCGGCTGCGTGACAAACTACGAGAAAACGCCCAAGCAGGTTACCATGAGCGGCGATGTAGATGTCATGGAAGTGGATTACTATCTGAAACCTGCATCTTACAAATATCAGTTTGTCGTCAAACATCCCGATACGGGAGAAGTCCTGTATACATCAAAAACATTCAGCAAAGCAAACCATGAAACCTTCTCGCTTCCGGCTGAACTCAGAGCGGATACCAAGGCAAATGATGCATTGAATCTGCCCGGTTATCAGTTTGTCGGCTGGAACTGCTCTAAAAACGGCTACTGGTATTCACAACCCACCAATATGTCTGGGAAACCTGCGGGCGGTACTTTTGCAATCGGTGTCACGGAACAGTCTGCGGGCACTTATGAAGCAGTCTTTGATACCGTTGATGTAAAGATCACGCTTTACTGGGAAGACGGCAACCTTATGTCCATCAAGGACGGCAAATACAGCACACGTTTCGACAGTGCGATGCGTACAATCAGGACGCACACTGATTTCACGCTTCCTGAGCCGAAAATGTATGATGGCGCGGTATTTGCAGGCTGGTATGACAATCCCGAATTCTCCGGTTCGCCGATCACAGGCACCCGGCAGATTACCGAAAATGCTGTGTATTATGCGAAAGTGATTCCTGCATTCATCGTATCCTTTGCAGGCAACGGCGATGAAAAGAATCCTTGCGAATATTTCAGAACTGCCAGTCAGTCACAGGGTCAGCCGTATGTATTCCCGTCGTATATGCCCAGCAGAAACAACTATACGTTCCTTGGCTGGAGCACTGCCCCGAATGGTACGGTGGATATCACCGCAGATTCGAAGGCATCCACGGAATACAAAACGCTGTATGCGGTCTGGAAGCCAAACGAATACAAAGTCATGTTTGACTTGCATGGCGGTACATGGGAGCAGCCCGAGTACCTGACCCATATCTACGGCGAAAGCACAACCACACTTCCGAGCGCAATCCCGACCAAAACAGGCTATCGCTTTGTTGGTTGGCAGCGCGGCGTCGAAGCACCTGCAGCGGCAGAGGATATTTCCTTTGCACCGTATGATCTCAATTACAGCATCGTATTGGATGCAGTATGGGAGGCAGAAACCTATTCGATCATCTATGACGCACAGGGCGGCACCATGCCGACAGGTGCAGTCAGCGAATGGTCTTATGAGAAGCCTGCTGCGATTTCCGCAGTACCGACCATGGATGATGCACTGTTTGTCGGTTGGTTTGAAACCGCAACGCCGAGCGATACCGATACCCGTGTACGGAGAATTGATGCATCGCATTCGGCAGGCGATGTTACGCTGTACGCAAAGTGGCGTTATCAGGAATACCCGATCAGTGCTTTGTATTACAGCAGCAACGGCGAATATATCGCACCTTCCGAGGACGGCATCCCCGAGTCTTACAAGGTAACGGACAGCATCTTTACACTTCCGATTCCTGAGTCCACGGATGTCTGGACGTTCAAGCACTGGGAAATCATTGGCGCAGACAGCACTGCCACAACTGTAACAAAGCTTGATTTCTCCCAGTATTCCGGCAAGATCGTACTCCACGCAGTATTTGACAAGATCACTTACAACATCACCTATGACTTCAACGGCGGTGCGGAAGGCACAGGCACATATCTGTCTGCCGCAAGCATCGGCGAATCCGTCTATGTTCCCACACCTGTCAGAACGGGTTACCGTTTCTGGGGTTGGGAGAGCGAAGAAGTCGGTAAAGTAGCAAACTACTTCACGATGCAAGGCAAGGCTGTCACGCTCAAGGCAAAATGGAGAACCGAAAGCGGGCAATCTGCTGAGGATGAAGCACAGTATCAGATCAAGTACTTCATCAGCAATGGTGAGGGCGGCTGGACGCTCGTCAAGACGACTGATGCACAGACGACCTATGAGAGCGTTTTGTCAGTCGGTATGATGAATACGGAGTATGCAGGAAACCGCATCTATCAGTTCGATCATGCAACCGTTGACGGCAGTTCTGCTGAGTATGGTTACTACGATGACCTCCCTGTCACCGCAGGCACGCTCAATGTGTACGGCGTTTATTATGCATATCAGGAATTCACCGTGCATTACATGAACGAACACGGTTCCGGAAACGTATTCCAGACCGCAGTCCTGCACTACGATGATGTGGTGACTGCACCTGCAACCAATCCGACCAAGAAAGGCTACACATTCGGCGGCTGGGATTTCGATTTCACCGCGAAAAAGACTGTTGAAGAACTGCTTGGCGACAGCATCGCACGCGACATTTACATCTATCCGAAGGATTGGACACAGATCAAGCACAACATTACCTATGTGAACTGGCCGACGGGCGATGAAAATCCGAATCCCGCGACCTATACCGCAGATTCTTCCGATTTCCGACTGATTCTTCCGTATCGCAAGGGCTACACTGCCAAGGAGCAGATCGTAGAACTCAGCGGCAAAACAGAAGACATCACCGTGACGATTGAATGGGAGATCAACACCTACGAAATCAGTTACGACTTGCAGGGCGGCACGGTACTCAGCGCACTTCCGACCTCTTACACAGTCGAAACCGAACCGCAGGGTCTGGCTGTTCCGCTCAAGGAAGGCTACCGCTTTGCCGGCTGGACAGTCGAGGGTTCCGATGATGTGATTACGGCTGTTCCGTTTCGTGATGAACTCGTCAGCATGAAGCTGAAGGCAAACTGGACACCGATCACTTACCGTATTATCTACGATCTGGACGGCGGCACACCTGCATTTGTTCCGGATACCGAGCCCATCACATCGTATACCTATGATGACATTCGGGCGGGCAAAGTCCATGAGCTGTATTTCCTCGAAAAGGAAGGCTATACCTTTGACGGCTGGGATATCCTCGATCAAAAGACAGGCAGCCATTCCAATATTGGAAATGCGGGCATCTTCATTCTGCCGCAGACCGGTTCTGATCTGTATGTCAAGGCTGTATTCCATATGACCAGCTGCAATATCAGCTACGACCTGAATGACAGCAGCGATGCGGAACATCCCGCAGACAATCCCAACTGGATCAGCAGCTTCAATCCTTCAACGGATGCCGGTCTGATGATCCTCGAACCGACCAGAACAGGCTATGTCTTTGACGGCTGGACCTGCGATCAGAAAATTGGTTCGTATGAGGCAGGACAGCGGATGCAGTCGATCTATCTTGACATCACCAACGCTCTGCCGAATGTCAAGCTGACTGCACACTGGAAAGCAAAGCCTTATTACATTACCTATCATCTGAATGGTGGTTCTCTGGAAACGACCAATCAGATCCATGTTACCAAAAATGAGGACGGCGAGTGGATTCCTGAATCCGGTACCGTCAACAACCCGAAAGTTTACAGCATCCTCAATGCGATTGCACTGGAAGATCCGACCAGAGATGACGGCATTGCGTTCCTCGGTTGGACTTCGGAGCAGTTCAGCGATTACGCAGACTTTACGGTATGCGAACTGACTGCTGCCGAAAAACAGGCACTCCTCGAAAACAAGCCGATCAGCACGGCAACCGTTGTCAAACTTCTCAACTGCGCGGCACTTTCGAACTATACCGTTCATCTGGAAAATCTCAAATCGGGCGGTTTGGTTCTGAATGCAGTCTGGGCAGATGAGGTTTACCCGATCTATTACAACCTGAACGGTGGATCACTGCCGGAGGGTTCTGCAAATCCTGAAACCTATACCAATCTCACCGATTCCTTTACGCTGGTGAATCCTGTGCGCACAGGCTATGTCTTCCTTGGCTGGACCATTGGTACTTCGGAAGAAATGCTGTCCACAGTCACCGTGGAAAAGGGCTCTTACGGCGAGCTGGATCTGACAGCAAACTGGAAGGTCGGTCGATTCACGGTCAGCTACGAACTGAACGGCGGCAATGCAAATATTGCTGATGCAATGACCGAATACAACATGACGGATGCGGTTATCACGTTTGTGACCGCAGCCCGTGCAAACTCCACCTTCGCATACTGGACGGTCAAGAACGCTGACACAGGCGCAGTCCTTGATGATCATGTCACCGGCAATGTCATCGTCGTGCCGAAGGAAAATCCGTGCAACCTGCTGGTCATCGCCAACTGGAACAGCGAAAAGGGCATGGCTTATGCAGATCTTGACGGCGGCGAATGGCTGACAGTGGTTGACGGTGTGACACAGGATACTACCATTCTGTATCCGATGGACACCGGTGCAACGATCGTGATGCTTGATCCGCAAAAAGCAGGCTATGACTTCATGGGCTGGGAAAACCTGAGCGAATACGATGTGCAGTGCACCGAATCCGAAGTGGAAGGCTGCCACAACATCGTCATTCCTGCGGGTACTTCCGCCAACGGTT
Organism: Oscillospiraceae bacterium; assembly: GCA_045600205.1. GTDB lineage: Bacteria > Bacillota > Clostridia > Oscillospirales > Ruminococcaceae > Firm-04. The sequence continues at coordinate 62,825 of JAZRXM010000005.1, read as the reverse complement.
TGCAGATCAAGGCAATCTGGCAGGCAAATGACGATACCGAGTATCAAGTCACCAGCTTTGTCAGAAGAACCGTAGATGAAGACTATCGCGCAATGGGTCTGACCAAGAAATACATTGGTACCGCTTGGGAGGAAACCTCTGTGCAGCAACTGATCGCAGATATCTCTGCGGCAGAAGATGTGACCTTTGCCGCAATCGCTGTGGATGGCACCATGGTGGACATCACCGATCCCGTCATCATCAGCGGCGACCATACGACCGAGATTTATCTGTATTTCGAAAATAACATTCATACGGTCGATTTCGTCAAGGGCATTCCGCTTGGATATATCTGCGGCGAACAGATCACAAAACCCGATGATCCCGAATGGTATGGTCATACATTCGACGGCTGGTTTGCAGACGAAGATTGCACCATTCCGTTTGACTTCGAGAACGCAGTCATGGGTACAGAGGATATCACGGTTTACTCTCGCTGGATCGACAATACCGTGGAAATCGAGTATGTCAACTGGCCTGAAGAGATCGAAAATCCGAACCCGACTTCGTTTGTACCCGGTTCCGGTGATTTCTACGTGGTTTATCCTGCACTTGACCCGAATACGACAGGTTACGACTACGGCGGACTGACCGAAGAAGAACTCGCAAAATACTCGTATGTCGATACTTCCGCGACGGAAAAGGTTACCATTGAAACCCCGTTTACGCTCCACAATTTCACGATCACCTACGATTACCCGACCGCATTTGAATCCACATTCATCGGTACGCAGGTGGACAGCTTCAATTGCAAAGAAAGCGTTACACTTCCTACACTTTCCGCAACAGGTTATACTTTCATCGGCTGGACGGCAACCGTCAATGGCGAACCGCTTACGCTGGTTGACAACTCGATTCCTGTCGGCACGATGGGCGATGTCACCCTGACCGCCGGATTTGACAGCATCGTGTATGAAATCACCTATGACGGTCTGGAAGGCAGTACCTTTGCAGAAACCAATCCCAACCCGTTGACGTATCTGACGGCAAACACCCCGATCACCTTTGAAAACCCCGAAAAGGACGGCTACACATTCCTTGGCTGGTCCACAAACGGCAGTGACTTGATCAATCCTTTCGTACTGGAAGAAGGTGCAAGCGGCGATCTGGCACTCACAGCCAAATGGAACGCAGAACTGTACATCATTGAGGTACAGGACGGCACTTCTATCACCTACACCATTGAGGATACTTCTTCCGAGATCGGTGTTGTCCTGCTGCCTGAGGAACTGTATGGCTACAACTTTACAGGCTGGACTGTCACGGACGAAAGCGGTCGTGAAATTTCCGTTGGCGCAGACAACAAACTGCCCGCAGGTACGTTTGGCAATCTCACCGCAGTGGCAAATTACGAAGAAATCAGCTTCCGGGTCAGCTATGAACTGGACGGCGGTTCTATGACTACTGACGGCACGTATCCCGAAACCTACACGCTTTCTGAGCCCGTACTCGTTTCTGCTCCCGAAAAGGACGGCTACACGTTCCTTGGCTGGATGATGCAGGAAGAAAGCGGTTCTCAGATCATGATGGGTGCGGAAGGCATCAGCGGCGTATATGGCGACATTATCCTGATTGCCTGCTGGGAAGAAAATGGCGGTTCGGGCGATGATCCTGACGCGAATGTATTCCTGGTGGATGCAAACAGCAATGAAATTGCAAGTTTCGCATTTGAGATCGGAGAAGAAGTCACGCTGGAAAAGCTGGTTGCCCTGCTCCCTGACGGCTACACCTACGTAGAAATCGTGTCTGCATACGGCGAAGCGTTTGAACCGTTCATCGTGGAGGAATACGGTTACTATTCGTTCATTCCTGTCAAGGGTTACGCAACCGTGACCCTGACCGCAACGGACGGTACCCGCAATGATATTGCAACCCTTTACAATGACGGCAAGCATATGCTGGATGCTGAGATCGGTGTTGGTGCAGAGGCAATGCTGGCAGGCTATCGCTTTGACGGCTGGTACGATGCAGCAGATACCGAATTTACCAATTGTCTCTCTGATTCCGAGTGGTATAACTTCATCGTGACAGGAGACATCAGCCTCGTTGCAAAGTATACGTATGACGTTAGCGCAAATGTATCCGTGAATGCCATGAACGGCGGCACTTTCACGGTAGCAGACAGCACAGACGCTCTGACAGACAGCAACGAAACCGTACAGGTCGGCTCGAAACTGACCCTGACCGCATCGGATTCCGCAAACTTCCTCAAGTGGGAAGATGAAAACGGCAAGATTCTCGGTACGAAAAAGGTCCTGACGATTACCGTAATGCACGATATGTCGATCACCATGGTTTGCGCTCCTGATGAAGCAGCAACATATGTAGAATTTGTCGGACCGTATGCACAGAATCTCGGTTCTGCAACCTACTATGTGGGCGATTTGCTCGGCAGCTTCCCTGTTACCCCCGCAATGCTCGGACATGACTTCCTGTTCTGGTCGCTGGATGGCGAAACTGCGGTAACCGCAGAGGACATCGAAGCACTGTTCGGCACAACAGAATCTATTACCATTACGGCTGTATACGAAGAAAACACAGACGCTTGCAGCATTGACGTCTATGTAGACGGCACCAAGGATGAAACCCTCAGCAATGCGGCAGTCCGCATGGGCGAAAACCTCGCACTGACCGCACCGACTGTGGACGGCAAGGTATTCCTCTACTGGTCGTTTGATGCAGACGGCGCAAGAGTATTCTCGTATGACAAGGCATGTGAAGTCAAATCCGTATCGGATGTCTCGGTTTACGCGATTTACGGTGACGAATCCGAACTGGCAAACATCAATTCGATTCCGACCGTAATTGTTCTTTCTACCATTTCTGAAGAAGTTGGTACAGACAAGCAGCACAAAGTTGCTGTGGCAGTATCCAGAGTGGTACCTGACGACTATACGCTGGTTGAGTACGGTATGCTGTACTTCAAGGACGGTACCTGCGGCTATGAGGATAATATGCTGCTGAGCAACGAAGAAGTAATGAAGTATGTCGGCGCAAATCACGAAGCAAATGGTACGCTGACCGTACACTTCAATATGACAGGCAATGAAGATACGACCATCTACGTAAGAGGTTATGTCGTAGTCATTGATCCGTCGAACGGTTGTCTGTCAACCATCTACACAGACATTGTAGCGGCAAACTATCAGGCATGAAAGGAGAATAACCTTGAGCAAAGAACAGTATATCGAAGCTGAACTTGAGATCATCAGGTTTGAAGCGGAAGACATCATTCAGACAAGCGGCGATGAAGAAGCCAATCTCTGAGATGATGTAACAAAAAATCCCACGGCATAAGAAACGCCCGACAAAGCCTGTAACAGGGTTTTGTCGGGCGTTTTCTGTCAGCATTTCTATGGAAAAATCAAGAGCAGAGAAACGGAAAAGAATCCATTTCTCTGCCCTGTTGGTTTGTCATGCTAATGCATCGCAGATACCACTTTATACTTCCGGCATGGTCAGATCCGGGTCAATGCTGGTTGTGATCGTGTCTTCTGCATCAAAAAGTATAATTTCCAGATCGGGTTCGGAATAGTGTGTTTTTGCTGACTGTTCCATGTTTGTCAACCTCATTTCAAATAATTTTCTGCCGCCAGATAATAGGCATAGAGTGCGGCACAGGCATTTTTGTCTGCTGCGGATGCCGTACCGGAAAGTACCGCATCGGCGTAGGAAAGTGCCGAGATTTCCAGTGTCAGTGTGCCGTTTTTAATGTCGATGCAGAAGGTGTCATCCAGCGCGTCCGCTCCGATATCGGAAATGATGAAGCAATATCTGCCGTCTGTTGTTTGCAAAAATTCGGTCGGATAAGCGGTGTTGCAGGAAATATCTGCTTCGGTCAGGGAATTGCCGTCCTGCATGGCGAAGAACACGATGAGGTCGGTTCTGGAATCCAGTGCAAGTGTTTTCGTGATTTTTTCAGCACCGATGCTTTCTGCATTACCAGTTTGCGAGAAAGCAAAAGCAGAAAGGTCTGCGGAGAGATCAGGCGCGGTGGTGTAGCGAATCATTTCTGCGTGGTCAGTGCCGATGGTGAAACCGTGTTCCGCTGCCAAAGCCTGCTGTGCATAGTATCCGTAATCGGCAAGCGCTTTGACCAGCGGCAATGCTTTCTGACAGGTTGTGTCGCCCTTGCTTGCCAATGCCGCAACGTTTTCAATGTACTCTTTGACAGAGGAGGTGAACGTTACGCTTTGCTCTGTGCCGTAATGGTAAATTGCGGTGATCTCATCTGCCATTTGGAGCGCGTTGACCGTACAGGTGAAAGTATAGTGTCCGGCAGCATCCGGAGTGATGTCCGACAGCGGGATGATCGTTTGTTTGCCGTTCAGCCCTGCCACGTTGAATTCCATGTACGCATCTGTGGTTTTCGCGGCATTCGTGAGCTGCATACAGAAATTCATGCCGATTTCGCCGCTGAGCGTTGCAGACTGCTCTGCAAACATTGCCTCATATGTCTTGTGCAATATGGGGTAATCCTGGATTTTATTGGGCGTGGTGGAAATGACGTATTCAAAGATGCCGTCTGCTGCACGGAAACGGTAGATGGAGTTTTCGATTGCCGTTTGTGTTTCCGCAGGCGTATAGAATACGGTCGCAGACGTTTCATTCGGCACATAGCGATAAATATTCTTGGCGAGGTTGAAGTAAATCGCTTCGCTGTCGCAGGAAAGCATACTGTGAAATCCTTGCCAATAGCTGCCCAGGTCATTGGCATACCAGGTGTTGTCTGTGAAATGCTCCTTCAGGGAGAGCATCTGCTTGGGCGTGCCGTCCTCCAGACAATTCAGGCTGCCATCTGAGGTGATGTAGTAGATCTCGTCATCAAACAGTACAAAATTGGTGTTGATATCCGACCAAACTGCGTTATCATAGGTGGTATCCGTCAAAGTCTGGTCGTAGTCAGTCGCCTTGTGACTGCTGCCTTCGTAAAGGGCTTTGGAGGAAAGCAGGAAATTATTGTGCATGGCCCTGCCGACCAGATTCGGTGTCGGGTCATCATGCATGACGTCCACATGGTAGCGTTTGCCGTCAATGGTGACGACATTCCATGCATGATTGAGCGTTGGGGAATCAATGAATTCCGTGTGGATGCCCAGGCGGTTCATCATGTACATATAGGCTTTTGCGTAGCCCTCACAGACACAGATCCGATTGACCAGCGCACCGTATACCTGATAGCTGACATCGGGAATGGAATTATTTTGCAGGTTTTCTACATCATATTCGCAGTTCAGTGCCAGTCTGTCATGCAGAAGCAGGGCTTTTTCGGTATCGGAAAGCGCAGCGGAATCAAGTCCTGCCAGCATTTTGTCGGCAGCCGCCTGAATCTGACTGACTTCCTCATCGGTGTAGTACACCATTTTCAGCCCATAGAGATACTTTTTGCTGCTGACTGTGTGGGAATAGAAACCGTCGATCTCCGCGCTGATATTCAGCGGGTCCTCACCAACCAGAGAAACGAACAAATCGCTCTGACCCAGGTCATATGGGATATAATACCTGGAAAGGTCAATGGTTTTTGTTTTATTTGCAATGGCAGTGCGAAGGTCTGCTTTCAGGGATTTCATTTGGCTTTCCGTCAGACCAAGTTCGTTTGTTCCGCCTGATGCCCGCAGGGGCAGCGGCTTGACGGGCGTTTCGGTCGGTTTGACATGGAACACCTCAAAGGTGCCGCAGGTTTCCGTTCCGAGTATTTCAAATGGTGCGGAATCGTTTGCGGATACGTGCATTGGGACTGACATTGCCAACACGGCAGTCATGCTGAGTAATACGGAAAGAACATGGGATGTCTTTCGCACGGGGATCACCCTCTTTCATCAAATTCTAAGTAATAGTGTATCACATTTCGTTCTGTTTGTCAACTGATTTTATAGAAAATGGCAGCAATTAAAAATCGCGCAAGCCCTTGCTTGGACTTGCGCGATCAATTGAGATTTGTCATCAGACAAGCGAATTTGCCTTGCCTGCGAGTACTTGACATAGACTTTGCATTGTGACAGCCGGTGCATTTTCCGACAAAACGGAATCCAATATATCGACAGAAACCAGCTCCGGTCCGATCGCACCATGCAGATAGTACTCTTTGTCCACAACGTAGCGGTACATTTGGCAAAGGTCTTGGTATGTCCAATACCCGTCACCGTCAAAATCACAGAGATACATGACGTGCGGATCACCCATGGCACCATGCAGTTCGATATCATTGATGTTGGTTGTAGAGAAGAGCAGATCACAGATCGAATATTGTTCGCACCAGTTGAATCCCGATTGGAAATCAATGGTCAGTTTTCCGCCGTATAAGTTCTGAACAGGGTCATCCAGTTTTTCCACTTCTTTCTGGACATCAATGCGATCCTTGAACGAGGTGCCGCAGTCGTTCATTCTGTTGCTGAAAATCCCACCAAGATAATCCGTTGTGTCAGAATCAAAGAAGAACTGAAGTTCATCGTGGGTGATCGGATTGTAGTACTGTGTTTCCAGATAGGTCACAAAAGCGACTGCGATCTGCGGAACGCGGCAGGAGGAAATATCGAACTTTGCGTTCTTGATTTTTGCGAAATCGCTGTCGGTATAGCCAAGCGATTTCAGATATGCGGCGATTTTTTCATCCATGGTATTCTGCAATTGTGCCGCATTGGGGGCTTTTTCCTGATAAAGCACCTGCCACTGTTTATTTAAGAAATAGCTGATCTCTCCATACTGCTGCATCATGATCTCGATATATTCCGTGCCGTCAGCGTTCAGGTAGAACCGTTGATAATCGATGCCCGAACCCCAATGGGCATCAGGCATTTGAATGGCGCAGATTTTTTTGTACATATCCTCAAAGCAGCTGTTCTCCGCAATGATCTGCTTGACTTTTTCAACGGTCAGCTTGCTGGTGCTGACGGGGGCTGTGGTGGAATATTTTGGCGTGAAGCTGATTTCCCATTGCGGGTCGGTATACTTTGTCACAGGATTTTTTTCTGCGGGATGGTCTGCGGGTACTGTTGTGATCGGGATTTCGACTGCTTGGGTGACAGTTTGCTGCGGCACATTTGTCACGGCGACTGCCTTGGTCGGCTCTGTTTTTTGGGGGAGAACCGTCACGCTGTTGACTGTTTCATTCGCAGACAGCGGAGCGGTTGTTACATACGGGATGTTGATTTCCTCCGATACCTCAGAGGTGCCGCCGATTTCGGGCGGCGTGGAGCGCAGAATCGCAGCGATGCCGATGACCGCAAGCAAAGCTGCCGCAATGCCGCCGATTGCCGTGACTGTGTGCAGAAGTCTGCCCATTTGCTTGTCAGGCTTTTGCATACGCTGCGTATGCGGCGCGAATGTACCGAAAGGTGTTGCGACCGCTTCGGCGTCCTCGACGAGCTGTGAGCGGTCAATTTGAGGCTCTGCGAGCTCCGCAATGAATTCTTGCGGGATGCCGTCCAGCATGGATTTCAGTTGCTCTGTCTGAATATCATGTGCATTCTGTTTCATAGATAGCCCTCCTTTTTCAGGTATGTCCGCAGCTTTTCACGCGTGCGGCGCAGAGTGCTTTTGACTGTGTTTTCGTTCAGAGCGTACCGCTCCGCAATTTCCGCAACGGAAAGCGATGCCCAGTATCGCTGCACAAACAGGATGCGCACCGCCTGCGGCTGCTTTGCAAGAAACGCATTGATCGCTTGCCCGATTTGTCGGGCGTCTGCCTGTTCCTCCACATTGATCTGTGAGGGCAGACATTCGGCAAGTTCGTCCAGCGCGATGCGTACCTGCTCTCCGAAACGCTTTTTTCTTGTCTTTGCACGGCATTTGTCGTATGCCAGATTGCGGATCAGTACGGCAAGATAGGCGAACAGGCTTTGCGGACGCTGTGGGGGAATGGTCGCCCAAAGTTCCATGAGCGCATCATTCCAGACTTCTTCTGCGTCCTGCCCGTTGCCGAGGATGTTCGCTGCGATTTTATGTCCGATTTCGCCGTATTTGGCGTTGAGCTGCACGAGCGCATTCTCATCACGGGAAGCAAACAGGTTCAGAATTTCGGATTCCTCCATATCGTCCACCACCTTTCACTCGGTTGTATTTCAGAGCTGCTCTTACCCATAAGTCGTTTTTGCACCGGAAAAGGTTGCAGGTTTTTTTACAAATTTTCAGAATCGGTCAATTCTGTGAACGACCGATCACGTTTACTATTTGTTAATTCCAACTAACTAAAAACTCATCGGATTTTGTATGCGATAACAGTTAATCCATAACATCATATTTGTACAACCATATACTATCTGTATACATACATAACAAGTTTTTCTTGAAAAAATTATAGTTTTTTCATAGATTACTATTGACAAAATGGGCGTTATGTGTTATAATCTAATAAAAGGAAGATACAACTTCCAAGGCAAAATTCTACTGATTGGATTCATTCAAGCAACTAACACTAAGCGGAAAGAAATTGTTATCGGAATCAAGTTAAGTTTTAAAACGAAGAAAGAAGAGGTGTCAATATGGACGAAATGGAAAAAATGGAAACAGGAGAATTCTATTCTCCATTTGAAGCAAAGGAAGGCGATACGCCTGCGGCTCCGGTTCGCGCTATGGTGCCGACCCTGAATCAGGAGTCGCTCAATGAGCCGCTTACCCCACAGGGGATGATTCCGATGCCGACTGCGAACGGAGCCGCGCCGCAGCAAAACAGCGGTGCGTCCGTTCCCTTCGGTCAACAGGTTAATTCCCTTCCACAAACGATGGTGGGACAAGCTAACTATCAGCAGGCGGCACAGTCACAGGGAATGCAGCAGCCCAGTATGGGCGTGCCTATGAATCCACAGATGGGCATGGGAATGCAGCAGCCCTATATGGGTACACCCATGAATCCGCAGATGGGCATGGCAATGCAGCAGAATCCGGGAATGCCAATGAATATGTATGCGCAGCCGGGCATGAACGTAGCTGTGAACATGAATCCCCAGCCAAATATGGGCATGCCAATGCGACCGCAGCTTGGTTCCGGAATGCCGATGGGCATGATGAATATGCCGCAAAACGGTATTTCGATGCCGCAGGGCAATCTGATGCAGAATCAAGGTATGCAGATGTCGCAAGCACTCCCTTACGGTTACCCGCAGAACATGGGAATGCCGAATCCGCAGGGACAGCCCATGATGAACCAAGCAGCAAACATGAATCCGTATCAGGAGAATAATTTCCAGCAACGACAGAGTGTTCCGCTTCAATCCATCCATATGGTAGAAAGCAAAGCCAGCAGCGGCAATATGGTTATGCAGCGGCGCAGAGCTGTTTTGGAACGAATTGACGCAGAAACCCAAGAATTTTCAGAAGCCCCGAAATCCAGCCTTCGTAAAAAAATCATGGAACAGTTTTGAAGTAAGTGAATGGAGGTTTACTCACAATGTCAGACAAAAATTCTAATTCTGTCTTAACTGGGATCCTCGCAGTACTTCTTGCAGGTACTGTCGTCCTCTCAGGCGTCATGGCAACAACAGTCACAAGAATCACCAGACAGTCTACCATCGAATCCACCCAGACGATTGCACAATCGCAGCTCTCCGCCATCGAAGAATTTGTGAAAAAGCAGGAGGACAGACTGCTCGATTACTCCAGAGCAGCTGAAGTCAAGAACCTGCTGAAGGTATCCAACGCACTGGATGCTGCTTCCGAAGATCAGATAGCGGAACTCGAACAGGAGTTCAATACCGCACAGGCAGGCGTACAGAAATATATGGAGGAAATCTCCATTACGCCGGATGAAGGCGGCTCCGATGAAGGCATTTACGTATCCACATGGAAAACGAAGGTTCTGGCGCACACCAATGCGGGTACGGTAGGTATCTCAACCAGAAAAGATGGCTCCGAGTCACTTGCAGCATTGCAGAGCTCGCTGCTGGAAGCAGGAGATAACGCCGTCTACAACACGGGCATCATCCTCTCGCCTGTCGGTGATCATTCCCAGATCGTTTCGCTTTACAAAGGCGTATTCGATGAAAACGGCGCACCGATCGGTCTGGTCGGTATGGGCGTCTATACCGAAGAACTGGAGAAGGCTCTGGGCTTCGAAATCACTGGAATGCCGAGCGCAAAGTTCTCCATGGTCAATGTCCAGGATGCGAAGTACATCTTCAAAGAGGGCGACACCATCAAAGAAATTATCTATGCAGAGGACGGCACTGAATCGCACGTATACAAGGCAACTGACAACAACAATCTGATCCAGCTTTGCAAAGACTATAACAGCGCAAACGAAACCGAAAAAGTCGGTCAGTACGAATTTGGCAGCTCCGTTGCAGTGTACGCTTATTCGGACCGCTACGGCTGGATCTTCCAGATCGAGGATGTCAAGAGCGAAATGTACGCCGCTGAAAGCAGAGTACGTACATTTATGTACGTATTTCTGGCAGCAATCGCAGTTATCGCAGTGATAATCTTCCTGCTCAACAGAAAGATGCTCAAGACCTCTGCACAGCTCGTCCGCACCATTGAAAAGCAGGAAAAGACCCGTAAGGCTCTCAATGATTCCATGGACAGAGATGTGTTGACACAGTCGAAATCCAGACTTGCCTTTATCGAAAACTTCTCGCAGACCAAGGAAGGCAAAGCAAAGCCGACATACTTTATCCTGCATAGCTTCAACGGTCTTGCAAATATGAACATGAATCTCGGCATTGATGCGACTGATAATTTCATCATGGATTTTGCACAGGCTTTATTTGCAGCATACGGCAAAGAAAACGTCTACCGCACGAGCAACAAAGAATTCGTCTGTGTCGTAATCGATGATACTGCGACCGCACAGGAAATGCTGACCACCGTCAGAACGCTGCATGGCAAGCTTAGCGCGCCGATGAAGGCGGCAGACGGTACCAATATGGTTCCCAGCGTGGATACAGCGATTATTAAGCAGACAAGAGCAAATAACCTGAATGTACTTCCGATTTTGAAGGAAGTAGCAAGAGAAAGACGTCCGGTCACCAGCGTGAATATCCCGTTTGTGGATCTGGACAAGCAGTAAACTCCATACAAATCCCCCTACGCAGGCGGTTGCCCACGTAGGGGGGATTTTTCTGCAATTCAGTCGATGTTCTTGAAAAATGCGGTCTGATTCGGGGTCTCCTCGAATCCGCGCTGTTTGTAAAACTCGTAGGCGGGTACATCCCGCTCTGTGAGCAGGAAAATGGTACCGATTTTCTCATACCGCAGAATGTCCTCAATGCCTTGCAGGAAAATCGTGCCGTAGCCGTTGCCCTGCAATTCAGGGCGGATGCACAGCTCGTTGATGAAATACTCCGTACCGCTGCACCAGTGCTTGATATACCCGAGCGAAAGCCCGATCAGTTCTTTATCTTTGTAAAAACCGAGGTTGAGCGGGTTTCTGGCAGTCATCACATCCAGCAGGTATTCTTCCAGCTGAACGTCATTGCTCCAGTCGTCATTCCACGGCGGCAGGGTGAATACACTCCGAAAAAGCTCCTTAATTTCAGGTAGGTTTTTCGTAGAAAGGGTTAAAATTTGGGTCATTTTTTACACCTCGTTTCTATAAAATGCCAAAAATGCGTTTGATTACGGCATTTTCCCCCGATATGCCGTTTGCGGATTGCCACTTGACAAACCGTTGTTTCTGTGTTATAATAAAGATACCCTTTCGGGGCATTAGCGCAGCTGGGAGCGCGCCACACTGGCAGTGTGGAGGTCACGGGTTCGATCCCCGTATGCTCCATTCCTCTTTATTCGCTATACGGACATTTTCTTTTTCAGGAAATGTCCGCCTTTTTTTACGCTGACACTTGAAATTTCACAAATTATATGCTATAATGGTGAAAATATGCCTTGATTTGACCAATCGTGTGGAAAAGGAGGACTTCTAATGAAAAAAACATTCAAAACCAAGCTGACCGCTGCCATCCGTGAGGTGGAACCGACCCGTCCGACGAGAACCGTGGAACAAGAGAAGAAAACCGAAGAATAATTGGCAACGGACATTTTCTGATGATTTCGGAAAATGTCCGTTTTTTATGCTGTGGATTACAGGTGGTCAGCGAGTCCGCTGATTTTTGAAAAGAGATTCGAGGAATCAATGTGGATGCGATTGGAGAGTTCCTCCAATTCCTCCTCGTTGCAGTCCGCAAATTGCAGAAATTCGGCGCGGCGTTGCTTTTCAAAGGTGACAAGGCGGCGTGCAATCAGCTGATTCTGCGGTGCATCATAAGCGTGCAGAATGATGTGCAGGCGCTTGTTCTGCTTCATCAGTTCGCAGATGCGCTCCCACCACATTTTGTCGGTGATGCCGAGGGACATTCCGTAAATGAAGATGAGGTCGCTGGCTTTCAGGATGTCAGCGGCTTTTTTGTCGGCATCCTCTTTGTACATTTCGTTGGCACTTTGCTTGATGAGCTGGTCGGTGTATTCCTGTCCGAGTCCGTCAAACAGTGCTGTTCCTGCGATTTGCGAGGCATCGTTGACGCCCAGTACCATGGACTTGTTGAGGTCGCCATGGATGTGCAGGTGGCTGAGAATGCGGTTCTGGAGCGGCTTTCCGTGTACCATGGTGGAACCGATGGAATCGGGCACGGCATTGACGGCGTTCAGGCATTTTTCCAGTGCCGAGGTGTAATTGAAGTCAATGAAGCGATAGCAAAGACGGCTGTCAAAGGATTCTGCAAACTGGAGCAGCTGTGCGCGTTCCATTTCACGAAAACCGTCAGCAAAGTGGAGCAGAGCCGAGGAGAATCCCTCGACGATTTTTTTGTTCAGTGCGTCATACGGGATACGCTTTTCCTCTTTCTGCTGATAGGCGGCGAGATTGGCGCAGAAATCCTCGTAGGCATCGTAGAAATCATCGGCAGAAAAGTCATTTTCCAAAAACTGTGCGGTAGCTTTGCCCCAGAACAGTTCTGCCTCTGACCAGAGCGCGGATGGTTCTTCGGCGGCAAGCAGTTTTTTGAGGAATGCCACAGGCTTGCTGTCCTCAGCGTTTTCTCTCAGATAATGCGTGAGAAAGTCTGAATAAGCAGTATGCAGTCCGAGATTCAGATTGAAGCCGTTTCCGATGAAAAATGTAATATTCATGTTTCTGCTCCTTTTTGTCTGGAATAAATCCGAAAAATATGGGTTCAGATACCAATTCAGTATCTATTATATCACACATTTTTCAAAATCGCAAGGCTTGAAAGAAACGTATGGCAGAATATCTAAAAAGTCAAAAAATCATTGGCGAAAGAGCAAAAATCTGCATAATATTCATGATGAGTTGTATCCTTTCAAACAGCATGAAGGGAGATATCATGGTGCAATTCATCATAATACCTTCGCAGAGCATGATTGTTTTGCGGGGGCGTTTTATGTCGGGACGCAGTTGTTCAGATCATACGGAATGTAGTTGATTGTTGCAACGTTCGTTTCGATTGGATAGATCACGTTATTTCAGTAGGGATGCGTTCTTCGATGGAAAGGAAGCATACGCAAAATGAAAAAAATAGTACCCGTTTTGCTAAAAACATCAACGGGTACCATTTGATTTATTCTTTTTTTTGTTTGCTTTTGCACCGCTTACCAGCAGCAACACCAACAGAATCAGCAGCATGGGGGCTGCCACGATCGGCGTGACGATAAACGGTGAAATCTCAAACGCTTCATTGGGAACGTAGATCAGTGATTGCTTCTTATCGTTTTCAATGCGTTTGCCACGAATCAGCAGGCGGTGCGTATTGATGCCGTATGGCGTGCAGGTAAAAAGGGTGCAGTAGTCTTTTCCCGGCAGGATCTGTAAATCCTGCACTTCGGTTGGCTTGACTGTCTTGATCTGATCCACCTGATAGGTAATTAATTGATTCAGCACCGAAATATAAAACGTATCGCCGAGTTCCAATTTGTCAAGGTCTGTGAACAACTTGGCACTGGGCAGACCTCGGTGTCCTGAAATTACTGCGTGCGTACTGGCACCGCCAATCGGTAAACTGGAGCCTTCCAGATGTCCTGTGGCGATTTGCAGTACCTGTTCCGCAACACTGTGGTAGATCGGCAGCTCCAACTTGATTTTGTTGATGCCGATATAACCAATGACGCCGTTTCCGGATACATTCAGCAGCTTGTAATAGCCATCCAGCAGCGCAGGATTATAAAATGCGCCTTCTGTTGCGGAAAGTTTTTCGTTGTATTGGCGGGCTGCTTCCAGAACCTTTTCGGTTTCCTCAGAGGTCATGTTGTCGATTTGCTTTGCGTAGGATTCAATGACCTGTGACTGTGTTTTGGAGTTGACATACTCACTGATAGAAGGATAGAGCAGCAGAGCAATGCCGATGAGCAATGTGATGACCAGTGTCAGATTGATGATATAACGCTTCATCTGCGCCTCCTTTCCGTGAGACATGAGGATGCAGCGGGAGAATGATTCCTCCCGCTGCATCCTTGGTATTTTGTGCTGTTTCAGCTTTTTGTAAGATTACTTTTCAGCAGTTGCTACTCTCTTTTTGGTGACCAGCATGATAACCGAACCGATTACCATCAGGCTGCCGAGGATGTAGAACAGCTTGGTGCCCATGCCGCCCGTCGAAGGAAGGGTGGTGCCTGCCTTGTTGACGACCGTGACCTCAAAGACATTGTTGGTGCTGTCATAGGTTGCTTTGCTGCCCGTGGTCGTAGACCATACGAATGCACTGGATGTGGAGTCGTATGCACCATTGATGGTGAATGTGATATCTTCCAAGAGTTTGTTATAGCCTGCGGGAGCGACCAACTCAGTGAGTGTGTATGTGCCTGCATTCAGACCCTTGAATGTCAGATAACCGTCATCATCCACATATCCTGTGATGGTAGCAGCGGCAGTAGGAATATCCTGCGTGCCATCCAGTGCGACCTTTTTATACTTTGTGGAGGTGCTTGCATAGCGAGGATCGGTGGAGCTGCCGGGAGCAGTAGTAGTGTAGGAGCCGTCGGTCAGCTTATAGTATGTTGCAGCTGTTGTATCATCTGCTACGAACTGATAACCGATGATAAGCGAGGTGATGTTTCCGGAGCTCAGTTTCAGCTGGAATTCTGCACCTGTCAGAGCCTGCGGAGTGGCACTGTCGTCCACTTTGATGACCTTGATCGAGGTCAGGTAAGTTTTGGTTTCAGAATTGGGGGTGGTGCCTGTGGGTTCGCCGGAACCGGGAACGTCCGGATTCGGATCCGTGCCTGTTGTGCCCTTGTAATCATAGTTCGGGTCGTTGGAGTAGGTCAGGTTTGCGGAGTTGAGGTTTCCTGCTGCAGTCAGGTCAGCGTCTTTGTTGACGGTTGCGCTGTAGGTAACGGTAATGTCCGCATCGTCATAAGTCGAGGTATTATACTGGATAAAGTTTTTGAATACGATTTGGATTTTGGTGCTGTCACTAGTAGTGGAGGCAGAAACTGTGTAACCATTGTTGAGGGCCAAAGGAGTTGCTGTGGCATCACCGATTTTGACTACAACGGAGGTGGGATCAAAGGTGAAACCTTTGCTCAGTGTATCATTGATGATGAAGAAGTACTTGTCGTAGCCTGTCATATCGGGAACTTTGGATGTGAGCACGAAATTAACCGTGTCACCGACCTGTGCGCTGTTCTGAGATACTTTGCTCGTGCCGGTGTCGATTTTCTTGTCGAGGGTCGGGAGAATTGCTTTTGCAACAGCATCGGTCTTTTTGCCGAGTACTTCAAGCATGAAGCGAGTCTTCGGATTGTTGGTGGTGTCGGTATTTTTGATCAGGTAGTAACCGACAGCTTCGGGGACGATGTCATATGTTTTGCTGGTCGTGTTGTAGGTGCTGGTTGCGGTTGCCGAGCTGGCGAGATAGCCCGATACGACGTCAGCGAATGCACGTGCAATGTCCGAATCATCATCATATTCTGCAAGGACTTCTGCGACCTGTGCTGCGGTTTCGCAATCTGCGAAAATGTAATCGGTGCCGTCCATGAGGTTGTCGTCCTCTTGCAGGGCTTCCAGCAGATCGTCAACATCACTGGAATTAATGCCGGTGCCCCAGTCGATGTTGAGGAGCTTTCCATCTACCAGGTCTCCTTTGAATACCTGATAAGCACTGTAAACATAGTTTGTATTGCTGTCAGGAGCCGTGATCGAGATCACGATGTCATCATCAGCAGAGGCTGTCATCCCTGCTGCGATGCCGAGCGTGAATACCATAATGGTAGTCAGCATCAGTGCAAAAATTCGTTTAAAGTTCTTCATAATCGATTCCTCCGTTTCAAATTGTTTTGATTTTTGGGATTTGCGGGTTTTGATATGATATGTCATTGAGGTCACATCATCCGAGACCCCCTTTCACGTCGTTTCACAAAGCTTCCGATCAGGAAACTCAGTAAAATCAGGAACAAGCCTGCACCGAGGTACTTTGAAGGACCTCCTCCGCCCGTTGTAGGCAGAACATACGCATTTTTGACATTCTGGATACGTATGGGGGTGGACGATGTATTGGAAGAAACGTTGGTGTTAAGATAATAGGTTACGTAATCGCTTAACGTGCTCGTTTCTTTCACGTAGTAGGTGTAGGTGTATGCCGGATTCTGCTTCAAGTCTTCACTGGACCATGTTTTGAGCCAATTGTTTGTGCTCGAAAGTGTGACCGGGTCTCCGAAAGCCGCATCCGTCGGGCTGCCGATCGGAATCAGCGGACCATAGGAGGTATCCTCGAAAATCTCGCAATCACATAGTTCGCCGAAAACCACTTTTCCTGTTTGGGGAATTACATTCACATTGGTACCAGCAGGTGCAATGACGACTTCGTCCAAATAGAAATTAGCTGTGCTGTTTGGTGTTTCGACGTAGAGCATACGGTCACCACTGGGAATGGTAAAGCTCGGATTCGAAAGTTTTACCCATCCCCCGGCGGTCGATACTTCTTCTGCGATGGTTGAAAATGAGTTATTATTATTTTGCAATGTCATTTTGAATGAGATGCCCGCAGTTGGTGCCATTGCGTATGCTGTGAAACTGAATGTACCTCCTTCCGGATAGGCATCCGGAAGCTTAATCCACATGCCTTCATAAGAGTTGTTTCTTCCTTTGACGACAAGCGAAGAATTTGTAGCATAGGATGCATCGGTAGTACGAGTGACTGTTCCGCCATAACGGTTTGTCCAGTCCTGTGTGCTGTTTGTAAAGCTGTATTGTGTATATGGTGGGGCGTATTTCAGGGTCACATCGCCTGTAGTTTCTGTTACTGTAATTTGATTGTTTGCTGCTGCAATGACCAACTCATCAACCCTAATATCGCGGTTGTTCTGATTGAGAACGCTGCTGTCGCCTTCCACAATCAGATAAAGAGGACTTGCAGCGGCATTGGCAGGGATGGTGTACGATTGGTTTTCCAGAGTAGCCCATTCATGTCCATTGCACTGAACGCTTGCAATATCGCCGAATTGCTGTTCTCCATTGATGTAATACAGCAGTGAAAGCTTGTATGTGTATTTATCATCGCCTGTGTTTTGAACTTTGATGCTGAAGCTGTAGGATTTGCCCGGCTTGAAGATATCGGTGTCGAGTTCATACTGCGCGCCATTCCACATAGCTTTTCTGCCTGTGATGGAAAGCGAATGATTGGCTGAATAAGAGCCAGCAGTGGAAAGTGCAACGCTTGCATCACCTCTGCCGCTCCAATTGCTCAAGCCGTTTTCGAATGAGTCATGCACCAGAAGGGCAGCTGAGTTATTGCCGGAATCACTGCTGACATAGATGGAAACTTCAGCACCTTCGTCAATCCCGGATGCTGTAAATATGCCATCCGATTCACTGCAGCTGCAATGGGCTGTGCCAATACGTTTCAATGTTATGTCTTCCGGCATATCTATGGCAAATTCAATCGTGCCATCCAGATAGGCTTCCGATGTTGTCCATTTCTGTTCGTTGCCTGCTTCATCGATAACCTTGATGGTCAGGTCGGTTTTTTCGGAAGGACCAACTTTCTGAACGATTCGATACAACTGCACGGTAACGCTTTGCGGAGGTGTGGTGATCGCATTTCCGAATGCATCGAGCCATTCTTTCTTGACGGATATTTCCGATTCCGTCGTAATGACATTCGTGATGTTCAGCACTTTGGTGGTACCGTTTTTACCCTCCGAATAGCTGACGGAATAACCTATCGGTACGTTGACTTCTTCTACGCTGTATGTGTAGGTGTGCTCGCCGTATCGTGTGATCAGATTGGTGAATTTCTTGTACCAGTTGTTTTCTTCCGTCAGAGAGAAGGTGCGTCTGCCGCCAACCGTTACGAGTTCTTCGTTGCCGGATTCATCGGTACGAATCAGGTGGAACAATGCCTTAGCATCCGAGTGGCTTACGGTGGATTCGCCGTCATTCCAGTACTTTTTGACTTCAAGGTCGGTTTTCGTTTCACGAATCTGATTCGTAAAGTTGTAATCCAGGCTTTCGGTCAGTGCGGCCGGCGGTGTGCAGACACTTTGTGTTCCCGAATCCGCCGTGAGGGATTTGAGTTCCTCATCGTTGACAAGAATATCTGAGAAAATTGACGAGTTGACGTTCATTTCCTCTACATAGTAGTACTTGTCTTCATTCAGGGCGTGGAATGAGATATCCTCACCCGGTTTCAGTTTGAAAATGCCGTCATTGCCCAACGGGATGTATTGACCGTTCCGCTCGACGGAACCCGTATAGATGTCGTCATCGTCAGAGGTTGCGCTGCTCTTTACGTGCAGTCTGAAAGAATACTCTTTGTCGTCGTATTCTGTGGTGGAATGCGAAAGCGCATTCAGATCCTTGGCAACTGAGATGGTCTTGACAATCGGGAGGTTAAACTGCATTGCAAGGTTCGAATAAACACCGCCGCGCTCCAGATAGAAGATATCAACATGGTGTTCTGCGGTGGGATCCCATGTTTTACCGGCGTTATTGAATGTAGTTGCCAAAGTGGTGTTTGTCCATTTCATGTTGCTGATGGTGAAGAGACCGTCTGCATAGGCTGCTAATTCAGTCGTGGACAAGGGAGCGCTTGCACCGTTTGATTCATCCTGCACCATAATGAGACCGGTTGTAAAATTGATGACACCTGCCACAGGCTGATGGATACCGCCGACGTCGAGGACGAGGATACCGTCTACAAAGACCCACATATCATCGTCGCCGCTGTACTCAAAAATGACATCTCTTCCCTCATACTGAAGTGCTGTATTGTTCGGAATCTTGAAATCCGCCGAAAGCGTCATGCCGAAATGGTGGTTGTATCCGCCGCCAGCCTGTACGCTCTTTTGGGTATCATTGTAATCATTGAACGGGAAGAAACCGATACCCGGACTCTTTGGATCGTTGTGGCTATTCTTGAAAGAGCTATCATAAACGACAAAATCACCGTTATTACCCTGACTTGTATTATAGTAGGCGTAATTGTCATCACTGTTAAAGTAGTAAGTATGAGTGGTTGCATTCCACCTCAGCAGATTGGCAACATTGGTGTAGACATCTCTGTAATTTGTGGTAAGAGTCGGGTCAAACAAATAAGCCAGAGAATGGTGTTCTGATGCGGAAAGTGTAGGATAACCGTTTGTCAGCGTGTTCTGGACAATGCCTTGTACGGGCACCTGACCACCGGAATAGTTGTTATGGTCCGGAGAACCATTGTTATTTGGTGTGCCGCGTCCCATAAATACAATGTCTTGATCGCGGCTGCGTCCTGTGTTGATGCCTACGGTTTTAAGGCTTTCGTATAAGTTGTTATCATTATCCAGCGCATCGTTGCCGTAATCAAACAGATTAATGGTAATGCCTGCCTTGCGGGTATCGGGAAGATCATTCAAGGTTGGCACGTTTTGGGGGTTGATCGAACGCAAGGGCGGTGGGTTGTCATGATCCTGCTTTGCAAGCTGGTTGTTGATAACTTCGGTCAAAGCGTCAGCGGAAATCGGTGAATCGTAGACCTGAACACCGTTCATTTCCACGGTATCTGTGATCGTGTTTTGCAGCAGTGTGTAGGTAACATCCGTCTGATCGGAATAGCAGGATGCTATATGTATGTGTTCTTCTTTTCCGCATATCAGTGTGGATTCGTAGCATTCATCAGTGTGTGTATGTGTATCATCTTCCTGCAATTCGCAAATCAGGGTGGATTCATAGCATTCTTCGGTGTGCGTGTGTGCTTCGATGCCGCACAGTTCCACGTTTACCATCGTGATACCCGTGCCGCGCAGGATCCACACAACGCCTGAGGTTACAAATATTGAAAGAACCAACAGCAATGAGAACATTCGGCGTCGTTTCTGTGTGTTCTTATGAATAACCTCAAAAAAGCTATCGATGAAATTTTTCATATCTCATCACCGTTCTCCTTTCGTTAGATTTTTGCCTTTTCTTACCTGAAAGGCCATGCTTTGAATAAGACGCGCCCGACAATCTGATCCATATCCACGCAGCCGATTGCTTCGCTTCTGCTGTCCACAGAAACCTCGCGGCAATCGCCAAGGATAAAGAGTTTATTTTCGGGTACTTCGTATGGAAACTCGATTTCGCAGATGCCCAGACTCTTGTCTGTGAGATATGGTTCATCGAGCAATTCATCATTGATGTACACATTGCCATCGGCGTCCATGGAGATGTGGTCGCCCGGCATTCCGATGATCCGCTTCAGGAGCAGCTTGTTCTGCCACGAGATGCAGCAGAGATCGCCATAATCGCAGTGGTTGGATTTGAACAGTACCAAAATGTCACCGTTATTGAGGGTCGGCTCCATGCTGTTGCCTGAAACCTGTATGACGGGAAGAAAAATCGTGGAAATCAACACTGCGATGGCTGCCACAACAATTAATGTGGCTACCGTACTGGCAAGTGTTTTTTTGAACAGCTTTTTATGTCGGATGTTTTTCAGCTCGTTTTCGACCTGTTCCACGGACGGGACGGAAACCTCCTGTGTTTGTTTTTGCTCAGTCATAAGTATCAGTCGTCCTTTTTCTGGTTCCGAAGTGTGTCTGCTTCTTTTTTCGCATTTTCAAGGATTTCTGCGGCACGTTTTTCCGAATCCGCACAAAAGCTTTTGACTTGTGCGAGATAGCGGTCCGTGGTTTGCAGTGCGTTATTCATGATAGAATCCAGCTTGGCGATCGCATCGGATACGGCGGCGGATTCGTTGATTTTCTGTTCTTTTTCGTGCAATTCTGTTTTGAGTGCGTCAATTTCTGCCTGCAGTTCCTGCTCCCGCTTTTGATATGCGAGGATGATTTCCAGCAATTCACTGCGTTTGAGATGTTTGAATTCTTTGTCCGTCATTGCGGTTCTCCTACGTTGAACTTATCCAATCTGTATAACCAAATAAAAGTTAAACAAAGTGAAAATATACTTTTTACTATAAATATATTATAGCACATTCAAATAATAATGTCAATTATTAACGCTCGTTCACAACGATAGAACAAGTATTTTGTAGGACTCTCTAAACCGAATGAGCGTTTTTTATTGATTATTTCAATTTGAGTAAATTATTGAATATACAGGTTGTTAACCAAATTCCAAATATACAAAACGTATTATTCTTGTATATTATTACAGCGGACTGTCAATCGTTGTTTGCCGCCGTAGGTGCAGGTGTAAAGGGATAGATCCCAGTCGGATACGATCATCGGCTGCACGGCGGTTCCGTCCAGTACTTCTATCTCGCGGACGGTGTAGGAATAGCGTTTTCCGTTCATATCCGTGAAAAATACCGTATCGCCAATGTGCATACTGTGAAGCTTTCCAAAGCTGCTTTTGTAATTGTGTCCTGCGATGACGAGGTCATTTGTGGCAGGGGAGCCGAAATAGCGGCATGGTGCAATTTTGAGCTGCTCTGTACTCCAGTTTTCCAGAATCGGTGTTTCCCAGTCAACGCTCGGCAGGGTAAGGATGCCGAGATAGCCTTCGCCGTCAATTTCAACGACGGGGGATTCGGTTTCCTGTGTGCCAATGACCAGTTCCGTCAATTCATCCTGTATGGAATCATCGTTGTATTGCGCTTTTCGTTCCTCCATGACCGCCTGCACTTTCGGAAGCTGCTCTGTTGCAAATTCTACGGCATTCCGATCTTCGGTGTCATTGTGATACCAGAGGAATCCTGCTGTTGCAAGTAGCGCGACGCCGCTTGTGATGAGCGCGGCACCAACCAGATGTTTAATTTTCATGTTTCTGTTTCTTTCCGCTTGTAAATACTGCGATGCCGAGAATTACCAGCACCAGACCGCTGCACGCCAGCACGGGAATCGGCCACTTGAGCTGACCCGTCTGCGCCAGCTTTTCGGTATTGCAAATGGTGAAATTCATGCCGTTCCGCTGATAAGTAGCGGTGTAGCCCTCGGGAATTGCTTTTTCCTTGACGTTCCAGCCATCCTCGTAGGGGAGATTTTTCCATGTGTAATTCCATTCCGTACTGTCATCCAGTCGGACGGTATCCACGAGCGTGTCGTTCTTAAAGAGCTGTACATCCACACTTTCGGGACGATTTTTGCCGTCATCGTTCCATATTTTTTCCACATGGATGTCGGTCAGGCGGAGTACGTCAACCTTTGGCGTGGCGTCAATATCATAGAGCCAACGCTGATCGAAGCCTGACGGCAGGCAGACCAGAAACGGTGTGAAAAGCGTTTCGAGGTCTGAACTTTCAGTTTCTGCGCCGAGATAAACGCCGGATTCCAGATTTTCAAACAGCACCTGACCTTTTCGGTTTGTCAGCAGGGAATTGCCGTTGATTTGATGTTCCGCTGCATAGGCGTACAATTTATCAGGCAGGGATTTATCGGAAGGGTTTGTCAGCATTGTACCATAGCCTGCAAAATCACCGCTGTAAGAATATGCGATGCTTTGATCGGATACGATGAGGTCAGCGACACGATAGAGTGTGATCTCTGCACCTGTGACAACTGCTTCGTTGCTTTCAGGCAGGGCAAGCGTGACACGCAGACTGCAATGCAGATTCGGGTCGTAGCTATCAAGTTCTGCGGCGGATGCTGTAAACGTCAGAGCGGAAGCGGCAGTCAGAAATACTGCGCCATAAAGAATGTATTTATGTTGTTTCATGTTCGTTTCCCTCCTTTTTGTCAGATGTGTTGCGTCGTGCGATTCGGACAATTGAGCGAATCAAAAGGAAAATCAGCAAAAGACTCAGCATCGGGACGGCAACCACCGTCAGCACAATCAGTTTTTCGATGCGGAATGCTTCGTTGGATACGTAGATTGTCGGGGCGATCTCGGGATTGTCGATGCGGACACCGCGTACCAAAAGACGATGCGTGTTGACGCCGTAAGGTGTGCAGGTGACCAGCGTGCAGTAATCTTTGCCTGCAACAAGCTGCAAATCGTCTGTTTCGGTTGGCAGCACCACCTTGATCTGATCCACCTGATAGGTCAGCAGGCGGTTCATCACGGTGATGGTGAAGATATCGCCTGTTTGCATTTCGTCCAGATCGGTGAACAGCTTGGCGCTCGGCAGACCGCGATGTCCCGAAAAGACACAGTGGGTATTTTCGCCGCCAATCGGTAGACTGGTGCCTTCCATGTGCCCGACACCGATTTGCAGTACGCCCTCTGATACGCCGTGATAAATGGGCAGTTGTACACCAATGCGCTCGATATCGAGATACCCCATGATGCCAGCGCCAATGGGGTCGAGGACATTGTAGTAGCCTTTGACCTTTGACGGATCATAGAGCGAAGCGGTTGTCGCGGCAAGGTTTTTGTTATAGTCATCCGCTTCTTCAAAAATCTGTGCGATTCGTTCAGCAGATGCGTTGGTAATGTTGGATTCGTAATCAGCTATGACCTTGGAAGAATTCCTTGCATTGATGTAATCGCTGACCGTGGGATAGAGCAGTAAAGACAAGCCAATCAAAAACACTGAAATTATCAGAATGTCAAATAAATATTTTTTCATCGGCTTCTCCTTGCTGCGAAAACATACGGCAGCGGGAACTGCGGTTTTCCACGCAGCTCCCGCCCCATATGTCACTTGCGTTTTCTGTCTGATCTGTATTTTACTTCTCCTTGGCATTCACTCTTTTTCGGGTGACCAACAGAACCACGGCTGCCAGTACCAATACAGAACCAACGATGTAGAAGATTTTGGTACCAATGCCGCCCGTGGACGGAAGCAGTGTACCTTTACTGTTCTTGACGATTACGGTAAAGAGTGCGGCGTCATCCTCTTTCAGTTCGTCGATGGTCATACCGCCGTCGTCAATGACCTTGGCATCCCATTTACATTCTGTTTCGGAGGGTTCTGCGGTGATTTCAATCTTGAAAGAGCCGATTGTGTTGTATCCATAGGGCGTTTTGGATTCGGTAATGGTGTAAATGCCGCTGCTCAGTCCTGCGAACGATACGATACCGTCATCGCCGACGCTGCCGACGCCTTTGATATAATCTGCATCTCCGACACTTGCAACATCCTTGGTGAGTTTATAGAGAATGGTGGTGGAATCGTATTTGTCTTCCGTGGCGGGCGTTGGTGCTTCTTCGGTGTAGGAACCGTCTGTCAGCATATAGTATGTGCCGTCTGCATCTTCTTTGAATCCGTATGTGATTCTGATGACATCCTTGACACCGTCGCCTTCGATCGTGAACTCTGCACCGTTCAGACGCTTCAGATTCTCCGCATCGACCTTGACCACCTTGATACCCGTGGTGTAAACCATCGTTTCGCTGAACGGCGTTTTGCCGACAGGCTCACTCGGATCCGGGACATCGTTTTCATCAGGATCGTAGGTGAAATTCGGATTGTTGGAGAAAATCAGCTGTGCGGAGTTTTTGTTGGCGGATGTGCCGCCTGTCTGTGCTTTTTCATTGAGGCGTGCGGTGTAATCAACTTTTACCGTTTTTCCGATGTAATCCTTGGTGTTATACTGAGTGAAATCGGTGAGGATGACTTGAACATTGTTTGTTTCATCATTAATCACTACGATATAATCGTCATCTTTTGCGAGCGTTTTGAGGACTTTGCTATTGGCATCAATAATTGTGACTGCCGCATCATCATTAAAGGTCAGCCCCTCCGACATGGTATCGGAGAAAATAAAATAGTAGCAGTTATAGTTTGCCATATCGGGGATGGTTGCCGTGAGCCGGAACGGCACATCATCGCCGATGCTGTAATCAGCAGCTTTGGAAGGTGTATCTTCCGCGGTGATGACATTTTTGTCCATGCTCGGAATCGAGGATTTCACGCTGACACTGATGTTTTTGACCAGACGAAGCAGGTAGTTTGTGTAAGCTGCGTCATCGTTATCAAGCGGTGCGGATGCGTCTTTTACGAGATAGTAGCCTGCCGGCAGATTACTGATAGAAATGTTTGTGCCGCTTTTACTTGAATCAGTATGCACATCTGTCAGGTATGCGCCAAAAATCTTTGCGATATCAGGGATTTTCTCGGCATCCAGTTCAGCAGAAGAAAGCGCATCAGCGATTTTTGCTGCGGTGTCTGTATCTGTAAAGACGGCATCCAGTGCCGCGAGTGCCTGGTAAATCGTTTTGTCATCGACTGTTTTGGAGGCATCCAAGCCTGAGCCCCACACAATATTGGAAAGTGTTCCTTCATCCAGGTCACCATTGAAGATCTGGTAGGCTTCATAAGTGTGGGAAGCCTTGTCGGCTGAATTGGGCAGGATGGTGATCGTGTAAGTCGGGTCTGCGGCGAATGCAGGAATGCACAGCGTCAGAAGCATTATCGTGCTCATGGCGAGTGCGAAAAGAAATTTGAGCTTTTTCATGTTGTATCATTCCTTTCTTTGCATGATATGAATGTGCGGCAGATAATTGACAGACGAATAGGAAACCCTCTGTTCCTTGGCTTCCCTAAAAATACGAAAGCACTTGGAAAAGAGGATTTTCGTTTCTTCGCGCGGACTGCATGAAGTGTTTTGCACTGTCCGTACAACTTTGCAGAATCGCGCAGATGTCTCCTTTTTCTCTATGGTCATATTATACCACAACACAATTTGTTTGTCAACATTACTTGTATAATTTGTGGGATATCCCAATTCTGAAACGTGTATGGTTGCCAAACATCAGTTTGATTAGTCAAATTGCATATATTTTTGAAATTTAATGGTGATATTGTACAATTGTCAACAAGATGATTTGTGAGAGTGACACGATTTTTTCAATCAACTACCAGTAAAACCATTGAAGCGTGATTATAATTGTAAAAAATGTAGAATAACAATTGAAAATGAAATAAAATTGTTACCATATTTCCTGTTGATTTTTGCAAAATATTGTGATATAATATGGTAAGATTCCGTACAAGCGTACAACTGTTGCATAAGGGGGGATCCGATCATGCAAAACTTCTCCGCATCCATCAGGCGAAAGCGATTTTCTATTTATACGTATCTGATTACGCTGTTTGTTACGATTGTGGGATGCGTGTATCTTGCACTTTCTTCGAAAATTGCCTCCAAAGCGGAACAGGCAACGGCGGGCAGCCTTGATTTCTCAACAGAATGGACGGATTCCTTAAATTCGCCCATTAAGGATACTTCACGGCTGGATACCCTGAATGACGCTTCTACACAATCAGAGGGCGTGATTCGGCATGTTCTGCCTGCGGAAATTCCGGAGAATACATCTCTTTGCTTCCGAGCCAAACATATCTACTATAATGTATGGCTTGGCGGCGAACAGATCTATCATCAGGAACTGCCCGAAAATAAGCTCTATACCAATTCGGACGGTGCGGTCTGGGCATTTATTCCGATGAAATCCGAATATGCAGGACAGACCGTGGAAATTCATTATCAGCTTTGCTATGACGTATCTGCTGCGGGCATTGATAATGTCTACCTCGGTTCGGAACGCGGCTTTATATTGGATGTACTCTCGAAAAAGCTGTTTGCGATTGTGATTTCGGTATTTTTTATCATACTGGCATTCGCGTTTATGGCTGCGGATATTCCGATGAACTTTGGCAAAACCAAAAACCACGAGCTGCTTTATCTCGGATTGATTTCTCTGACCATCGGCGTATTCTGTTTCGTGGAAACGCAAGTCGTACAGCTTTTTATCGGAAATGAAAGAATTATGCATATCCTTTCGTGCCTTTCGTTGCTGCTGATTCCGATTCCCGTTATCCTCTATTCGGATGAAGCGTTTGGGCTGGCATATCCGTTTTCACGCAGTTGTCTGACAATTCTTTCCACGGGAGTTTTCATTGTACTGACCGTGCTCAATTATCTGGACATCGCGGATTATCATGATATGATGATCTTCATTCATGGTACGGATGTCATTGCGATTTTTGTGATTTTATACGCATTACTGCGATATTACATTCTGAATCGTAAAACCGTCATGAAGTCTATGTATTCTGTGGTGCGCATCATCGGACTTGCGGTTTTGGCGTTGACCGGCGCACTGGATCTTTCCAATTTTTATGGTGCTCAGGTACAGGATCCTGCCGCTTCGATTCGAGTCGGAATTCTGGTATTTATCCTATGCTTTGGTGCGGCAAGTCTGAACAAAGCGATCAGCGCGGTGCGGGCGAGTGCGACCGCCGAACTGATTACCACGCTGGCGTATTCCGACGGTCTGACAGGCATCGGAAACCGCACGGCATATCAGGAGAAAATCGAGGAAATTCAAGAAAAAGGTATCAAGGTCGGCATCGTGATGATGGATGTCAACAACCTGAAAAAGGTCAATGACGAACTGGGACATGAATATGGCGACAAATTGCTCAAAAAGAGCGCGGATTTCATCAAAAAAGCGTTTAGCGACTACCATTTTGACAGCTTCCGCATCGGCGGCGATGAGTTTGTTGTGATTCTCTATGGCAACAAATTGAAAAACGCATATGAGCAGGGCAGAGCCACGCTGGATGAGCTGTGTGAGGGATATAATACAATGCCTGACAAGAAGTATAAGGTGAGTATTGCAAGCGGATACGCGGAAATGAAGCAGAATACCGATGACCTTGAGGAGATTTGCCGTGCCGCGGATGCCCTTATGTACCGGAACAAGCGAAAGATGAAAGAAGCAGGAATTTAAGTCCATACGAAAAAAGACGACCTTTTGTGGTCGTCTTTTTTGGATATCAGATTTTTTGTTTTCGTAAGAAGATGCAGGAAAATGTTAGGAAAACCGTTGCAAACAGCGCGATAAACATTGCTTTGAAATAATCCTGCGGTTGCGCTGTGCCGTTCAGAATCGCCATGCCGTCCGCGAGTTTGGCGGGCAGAAAATCTTTGCATTTGGGAACCATGCCGCAAAGGGACAGGACGAGGTAAACGCCGCCTGTGCCGAGCAGAACGGGTATAGCACTGTCTGAAAGCACAGCAAATACGAGCATAACAGATAGAAGAAATGCACCGAACAGATATGCGAAGCCTGCTGCGGATGCCGGATGCTTGACAATCGAGTTATCCCAGTAAATCATCGCATATACGTCGGTTACCGCGAAATACACCCAATATCCGACTGCCCATGCCAACTGCACGGTCAGGGATTTGGCGGCGGCGATTTTTCTGCGGGAAAGACCTTTGGCAATCAGGGGAATTAATGTGCCGCTGTTGTATTCCTTTGCGAAAATATTTGAAAATACGATGATTACGATTATCATCAGTGAAGATAGATTTTTGAAAAACTGTTCCCAAGCCTGCAAAGCGGTCACTTCCACCTCACCGATGGTCAGACCACTGCTTTCTAACGTATCAGCGAATATTTTGAAAATCTGCGGCATTAGCTTGGCGGTTGCTGCGTTGAGTATGCCGAATAACACAAACAAAATACTTAGCAGAAGCAGTTTTCCGTTTCGAGAGAATTCCAGCAGTTCTTTCTTAAAAAATGATGTAAAAGCGTTCATTTCCCAATCACCTCCATGAAAAGCTGTTCGAGGTCAGCTTCTTGTTGCTCCATGCGGGCAATCGGAATATGGTGGGTGAGCAGCGTTTGCATGATCTGCTCTTGAACCTTCTGTGAAACATTTGTAAATACAAGCTTTTCCCCGTCTATTTTCGCATCGGGGAACAATTCGGTCAGCGCCTGCGGAGAACCTTCTGCGGGTACCAGTTCAAGCGAAGTCCCTCTGCGCAGACGCCGTACTTCCTCAATTGTGCCGCTCAACGCGATTTTTCCGCCCTCCAATACCGCCAAATCCGTGCAGATTCGTTCAACATCGGAGAGAATGTGCGTAGAAAAAACAACCGATGTCTGCGAGGTGGCAGTACCCAGAATATCCAGGATCTCCTTGCGTCCGACAGGGTCCAGCGCGGAGGTCG
Organism: Oscillospiraceae bacterium; assembly: GCA_045600205.1. Lineage (GTDB taxonomy): Bacteria > Bacillota > Clostridia > Oscillospirales > Ruminococcaceae > Firm-04. Next base: position 33,581 of record JAZRXM010000005.1, on the reverse strand, counting down.
GCTCATCGCAGATCAACAGTTTTGGACGGTGTATCAATGCCTGCGCGATACCGAGCCGTTGCTTCATACCGCGGGAAAATCCCTTGATACGATGTTTTTCGTCAGCCAGACCGACCAATTCCAACATTTCTGCGCATCGGGATTTCTGTTCGGAGCGGGGGATATTTGTAATTTCGCAGCAAAGACGCAGATATTCGGCCGCAGTCATGCAGTCGTAAAACGAAGGCACATCGGGCAGGTAGCCCACAAACCGATTGGTCGGCGTATTTCCGCATTTAACGGTTTCACCGCAGATACGTATTTCCCCATGATCCACAGGCAGCATTCCGAGAATCGCTTTCATGGTTGTGGTTTTTCCCGCGCCGTTTCTGCCGATAAACCCGAAAACACAATGCTCGGGTACGGTGAAGCTGACATCAGAAAGTACGTGTTTGCTTCCAAATGATTTGGAAAGATGCGAGATCTCCAGAATGTTCATCAGGCATCCTCTTTTCCAAACACAAAATAGAGAATCGGACCGATAAATTCCATTCCGATAATTGCGATAATCAACCAAAGTACGCGGTTTCCGCGCTTGTAGTTGTCATGCGTCATGATGTGGCGCAAGGTGTAGACCAGCAAGATCAGTTCTGCGACGATCAGCGGGATGATGAGCGGGAGATATTCTTTGATCTGTTCAGGCATGATTTGTTTCCTCCTTGTAGATTTTGTACGAATATACGAAAATAATGATGATGACCAAAGGCAGCAGGAAAGTCAAAAGATACAGCGGAAGCATATCGGGCAGCAGAATGGAACCCAGAAACTGCAAAATGCCGTATGCTACGAATAAAATCCCGCCAAATCGGTGCGATTTGTTCCATGTGGTGTCATTATAGAACGTCCACTTCATGCGGATACCAAAAAGAGCGTTTCTGCGTGCTTTTGGCAGAAGATTGCCTGTGATGATCATGAGCAGTCCCATACACCCTGAAATCAGTTTTGTCATCGGGAATCCGTCATCCATTTGTGCGACGTTTTTCTTCGAAAGTACGAGAAAACAAATGATCAATGCGATAAAAAACAGGTTGCACCACATGAATACATTGATGAGCGTTTTGCGGTTGGATTCGAGAATTGCCGTATCCTTTTCGGTGACAGCTTTTTTTGTCTGAAAATGCAGATAAATCTCAGGAATCAGTGATGTGAGCAAGGGCAGTATGCCAAAGAGCAGCGTGAGATATTTTGAACTGAAAGCATCCGCTTTGCCCGCAAGATTGTAATGGACGGCGATGATATCGGGCAGGGACGGCAGCATGATCAGCACCAGAATCATCGGAATTGCGCTGAAAATCCACATCAGCTTACGTTTCATCTTCATGACCTCCAAATTGTTTCATCCATAGTATCATTTCATCGAAAATACTTGTGTTTAATTCATAGAAAACAAAGTTTTTCTCTTTGTATTCCAGTACCAGATCTGCTTTTTTCAGCAGTTTCAGGTGATAGGATAGTCCTGCGGGCGTGATGCCGAGCCGCTCGGAAATTTCGCCTGCACTCAGCCGTCCGTCGCGCAGCATCGTAAGGATTTCGCGTCGCTGCGGGTCCGAAAGGGCTTTGAATGTATCTGCCAGTGCCATTCCACGCCTCCTATTTCAAAATTTCTTTAAATACATTATAGCAACTGCAATTGCCTTTGTCAAGAGGCATTTCAAATTATTTTGAAATAATTTTGTGGGACATTTTTTGTATCATTGATATTGACATTTCCATAAACAGGGTATATAATGGTACAGAAAAGGAGGCGCGAGATATGCAAAAGGCAAAAATGCTGCGTATGATGGAAATTTTCAGGCAGGAAACCGATTCGGAGCATCCGATCACCACGCAGGGATTATGTGATCGGCTTGGCGAAATGGATATTTCCTGTGATCGTAAAACGCTTGCCCGTGATCTTTCGCAGCTTCGTGAGATGGGATTTCAAGTGGAAACGATACGAAAAGGACACAGCTACGCATATTATGTAGAGCAGCGCGAGTTCAGTCGTGCCGAGCTGAAAATTCTGATGGACGCGGTGCAGGCGGCAACTTTTATCCCGAGCCAGCAGACGGACTTGCTGATTCAGAAGTTGGCGGATCTTGGCGGAAGCTACCGTGCGGAATTGCTGAAAGACAATCTTGTACAGTTTAATATCAGAAAACACACAAATGCTGATGTTTTCAATAGTGTGGAAGTGATCGAAACTGCGCTTTTGAAACAGGTCAAGGTGTCGTTTCGATACTTCAAGCACAATGAAAATCGGGAACGAATCTATCAGCATGATGGCGAAAGGTACGTAGTTGAGCCAATTTCACTGATCTACGATGACGATAATTATTACCTTCGATGCTATAATTCTGCCCGCGGTGGCAAGCGGAATTATCGCATTGACCGCATGGAGGACGTACAACTGGTAGATGAGCAAATCAGCGATTCTGCGTTGGTTTCTGCTCAGGAACTTGCATCGTATACCACAAAAACATTCAAAATGTACGGCGGCAAAGAGGTTGATGCTGCAATCGAATTTGACGATTCGCTGATTGACGTCATTTTTGACCAGTTTGGCGAGGATGTGACGATGATGCGGCTGGATGATAAACGACTGATCGCACACGTAAAAGTGCAGGTAAACCGTACTTTCTGGGGCTGGCTGTTTCAGTTTCCGGACAGGATGCGCTTGCTTTCACCGGCATTTCTGGTACAGGAATGTAAGGAGTGGGCTTCGAAATTCCTTTGAATCAACTGGGACAAAATACAGACAGTTGTGATTTGACAAATCCAGAATTCTGTCGTATAATACAGACACAGAGATTGAAAGGAGCAAACAACCATGTTTACATTCATTTGGCTATTGTGTCTGGCGTTTATCATTTTCAAGTGCGTGAAAGATATTCTGGAGGGCATCCGCGCCGATTTGTCCGATATTTTCGGCGAGGAGGATGACTACCGTACTGCACCATGACATTTTCAACGCATCAGCAATAAAAATCCCCGAGGCAATGAAGAAATTGCTTCGGGGATTTTTATTTCTATACGTCGATGCTGTCACCGCTGTGGAGTGCCTGCAATTGGTCGCCCATGATCTCTTTCATCTTTGCAAACGCCTCTAAACCGGTGCAGTGCCCTGAGAAAAAACGGGTTGGAAGCAGTTGTAATTCATATGCGGTTTCTTCGATGATACGTGTTTCTTCTGTGGTATACGGTTCTTTCTTCATCATGTGAAAACCCGTAACGACCGCATCGGGATATCCGCCGTACAATTCGTGATACCGCGCCAGAATGTTGAGAATGCCGTTGTGCGCACAACCTGATAGCAAATATCGCTTGCCGCCTCGTGTGATGACGAGGCACTGCTCATGTGAAAAATCGTCCTCCATGCGGATGTTGTTGCGGAGTACTTCCAGCTCACGGTTGCCTTGCGGGTAGCATTTTCGTCCGGTAATTCCTGAAAATACGGACAATTCCATGTCTATGTCTGCATTGCCTTCCAGAAGATGTACATTTGGGAGCAGCGCAATTTTAGAATCAATGCCGATATATCGTTCATCGTGAAAATGCGGTTCTACGGAGTTTTTCTGCATATAGATATGTGCCTTGGTATTTTGTTGTGCAAATGCAAGCAGACTGCCCGAATGGTCATAATGCCCGTGACTCAGAAATGCAATGTCCACCTGTTGCAAGTCAATGCCGAGAATTCGCGCATTTTCGAGCATTGCAAGCGTCTGCCCAAAATCCAGCAGCAGCTTGTGTGATGCGGTTTCTGCGAACAGGCTCAGACCGTGTTCTGCGGTACAGACGGTCTGCCCTTGCGTATTTTCCAATAAACAGGTGATTTTCATATGATGTCAGTTGCTCCTTTCGATGACGTTTCTTTTATTATACCGTAAAGCAGAAAAAAGGTCAAGCGGGATGCCGATTTCGACAGATTTTGCGTGCCGGATGCGCTACAATGGAGATACAAAGTGCGTCGGACAAGGCGTGCTTTGTGCAGAGTATGCAAATGGTCAAATCAGCGGAACGGTATGGTGAAAGATACGCTTTTGCCGTACCGAAACCGCTCAATTGATAGAAAAGAGGCGTATTTACGTGGTAGAACTGAAAACGGAGCCGCAACGGATGACAGCAGAAATCAGCGGGGAACTTGACCATCACCATGCCAAGGAGATACGGGAAACGGTCGATTTTGCGGTGCGCGAGCAGCTTCCCTCGGTGTTAATCCTTGATTTTCGGAAGGTCACGTTTATGGACAGTTCGGGCATCGGGCTGATTATGGGGCGTTCACATTTAATGGAGGAATATGGCGGCGTGCTGGAAATTCACAATCCGTCGCCGCAAATCAGAAAGGTGCTGCGGCTTTCGGGCGCGGACAGGCTTGCCGTCATCCGAAATACCTGCGGCGGAAAGGTGTAAAAAATGAAAAGCGATAATGAATTAAAATGTACTTTTCCTGCGCGGTCCGAGAATGAGGGCTTTGCACGGACCATGGTCTGTGCGTTTGCGGCGCAGCTCGACCCGACTGTTGAGGAACTGGCGGATTTGCGCACGGCGGTATCGGAGGCGGTGACGAACAGTATTGTTCATGCCTATCGGAAAGAGGAAAACGGCGTCATCGCTGTGACGGTACGTTTGCTGCCCGATCGTGTGATCTACGTGCGAATTGCGGATAAAGGCTGCGGCATTGCTGATATCGGGAAGGCAATGGAACCGCTCTATTCGAGTGCGCCTGCCGAAGAACGCGCCGGTCTGGGGTTTACAGTCATGGAAAGCTTTATGGATCAGCTGTCGGTCCATTCGAAAGTCGGGCAGGGTACGACGGTGACCATGCGAAAGAAAATCGGCGATGCAGAACACGATTGTCATTGAAGAACATCTTGGACTGGTACATCTCTGCGCAAACCGATTTCGCAGCAGAGGTGTGGAATATGAGGAATTGTACTCTGCGGGGTGTCTGGGACTGGTCAAGGCTGCAAATGCGTTTGATATCAGCCGTGGTGTGTGCTTTTCTACATATGCCGTTCCGGTCATTATGGGCGAGATCAGGCGGATTTTTCGGGACGGCGGCACGGTGCGTATCGGGCGGCGGCTGAAGGAATTATCCGTTAAAATTGCACAGATCAGCGAGGAATTGCGGCAGGAAAACGGCAGAGAACCATCCATTGCAGAGGTAGCTGAGCGTGCAGGAATCTCAGAAACGGACGCAGCAGAGGCAATTTGTGCAGCACAGCCTACGGTGTCGCTGACGGCGTATACGGAGGAGGGAGAAGCACAGCTTGACCTGCCTGTACCTTCGCCGGAAGATGCCTTGCAGGATAAAATGGCTCTGCGACAGGTGATGCGGCTGTTGGATGACCATGATCGCCGCCTGATTGTTTTGCGGTATCAAAATCGGCTGACGCAAAGCGATACAGCGAAAAAACTCGGAATGACGCAGGTTCAGGTATCGCGGCGGGAGAAGAAGATTCTTGCGTTTCTGCGCGAACAACTGTTAAAATGATGAAAAATCCCGCACCTCTTTACTTTTTGGCGAAATTGTGATAGAATGTATAAAAAGATAAAAAGGAGCGGTGGTTATGCGAAACAGTTATCCTATGCCCTGTGCGGTTTTTAAGCAGTTTGAGGCAATTTCTGCGATTCCGCACGGCTCTGGCAACACCAAGGAAATCAGCCGTTACTGCGTTGATTTTGCAAAAAAACACGGTCTGGACGTCATGAGCGACGCTGCTGGAAATGTACGCATCTGCAAGGATGCAACGCCCGGCTATGAGGATCGCCCGACCGTCATTTTGCAGGGACATCTGGATATGGTTTGTGCCAAAGATGAATCTTGCGGAAAGAATATGGAAAATGACGCATTAACGCTAAAATTCGGAAACGAATATCTCGAAGCGGAGGGCACGACCCTTGGTGGTGATGACGGCATTGCGGTCGCCTATGCGCTGGCTTTGCTGGCGTCCGACTGCATCCCGCACCCGAAACTGAATGTCGTTCTCACGGTTGACGAGGAGATCGGTATGCTCGGAGCTTCTGCACTTTCACCCGACTGGCTGGAGGGTGCGTACCTGCTCAATATCGACTCGGAGGAGGAGGGCGTGTTTACGGTCGGCTGCGCGGGTGGCGTGCGCGTGCATCTGCATCTGAGCGCAGAAACTACGAAGTCAAGCGGAAAAATGCTTACTGTTACGGTCAGTGGGCTTTGCGGTGGTCATTCGGGTACAGAAATTCACCGTCCGTTGCTCAATGCAAACATTGCCATGCGAAGAATACTGTCCGGCATCGAAAATATACGTATCAGCGCGTGGAATGGCGGAATTCGTGACAATGTGATCCCGACATCTGCATCTGTATCGTTCCTGTGCCGTGCTGACGAAATTGAACGGATTTCTGCGAAAATACGAGAAATATGCGAGCGAATCAAGGCGGAGTACCCGGAAGAAACCGGTCTGACTCTGCAAATCGAGCAGCAGAATGTGCAGGATATCAGTGCGACAACTATATCGGAAGCCGCGAAAATACTTGCATTTCTGAATGAAATCCCGAATGGCGTCACGCAGATGGATGAAAACCTGCATATGCCGAAAACTTCGCTGAATCTGGGAATTCTGACATTCACTGAGGACGGACTCCATCTGGATACGTTGGTGCGCAGCGGCGTTAATGCGGAAAAGGACGCACTTGCAAAAAAATTGCATGATATCGCGGAGCGATTTGGCGGCACATTCCGTGATGAAGGCGACTATCCCGCTTGGGAATATGAGCCGAACACTGCGCTGGAGGCAACTGCCGTGCGTTGCTATCAAAAGCTTTACGGCGAGGCACCGTGTGTGCAAACGATTCATGCGGGACTCGAATGTGGCGTACTTGCTGCAAAAACAAGCGGCTTGCAGTGCCTGTCCATTGGACCTGACATTCTTGATATTCATACACCGCGGGAACGTCTGTCGCTGGCATCGGCGGCAAGAACGTGGTCGCTTTTGCTGGAACTTTTGAAAAATCTCGGCGTGTGATGTTCTGAATCGGCGCAGATACGCATAAAATCCCCTGACAATGTATCGGGGGAGGAATCTCTTTGCGATTTTTGAACAATTTTGGCAATCTGCTGTGGACTTGGATTTTACCCGTAATGCTTGTAGGTACGGCGATTTTGTGCGGATTGTCCTCGAAATTTGCACCGATTTCGCATCCGCGGCGTATCCTGCGCAACACCTATGGCACCCTTTTTCGGTGTCCTTGCGATAAAAAACAGCTTCGCACCACCGCAACGGCTCTTGCTGCCACGATGGGTACAGGAAATCTGGTTGGTACGGCGGCGGCAATTTGCACGGGTGGAGCAGGTGCAGTTTTTTGGATGCTTTGCTCAGCGGTGCTGGGTATGCTGCTTGTGTATGCGGAAAATACCATAGGTATGCGGTTTCGCAGAAGACTCCCGGACGGTTCTTGGTGCGGCGGTGCAATTGCCTGCCTGAAATACGGATTGAAAAAGCCAGCACTTGCTTATGTTTTCACTGTATGCTGCGCGGCTGCGGGACTTGGTATGGGCAGTATGGCACAAGCCTCCGCAATTGCTTCAACTGCTGAAAATATCGGAATACCGCGCAATCTCGTTGGCTTGACCGTTTGTCTGACAGCAGCGTGGATTCTTTATGGCGGAAAAAATCGCATCGGCAGCGTGACCGTCTGGCTTATGCCGCTGATCTTTGGTCTTTATCTGCTGGGTTGCGGTGTACTGATTTGTAAAAATGCTGCGTATCTTTCTGACGCAATTGCGCGAATTTTACATGAAGCTTTTGGCTTTCGAGGTATGGCAGGCGGCTTTTGCGGGACGGCTTTTCTTCGCAGTATGTCGGTTGGATTTCGGCGCGGGATTTTTTCCAATGAGGCAGGACTTGGAACTTCTGCAATGCTGCATATGGACGCAGATGCTTCGGTTTCAAGCGTACAGGGCGACTTGGCTGCCGTTGAGGTGTTTGCGGATACTGTCATTTGCTGTACGGCAACGGCACTTGTGATCCTCACGACCCCACAGCTTTCGTATTCTATCGAAACTGACGCTGCTGCGATGCTTTTGAATGCTTTTTCTTACGGATTCGGCAGCTCTGCGGCAGAATTTCTTGCGGTATCCATGATTTTGCTGGCTTTTGCAACGCTGATTGGCTGGTATCCTTGCGGATTGGCAGCTGTGCGTTCGCTTGGTATTTGCGGCGCAGAGGATGCATACTTTTTATTGTGGATTCTGGCGGCTTTTTGCGGCACGTTGAATCCTGCGGCGTTTGCATTTGCACTTTGCGATTGCTGTAACGCGCTGATGGCAATTCCGAATCTCTATGCGCTGACTGCGCTCCGAAAGAATCTGAAAATGGAGGAAGTACATGAAAATTCCAAATGCGGCGGCACTTGACGGTGCTGCAAAATTTGTGACAATCGTCAATTTTATCGTTTTTCTTGTTGTATTTCTCGGGCTGTATCTGGTTGCACGACATTTTATCCACAACATTTTTCTGCGCATTATATGTCTGATTGTGGCGTATTTCATAGCTAGTCTGCTGACTTTTTTTGTTTTGAAACCGCTTTCAGACCGTGCTGCGGATGCGATTCGCAAAATTAAAAAGTAACACGACCCGTTTCGTCATGATTCGACCGAAAGCCCCCTTGCAAATTCAAAAGATTGCGCGTATAATAATATGGTAGCTTTTGAGATGGATTGACTGACTTTGCTTCGCGCATAGAACACAAAAGAAACAGGAGCAATGCAAAATGACCCAACAACAGCAAATTTTAATCGGAGATGACGGTACCTCTTTTGCCGTCAGACTGGCAAACTGCCTGCGGGAGGGCGGTTTCTGGGCGTATATTCGTCCACAGCAAACAGATAACTTGCAGGAAATACTGACCAAACAGCCGCCTGATGCGGTCGTGCTTCAAGTGGTACATCTGGATGATGAATTTTTCCTGCAAACCATTGGTCTGCTGCGCGGACGAAAGATTCCGATTGCGGTTGTTCTTTCTGAATCTACGCCGCTTTTGCGCCGTCAATTGCGGATGATGGGCGTATCGCTGTGTTTGACGAAACCGATGTTTCTGTCAGAAATGGTGCAGGCGATCCGCTGTATGCTGCTTCCAAGAAAAAGTCCGGTTGAAATGAACGGGATGCAGGACAAATCCTTGGAGCAGAATGTGACTGCCATGATTCAACGATTGGGAATTCCTGCGCATTTGAGCGGTTATCATTATCTGCGTGATGCGATTGTGCAGGTATGTATTTCACCGCAGTTGATGCAAAAGGTGACAAGAGAACTATATCCTTCCGTAGCGGCACATTTTAACACAACGGCATCGCGGGTGGAACGTTCTATTCGGAATGCAGTGGAATATGCGTGGGACCATGGGGCAAAAACCGTGTTTACAGAGCAGTTTTGTGTAGCGCATCCGCTGATCCACGGCAAGCCGACCAACTCTGAAATGATCGCTATTGTTGCGGACTTTCTGCGGATAGAGCGTTATCCGTCAGAGCGCATGGCTGAATAAAAGCATAAAAACAGCGTGGACCCGATGCGGACTGGACATCGGATTCACGCTGTTTTGCGTTATGTGTTAATCGTTGAGCGCAACGGAGAAGCAGGGCTTCATGCAGCGATAATATTCCTTGACATCATCGTTGCCGAAGTGCTGCTGCAAAGCGTTGTGAAACTCGGTTTTGCTGTGGCTGTGATTCAGGCAGTAGAGAATATCGGCGGCAATTTCCGTGTTGATGGGCAGTTCCACCAGAGAAAGCACCGTATCCACAGTGATGGCATTGTGGATCGTTTTCTCGGTCTGCTGCGGCATTTCAGGCGGAATTACTGCCTGTGCCGTGGTCAGATTCATTGGCTGCACCTGAATGACGGTTGCGCGCTTATGCAGTGCGACCTTTGCCGATTTCTTTGCCGGTGCAGGAGCAGATTGCTTTTCTGCGCTTTTGCTTGGTTTGACAGCCAGTGCTGCTTTCAGGGAGGGCTTCAGGATGACCTTGGTGTGCAGGTATTCCTTGCAAAGTGATACCGCGGCACTGTAACCTGCATCCTTGCTGATGATGAAATATTCATCGGCGGTTTGCTTGGCAATCAGATAGCCCAGAAGCGTGACAAGCTGAAAATCCAGAGCGTTTTTGCCGCCCTGATTCAGGCAGATTCGTTCAGGGGTGATGCCTGCCGCGATCATTTCATCCATGACCTCAAAGGAAAGCGTGTTGGCACTGTGACTGTAAAACAGGATGATACGGTCTGACTTGGAAACCTGACCGATTCCGTGCAGACCGCTCGCGTTGACATTTTCGTAGTCAATAAGATAGAGTCGCATAAACAGATTCCTTTCAATCCTCTGATGATGCGATGCTCTCCTGGAAAATGGGTTCTTCCAGTACATCTCCGTTGCGGGGGGCGTCTGCGCCGACATTGAACGTCACGGCACGGTGCAGCACCCTGATTTCATTGTTGCAGGATGTGCCGCCGTATTCGCCGTCCAGCGTCCATGGGATTTCTTCATTGGAAACAAAGCGGATGTGGTCCGTGCGGAAATAGAGGACATAATTCGGGTCAATATCCTCATTGATGTTGAGCAGAGAGGTGAGAATCCGCTGCAAATGAACTGCGTTGCTCGGTTTTCGGACGAGCATCACCTCAAATGCGCCGTCATCCAGCATGAAGTCTTTCAGCTTGAGCATTCCACCGACCGAAGCCGTATTGGAAACCATGCCGTAAATGAAATCATCCTCGATGATATGGTCATCGTACTCAATTTTGATATGAAGTGCACGGATACTGGAAAGCTGCGAAATACCATGCAAAACATAAGCCATATGTCCGATGGCATTCTTGATATTCTGCTTTGTTTCATAAACCGTTGAGGAAAATGCGCCAAAGGCTGCAACATAAAGAAAATAGCTTGCATTGAATGTACCGATATCACAAATGAAATGGTGCGGATCCTCGACAAGCCATTTTGCTGCCTCCTCAATGTCAGTGGGCAGACCAAGTGTTTTTGCAAAGTCATTGGTAGAGCCGCAGGGGATATAGCCGAGCGGGAGCGGAGTCTGGCTGCGCACCAGTCCCTGCACAACCTCGTTGAGTGTTCCGTCGCCGCCTGAGCAGACAATCATATCGTACCCGCCGCAAAGACAAGCATACTCTGCGGCAGCACAGGCGTCCATACGTGCCTGCGTGGTGCGGATCGTCACCTCATAGCCGTTTGCCGTGAAAATATCAATGACAGATGCAAGTTTTGAGCGCATGGCGTTTTTGCCTGATTGGAGGTTGGTGATAAAATAGAGTTTTTTCATTCTATACCGTCCTTTACGCCAGAAGTGGAAATGGGAAGAATCCGACAGGAGCGCAAGGCATCCTGTGTACGATGCTGCCATTCAATAGCAGCATCTGCAATTATTATACCAAATTTACGCAGAAATTGCAAGAGCTTTTTGTGAAAATAAAAAAATTTCGTTTTTTTTGAAAAAAGGGCTTTACAAATCAGAAATGTTGTGGTATAATAATCAAGTCGTCAGGAGAGATGGCAACGGACGGGAAACATATTGGGGTGTCGCCAAGTGGTAAGGCAGCGGACTCTGACTCCGTTATTTCGAGGGTTCAAATCCTTCCACCCCAACCAATGCGCGAAAAGCGGATTACTTTTATTGTAGTCCGCTTTTCGATTATCTATTGAAATGTTAGTTCATTTCGAATTCCGCGTACTATTATCAACATGGTTGGCTCCTAGCTACTTCTCGAACTAGAAACATTGGTTTCCGTCCGCTTTCGGTTGCGGTGTCGCTCTGATATCGCCTTACCAGTAGCATGGTTCACAGGCTTACGTCATGGCATACTATTAAGACCGCAAAGGAATTTGCCAATTCATGTGATTGTTATTCAGTTATCAAGGTGCTGACATATCGAAATCGTTCTGCCAAGAAGCTTATTCGATATGGAAGTGCTGTATACAAAGCAAAACCTTCCAGTCCGATGCGTCCAACAACTGACTGAAAGGCTTGACAAAATACTATAATACGTGTTATAATGAACACGCTAATAGCCGTCTCACTAAATCATCAGATGATAGCACATCTTGTTGACTATGGGGTATATTGGGATTGCCGTCCTAATATACCCTGTGGGATGCTTATAAGCACTGTTCCATTATAGCACACTTTTCTGTACTAGTCAAGAGTTTTTTTAAAATTAAGCCAACTTTTTTGAAGTTGGCTTTTTTCGTACCTACGAATATAACAAAAGCCGCCCATATAGGCGGCTTTTGCATTTTCTGGTGACATTTCAAATGTGCTACTCGAATGAAAAGTTGATATATATATATCAACTTTTGGTGTGACCGAGCTGAAAAGAATCAAACCCAAATTTCGATGTAGCATTCGTCCTTTTCAGAATCAAATTCTACACGCTGCACTTCGGTGTTCATGAAAAACTTGAACTCGAAACTGTGTGGCTGCATGATGGATTCGTAATCCTCTGCCAGCCCGTCATAGCTGAACGGCTCATAGGACGGGGCATCCGGATCATCAATATCGTGGAAGAAAAAATAGTCCACCACAAGGTTTTTGGTGCCATTGCCGATAACATCCTGCTGGATAAAGTCGAGAAGTGTGCGATTGTCCTGTTCACATGAGATTTTCTTGTTCATAATAGATTCCTCCTTAGAATTTAATCTTCATCATTCTTTCTAAGGAAAGTTGATATATATATCAACTTTTGAATCTATGGATAGTATAACATAAGAAAAAACACTTGTCAAGATGGAATCTAAAGGATAGCAGCGTCCTATTCTTCATTTGCATCTGAAATAATCCTGTCGGCTTTAAACAATCGCTTCATTTTTTGAATTTGTTGTATTGGAGAGAGATTACCATTGCTTCGTACATCAGAATATGTCGATGGCAGAATATCAAACGGCAAATACATTTGTGGACTCTTTTCGTATGCTGATTTGAGCATGATATTCGAAACCGTTTTTAAACTACTGTCGCCCATTCTATCATCTCCTCGTATCAAGTCCGAAGCACAATTCATAAATTGTTGTAGACTTCTCTCTTGCATAGTCCACATCATAAGTGTTTACCATCTTACTATGGGCCTTTACATTGAGAACAATATTATTATCAATTTCACCGCTAATAAATATATCATTTCCGAAACGTCTATCGCCAAGAACTGGAACATTCAGAATATCAAGATTCTTTCCACGTTCTTGACCAATTCCTTCGTTAATAATAACCTTAGCACGATTATTACGCTGATCAACACAGGTGAATACTTCTTCATTATATGCTTTGATAGCTTCTGCCGCTATGGGCTGTCCAGATTCGAACAACGTCCAAAACGAATCATCACATAAAGCAATTCGAATGTCCTTAGCAAGAAAAGGCAACCATCCCATCTCAGCACAATAACCGCTGCACCTTGTGCAATTACTAAATCAGCATCTTGAACACGCTCAACACGATGTCCGAATTTCTCTTGTAGTCTTTTTGTACTGCGGGAATATTACAACTACCACCAGTGAGCAATACTCGTGAAATATCCATCGGTTGCAAGCGAGCTGTTAATAGTGCTTCGTCCACTTTATTACAAGCGGCGTCTAGCATATCGACTAATAATTTCTCAAAATTTGCTCTGGTTATTACCTCATCGTTATTTTCATCGATTCCAGTCACATTTTCAAGAAGAAAATCGTATGAATCTTTCGATGACAATGCGATCTTACATTGTTCGGCGATTGCCAATAAACGCCCCCATTTTTCCTTACGTTTTTTCTCAAGGTAATCCAAAGAATATTGATTTTCATACAATTCAATGAATCTGTTCCATACCAATCGAGCGATCTTTTCGTCAATTTTATCGCCGGCTTCGCCCGTTAATTCTGCTGTCCCTATTTCCAACATTTTTCCTTCTTTCACTTGAACAGCAGTAATGTCCAGTGTGCCGCCACCAAAGTCAAAGACAAGTATGTTCTCGGAATCAACGCTCTCCAATTGCTGTATTACATCATCTGCGGATGATGTAATTTTTGTAAAATAGTATCCAACAATCGCTGCAAATGGCTCGTGGATAAAAGTGGCAACTTCGATACCAGCGCGATTAGCCGCTTTTCGTAATTCTTGTCTCGCTTTTCCAGAAAAATTAATCGGAATCGTAAAGACCGCTGTGTGCATATCAACATGTGCCTGCTCAGCGTTTCCCTCATTGATAGCTTGCCGTTTAAGGTTCTCAATAATCAACGCTGCAATCTCATATGGCTCCTTTGATTCTCCAAACACATACACATTTTGATTTGAACCAATTTTCGCTTTGATGGAACGCTCAAAATGATATCCCTCAACGTCTTCTAATCGAGACATGTTTTTTCTCGCTTGATTTCCGATAATCACTTGACTGTCATGAAATTCAATTGTAGAAGAAATCGGCGACGGTTTGTCACCAGCGTAATTAAAGTATGTGAATTCATGTCTTTTCTTGTCATATGCAACTGCCAGCGAGTTTGTAGTACCGAAATCGATTCCAACTTTCGGCATATTACTCATCTCCTATCTCAGCAATGATACTTCGAATTCTGTCGATGCGGCGTTTAATTGCTGTTTGTTCTTTTTCAGAAAGGAACTCAATGATATCCTCGATGCCTTCAAGTTCCAGACCTACTTGTTGTTCATATTTTTCAGCTAAGACTTTCTTTTGGGATTTATACTGATTCTCAAAGCGACTCTTTTCAAATAACAGTCTGTCTTCAGCTTCCTTTTTTTCTTGCAAGTATTCTTCTGCTTTTTGCCTTTCATCGGCAAGTTGTTCAGAACAATCAATCAAATTGTCGCTCAGTTGAGCGATTTCTGCATTTTGTTTTTGCAGTTGTGCATTCAGTCGTTCGATTTCATCATGTTTCTTTTGTAATCTTTCAAATAAACGGTCGTTTTCAACCCTGAAATTGTCATACAGATACGCACAGTCATGGAATTGTTTTGCATACTGATTTTTGAGAATGGACCGTGGGATAGACGAGTACAGCGACGTATCAATTACCTTGTTATCAACGCTTGAGAAACATTCCAGAATAGAACGTTCAATCTGCAAAGGAATAAATGGGTATTTCAGGTCTTGCTTTTCGTCAAACTGGATCATAAGGTATAAGTATAAAATTGCCAGAAGGTTTTGCTCATTTTCATTATTTCCAGACGGACTTCGAAGGATATTCTGTTCCTTTGCATTCTGTATGAATTGAAAAAATGTTTCTTTATAATTTGATGTTTCGTTGAATGGAACACCTGACGATGTTTCTTCTTGCTCCAATGCTTTTAAGAAAACCAGCTTTTCTCTGCATTCATTCAGAATATATGGTTCGATTGTATTGTCATATACGCCTTTTTTCTTTATAATATCAACATAGACTTGAAGAAGGAATAGATACCATTCATCAGATATTAGTACTTTGATCTGTGCAAGCAAGTTCAATTCCTCTTTTGAGTCGATTTTTTTCTGCTTTTTATATCGTTCAAGAACCTCAAAAGCTTTTTTTCTATTCATATCCTGATGCAACGCTTCGATTGCTTCACTATACGTCAGGGCAGTTTGGTCTTTAGCCATCACATTCTCACTTTCTAATACGGAATATTTCAACTTCGGCTTGGAAATCATCCGTTACTATTTCACTATAATATTTACTAGCTTCTGATAGCCGATTAGCTTTTATTGACATTCTGGCGTTCAACAAAAGAATTTTGTCTCGCAAGTTCCTGTCATCAACCATATGATAAGGATGGTCTTTCAAATAAGCAGTGACAATACCATATTGTTCGCTTTGATATGCTTTTATTGCGTCCATAACATCCTGAATCTCATCTTCGATGTAAAGAGAGCGCTTGTGTGAATCGGCAATATTTTGAAAAGATACATCCTCATTTTTCAAGAAACAGCATACGCATTGGCTATTTCTTTCGCTAAGCTTGCTTTCTCTGCGTAGATTACAACCATGCTCATTCCTCCTTCGGAATGTTGGTCAATGTATTTGTGGATTGTTCTGCGTTTGACGCGACAGCTTGCAATGCGGTTAGCGCTTCTTTTCTGGATTTCGGATTCTTCAAAGCTGTGGCGAGTGCGGCAACTGCTTGGTCTATTTCTTCTTGTGTCATATAGGTTTTGAAAAATGCAGATTCAAGTTTTCCTTTTGAATCCTCTTTTCGCAGAGCATCAAGCTCTTTCTTTAATTCAGCGATTTGAGCAATGCAGGATGTTTCTTCGTTTTTAGCTTCTTCCATTTTCAAATGCGCTGCATCGCGGCGTTTCTCCATTCTGGCTATTTCAGCTTGAACCGATGCAAGTGTTGGTTTTTTCTCTGCTTTTGGCATTTATTTTTCCTCCTGAACAATAGTTTTGGGTAAGAGTTCTTTGAGTGCTGACGGATACGCCAGTGCGCCATTTTCGTCACCGAACGAGCCGTCACTGCCGATAACAAAGGCTCCTGTAAAGATTTCCTTTGGATTAGACGGATTGACTGTGTTTTTGTTCAGTACAGTCAGAATGTTTTCCTGATAAAACGCATATTCCGGTGCTTGACGAACGGTATCGTCATAAGTAGATTTCAATTTCTTTCCAATGACCGGCATTTCTGTCATAGATACGGTGTTGGTAACTAAATGTCCGTGCGATGAGCTGTTGTCACTTCCGATAATGCCGCCGATTGCGCCAGCCTTAATCAGAACCTTTCTTCTGCCGATATGTCTTTCAGCAAGCTTTCTTCATGATAGATTTATAGGAATATACAATATGACGGCGGATATAGTATTGGGCAGGGATAAAGACCAATTCATCGTATGCCTTTTCCTTGCCAATCTCTTTCATTTCCGAACCGCAGATTTCACAGACAGGATGTTCCTCTTTGTGCTCGATTTCTTCAACGGGAAGTGTAATCATCCGGTCATCATGGGTGCTTGCGGGATGAGGACAGTATCATCGGCAGCGTTGCCATATCGGAACTGACAAACGGGAACTGTGAACTGAAATCATTGTATCTTCTTAAAAATATCACCGAAACGGATATGGAAAACAAATGCTGACCCATGCAAAAAAATGTGGCTGCCAGAACATATATCTGGATTCTCTATCGACCGGCACCAATGCAGTGGCACTTTATCGCAAAATGGGCTTTGTGGATACAGAAAAATACAATAACAGCATTTTTCCGATGTGTTTATGGTACGGAATCTATCCACCTGAATGCAAAGAATCTGCCGTCGAAAAACGCAGCGAAACAGTTGACATTCAGCGAAAAATGTGGTACAATGATGGGTAGATTCTGCGAATATGCAGAAGTTTGAATGAAAAACAAGGAGAATCATCATGATTGATATTAATTTCTTGCAAAGCAATCCCGAAGCAGTAAAAGAAAATATCCGCAAAAAATTTCAGGATGAAAAGTTGCCTCTGGTCGATGAGGTCATTGAACTGAACACCAAGCGTAAGAAGCTGGTTGCAGCTTCCAATGAGATTCAGGCAATGCGCAATAAGCTTTCGAAGCAGAACGGCGGACTTTACGGAAAACTCAAGAAAACTGAGGATGAAGCAGAGCGCGCTGCGATTCAGAAGGAAATTGATGCCAATACCGCAGCTGTCAAAGAGGGCGATGCGGAACTGCCCGCAATGCTCAGTGAAATTGCGGAGCTGGATTCGAAAATCAGCACGATTATGATGACGATTCCGAACATCATTGATGCCTCTGTGCCGATTGGCAAGGATGACAGTTTCAATGTCGAGGTGGAGCGTTTTGGCGAGCCGACCGTTCCCGATTTTGAGATTCCCTATCATGCAGACATCATGACGGCACTTGGCGGTCTGGATAAGGAAGCAGCTGGTCGAGTGGCAGGTGAGGGCTTCTATTATCTGATTGGCGATATTGCGCGTCTGCATGAGGCAATTCTCGCGTATGCAAGAGATTTCATGATCGATCACGGCTTTACTTACTGCATCCCGCCGTTCATGATCCACGGCAACATCGTCAACGGCGTGATGTCGTTCAAGGAAATGGGCGCAATGATGTACAAGATCGAGGGCGAGGATCTTTACCTCATCGGTACTTCTGAGCACAGTATGATCGGAAAGTACGTTGACCAGATCATTGATGAAAATGCGCTGCCTTTGCAGCTTACTTCTTATTCTCCCTGCTTCCGTAAGGAAGTTGGCGCACACGGCATGGAGGAGCGCGGCATCTATCGTGTTCACCAGTTCGAAAAGCAGGAAATGATCGTCATTTGCAAGCCAGAGGAGAGCATGGACTGGTACAACAAGATGTGGAAACTTTCCGTTGAACTGTTCCGCAGCATGAATATTCCTGTCAGACAGCTGGAATGCTGCTCCGGTGACCTTGCTGATCTGAAAGTCAAATCCTGCGATATTGAGGCATGGAGCCCGCGTCAGCAGAAATATTTTGAGGTATGCAGCTGCTCGAATCTTGGCGATGCACAGGCACGCCGCCTGAAGATACGCAGCAAGATCGACGGTAGTGTTCAGCTTGTACACACGCTGAACAACACGGTTGCAGCACCGCCCAGAATGTTGATTTCCTTCCTCGAAAACAACTATCAGGCAGACGGTACTGTGGTAATTCCTGAGGTACTGCGTCCTTACATGGGCGGTAAGACAAAACTGGAAAAGGCTAAGAAAATCCAGTAATTGATAAAATGTCAAACGTGCATCTTCCGTAACAGGAGGGTGCGCGTTTTTTGTTACGTGCGGATACTATTTTCAATAAACAAAATGCCGGTGAGGCAAAAAGGTCAAGATATTACAAATAGTAATATGCTGTGTCTGATTGACAAATAGGAAATGAAAATAGATGTTTTGATTGAAAACAATGCATAATTTTTCAATGAACAGATAAAATTGTTGTGCATCTTACAACAAACCACCACAAGAAACTTGTTTAATTGCCCAAAATATGCTGGCAGTATTGACGGTCGCTGTGTAATATGATATAATAAGAATTGTGAAGATGGGACAATGTTCCTATTCATATTACATTCGCGAAAAGACATAACAATATAACGCCTTCAAAAGGAGGGCTTTCTATGCTACAAATGAAATCAAATCAACACCACATTTCAAAAACGACTTTGAAAAAGGCGGTTGCATTCTTTGCAGCTTTCTGTATCTGTACGTCATCGCTTGAAGAATGGAATCTGACTAATTTGCATAGAGCATATGCTGACACAGAGCCGACATCGCTGATTGTTGATAAAGAGCGTACTCTGACCTATGCCGGTGGGCGTAGCTATACCATGACGCTGGATGCAGCGGCATATTTGACCAAACAGTACGCTTCCACGTCTACATCAGAGGATGGCTGCTATGTCGCACCGTTTGACGGAAACTATCTGGTGCAGCTTTGGGGCGGCAACGGCGGCGATGGCGGCTTCCTTGAACTTCTCGGCAACGGAAATCCCGGCGGCGAAGGCGGCTATGTCTACGGCATTGTGAATCTGAAAAAAGACGATGTGCTGCTCTATAATATCGGTACAACCGGTCAGATTTCGATGTTTGAGGAGACGGGCGGCGGTGCAAACGGCGATGGCGGTGCGCACGGCGATGAGGGCATTTACATTGTCGGCGGCGGCGGCGGTTATTCCGCGGTGTATAAGTACAGTGCCAACGAATACCACAACGAAACGCGCCCGACAGAAGCTGACCGTATGCAGAAAGTCATTCTGATTGCGGGCGGCGGTGGCGGAGGCGGCGCCAATAACGAAACAGGAATCAGCGATTTTCCGACCGGAAAACCGAAAGGCGGCGCGGGCGGCAACATAGCTTCATCGGCATCGGGTGCGGTTGACGGCGGCACGTTTTATGCGGGCGCAAACGGCAGTTCGAGTGGCGCAGTCGGCGGTTCCTCAACGAAATATATCGGCATTGGCGGCACAAACAAGCCCGGTCCTGCGGTATATACCAACGGCGGTTCTCATTGCAGTGAGGGCGGCAACGACTGGTACTGCATCACGGATCCGAACCGAATCGGCGGCGCAGGCGGTATGGGCAATTTGCGCGGCGGCGGCGGCGGCGCAGGTTTTTGCGGCGGCTCTGGCGGTATCGTTCAGGCGTTACTGCAAGGCAGAAATGTCGGCGGCGGCGGCGGCGGTTCGTCGTTTGTGGCGAGTACCGTTTCTACCAACATCAATGATTTATCAGAAAATGAAAAGGTTTCCTATGGTAAAGGCGTGATTTCCTCCAATCCCAATAAAAAAGATGGCGGCTACTGCAACATCGTATATCTGCCCGATACAGAGATGAATTTTGCAGACTATTCGGAGGTTACGATTGATTTCCCGGTGTCGGATTACTTTAAAGTTGAAGTAGAAGGCGGCAAATGGGATGATGACCAAAAGCAAATCACAGGTGTGAATATCGCGCCGGATGAACAGGGCGTTGAGGAAAATCACGCGAAAATCACAGTGACCTTTACCGCCAAGGATACATTTGCAGGCGGCAACAATGTTCCGCTGTTTACGGATGATGGTGGGATTACCATTAAGGACCGTAAAGGTAAATCAATAACAAAATATGACGCAAATCGCGATCTGGATTATGTCAACGTGCCGTTGAAGTACGAGTTGACGACTCATTCCATTTGGAGCGAAGAAGGAGTACCGATCGATGTTGTACCAAACCTTTATGAAGCAAAATACGGCCCTACTTTGCATGAAGTAAACGAAAAGTTTATAGAAGGAAGAACTGGTTATTCTTTGACAGGTACTGTTTCTTTGACAGGTACTGTTGCTCCGGAGGAAACAACAGAATATACGGTATCTTTCACAGTGACGCCGAAGACTGACAGCTATGCAAAAATCGGACCGCAGCAGGGCAAGTTGGATGTTTCGGGCATTGCAACGGTCAATATCAAAAAAGAGGGCGCGACATATATTCCTGATGCCGCCAATGCCGATGTTGTTCTGACCACTTCCCGCACACTGGTGTTCAACGGCAGTACCTATGACACTCAGATTACCATTTCTGCAGAAACGTGCACCAAGGGTGTGCCATATGGAAACATCTATTCATTGGATTCTTCTTCGCTTTCCCCGAACAACAATCAGATTAGCATTCCAGAGGATGGTTGGTATTTGCTGGAAGCGTGGGGCGGCGATGGAGGAAAAGGACAGGGTGCACAGGGTCATGATACTGCAACGGGTGGCGCTGGAGGAATCGGTGGCTATGTATATGGTTATAAGTACCTAACTCATGATACTGTACTTGATTGCGTTATTGGTAGAAATGGAACGATTGGAACGAACAGCACTTCCTGCACAGCAAAAGATAAAATAGCTATTGGTGAAAATGGAGATGGCGGTGGATATACATCAATTCAATTGAATGATGCCTATTTGATTATTGCTGGTGGAGGAGGCGCAGGAGGCGGTGGAATTGCTACTGCCAATTATTTAGGAGGCTTGGACAATGACTATCGTAATGGCGGAAATGGTGAAGATGGAGCGCAAGGTGCCGTATCTGATGGTGTCAACTTGCAAAACATTTCAACCGAATGCGATGGCACGAAGGGCAAAAAGGGAGAAGGCTCAGAAGCCTCGACGTTTTCTATAGCTAAAATTACGAAATCTTCTGAGCCTGGTAAAGCAGGAAAAAACTACCGTGCAGAAGATGTAAGCAATACATTTTCTCTCAATTCGTCTATTGGCACAAGCGGCAAAACCAAGCGAACCGATGGCAACGGCCAAATTTTGGTTACCAAAATTAATGTGTCAATAGATCAAGCTGACCGTACAGCAAAGCAAACAGCCGCGGGCAAACTCCTCTCTGACCTTACTTTCAAGGTTGGCGGCGAATGGTCAGACTACATCACAGGTGACACTCTGCCCACAGGCATCAAGTTCCCGACAACAGGTGATGGCGCAGTCACTGTAACGGATGATGCCACAAATCATACTTTCATAGCCACCGCAAGCACAACCATCACAATCAAAGGCAAACCCATTGAGGGCTTCCTCGGCGGCAATGATGTCCCGATGTTCCCCATGACTGACAACGATAAAAATGGCGGCTTGACATTGCAATGCACCAAGGGCAGCGTCACATACCCAATGGCAATGGACAACGGCGTTTCCCTGAATTACGTCAATGTGGCAATCCCTGAGTTTGAATTTACAGCACAGGATCAGGAAGTCATTTTCGGAACTTCAGTCAACATTCCAACGTGTTTGATTAAATCGGATTACACATTGGATGACACATTGCCGACAGACGATTTTGTAGAATTGGCTCAATCCGTCACACCAAGCGGCACGGCTGACCCCAATAACTCCACAGCAACACAAACGCAGGAATACACGATTACCAAAACACTCAGCCCTAAAGGAAACGCTGCCAAAGCAACGGTCATCCCGCCTGTGTCCTCCGTTTCGTATTCGCAGAGCGCAACCCTCAATGTCGTTTACAGTGTGGTTACAACAGGTCTGGTAAACATCAAATGTGATGTCGCTGAAACCGCTCCGATGGATGAGGGTTTCAGCACCACTCCGATGGATGAGGATTTCAGCACCACGCTCACACCCGCTGACGGCTACAAGCTGCCCGGCTCCATTACCGTGAAGATTAACGGCGAAAAGGCAAATCCCGTTTCGCAGTATCGCTACGACAGCCAGACGGGCGAGCTGTTCATCCCGCAGGAGTACATGGGCAATCTCGTAATCAAGGCTGAGGGCGTTGTTCAGACCTATGATCTGGTGTTCCGTGTCAGTAGCAACAAGGACAACACCGCTTTCACGGAGTACAAGTTCTCTTATCCCGCAGGCACAACGCTGGCAGGTAAAGAATGGAGTACATGGCTTAACGGCTTAACGATTCCATCGTTTGACGGCTATGATTTCAAGTGGGATTTGGTGAACGATGACAAGACCCTCAAGGGCGCAGATGGCGAACTCATGACGGAAATGCCTGCGAACAACTGGTTTGCTTTTGGCACGTATGCCAAAAAGGAATACACCCTGACGATTCATTATCAGGATGAATCAGGAAAAAAACTTGCGGATGATTACACGCAGAATTTCTATCTGGGCGACACGTATAGTATTCCTTCGCCAAGCGTTGAAGGTTATGTGCCGGATCAACCTGTTGTCAGCGGCACGATTTCTGATAATGTTACCATTAACGTTATTTATAAGCAGATAACGGGTCAGTTGGTTATAGTGTATGTCTATGAGGATGGCAGTACGGTAACCGAAACAGAAACATATTCGGAAAAAATGAATACGGGTGCTACTTACGAGGTCCCTTCCCCGTCTGTTGAAGGCTACACTGCTGACAAAACAATCGTTTCAGGTACCATGACCGGGAACGGTGTATATGAAATTGTCACATATCATCCGAATGCAATCACCCTGACGTTTGATGCAAGTGGCGGTGTTGTTTCTCCGACAGAAAGAACGGCATACTACGGCAAAGCATTCGGCTATGTGAAAGATGGCGACGAATATACCTTCGAAGCGTTGCCCACGCCTGTCAAAACAGGTTACAAATTCTTGGGCTGGTGCATCGGTACGAATACTCAAACGATTGATGAGGAAACAAGATGTACGCTTACCGAAGCGACAACCCTGACAGCCAAGTGGGAAGCCGACACCGTGACGCTGAAAATCTACTATCTGTTTGAGGACGGCACAACGGCGGCAGAAGCGGATATTGTGAAAGACCTGGTGGTCGGTTCAAGCTATGCGCTGTATGACACGGCTGCTGCGAAATACCAAACTGTATCGAATCACGACTGCTATGAAATGCAATTGGACGGTAACAAAATCACAATCGGCACAACCGACAAGGCAATTTATGTCACATTTGTTGCCAACGAATACACCTTGACGGTCAATTATTACGATGAAGACGGCAAACTGGATGTATTGACGCAATCCTACAAAGTTAAGTATGGTCAGGCGTATTCAGAGTCGGCAATCAAACCAACGGATGTGGATTCTACAAAATATGCCGGCTACACGGCATCTCCCGATATCATCGAGGGCGTTATGGATGATGCGAACGGCAAAACCGTCAATGTCACGTTTGTTGACGGTGGCGCACCGATTACGGTAACCGTATCATGGTCCAGCCTGAATTTCACGGCAAGTGCGGTCGCATGGGATACCACAGACCATGTCTACTACGCAACCGCGTTTACAAATGATTCCACTTCCGATGACCATGGCACAATCACAATCACCAACGATTCGCCCAGAACTGCGATCACAGCGGACATGAGCTATGAGTCCAAGTTCGGATTTGAGAGCGTTGGATGTGAATTCTCTGATGACAGCGTGGTTGTGGCGGCAAACGGCGGTGAGCAAGAAGTGACGGTGACTCCGAGCGGCAAGATGCGCTGCGATACCTCAGGTTCATACACCGTGGGCACCTGCAAGGTCAAGCTTTCTGCTGGCGGACAGGTATCAACAACATAACCCCATTCATTACTCGTGGGGATAATCAAAAGCGATTATCCCCAGAGTATAATTTGATAGCAGCAAATTTGCACAATTATACAAACATTCAATACAACTTTTTGTTATTTTGCATATTGCATTTTGACGGCAGAAATGCTATAATGTAGTTGTAATAAAGAAAGGGAACGAAACCAAGTTAACAAAGGCGTGGGAAGAATGCAGAATGAAAGAATTTCAATTTGTTTCTAAAAATGATTATGACGAAAAACTAAAATTCAATGACCAAAAAGTTTACGTCTACTCAAAGAAGAAATTAAACGAACTGTATAAGTACAGACAGAAGCCCCTGATCGTCGGCTATGCCAAAGAGAAGGGCAAAGAACCGATCGGTACCTTGTTGCTGGGGGAGAACATTCAATTACTGGTGTTTGACCGCAAACATATCAACAAGGTGATATACCGTGAAATCGGATATGCTTGTGTCGATGATGAACGCTATATCGCGATCGTCAAAAACCGCATTCCGTTTTTCTTGTGGTTGTTCTTGCTGCTCGCTGCGGTGATTTTCGCAGGATATCAGCTTGGCGGACTGCTGAGCAAGAATCCCGTGATTCCCGTAGATGAGTCCAGTACATCACCCACAATTCTTACACCGGATTTTCCGTTACCGGCAACTGATCCTTATTTAGAGGAGGTATCATCCAATGTAAACTCGAATGATCATGGAAATGTCAATCCGAATTCAGACCCGAGCGGTGATTCGGATTCCGACCCGAATGGCAAAGGCGGCGGCACCGCCGGAATGAGCTACACGCTTGGCGCAAATGTAACACTATCCACACAAAAGATTTCGATGTATTTTGAAAACCCCGCAGAATCGAATCAGGGCATGATCGTTGAATTGCTTGTTTTGTCAAAGGGTGAGGAGTACAGCATCGCAAAATCAGGTCTGGTGACATCGGGCACAAAGCTCCGCACCATGAACCTGCAAACAAACGGTGTGCAGCTCCCGGAAGGCATTTACACAGGGCTCTATAGAATCAGCTTCTATAATCAGATGTCAGGTGAAAAAGCACTGGTTGAATCTGATTTGACAGATGTCAAAATCACGGTCAAAAATTAAGCCATTCGTCTTCCGATACGGAGGACACCGACATAACGAAAGGAATGAATTACTATGAAGAAAACCAGATTAACAAAGAGCTTTATCGCTATCCTCTCCGCAAGTGCTATGATGGCACTGTCCTCTACCGCTGCTTTTGCAATTGATCCGAACACTTCTAAAAATGGTGAAAAAACGGATGTTTTTGAAAACCCCGTTGAAACTGGTGACCCAACATTTGATAAGGGTACTGCATCAGAAGCTGGCAAGGGCGCAACTTCTGAATGCACGGTTCTCATCAAAGTAGCTGATGACGATGTTGTTCCTGATAGTCCATACGATGAAAATGCAGTTTACAAGGTTACCGTTGGCTGGGGAGAACTGGTGTTTACCTATACGGGCGGCACTTGGGATACCACAGATCACGTTTATACAGGCGGTACTTGGGATAAAACAAGTGCTGATGTCACTGTAACCAATGATTCCAACTGGGGCGTAACTTATTCTGCATCTTTCAAAGATCAAAGTGGTGCGACCACAATGACAACTAATGGCGTAATAGCAGCGTTGTCTGGAGATTACACCAACAAAGCATTGGCTGCTGTTGTCAGTGGCGGTGACGCTACAACGGGTACATTTGCGGTAGGTATTTCCGGTATACCTGAAGCCGATGATGATTTCGAACTGGGTACTGTTCAGGTAGTTATCACTCCTACTCCTGCAACCTAATCCCCAAAAACAAACACGGTAACGTGAATTGAATAAAATCACGGCGGTGCCTCACCAGACACCGCCGTGACTCTTTGATACGTCAATCTTTTTTCGGAGAAAACAAATGAGCAAATTGGAAAAATATATTCTGGGCGGCGTGGCAGCGCTCCTGCTTGTGCTGCTGATCATTCTGGGCATCGTTTCGCTCACGCAGCGCAACAAAAAACCCGCACCACCGCAAAATCAGGTCATCGTGGAGCAGTTTTCCACGCCCGCTTTCGATGCAAATGCCATCAGCGGGAAGCCCGAGGGCATGGATGAACCATCTTATCAAAAGCTGCAAATGCTCGATTTTTCGTTCCAAATGTTCGGTGAACCGATCATTGAAGAGAATGAGCTTGTGCTGTATCTGACCAATCTTACGGAAAATCCCGCATGGATAAAAGTCAAGCTTTACGATGAAAACGGCGGTTTTCTCGGCGAAAGCGGCGTTGTCAGAATCGGGGAGTATGTGCGCAGTGTCCATACCGATGCACCCCTTACCGCGGGGCAGCACATCACCGCCAAACTCTTTTTCTATGAGCCTGAAACCTATTACAGTAAGGGTACTTTCGGGCTGCAACTCGTTTGCAAATGACGCATCTGCATAAAAATCCCGCATCCTGAGAAAGGGTGCGGGTATTTTGTTTACAGAATCCCTCGCAAAATCGTGGTTATGACCGCATTCGACACGAGAAAACCCTCGGCGGTCAGCGCAAGCCGATTTTGCTTTTTCTGTACAAATTTCGGGATCAGCAGTGCTGCATTTTTTCGTATTTGCGAAGAAATTGCAGGAAAATCATCAGGCGCGATGCCCTCTTTCAGCCGCAGTCCCAACATGATGCGCTCCGCATCGCCGCAAGGGGCTTCATCCGTGATCTCGGTCGGCTGAGTCGGTGCGGAACAAAATGCGTCCAGATTGCGCGGCACGGCAAACCGTTTTCCGCCGTAGCACGAATGCGCCGCAGGTCCAATGCCAAAATACGGCTCACATCGCCAATATTTGCAGTTGTGGCGGCTCTCGTAGCCCTCTTTGGCAAAATTCGAGATCTCGTAATGCGAAAATCCAGATGATTCAAGATAATTGTGCATTTGCAGGTACCGCTCCGCCATGTCATCCTCGGAGAGCATTGCGGGCGGGGCTGCGGCAAACGGCGTACCATCCTCAATTTTCAGCAGATACACAGATAAATGCGTAATCGGCAGCGCAAGTGCGATATCCAGCTGTCGCTGCAAGTACTCCGCCGTGTGTGATTGCAGCCCAAGCATCAGATCTATCGAAATGTTCGTAAATCCAACGTTTTTCGCGCGTATGACGGCATCCTTTGCCTGCTCCGCGCTGTGTCGCCGCCCAAGTACCCGTAGGGTTTCGTCCTCGAAAGACTGCACGCCAATTGATAGGCGGTTGACCCCACAGCGCAGGTAGCCTGAAAGCCGCTCATCGGTGAGGGTGCGCGGGTTCGCTTCCAGTGTGATCTCAGGCGCGTGCAACGAACAACGGGCTGCTGCTTTTTCCAGTATTTGCGCGATTTGTGCGGGCGTCAGCAGCGAGGGCGTCCCGCCACCGAAATAAATCGTATCGACATCAAGCCCCTGTGGCAGTGTTTCCAGATTACGGCAAACCGCATCGAGATAAGCCTCGGTGCGGTTTTTGCTGTATTGTCCTGAGAAAAAGTCGCAGTATGGGCATTTTTGCGCACAAAACGGCACATGAATATAAAGCCCTGTCATGTCAGTCACGTTTGATTGCCTCAATCAGTTTTCCGAAGAACATATTGAACACAAAATTGATAATAAGCGATAAAACAAGAGGAATTACTGCAAAATACACGATCTGCATTTTTGTTTCATATGTGAAATATGTTACGATGATCATGATGAACGCTATGCCGCTGATGATCGAGTTGACAATCAGGTTCAGCTTGCCGTTGACGCATCTGCCGCCGCATTCGGGGCAGGCAACACCGCGGGAGGACATTCCGCCGGCGCGCCCTTTCATCAGCGGAGAGTAAGATTTTGCGCCGCAGTGCGCACATTCGTATTTCATGCGAAAACCTCCGTTATTCGTCGAATTTGAGGACTGCCATGAATGCCTCCGACGGCACCTCGACCGTGCCGAGCTGGCGCATACGCTTTTTGCCCTCTTTCTGTTTTTCGTGCAGCTTCTTCTTTCTCGTGATATCGCCGCCATAGCATTTTGCAAGAACGTCCTTGCGCATTGCCTTGACGGTTTCTCTTGCGATGATTTTGCCGCCGATTGCCGCCTGAATCGGTACCTCAAACAGCTGACGCGGGATGTTTTCTTTCAGTTTTTCCGCGATTTTTCTTGCTCTGGGGTATGCTTTGTCCGTGTGGACGATAAACGAAAGTGCATCGACCACATCGCCGTTGAGCATGAAATCCAGCTTGACCAGCTTCGAGGATTCGTAGCCTGCCAGTTCGTAGTCGAGCGATGCGTAACCGCGGGTGCGGGATTTCAGTGCATCGAAGAAATCGTAGATGATTTCGCCAAGTGGGAGCGTATAGTGCAGATTGACGCGGTTATCGTCGATATACTGCATATTTTTGAAGGTGCCGCGCCGCTCCTGACACAGATCCATAATGCCGCCGACGTATTCTTTCGGCGCAAGGATATCCGCCTTGACCACAGGCTCCTCGGCGTCGGCGATGTTTGCAGGATTCGGGTAGTTGGAGGGGTTGTCGATCATCTGCACCTCGCCGTTGGTCAGCGTGACACGATAGATGACCGAGGGCGCGGTGGTGATCAGGTCGAGGTCGTATTCGCGTTCCAGACGCTCCTGAATGATCTCCATATGCAGCAGGCCCAAAAATCCGCAGCGGAAACCGAATCCCAGCGCGATCGAGGTTTCCGGCTCAAAGCTGAGTGCGGCATCGTTGAGCTGAAGTTTTTCGAGGGCATCGCGCAAATCATTATAATGCGCACCGTCTGCGGGATAAATACCTGAATAAACCATCGGGCTGACTTTGCGGTAGCCGGGAAGCGGCTCTGCACAGGGGTTATCAGCAAGCGTGACCGTATCGCCGACGCGGGTCTCGCCGATGCTTTTGATGGACGCAGTCAGATAGCCGACTTCGCCTGCTTTGAGAACGCCGCAGTTGATATGGTCAGTTGCGCTCATGACGCCCGCTTCAACGATCTGGAATTCCGCACCGGTCGCCATGAGGTGAATGCGGTCACCGACTTTGACGGTACCCTCTTTGACGCGGACATAGATCACAACGCCCTTGTAGGGGTCATAAACGCTGTCGAAAATCAAAGCCTGCAAGGGCGCATTTTCGTCACCCTGCGGTGCGGGAATATCCGATACGATGCGTTCCAGCACTTCCTCGATGTTGGTGCCCATTTTTGCCGATACACGAGGCGCATCCATTGCCGGAATGCCGATGACAGCTTCCACTTCCTCGGCAACGCGCTCCGGCTCGGCGGAGGGCAGGTCAATTTTATTGATGACGGGCACAAGCTCCAGATCTGCTTCCACTGCAAGATACGTATTTGCGAGTGTTTGCGCTTCAATACCCTGTGAGGCGTCTACAATCAGGATCGCGCCCTCGCAGGCAGCCAGTGAGCGGCTGACCTCGTAGTTGAAGTCCACATGACCGGGGGTGTCGATCAGGTTCAGGCGATAGGTTTCGCCGTCTTTTGCGGTATAATCAATGGCAACGGCACGCGCCTTGATGGTGATGCCGCGTTCACGCTCGATGTCCATGTTATCGAGCAGCTGTTCTTCCATATCGCGGACGGCAACGGCGTTGGTCTTTTCCAGAATACGGTCAGCCAGCGTGGATTTGCCGTGGTCGATATGCGCAATAATACAGAAATTGCGGATTTTTTGATTTGGCAAAGCGGGATTCCTCCGTTTCGTTGAACATTCCAGTATAGTATAGCACAGATTGCCGAAAAATGCAAATGCTTTTTTCGAAAACGAATGTTCAACAGAGAATGCAAGAAACTTACAATTCGTAGCAATATAAGAAACAATTAAAGACAGATTGAGCAGGTTGCACAAATCAAAGCTGTTTTTTTCTACGTCGGGTCATTCTCTGTTCACCATATGTTCATGATTTGTCCATATAGTTCCCTGCGTTATAAGCTATAATGTATTTGTTGAATGATGCACTGTCGTTCAACAGAGAGGGCAAAAAGCAAGAATAAATTTTTGAGAGGGGTAATTCACCATGAACTCCAAGCTTCTGAAGAAGATGGGCGCATTGTGCCTCGGCGCCGCAATGACAGCCAGTTCGCTGACGTTTGCTCCGTCAACCGTCACCGCAGCTGACTCCGACAACTACGCAAAGCTTTTGCAGTACGCACTCTATTTCTTTGACGCCAATATGTGCGGCAGCGATGTAGAGTCTGTTGGTGCAATGAGCTGGCGCGGCAACTGCCACACGGATGATGCAGTCCCGGGCGGCTTCCACGATGCAGGTGACCACGTCATGTTCGGTCTGCCGCAGGGCTACACCGCAATGACACTCGGTTGGACCTACTACGAGTACAAGTCCGATTTTGACAGCCTCGGACTGACCGCACACTTCAAGAAGATTTCCAAGCACTTCACCGAATTCTTCAAGAAGTCCGTCAAGATGAACGGCAGCAGCGTTTCCAGCATTCTGTATCAGAAGGGCAACGGCGGTGCCGACCACGCTTACTGGGGTCCCCCTGAATCGCAGGGAGGCGGCAGAGAGATGTATTGGTCTGACGGCGGTGCAGCAGATATCGCTGCTGACTACGCTTCCGCTCTTGCATTTGATTACCTGAACTTCGGCGACGCTGATTCTCTGTCACTGGCAAAGGCTCTGTACAGCTACTCCTGCAACTCCAACCGCATTGACACCCCGCAGGCTACTGAATTCTATAAGAACAGCAGCTGCACTGATGAGCAGTGCTTCGCAGCAGGCGTTCTGTATCTTGCAACCCAAGAGCAGAATTACCTGAACGACCTCAAGACCAAGCAGACTCAGTATCAGGGCTGGATCCACGGCTGGGAGAACGTCAACCTCGGTGCTGCGTGCCTCCTCGGTGAAGCAACCGGCGACTGGAATGCTGCAACCGGCTGGATGGGCGGTAGGGCAAACGGCAGCAACTACCTGTTCCTCGATAAATGGGGCAGTGCGCGTCTGAACTGCGCATTCCAGACCACCGCTATGATCGCAACCAAGCATGGCAAAGCAAACTATGCTGACTACTGCAAGGGTCAGATGAACTACATTCTCGGTTCCAACCCTGCCAACACCTGCTTCGTTACAGGTTTTGCAAGCAATTCCGCAAAGAAACCGCACTATCGTGCAAACTCCGGAACTTCTTCCGCAAATGATAACTCCGATTCGAAGTACACCCTGATTGGCGCACTGGTCGGTGGTCCTTCTGATGAAGGCGGTTCTTACCAGGACAGCCGTGCCGACTACGTCTGCAACGAGGTTGCCTGCGACTATAACGCAGCACTCGTCGGCGCAGCAGCAGGTCTGTATCACCACTTCAAGACCGGTTCTGTTGAAAAGAACATCGAAGGCGTTAAGAGCGTAGAGCTTGGCGGCGGCGGCAACGATACCCCGTCTCAGCCCATTACCACAACGACTGTTCCGCAGCAGCAGACTCAGCCTACCACCACAAAGGCTACCACGAAAGCTCCGGATTCCGGTTCTTCCTCTGATGGTGCTTACTCCCTGAAGGTCGGCAAGACCTACAACTACGATGAGCTCCCTGAGGACGGCAGAATGTTCGGCTTCACCTATGAGTCGCTCGGCATTCCTGCTTCCTGCACCGATAAGGTCAAGAAGGTTGAGGTCGATATCTCTACCTCCAACGGCAACATCAAGACTTGGGTCGGCGCATTCGGTTCTTCCACCACCGTTGAGGCTGACGGCTACTGGGTCATGTCCGATGAGATGACCAAGTCCATCAGCAGCAACAAGGGTACCCTTGTCTGGGAGCCCGATTCCAGCACCGCAAACATCATTCAGTATGGTTACGGCGGAGAAGTCAAGGTCGGCTTCTGGTGGATCGACTGCGGAACCTTCACGATCGATGAGGTTCGCGTTTACACCGATGGCAAGGGCAGCAGCACTGTTGTGACCACCACAAAGGCTCCTGTCACCACGACCAAGGCTCCTGTTACCACCACCAAGACTGTTACGACCACCAAGAAAGTAACCACCACAGAGGGCAAGGTCAGCGTTTCCATGCTGGGCGATGTCAACTGTGACGGCAGAGTTTCGATCGGTGATGCAATCGTTCTGGCTCGCTATGTTGGTGAGGAAAGCGTTTCCATTAATGCACAGGGCAAGGCAAATGCTGAGCTGACTGAAGACAACATCCTCGGTTTTGATGATGTTTCCGAAGTACTCCGCATCATCGCTCGCCTGAGATAAGTTCTCTGATCAACGAAATTCCCGTCTGTTTTGGCAGGCGGGAATTTTTTTGTTGCAATTTGGAAGAAGATATGTTATAATACAAGAAAACATATTAAGGAGTGTATGCATATGAAAAAATATCTTTCGATCATTCTCGCTGCGGCTATGATTTGTGGAATGGCTGCCTGTGATGACAAAAGTTCTTCCATAGCGGATGTATCCTCACAGACTTCTGTGAGTGATTCTGTTACAGATCACGAGGATTCTGTTACAGATCACAAGGATTCTGTTGCAGACGATGCGTCTTCTGCCTCTGTTCCTGATTCCACTTCCGCTGCGGATTCACAAGCTGATACGGCTACAACCACTGCGCCAAAAACGGACAACAGCAGTTCTCAATCTGACAGCAACCATTCTTCTGAAAAATCCAAAGCGCGGCTCCTTACCGAAAAAATGGAGAGTTGGAATCAGGGCAATGTCGTTTTTGAGATGCAGATGAAGCAGGATGAATATGAAGTGTATGTGTGCATTGATAAGCTGGATGATAATGTATTTTTCCAGATGAATCTTGCAAATATCATGAAAACCACCGTTCTCACCAAAGACGGCGAAAACTATATGTTGGATGATGAAAACAAACATTATGCTAAAATGTCTGCGGAGAGCGCAAGCGAAAACGATTACAGTGAGTACATGGTGAATGTGGATGAGGACATGAAGCCGATTTCGGTCGGTGTACAGAAAATCGACGGAAAATCTTACGATTACGAGGAATACAGTCAGGAAAATGGTGACGAAAAATCTATGATTCGTTACTATTTTGACAACGAGGGGAATCTTTGCTACTGTTCGGAAGTGGGTATTACAGAGGAACCGATTTATGTTCCG
>JAZRXM010000004.1:0-29678 GCA_045600205.1 Oscillospiraceae bacterium | reverse complement strand
ACTCGTTATCGTTCTTGCCGTAACCGTTGTGCCAGATTTCGATATCGCCGCTCAGGTCACCGATCTTGGTGTAGATCTCACCGGCAGTGTCGATGGTAACTTCAGCCTTTGTGGTATAGGAGTTACCGCTCTTGAACTTCAGCTTTCTGTGACGGAACTGGCAGTCCCAACGGGACTCACCGCCGGCAGCCTCGCCGCCTTTTTCCTTGATGGTGATGTTGTAGGTACCGCCCTTGATGTTAAAGTCCAGACTTGCAGGCGGAGTGACACAGGTATGCCACGGCAGACCAATGCCATCATTGAAGTCTGTCTGACCGAGCATTTCGCCCTTTGCAGAAGCAGCAAGGCTCATACCCGGCAGGATTGCGACGGAAGCAGATGCCAGCATTGCAGCTGTAACAACACCGCTTGCCATACGCTTGCCGAAAGATTTCTTCAGCATGTTAAAAAACCCTCCCGTTTTTTGTTTTTATATAATCGAGTCCAGTACGAAACCCGAATATACCGATGATACACCGCAGTGTACCGCTTCTCTGTGCATATGCGGTAATACAACAAAAATCAGCATGACCCGCTCACCTTTGCGCTTACAAGAAGCATTCCGCACCGCATCCCGTGTTGCCGTCCGAAATATACAAAATGTAAATGTGTCACGCTTATTTCCTGATAGAAAAACCGCATAATTCACTAGCATCATTATAATACAACTTTGCAAACTTGTAAAGGGATTTTCAAAACTTTGTAGGATATGGAAAATCAAAGGTGGCTTTATTGTTTAGATTGTACAAAGAATCCGTACATAAGATGTACTATTTACGAATATTTCAGAATTGTACAACTCTATTCTTTCTGTCAAAAATTCTTGCAGCACCGCATAATGCTTCAAATTCAGCAAACGTGACTTTTGATTTTTGTTCAATCCATTCAAACCATTTCATTTTGCTTGACATTTTGCAAACCATGTGTTATACTTGCTTTGTCACGTTAAAGTGTTGCAGAGTAAAAGCTGCAAAGCGTTAAATCAGCAAAGGAGTGCATACATATGCCGCAAATTATTACCCTGTTGGTGGTTGTGATTTACGCCGCACTGATGGTCAGCATCGGTATTATCACATCCAAAAGAACACACAATGTCAACGATTTCCTGTTCGGAGGCGGAAAAGTCGGTCCGTGGATGACCGCATTCGGCTTCGGCACAACTTATTTTTCTGCCGTTGTTTTCATCGGCTACGCAGGTCAATTTGGCTGGTCTTACGGCGTTTCCGCTGCATGGATCGGCATCGGAAATGCGATTATCGGTGCAACCATCGCATGGAAAGTGCTTGGAAAACGCACTCGTCTGATGACCAAACATCTCAGTGCAAAGACCATGCCTGATTTCTTCGGCAAACGCTATAACAATCCCAAACTGAAAACAGTCGCTGCACTGATTATTTTCTTGTTCATGATTCCTTACACCGCATCGGTATACAACGGACTTTCTCGTTTGTTTGCCATGGCATTCAATTTCAAGGCTGACATCGCATATACAATTATTATTATTGCAATGGCTGTATTGAGTGCAATTTATGTTTGTCTTGGCGGTTACTCGGCAACTGCCGTCAATGATTTCATTCAGGGTATCATCATGCTGATCGGTATTTCCTGCGTGGTCGGCTGCATCTTGAACAATCAGGGCGGCTTCTCCAATGCACTTGACAAGCTTGGTCTGCTCTCCGATGCTTCCGCGCCTGCCGGTTCGCTTTCCTCCCTGTTTGGCCCTGATCCGATCAACCTTCTCGGCGTTGTCATCCTGACCTCGCTCGGTACATGGGGTCTGCCGCAGATGATCCACAAATTCTACGCGATCCGCGATGAAAAGGACATCTCCCGCGGCATGATCATCTCCACGGTCTTCTGTCTGGTCGTTTCGGGCGGCTGCTACCTCCTCGGCGGTTTTGACCGTCTGTTCTGCACACTCGATGCTTCTGATACCTCCGGCAAAACGGTCATCAGCATTCTCTCCAACGGCAAACCGGAATTCGACGCCATGGTTCCCGCCATGCTGGAAACCGCACTGCCTTCCATTCTGATTGGTCTGGTTGTGGTACTGGTTCTGAGTGCTTCGCTTTCGACCCTTTCTTCGTTGGTTCTGACCTCCTCCACCACCATGACGCACGACCTGATCGTTCCTGCATCCAAGGGCAAGATGGACGAGAAGAAAGAATTCATCACCATGCGTGTGCTGATTGCAGTGTTCCTGCTGATTTCCGTCATTGTTGCCTGCAATAAGAATGCCTCCATTTCCGCTTTGATGAGCTACTCCTGGGGCGCACTTTCCGGCTCTTTCCTCGGACCGTTCCTCTGGGGTCTGTACAGCAAAAAGGTCACTCCTGCTGCTGTCTGGACAAGCTTCGTGCTCGGTATTGTATCCACCATGACGCATATGTGCATTTTCTCGTTCTTCCCGACGCATTTTACCGGCATTGTCAACTGGGCAAAATCCCTGCCGCTGAATCTCGCTTCCCCGATCAACGCAGGTGCAATCCTGATGATTCTCTCCATCGTTCTGGTACCGATCATCTCTGCATTCACCAAGCCCTGCGATCAGGAAAAGGTCGAAGATGCGTTCTCAGCTTTCGCAAAATAAGATTTCTCAGAAATGGCTTCGTTTCCTTGTAAAACGAAGCCATTTCTCGAAAACTTTGTTATAGGCATTGACAAATTCGAGCAGATGTGGTACACTTTTCATCAGAAAGGTTGTGATATCATGGAAATGCAGGCACTTGCGCTTCTACTCGGTGATGACTTTCCGATCATTCCGCTGATTCTGATTGCTGTTGCCGCTGTGGCTGTTCTGATTGTAACATCCATCCTTGGCAAAAAGGACAAGGATAAATAAGCCTGAAAAGCCCCTGTACATTGCTTGTACAGGGGCTTTTTTGATGTTTCAGAACGGCAATCCTCGGTTTTTATAGAACACATCAAAATCCACATCGCCGGCAATGCCATCAATTCTGCCGACCGCACAGCGCTGCCAAATTGCATAGCTGCCGTCATAATCGGTCTGTGATGTGTAATGCGCCAGCCAGACAGGATGATATTTCTGCGGATTCAACCAGAAGCTTTGCAGATAGAATTTCGAGCTGTAAAGCATTCCGTCATAGCCATATCCGCGCATATCCGAAACAAACAAGTCAAACAGCCGATTTAATCCATGCTGACTGATACCGTATTTCTGATAATTCGTAAAGTCTTCCCAATCAAAAATCACAGGAAAATCGAGCTTTTCTCCATGCAAAGCATCATGGATGAATGCCGTTGCCTCATGCAGCATTGTTTCGTTGTATGCCGTGCTGTAAATATATACGCCGACTTTCAATCCGGCTTTCTTCGCATCTGCAAAAAAGCGGTCAAAACGGATATCTTTGGATACCTCATTATCCCGCTGAGATGCAATTCTCATGATCACGAATTCGCAGCCTGCGGCTTTCACCGCATTGAAATCAATCGCATCCTGCCAACGGGAAACATCAATACCGAGTGCCGTATCTTCGCTGCCATATTGTGCCTTAAAATCTGCAAACGGAATATGGGTGGAAGTACTGCTGCCGCCCGATGATGAAGATGCTTCTTTTACGTTCACTTTAATATTCCAGACATAGGAATTACCCGAAGCATCCGCCGCCGTCACCGTCAATGGATACGTGCCCTCTGTGTTGACATCCAGATTGCCCGTATATGAGATTTTCGGGTGATCATCGCAGTTATCCGCCACACCGACATAATTGTTGATATCGAATACTTTTCCCAGACGGTGCGTGACATTACTGCCGCTGTTGAGCAAAAACGGCTTCGTGGTATCCGAAACCTGATATTGCAATTTTTGCGTAATCACTTGATGATCATACAGGTAAACAACGTTCATGATATGCTTGCCGAGTGTTTCGGTATCCAGAACAGTATCGGCATTCTGGAGCTGCACATTGCTTTCCGTAACCAAATCGCCGAGTGTCAGTTCACGATACACCTCAACAGTCGGTGCAAATTTCAATGTCACTCCGCTTGGCAGATAATCTGCTACAAACGGTGGTTCCGTCACCGGAACGGTAGAAGTGGTAGTCAGTATGGTCGTGGTCGGAACAGTCGTGGCAACAGTTTCCGTTGTATGCATAAAAGTCATTTTTGCGGTTGTAGAAACAGAAGCCACAGTAGTGGCAGACGGCGCAGCAGTCATTTCAGGCAGTGTTTCCGTTACCACAAAAGACGAATCATCAAGCGGCAGATTCCGCTCCGAATTGCGGCATCCGACTGTTGTCATGCTGAATGCCAATACAAATGCTAAAAAGGAAT
Organism: Oscillospiraceae bacterium; assembly: GCA_045600205.1. Taxonomy (GTDB): domain Bacteria; phylum Bacillota; class Clostridia; order Oscillospirales; family Ruminococcaceae; genus Firm-04. The sequence goes on along the minus strand of JAZRXM010000004.1, from coordinate 25,346 downwards.
GTTTCCGTGAAATCATGGCTGCTCCTTTCTGTCTATCAATGCAAAATCAGAAGGCTTGATCACTTCGGTCAAAGCAGTATATAACCCATCGCAAAGAGAAACGCCCCGCAGTTTCGGTTTCAGATATTTTCTGGCGGACATCAGAAACAGACAAACGGGCGTATCGCCCTGCCATCTGCCGCATATTTCAAGAATCCTGCGGATGATGTCGGTTTCTTTGTCGGATACCTTGCAGCATAGCTGTTTCTGTTGCAGCAAACGTGAAAAATCGTCTTCCGTGGAAAGCGCGTCACAAATCACGCTGACGCCGTTCTCCTTACGGGAAACATGCCCTGTTACACAGAGCAGCGCATCCGATTTGAGCAGCTTGCTCTGCGTCAGATATACACTTGGAAATGCAATGCAATCACAGCTGCCTGTTTGATCTTCCAGCGTAAAAAAACACATATCATCGCCTTTTTTTGTCAAATGCTGCCGCATTTCCGATACCATACCCAGAATACGTACCTGTGCATGATCCCGCATTGCAGGAATATCCGCAGCCTCAGGCATACGGAGCAATTTACAGAAAATGCTCCATTTTTGCAACGGATGTCCTGTCAGATACATTCCTGTCAGTTCTTTTTCCATACTGAAAAGCACTGCATCCGAAAATTCTTCCATTTCAGGAACATCCATCAATACCGCAGATTCCGATTCAGACGCGTCACCAAAAAGGGAAAGCTGCCCCGAAACACGGGTACGGCTTTGATTGGAAAGTGCTGCAAACATTTGCTCATAAGTTTGAAGCATTTGTCTTCGATTCCAGCCCATTCCATCCAACGCGCCCGATTTGATGAGGCTTTCCACGGTACGTTTGCTCAGGTCATTGCCAATGTTGCGCTCGCAGAAATCCTGCAAATTGCGGTATTTTCCGTGTTCCTCACGTTCACGGACAAACCCGCGGATCGCACCGCCGCCCAGTCCGCGGATCGCAAGCAAACCAAACCGGATTCCCTCTCCGCAAGCAGTAAAACCCGCATCGGAGTGATTGACATCAGGCGGCAGCAATCTGACACCATGCTGCTCACACAATGTCACATATTCCATGAGTTTCGGTGTATTGGACAGCACAGAGGTCATCACCGCAGCGAGATATTCATTGAAATAACGACATTTCAGATATGCTGTTTCATAAGCAAGCCGTGCATACGCCGCAGCGTGCGATTTGTTGAACGCATAGCTTGCAAAGGACGCCATGCGGTCAAATATAAGGTTTGCAATCTCCGCAGGTACGCCATTTTTGACAGCACCGCAACAGGTTTCGTTTCCATTGACAAACACATCCCGTTCTGCTGCCATGACATCGTGCTTTTTCTTTGCCATGGCGCGTCTGACCAGATCGGCTCTGCCATAGGAATAACCCGCAAGGGTACGGCAGATCTCCATCACCTGCTCCTGATACACGATGCAGCCAAAAGTTTCGCGCAGAATCGGCTCCAGCAGCGGGTGATCATAGCGTATTTTTTCAGGATGATGCTTCGCTTCAATATACTGCGGGATCGAGTCCATCGGACCCGGACGATAAAGTGAAATGACCGCCGTAATATCAGCCATACAGGTCGGACGAAGCTGCATCAGTACGCGCCGAATGCCGTCTGATTCCAACTGGAACACGCCAACGCTATCCCCTGCCGCCAGCATCCGATATACCGCGGCATCATCCTCCGGAATCTGCTTCATTGAAAAAGCAGGCTTACGTTTACGGATTTCCCGCTCAGCATCCCGAATGACCGTCAGATTTCGCAGCCCGAGAAAATCCATTTTCAGTAATCCAAGACTTTCCAGAATTGTCATCGTGTACTGCGTAATTACCATATCTTCGTTCTTTTGCAGCGGTACTTTCTCCGCAACAGGCACTGCCGAGATCACCACACCTGCCGCATGGGTCGAAGCATGACGCGGCATCCCCTCAAGCTGCGCGGCAAGTTCCAACAGCCTTGCCACCGATGCATTGGTATCCCGCATCTGACGTAATTCTTCCGATTCTTCCAAAGCACGTTCCAACGTCATATTCAAATCATGCGGAATAAGTTTTGCCACGGTATCGCACAAGCCGTAGGGCAAGTCCATTGCCCGTCCGGTATCGCGTACCGCTGCACGCGCTTTCAGTGTATCAAATGCAATAATCTGCGCAACACGGTCGCTTCCGTAGCGATTGGTCACGTAGTCAATGACGCGCTGCCGCCCCTCAATACAGAAATCAATATCGAAATCGGGCATGGAAACACGTTCCGGATTAAGAAATCGCTCAAACAGCAACCCGTTTTTCAGCGGATCAATGTCTGTAATTCCAATCAGATATGCGCAAAGACTGCCTGCACCCGAACCACGCCCCGGTCCGACAGGGATTCCGTGACTTTTCGCATAATGAACAAAATCCCATACAATCAGATAATAATCCACATAGCCCATGCGCGTAATCACATCAAATTCGTAGTTCATACGTGCAGTTGCTTCATCAGGCGGATTGTTGCCGAACCGTGCCGTCATCCCCTCTGTGAGAAGCTGACGGAAATATGCAGTCGAATCCGTAACGCCATCTGCATGATATTTCGGCAGGGAAATCTGACCGAAAGTGAACGAAACCTGACACATCTGCGCAATTTTCACGGTATTCCGAATCGCATCGGGACAATCTGCGAATCGCTCGTTCATTTCCGCAGTGGAGGCGAGTGAAAACGTATCGTTGGGTAAAGCCATACCGTTTGGCTGCGAAAGAGATGCACCTGTCTGGATACACACGAGCAATTTTTGCAGGGTTGCATCTGATTTTTTCAGATAGTGCGCATCATTGGTTGCAACCAGAGGAATCCCTGTTTCTTCGGAAAGACGTTTCAATCCGCGGCAAATGACAGCATCTTCGGGCAGGTCATGCTTTTGGATTTCGAGGTAGTAATGCTCTGCGCCAAACAGTTCCGCATAGCGCAAAGCGGTTTCTTTCGCCGCAGGGTACTCACCTGCCGCAAGGAACCGTGCCACCTCACCGCTCATGCAACCAGAAAGTGCAATCAATCCCTCATGATACTGTGTCAGGAGTGCAAAATCAGCACGCGGGCGGTTATAGAATCCCTCAAGCTGCGCTGCTGACACAATCTTCACAAGATTCTGATACCCCTGATTATTTTCACACAGCAGCGTCAGATGATAAGGGCGGCGATCCGCAACCGATTCCTTTTCAAAACGGGAATGGGGCGCAACATAGATCTCACAGCCGATAATCGGGTGAATACCTGCCGCTTTTGCCGCCTGATAAAACGGAATCACACCGTACATCACACCATGATCAGTGATTGCAACCGCCGATTGCCCCTGTGCTTTCGCGTGCGCAATCAGCGCGTCGATCCGACACGCACCGTCCAGCAGAGAATACTCCGTATGCACATGAAGATGCGCAAATGCTTCCATTTTATCACCCCGTTCCGAATTGTGAAATGAATTTTATCCAAGTCTTGCCATGACATCCGGCAGTTCACGCAGATCATGCAGAACTGCCGCTGAATGATCGACACTGCCAAAGCCGTATCCTGCATGAATAAACGGGATACCCGCTTCGTCAGCAGCATCGCAGTCACCTTGCGTATCTCCGACATACCAGCACTGTGCAATACCCTGTCGCTCCATCACCAGTCGAATATTCTGTCCTTTGGAAAGTCCGGTTCTGCCGGCACATTCAAAATCCGAAAACAGTTCAGGGAATCCGCATTGCTGCAAATAAATCTGGATATAACCATCCTGACAATTGCTGACTACGCCCAGCGTATATTCCTCAGAAAGTTTACGCAGTATTTCACGTTCTCCGTCATACAGTCTTGCAGAATGCGTCAACAGATATTCATGCTCTGTGGCTGTACACAGTTTGATGAGGCGAATCTGCTCATTTGTCGGGAGTGAAGGAAACATCAGTGCAGCGATTGTTTCCAATGTTTTTCCCATAAATCCGTGCATATCATCTATCGTTAATTGTTCGGTACGGTCTGTCTGCGTGCGCAGGCACAGATTCCATGCATCGGTCACTTCCTGCGAGGAATCCCAGAGCGTTCCATCCAGATCAAATAAAATACCTTTTCTCATGTTATGACATCCTTTCGGCGATTATCCGTACAAACGTACACTTTCCATTGTACCAGAAAAGTCGAAGAATGTCAAACCGTGACGAAGACAAAAAATCGGGCGAAAGTACTTGCAAATGACCGCGTTTTGTGGTATGATGAAAGAGAACCCATACATTTTTACTTTTCAGGAGGTATCAGAATATGGCTGAACAGAAATTTACGATCACCCTGCAACAAATCATTGACGAGTTCAAACTGGAAGTATTGTACACCCCCTGTGAGCCCGAAACGGTCCTGATTTCTGAAAATGATATCACCAGACCCGGTTTACAGCTCATGGGATTCTACGAGCATTTTAATCCCGAGCGTATCCAGATCATCGGAAAAATGGAATTTGCTTATCTTTCCTCGCTTTCGCAGGAGGACCGTTATCATTCTTTGGAGCGTTTGTTCAAAGAACATATCATGGGTCTGATTATCACACGCGGTCAGCCGTATTTTGACGAAATGATCAGCCTTGGCAAAGAATACGGCATCCCGATTATGCGCACGAGTGAATCCACCTCCCATTTCACCACCAACTTGCTTTCATATCTCAATCTGCATCTGGCACCGCGTGTAACACGCCATGGTGTTCTGATTGAAATTTACGGCGAAGGCATCCTGATCACCGGCGAAAGCGGCGTCGGAAAGAGCGAATGCGCGATTGAGCTGGTCAAACGCGGACACCGTCTGGTTGCCGATGATGCCGTCGAGATCCGTAAAGTATCCAGTACCAGTCTGGTCGGCACCTCCCCAGATAACATCCGCCATTTCCTCGAACTCCGCGGCATCGGCATCATCAATGTCCGCCGACTGTTCGGTATGGGTTCTGTCAAAATGCAGCAGGAGATCAACATGATCATTGAGCTGGAACCTTGGGATAGTGCCAAGGTCTACGACCGCATGGGCGTCGATACAGAATACCTCAACATTCTTGATGTCAAGGTGCCTTCAATGACCATTCCTGTAAAACCCGGCCGTAACCTTGCCGTCATTATGGAAGTTGCCGCCATGAATAACCGTCAGAAGAAGATGGGTTATAACGGCGCACAGGAACTGATGAAGCGTCTTGGTATGGACGTTCCCGAAATATCCGATGAAATTGTCCACGATTTTGACACATTTTAATGAATTTTCAATTCCCCGCTTTTTTTGCGGGGGAAACCTCATCTTTGGAAGTGATTCTCTTGCAGCTTCAGGCTGATTTACATTCTCACACGGTTGCATCCACGCACGGATATTCCACCATTACCGAAATGGCACAAGGTGCCGCAGACGCAGGACTTTCCTTGCTTGCAACCACGGACCACGGTCCGACTATGCCCGATGCACCGCATCTCTGGCATTTTCACAATTACAAAATTCTGCCGCGCAAACTATGCGGGGTCTGGCTGTTGAAAGGCGTCGAAGCCAACATCCGCGGTCTGGACGGCACACTCGATATGGACGAAAGTGAACTATCCTTCTGTGAATGGATCATTGCATCCATGCACAGAGATTGCGTTACCTTTGAACGCACAAAGGAGAACATCACAAAAAGCTTCCTTGCCGCACTGGATAACCCGCTGATTGACGTGATCGGTCATCCAACAGAGGATTCGTTCCCCTACGATTACCTGCCTGTGCTGAAAAAATGCAAGGAAACAGGTACTTTCGTAGAATTGAATGAAAGCTCGCTGCGCTGGAAAAAAGGTGCACTCAAAAATGCCGCAGAGGTCTACCGCATCTGCAAAAATGAGCAGATTCCAATTGTAGTCAACTCCGATGCGCATTTCCATCAGCTTGTCGGCAAAGCGCCGCTCGCTCAACAGCTTCTGACAGAACTGGATTTTCCGAATGAACTGGTTGCCAATCTGGATGCCGCACGAATCATGGCACACGCGGAACAAAAACACGGCAAACTTTTCTCCGAAAACGATTGAAAGGGCTTTTTACCATGAATCTCGAAGCACTGCTCAAAATCTGCGAATCCCGCCAAATTGTCTATCATACCGAAGAACCGATGGCAAAGCATACGACCTTCCGCATTGGTGGTGCTTGCCGCGCATTGGTTGAAATCAACAGCACGGATGACTGTATTGCCATCTCAGAACTGCTCAAAAAACAGGAAATTCCGTATCATGTCATTGGCAGAGGCAGCAACTTACTGGTACCCGATGAAGGCTATGACGGAGTCGTGCTGCTTTACACAGATGAAACGGTGAATGTCCTTGGAAATGGTCAAATCTATGCAGCAGCGGGTGCATCGCTCAAAAAGTTGTGCGTTACAGCACAGGCTGAGGGTCTGTCAGGACTCGAATTTGCCTACGGAATTCCCGGAACGGTCGGCGGCGGCGTGTTCATGAATGCCGGTGCCTATGACGGAGAGCTTTCCAATGTACTGAAAACCGTATATGCACTGGATTCGCAAGCAAAGGTCTGCATATTTGACGCCAAAGATCTGGCTCTTTCTTATCGCCACAGCACGTTTATGGATGAACGCCGGGAGGATATCATTCTTGGTGCAGAGGTACAGCTCACTGCGGGAGATCCTGCTGAAATCAAAACAAAAATGGAAGATTTCCTCAAACGCCGTCAGGAAAAACAGCCATTGGAATACCCCAGTGCCGGCAGTACCTTTAAGCGTCCGAAAGGCAGTTTTGCATCCAAACTGATCGACGAATGCGGTCTGCGCGGAAAAACGGTCGGCGGCGCACAGGTCAGCGAAAAACACGCAGGATTTGTCATCAACCGCGGCGGCGCAACCTTTGCAGACGTCATGGAACTGTGCAGACAGGTACGCGAGATCGTCCAGAAAGAAACAGGCTTTGTTCTGGAAATGGAGCCTGAAATTCTTCGATAATTCGTCATTTATAAAGAAAGGAGAGCAGATATGGCGTCATTTTCCAATCAGGCAAAAACCGAAATCGTTGCATCCATGACATCCAAATCACGCCGTTTCGCATTTTTATACGGTGCGCTGCTCTCTGCCAGACAGCTTCATGCGGAAAGCATCGTTGTGCAAACCGAATGTGAAGCTTTTGCGCAGTTTTTCGCAGAAGAAATCCAGAAAATCTGTCCTGCCGTGGAACTGGACACACAGTATCGCAGCCGAAAGGGCAAAATGCCCGTCTGGAACTTTGAATGCAATGATAAAGGCGCAATTTCTCAGATCCTGCAAAAGTTTCAAATTGAACCCAATGCCCGTGAAGTATCACTTTCGCTCCTGCAAAATGAGGCAGACTACCCTGCCCTTGCAGCCGGAATGTTTGTCATGAGCGGCAGCGTCAGTGACCCGAATAAAGACTATCACCTCGAAATTCCAGTGCCGAATGAGTCCCTCAGTTCCATGCTTTGCCTACTCATCGGCGGCATCAATATCGCAGCAAAAACTGTTCGCCGCAAGGGCGAATTTGTCGTTTATCTCAAGCAAAATGAGCAAATCAGCGACCTGCTGACCTATTTCGGCGCGCAGAATGCCGTCATGGAACTGGTCTATGCGCAGGCGTATAAAAATATGGTGAGCCAGACCAACCGCCGTATGAACTGCGACCTTGCCAATATCGAAAAATCAGTAGCCGCATGTGAGCAGCAAATCGCAGATATTGAGCTGATACGCGACAGAATCGGATTTGATGAACTGCCTGAAACACTACGAGCGGTCGCGCAGGCAAGACTGGATGCCCCCGAAGCGACCCTGCGGGACCTGGGTGCGCTCCTCGACCCGCCGATTTCTCGTTCAGGTGTACATCATCGTCTGCAAAAGCTCGCAGATATTGCCCAAACACTCCGCTGATCTCTCGGAAAGGAGAAAACGTTATGCCATCACACTACGAAACCATTTCCCCTGCACTTGAACAGCAAATCATCGAAAATCAAAGGAACGGCTACGTTTCTCCGTATGCCTGCAAAAATGAGTCAGTCATCCGCCGCGAAGATCGCGCCAGCGATATTCCGAAAATCTACCGCCCGCCGTTCTCCAAAGATGCCGACAAAATTCTCAACAGCCTGTATTATAACCGCTATGCGGATAAGACACAGGTTTTCTCTTTTTTCCGCAACGATGACCTTTCCCGGCGCGCATTACATGTTCAGCTTGTATCACGCATTGCCCGTAACATCGGCTCAGTCCTCGGACTGAACACTGACCTGATCGAAGCAATTGCCATCGGACATGACATGGGACACACACCGTTTGGACATGCAGGAGAACGTGCGCTCCATGACCTCTATTATGCACGTACCGGACGCTGTTTCCGCCACAACCTGCACGGCATCCGCGTACTAGATACGATTGTTCCTTATAACATCTCGCTGCAAACACTGGACGGCATTCTTTGCCACAACGGAGAAATGCCCAAAGAAGAATACACACCACATGAAATCAAAGATTTTGCAGTATTTGATGCCCGTACCGATGCCTGCATCCGCGACTTGAACGGCGACAAAAAGCTCATCCCCTGCACATTGGAGGGCTGTCTGGTACGAATCTGCGATATGCTTGCATACCTCGGCAAAGACCGTCAGGATGCTGTTCGTGCGCATCTGGTAGAATCGGAGGAATGCTTCTCCAAAACAGCAATCGGCAGCACAAATGCTGAGATCATCAATAATCTGGAAGTCAATCTGATCGAAAACAGCTATGGCAAACCATATCTGAGATTTGATGATGCACATTTTCAGGCAATGCTGCAACTCAAACAAGAAAATTATGAAATGATATATATGAAAGAATCCGTGCAGCAGCAGGTAAAAGAAAGCATCGTGCCGATGATGGAGCAAATGTACGAGAAAATTCTTGCAGATGCGAAAAATCGGAACAAGGATAGCGCACTGTATCTGCACCACATTACCCCGATTGAAGAAAAACAGCGTTGGTATCCCGCAAAACAGGATTATCCTGACAGCGACCCCAACGACCTGACTATGGATTTCATTGCTGCTATGACAGATGACTATTTCGTGGATTATTACCGCCAGTTGTTTCCCAAAAGCAATTATCATATCTGTTACACAGGCTATTTTGACACATAACACAATCGCTCCCGACATGAAATCGGGAGCGATTGTGTTTAATCTACATTACTGTCAGGCACAAGTGCGGGATCAGTCACAAGATTGCCGTTTGCGTCAATCGTTTCATTGGCTTCAATTCGCTGCGAGAACGCAAACTTCATCGCATCGGTAAAGCCCTCATTCAAAATAAAGAAGCCTTGCTCATTATCCGTACCGACCAGACCGAAATATCTTGCCGGAGAAATCGCATTCTGGAACAGGAACTGAATCGCATATTCATGCGAAGTGAAATCCGTGGTTGAAATATTTGTGCTGATGTCCGTACAGTTGACCATCTGATCAAAATAACTTGACAAATTTGAAACCAAACGCTTCGGGTTTCCGTTATTGATCAAGGATGCCATTGCAATACCGATAACCGCATTTCGCTCGGATTCATTATAGAATTTGTTACTTGTCAGCAGTGTTTCAAGCTGGGTACTATCCAGATCCTGAGATACATCCTTCGGCTCCAGACCGTAATCGCTGATGGAAACCTGTACCGTTGCATTGCCAAAGAAACCTGCCAGCGTATGGAATCCTGCACTATGCATTGAAATAAACCGACTGATATCCTGATCCAACTCCTTGGAAAGACCTTCGCAAAGTGCAGCACCACCATAATTGCTGAAACATTCCACTGCGGTCATTTCCTTGTCGCCCTGCATCACCCGCATATTGATCGGCACACCGATACAGTACGCATATTTCCGGACCGGATCAAAATGCAGAAGCGCAATTGCAGTATTCCGCAAATCATCTTCCGGTTCCAGCACGAACAGAATCGTATTGATATCATCTTCTGTAATGCTGGCGGTTGCAGCAGGCAAATCCTGAAGCTCAATGTTCACAGCCGTCATTTTCCGATAGAAATACCTTGCGATGCCACCGATAATGATTCCCGAAATCAGAATGGTAATCAGAAACGGAATCGCAATGGTTCCGATTTTTTTCTTGCGGCGATGGGTTGTACGCCCATAAGAATTGCTTGCTGTCATAGCGAAAAAGATCCTTTCTGTATCAGTTGCAAATGTCATCCGATTGCGACGGTGTGAGCATTTTTTCAACTTTATCAATTTCAATCACACGAACCTCAATGCCCTTTTGTTTCGCCATACGAATGGTCTGCCCTGTTCCGGAACGCATTTCGCGGCACACGGCAATGACTCGCTCGCTGTGATCGACCATGTATTGGTTGCGCATTTCGTAGCATCCGCGACGATATGCAGGACATAGCGTGACGACTTCATCTGCCGCCTGCAAAATACGCTGATAACGGCAGTCCGCCGCAACATCCGTCAATCGGTTTTTCGGAAACGGCAAAACGGCAATCAGACGAAGCATTGGGTGCGTAATTTTCTGCTCCAACACCAGTTCTGCGGCATCCAGATCCACACCGTCCGCCATACCTGTATAAAACACAGTTGCACCATCAGCAATGGCAGACTGAATTTCCAGATAGAGCATACTGACGATTACCTTCCGCATTGCACCTTGCGGCAGCTTCGATTCCCGATGCCCTGTAAAACAAATATGCAGATCCGCACTCATTCCCGAAACAGTGCCGTTCCACCGATAAATTCCCGAATCACAGAAATATCAGGGATCCATTCAGGTTCTTCGATCGGCGTGATTTTCTCCATAAAGGAAAGCAACAGCGGAATATCTGTGCCTTCCGCAGCATCACTAGTCGCAAGATTCCGCAGCGTATCCAGTAAAAACGGCTTGTATACGCCAAGCTCATACGGCAAAAACGTATCCAGTTCATAATCCGCCAGATGCTTATACGGCATGATGTACAGGTTTTCACCACGCGAAACACTTGCAAGCATCTTGCAGGATTCAGCGGCATCTCTGCCTCTGGTGCGGCTGTCACGCAGCAACCGTCTGGCAAAACGGATCAGCGACGGATGCAATCTGCGATCACCGTCGGTAATGCGCGTACGGACACTCAGGTAAATTTTACTTGCAGTATCGTGAACGCCCTCTGTAACTCCAGGATTCAGCGCATGAATGCCCTCCATCAGAATCAGCTCGCCTTTTTTACGGCGCAGCATTACGCCGGACTTGCACTGCTTCTGGTTGGCAAAATCAAACCGAGGAAGCTCCACTTCCTCGCCCATTGCCAGTTGACGAAGCTGTGTATTCAGCAAGTCGGTATCCAAACGCAGCGGTGACTCATAGTCGGGCTTGCCGTTCTGGTCCACGACATCTGCATTGCGTGTACCGTCTGCGTAATAATTATCCATGGAAAGCGTGTGGGTCTCGAACCCCCATGCATCAAGAATCTGCTCAATACGGTGCGCGGTCGTGGTTTTGCCTGAAGCGGAAGGTCCCGCAATCAGCGCGATCGGACGGTCTTTCGCATGGCGGCAAAGACTGTCCGCAACATCGCGCAGCATTTTATCATAACCCGCTTCACCATCAATTACAAACGATTCATGGGATGCGGCTGTCATTGCATTAATATCGTTGATTGTCATTTCGTTCATATGTTGCGCCTCCATTCTTGCAATCATCAGAAATCTTTATTTTCGACCTTTTTCTGTAAACGAATATCTTTTCCGTGAAACGCCATACAGATGCAGGATGCAAACAACCGTGATACAATACGGTCGCCGTATCGCTCCAGCAATTCTGTATTATTCAGATTGGTGCTGACAATGGTGGATTTTCCTGCACTCAATCTGCCATTCAATAGTGTATAAACTGCACTGCGGGTAAAATTCGTGTCAAATTCTGTACCGAAATCATCAAAAATCAGCAAATCGCATTCCAGAAGCAGCTCCATCGTATCCGAAGATGCCGCCTCCTGTCCGCGCCCGAACTGTTCCTGTTCCAGTCTGCGAAGCAATGCGCCTGCGCTGTCGTATATCACAGTATAGCCTTTTTTCAGCACAGCATCGGCAATGGCAAGCGACAAATGCGTTTTACCGAGCCCCGTGTGCCCCATCATCAGAATGCTGTGGGAATCAGCCGAAAAGGTATCGGCATACTCCTTGCATTTGCGAAAAATACTCTGCATCGCAAGATACTGTTCCTGCGGCAGTGTACGGTAATAATCCACGGAAAACGTATCAAACGTGCAAAGCTGCAACTGCGCGTGCGAATTGATTTTCTCCGCACCGATTCGACCGATCTCCTGTTTCAGGCATTCACAGGGATAGCCGCCGACAAAGCCCGTATCACTGCATTTTTCGCAGGTATAACGAATATCGAGATAATCTGCAGGATAACCATTTGCAACAAGGATTCCTTGCAGCATTTTATCGGCATCTTCCGTGCGCTTTTGCAGGTCAGCCATTCTATTTTTGCGTGATTCTTCTGATTGATCATGAGAAATTTTCAGAATGGACAAACACGCATTCCGAAGCTGCTGATCAATTTCAACCGTCTCGGGAAATTTTGCACGAATTTCATCGCTGCGGGTTTCCTGTGTTACTCTCGCCTGCTGTCGGCGCATTTTGATCCGCTTGATTGCTTCGTCGTATATTTCACGTTGATACATTCTTTCACCGTCTTTTCGTCAGAAACGATTCATCATCTTTTCCAGATCGCTGACCTCAAAGGAATATTCCTTTTGTGCAGACGATTGTTTCTCAGGCGGTCGTTTCTTTGATTCATGGTATGCAGCATCATGCGCAATTGCCTCCGCAGCCGTTTTGATGCCTGCCTCAGACCAGCGCTTCAAAATGCCGTTGATATATGAAAAATTGAGTTTATCATCCTTGGCTTCCCGCGTGATATGATATGCAAGTTCGATCAGATCAAACGCAAAGCCCTCCGCCTGCCAAGCATCAATAAATGCCTGTTGTTTTGGAGTCGGACGTCTGGTCATTTCAAACAGTTTCATGATCTTTCCGGTATAGGTACGGGAAAGTGTGCGGCGAGTGATATCGGCATCCGCAAGTTCATGCGTCATGATACCGCGCTCTTGCCACTCCACTGCAATTTCCTCGATATAACGGATATTGTAGCAGTCAATTTCAATGCAGAATGCAGCAAGCATCAGAATCAAATCCGGTGCCAGCCCAAGATATTCATGCATCCAGAAAACGCTGCGCAATTCCGTATGTGTCAGCGGGTGTGCAACGATATGCTCCAAAGCACTCAGCATTTCCGCCATCTGTGGGTTTTCTTTGGTATGTTGCGCGATTTCGGACGGCATCAGCGAAAACTGTGCAGAAGAACTCTGAACTTTTGCAGCTTTTTCGGTAACTGCCACAGCAGGTTCTTCTTGTTTCGACACAACTTGTGCTGTTTCCGATTTCTGCGCATCCACTGAACAGGATACCGAAGCAGAAACACTATTTTGCAGCAGATTCACATTCTGCCAGAAGACAACTGCTTCTTCCACTGCTTCCGCTCGGACTTTACAAGCCGCCGCAATCTGCGTATCCGTCAGATGCTCATCGCTGTGGCGTAAAATATAGAGCAGCACTTTCAACTGGTCATGTGTTGCAAGCCCCAGAAAATGATCTGCCACTGCGGATGGAACCGCGAAATTCTGTGCTGTATTCAAAAAAAGTTCCATAGCATCATCCCGTTCATTCAATCGTACTTTTTATTATAGCACAATCTACAGGAAATGTAAATAGCGGAACACGATTTTTCTTTTGGGAGATCATTCCGTAGGTGCAAGGGCGAAATCAATGTTTCCGCTGCCGATATTTGCACGGGTACACACTACGCGCAGCGGCATACCGTAAGTATATTTCGTTCCGCTGCCCAGCGCAGAAAGTGTGAAATACCCGTCAAAAACATAATCATCATTCGGCAGGTCATCTATGGAAATCATGCCCTCTGCCGTATTTTCCAGCATAACGTAAATTCCAAAATCCGTCACACCCGATACAATGCCGTCAAACACTTCACCAATATGCGATGACATATATTCCGCACGATAGCAATCCTCACAGTCACGTTCCGTCTGTACAGCACGCTGTTCTGTCATGGTACCGGCAAATGCAGCGTCATGTGCAAATTTTGCGGCAAATTCAAGTTTTTCGCCCTCAATATCCGCCGACATGATACGATGGATCGCAAGATCGGGATAACGGCGGATCGGTGAAGTGAAATGGCAATAATCCTGCAATGCCAAACCAAAATGACCGATGGCATCCGTCTGATAATCCGCTTTTGCCATACTGCGCAACACCAGATTGTGTACCACACCTTTGCGCGGATCATCAGCAACATTTTCAAGGATTTGCGAGAAATCCTTTGGCTTGGGCGCATCCAGATTCGGATGCGCTACGCCAAGTCTGTCCAACGCCTCGCCAAGACGCAGTGCCTTTTCCTCAGGCGGCAGAGCGTGTGCGCGGTAAACAAACGGTAAATGACGCACTTTCGAATATTTCGCTGCTGCTTCATTGGCAAGCAGCATACATTCTTCGATCAATTCTTCGCCGCAGCCTCTCGTGCGCGGGACAATGCCCGTACAGATGCCGTTTTCGTCCAGCAGGAATGCGCTTTCCTCGGTTTCCAGAGAGGGTGCGCCACGCTTTTTTCGCTCCGCCAGACGAATTTCCCGCAGTTCATTGAGCAGCATCAGCGAAGGCGTGATTTCGGCATATTTTGCTTGGATTTCAGCATCCGCGCTACCGTCAAAAATCGCATTGACCTCACGGTAAACGCCCTTGACACGGGAACGAATCACGGTCTTACGGAAATCAAACGACACCAGTTCGCCGTTTTTATCAAGTTCCATCAATGCGGAGAACGCCAATCTGTCCACACCTGCATGGAGCGAACAAATCCCGTTGCACAGCGCAGGCGGCAGCATCGGAATGACCTGATCCGCGTAATAAACACTGGTACCGCGTGAAATCGCCTCAGCATCCAGAGCAGTTTCGGGTCTGACATAGTGCGAAACATCCGCAATATGTACGCCCAAATGGTAGCCGCCTGATGTTTTTTCTATGGAGATCGCATCGTCCAGATCCTTCGCGTCAAACCCATCAATCGTAAAAATCATTGCATCACGCAAATCCAGACGCCCATTCAGTTCACTTGCACCAATACCTTTTGCTTCCAGTTTTTCAGCTTCGGCAAGTACATTTTCAGGGAATTCCATCGGAATACCGCTGACTGCTACAATTGCTTCGCAGCAGGCTTTTGCAGAATCCGCACTGCCCAGATTTACATCGACGCGCACCTGATGCTCACTGTGGCGGGTACCGCGTTTGACGACCGTTGCCAGCACCTTATCGCCGACTGCGCCAGCAAAACCGCCCAAATTCGTAATATGCAGCGTTTGTCTGCAAAGCGTATCAGGCAGGAACCGCAAGCCGTTTTCCTCCACCAGCACGCCCGCGATCTGCATCTCCGATGCCTCAATCACAGTCACGACCGCGGCTTCGGGTACACCGTCCCGTTCGCCTGTCGGCTGCAAAAGTACCGTATCTCCGACCAATGCGCCCCGCAAATCTCTGCCCGCAATAAATACTTTTGCAATTGTGCCATCCTCAGAGGCAGCAAAGCCGTAAGTGCGGTGCAACATGGTGATTTTGGCACGGTACATTCCTGCCGCTGCCGCCATGACATAACCCGCTCTGCGCTCGGCGATCACGCCTTTCTGACACAGTCTTTCCAATGCACGCAGATATGCACGCTGTCCTCTCCCGCGGCATTTTGAAGCCAGATCCTTGCGGGAAAGCGGTCTGCCATTTGCTTTCGTCAGAAAAGTCGTAATGCGATTGCAATAGCTTTCAATTGCTTCGTCACTGACATTTCCGACTGTACCCTTCTTCTTTTCGGGAGCCGTTTCAAACATTTTCTGAATTTTTCTGCTGTTTTTTGCTGTTTTCAATTTTCGTGCCATAGCTGCACCTCCGATATTCAGATATGAAATACGCCCTGTTCTCCTGATTTTGGAGAACAGGGCGGACGATTCGATTGCAGATTACTTGAAGTAAACAGGAACAATCGCAACAACCAGTGTAGCAATAAAGAAGATGACAGTCAGCCAAAATGTCCATCTCTTGAGAATTGCTTCCTTGGTACGACCCTCATTTTTGCTGTACTGCGAATCATAGGTAGTACCTGTAATTGCAGACGTCATATTCTGGTCCTGCTTCTGATCCTGCATCATGCAGAAGATAATCAGAAGAACACAAGCGATCAGCAGGCAAACGCCGCCAATAATCTCAATGATTTGCATAAATTGGAACATCCTTTCCGTGAGGCATACGCTCAAATAAATTATCTATGCTATTATAGCATACATTTTTAGAAAAAGCAAGGGGTTTTCAAAATTTTTTCAAAAAATCTTTTTGTACCCGTCATTCTCATTCTCTGCGCAAAAAATCGTATGCAAATACTTCACTTTCTGTGAAAAAGTGAAGATTTTAACAACATACAGCGATTTTTGCTTGTAATGTCATGCCGTTTGTGATATAATAGTACGGATTGAAATGTATTCTCTTAAAAAGGAGTGAGAATATGCTGAACTACGAAGGCGCAAAATGCCTTATTTGCGAAAAAGAAATGCACGCAGATGAAGATATCGTAGTCTGCCCTGATTGCGGTACGCCTTATCACAGAACGTGCTACCGCGAAGTTGGAAAATGCATCAGTACCCTGCACGAAGCCGGGGAAAGTTGGCAGAAAATCCGCGAAAAAGAACTCAACGAAAAACGCAGCGAAGAAAAACGTGCCGAACAGGCTGAACAGGCTGCCGAGCGGGAGCGCGGAGATGGTCCGCAGCTTTTCTACGGAGAGCTGTACGATGGCGTGCGAATTGACCCCGAAGCCAACTGTGCCGGTCTGGACCCGACAGAGGATCACGATGGTGTTTCCATGCAGGAGCTTTCTGATTTTGTCGGCGTGAACCGCTTTTACTATCTTCCCGTGTTCCGCCTGATGAAAAAAACAGGCAAACGTGTCACGCTCAATCTGTCAGGACTGTTGTTCCCGCAATTCTACTTTGCAAACCGCAAAATGTGGTTGCATGCCTTACTTTCCATGATTTTGGAAATCTTTCTGCGAATTCCTGCGGCGCTGCAATACCTTACAACAGGAGAAAACGCCATTCATTTTTCGTGGCTGAACACAGAAAGCAGTATTTTCAAAACCTGCTTGAGCATCACAGAAATTCTGACCCCGATCTTCTTCATACTCTGCGGACTTTTTGCGAATTTCCTGTATTATCGCCACAGTATCAGAAGCATTAAAAAAATTCGCAGCACTGAAAAATCCGAAAACGAGATCAAAACAGCAATGCTGGAGGAGGGCGGTGCCAACTTCGGCAACATTCTTCTGGCATTGACGATTGAAATTGCCATGGTCACCGCACTTTCTATCATTTTATACTTTTTCCGCTAAACTGATTTGATTTTCACCGAATTGTAATCACCATGGTCTTGAATTGTGACTTTTCCCGTGATATGATTAGGCTGTAAGGGTGCGTTTTTCACTCCATACAGCTTTTTCATAGCCCCCAACAGGAGGATTTGAATCGCTATGGAGAATTATTCCGATATTACCGTCATGATCCCGTCCCTTGACCCCGATGAAAAATTGCATCAGGTCATTGCAGGCGTAAAAGCAGAGGGATTCACCGATATTTTACTGGTAGATGACGGCTCCGCACCTGAAAATCAGCATTATTTCACCGATGCGGAAACGCAATTCGGCTGCACGGTCCTGCATCATCCGCATAACCTCGGAAAAGGCAGAGCCTTGAAAACCGCATTTGAATGGTATCAGAACAACCGCCCGGATTCCAGAGGGTGCGTCACCGTGGACGGCGACAATCAGCATCATCCGCAGGACATCAAAGCCTGCGTGGACGTCATGCTTGCGGACGGCTGCCGTTCTCTGGTACTCGGTGTCCGTAATTTCAACGGCGATGATGTCCCGCGAAAAAGCCGTTTCGGTAATCATGCAACCAGTCTGGTATTCCGCCTGTTCTGCGGGCTGAAAGTTTCCGATACCCAGACAGGTCTGCGCGTGTTCCCCAAAAGCAGTATGCCCCTGATGCTTCAAATTGAGGGTGAACGCTTCGAATACGAAACCAATATGCTGCTTTCCTGTAAAAATGCAAAGCTGCCCATTCTGGAACATACCATCCGCACCATCTACATCAACGACAATGCCACGACCCATTTTCATCCGATCAAGGATTCGATTCGGGTTTACGGCATTATCCTGAAATTCTTTGCCAGTTCCATTGCAAGCTTTCTTCTGGATTACATCCTGTTTAATCTGCTTTATCTTCTGACGAAAAAAAAGCTGTTTTTATCCACCTGCATCGCAAGAGTGTGCAGTTCCCTGTTTAATTACACAGTCAACCGCAAAGCCGTATTCAAAAGCGATGCTCCGCTTCTGCAAACCACAATCCGATATTACATCCTGTGTGCATGCCAGATGCTTGCCTCTTACGGATTGGTAAAACTGTTTTCCCGTGCATTCGGCGATGGCAGCGGCATTGTCGCCTTACTCAAGCTGATTGTGGATATGTTCCTCTATTTTGTCAGCTTCCGGATTCAGCAGGCATGGGTCTTTGCCAAGCAGCCTGAACCCGAAAAAAAATAACTGCTTCCCGAAAGAAGCAGCTTTGAGAGGATGTGGAGTGCATCTGCTGCATCCATGAGTAAGCATAACATATTATACGTGTCAGAAATTGTCAAACCCGCAGATCCATGAAAATTTTTTCATTCTGCGTGCATATGATTCCTCAAAGAACGAAAGGATGATTCCATTGAAAAAGCATTTGCTCATTGTGCTGATGCTGACACTCTCCATGCTCCTGATGACAGGCTGCGAATGCAAACACGAAACATGGAATGAAGCGGATTGTCTGAATCCGCGCACCTGTGCGGAATGCGGCATTCCCGATGGCGAACCGCTCGGTCATGACTGGACGGAGGCAACCTGCGAAGAACCTGCCACCTGTAAACGCTGCGGCGAAACCAAAGGAAATCCCCGCGGTCACCAGTGGGGTACAGCAACTTGCGAAACGCCCAAGACCTGCACCATCTGCGGCAAAACTGAGGGCGAAGCAACCGGTCATGTCTGGCTGGATGCTACCTGTGCCACTCCAAAAGTCTGCGCCATCTGCGGCAAGCTGGATGGCGAACCAAACAACGAACATACATGGATCGATGCAACCTGCGAAGTCCCGAAAACCTGTAAGATCTGCGGTGCCACCGAAGGCGACCCGCTTGGTCACGACTGGCAGGAAGCAACCATCAATCTTCCTGCACTTTGCAGCCGCTGCGGCGCGATCGGCAGTTCTGCACTGAGTTACCCCTGTGCAGGCTCGGGCAACGTCCGTACCAACGAATCCGGCAGTGTTCCGCTCTATGAAACACCCGATGTCAACAGCACACAGCTTCTGAACATCCCGTGCGGCACATTGCTCAAATGTTATAACCCCGGCATCTATGGCTGGTACTGTGTCAGCTACGGCGGCAAAACAGGCTATATCCAGACAGTCGTCATGTCGCAGCTTGTCAACACTGATACCAATGACACCTCTCATGCATCCTCTGACCGCGGATTCGATATCAAGACCATTTCCGATGCAAGTATCGGCTCCAAAGTAAAAATGGGTATGTATACACAGGCAAGTTCCTTTATGAGCGACAAATCCACCGCGCTGGAATGGGTTGTCCTGACCAAAACACCGACCAAGATGCTTCTGCTTGCGGACCGTTCCATTGAAGCAAAGCAGTTTAGCGATAACAAAAATACCAACACATGGGAAAGTTCCTCCCTGCGCAAATGGCTCAACAATGAGTTCTATAACACTGTATTTTCCTCAAATGAACAGCGTTATATCGCAACCACCACTTGCGAAAACCCTGCAAATCCCAACGGCGGCACTGCGGGTCCCGCAACCATGGACAAGGTATTCCTCTTAAGTTATGATGAATTCTTCTCCTATGTCCACAAGACCAACTATGCCACAACCACCATCACATGGTTCGGTTACTGGCACCGCAACAAAATCTTCTCGGGTCTGGATAGTTCTTGGTGGCTGCGTACCACAGGCAGAAACGACGGTACCGCCTGCGAAGTCGGCACCAATGGCTACCCCGTTTCCACCTACTGCACCAGCGTCACGGAATATCGTGATGTCCGCCCTGCAATCTGGGTCAACCTCAACTGACAATCATCCCCGACCATACCATTCACAAGGATATGGTCGGGGATTTTCGTTTTCTTTCAAAAAATTACGCGCTGATTCTTGACATCCGCGCTGCAATATGATATAATAAAATGTATTTGTAAGCCAAAAAGCAGCTTTAGAAAGGAAGTTTGACTGCTATGCCTTATCAGTCCCTCGCGGGCAAACCCGATTTGCCCAAAATTCAAGCCGATATGCTCGCTTTCTGGAAGGAAAACAACGTATTCGAGCGTTCCGTCCGTGAAAAGGGCGACAATGAAGTCGTGTTCTATGACGGACCTCCCTTCCCGACAGGCAAGCCGCATCACGGCACTGTGCTGGTTTCCTTCATCAAAGATATGATTGCCCGTTACTGGACAATGCAGGGCTATTCTGTCCCGCGTGTCTGGGGTTGGGACTGCCATGGTCTGCCGATTGAAACGCAGGCTGAAAAAGCACTCGGTATCGACGACAAAACCGCGATCGAGCGCAGCATCGGCATTGCGAAATTCAATGATGCCTGCCACGAGATCGTTTCCGGTAACAACGAGGCCTGGAAAGAGTACGTTGAGGAAATGTGCCGCTGGGTCGATTACGACGGCGCATACAAAACCATGAACCTCTCCTACATGGAGTCTGTTATGTGGGCATTCAAGCAGTGCTACGACAAGGGTCTGATCTATCAGGATTACCGCGTTACGCCGTACTGCACCAGATGCGAAACTTCCCTTTCCATTTCCGATACCCGTGAATCCGACTCCACTCGTCCGCGTCAGGACAGATGGATCATCGCACGCTTCAAGACCGACGAGGTCATGAACGGCAAGACCGTCTACTTCCTTGCATGGACAACCACCCCGTGGACACTGCCCTCCAACCTCTGCCTTGCAGTCGGCGAACAGCTTGACTATGCATATGTTGAGGTCGAGGACGGCATCTATATCGCCTGCAAAAACGTACTGGGCAACTTCCCGAAGGTATTCGGCAAAGAACCTGTCATCCTGAAGGAATGCAAGGGTACTGACCTCATGGGCAAAACCTATGAACCGCTGTTCCCCTACTTTGCAGACCTCAAGGAAAAGGGCGCATTCAAGGTTGTTTCCGCTGATTATGTCGGTTCCGACGAAGGTGTCGGTATCGTACATACCGCGCCTGCATTCGGTGAGGACGACTACTGGACCTGCAAGAAGTGGGGTATCCCGCTGGTCAACCCCGTTGACGCAAAGGGTCGCTTTACCGAAGAAATCACCGATTTCTATGACCCTGACAATACGAAGAACGTCATCGAAATGAACCCGACAGTCATCCGTTTCCTCTATGACGCAGGAAAAGCTGTCGCAGACGGCACGATTGAACATAATTATCCTCACTGCTGGAGATGCAAGCAGCCGCTCATCTATAAGGCAATGAATGCTTGGTACTTCAACATTGACAAGATCAAGGACAGACTCATTGAACTGAACAAAGACGTTCACTGGGTCCCCGATACCGTCAAGAACGGCAGATTCGGCAAATGGCTCGAAAATGCCCGTGACTGGAATATCTCCAGAAACCGCTACTGGTCTACCCCGATCCCGATCTGGGAATGCGACGAGTGCCACAAGCGCGTTGCACTGGGCAGCCTCGATGAGATCGAGGAAAAGAGCGGTGTGCGCCTCAACAACCTGCACCGCCAGTTCGTAGACGAGATCACATTCCCCTGCGAATGCGGTCACACCATGCATCGTATCCCCGAAGTCCTCGACTGCTGGTTCGAATCGGGCTGCGTACCGTTTGCTCAGAAGCACTACCCGTTTGAAAACAAAGAGTGGTTCGAATCTCACTTCCCCTGCGATTTCATCGTAGAGTACACCGGTCAGATCCGCTGCTGGTTCTATTACCTGCACGTTATGGCTACCGCACTGTTCGATCGTCCTGCGTTCTCCAACTGCGTCGTACACGGCACGGTTCTCGCAAAAGACGGCAAAAAGCTCTCCAAATCCTCGAAGAACTACACCGACCCGATGGAGCTGATGAAGAAATACGGCACGGACGCATTCCGCCTGTATATGTATCAGTCGGGAGCAATGCTCATCGGTGATTTGCAATTCGATGAATCCGGTCTTCAGGATGCTCTCCAGCAGATTCTTCTGCCGCTGTGGAACGCCTGCAACTTCTTCATCTCCTATGCCAATATCGACGGCTACTGCCCGACCGAAATCCCGCAGCCGAAATCCGATAACCAGCTTGATAACTGGATGATGGCTCTGCTCTATGATACCCGCAAGACCATCACCGAGAACATGAACGATTATCAGGTCAACCACTATGTCGATGCACTGGCTACCCTGATCGACGGCATGACCAACTGGTATATCCGCCGCAGCCGCCGCCGCTTCTGGGGCAACGGCATGACCGCAGACAAGCAGAGCGCATATGATACCCTCTACTATGTCCTCGTCAACACCTGCAAGCTGATGGCTCCTGTTGCACCGGTTATTTCTGAGTACATCTACCGTACCCTCACCGGTTGCGAATCTGTCCATCTTGCAGATTGGCCTGAGATCTGCGACTGCTACCGCAATGATGACCTGCTCAAGCAGATCGGTCTGGTACAGAATGTCATTTCTCTGAGCCACAGCCTGCGTAATAAAAACCGCATCAAGAACCGTCAGCCGTTGTCCACGCTCCGCGTTGCACTCGCATCCAAGGATGCTGCTGCAATCGTCCGTGACTTCAACGATGTCATCGCGGAGGAACTGAACGTCAAAACCGTCGAAGTTGTTGACGATGTTTCCGAAATCGCAGAGGTCAGCTACGCACCTGACTTTATGGCGATCCGCAGCCTTTACGGTGACCGCATCCCGCAGCTCATCAAGGCAATCAAATCCAAGAAGTTCCGCATCACCGATGATGCTGCACTCCTTGATATTGACGGCACAGAAGAATCATTTGATGCCTCTGTTATCCTCGTCACCTATCAGGCAAAGGACGGCGGTCATGTCATGAGCGAACACGGCGTTGTCGTTTCGCTTGATCTGACCATCACCGAGGAACTGAAGCAGGAAGGTATTGCAAGAGAACTGGTCCGTAATATTCAGGATGCCAGAAAACAGAGCGGATGCGAGATTTCTGACCGCATCATCCTCCAGATCAACGGCAACTATCCGAAGTCGTTTGAGGAATATATCTGCAAGGAAACGCTCGCAACCATCGGTACAGTTTCAGCACCTGCTGCAACCTCAGAGGTTGAAACTGCTGACGGCGTCATGACCATCGCTATCGCAAAAGCATAATCTTCAATGCTCCCGATGAAAATCGGGAGCATTCTTTTCTGAAAGGAGAACAGCCATGAATATCGCGCTCATCCCTGCAACTATACAGGATGCCGAACTGCTCCACAAAATGCAATATGAAGCATTTCTGCCACTGTATCTGCGCTATCAGGACCACGATACCAGTCCCGCAAATGAACCGCTTTCCAAAATCATCGAGCGATTACAGCAACTCCAAACCGACTTCTACCGCATTCATCTGGATGATCTCCCCGTGGGCGGTGTACGCGTTGTCCGCAGCGAGAATCAAGAATATCGCATTAGCCCGCTCTTTATCCTGCCCGAATACCAAAACCGCGGCATCGCACAGCAGGCGCTATCCCTGCTTTTCGCCCGTTATTCTGATGCAAAACTCTGGAGTCTGGAAACCATTTTACAGGAAAAAGGAAACTGTCACCTCTACGAAAAATGCGGGTTTCAACGAATCGAAGGAAAAGAAATGGCAATCAACGACAAACTGACGCTCGTCTTTTATCAGAAAAAAATGACCGTTTCCGAACCATAACGACCAATTCCATTGCTTGACAAATTCTTCGGGTTATGTTATAATTATGATATATCCACACGAAAGGAGCGTGACGAATTTGCGTCAACCCGGAACCAAACAAATCGCGGAAAACCGCAAAGCCCGCCACGATTACTTCGTTCTGGAAACCTATGAGGCAGGTCTGGAACTGGTGGGCACAGAGGTCAAGGCAATTCGTCAGGGCAATGTCAACCTCAAAGACAGTTGGTGCAGTATCGATGATGGGGAACTTTTCCTTCGCGATATGCACATCTCCCCTTACGAAAAAGGAAATGTCTTTAATCGTGACCCGCGGCGCGTCCGCAGACTGCTCATGCATAAGCGCGAGATTCTCAAGTTGTTTGGTACACTCAAAACACAGGGACTCACACTGATTCCTCTTTCTCTCTATTTCAAAGACAGCCGCGTCAAGGTACAGCTTGGACTCTGCAAAGGTAAAAAGCTGCACGATAAGCGCGAAGATGCTGCTGTTCGTTCCGCAAACCGCGAAATTGACCGTGAGGTCAAGGAACGCCGCGGACGCGAATAAAAGCCCATTTCTTCCCTATTCTGGGGGCGTAAAGGTTTCGACGGGGGCTGTGAAGTTTGGTCGGCGAGTCGGGGCGCACTGCCCGCAAATGGTGCAACCTTATAAATTTAAACGAGAACAACGATTCCGTTTTGATGGCCGCTTAAGGCCGTCCGTCTGCCCGAAACATACCGCGGGTTCGGTGTCAGGCGTCATGACGCGGTGAACGTCTGTTGCCCGTGCTCAGAAGCAACAGTCGCATTATGAGCTACCGCATTGGCAAGCCTGTTTGTCGGCGTGCCCTTGCGGGAATTTAATCGACAAACTACACTCGTAGATGACCGGATGGAGCGGTTTTCGGACACGGGTTCAATTCCCGTCGCCTCCACCAAATTAGCACCCTAATTTTGATACAATCGAAGTTGGGGTGCATTATTATTCCCTGATGATAATATATGCTGTAGCTACGTCATTTTTGACACTGTAAAAAAACGATAACTTGACTGAAAGTGCGCTCCAATCCGCTATATATGCCCTAAAATAGAAATACACTGCTAATAAAAAACGATTACTCTTATATATGATAAAATAAAACTGAGCCACTTTCCGCGAGAATGATAATAAAAAATTGAGCCACCAAAGAAAATCCTGTATAATGAGAAGTAACAGCTCATGGTACAGGAGGGAACAGGAGTGGCAATTACAATGGATATCT
>JAZRXM010000003.1:0-31348 GCA_045600205.1 Oscillospiraceae bacterium | reverse complement strand
CTTGAATTTATACATGGCGTCCTCCGAAGTGCAAGCTTTTTTCTCGTTTTTCGGCTTTTTCCTTGCACTTCTATTATACCATGTTTTATCGCTTTTGTCGATACTTCGTGAGTTTTATTTGGCGTGAGGAGAGACTAATTATCTTAAGCGTAAATACTAATGCCGATCAATGGCTATTATACACGATATAGCCTTAAAAGTCAAGGTTTGATATATCATTTCATAAAATGCTTATCAATGAAAACCTTACAGTATTCACTTTTCCACACTAACCGTCACACCCGACTTGAAACGGAACTCCAGATAGTCATCGTACACGGTCACTTTTTCAAGCAGCTTCCGAACCAACGCTTCATCAAATACAAAAACCGCATTCTTCTGCTTCTCTATGAATTTCAGCAGTTCTCGGATGCGTTTCTTGTGTTCTGACTTCGCTGTGCCGTCCATATCCACCTTTGCCTGCAATTCACGCAAGCGGAGAATTTCTTCGGTGATGTCATCATAATTCTCATGCCGTTCAGTGCGGTCAATCAGTTCTTGCTGTAACTTCGCCATTTTTGACGCCAAAGCAGGAGCACTTTCAGGATTCGCTTCGTTGATCGCTGTTTCAAGGTTTTCTTTCAGGCTTCAATCATAAACCAGAATGCGTTCTCTTTTATTGCTGCTTCAACTTCTAATTCCTGCTGCTTCGCCAATTCCTTCACAATCGCTAACCCCAATCCACTGCCATTCTGCCCGCTGCGACTGCTGTCACCCTTTGCAAACGGCTGCATCAAATCTTTCCCACACAATTTGTCTGCATCATTGCAGTCATTCCGCAAAATTAACTTTTTCTTCTGCACCTCCATTGTCACCGTTGCACCGTCTGCCGCATAATTTCGCACATTATCTGCCAAATTCACCGCCATTTGTTTCAGCATCGCCGCATTTCCCACGAACATAAACGGTTCATCCGTCAGTTTCAGCGTCATCCCACGCATCGTTAACGCTTCTTCGTTTTGCATCAGCGTTTCCCGCAGAATTTCTGCAAAATCTATGCGCTCCATCGGCACCTTTTCAGATTTTTCTTCTATCTTTGCCAGTTGCAGTACATCCTGTATCATCTGATTGGTATATATCGTATTTTCGAGAATTTTTTCCAGATAGTAATCATTTTTTTCAGGATTGGTATTCTCTATCAGATTTTCCGTGTAACCGCGAATCGCTGTCAGCGGCGTTTTCAGGTCATGTGCAAGCGTATTGGTCAGCGTGCGGCGATACTCCGCTTCCGTATATAGCTGATAACGCTTCTGATAACGCAGATACAGCCAAATCGCGGCAAGAAACGCAAGAAACATTGCCGTCAATACCAAATCTACTGAAATGATGACTATGAAAGGAATCGTTACTGTATCTGGTTCCAGATTCGGAAATAATCTGCCCACAAACGGCAATGTATTGATTGGTAAACGCGCTGTTTCCCAAAGCCCCGTTTCATCTTTCTCGGCAACGCTAATCAGTGAAATATAGAATTTGACATTTTCCTGTTCACAGAACTTCTTTTGTTCTTCATCACATAATACAGACAGCAGTTTTTCTTTCTGCGATTCAATCAAATAGTACTCTTTTTTTTCTACATGATACAAATAGTTCTGCAAGCAGGAGCAGACAGGTTCATTCGCAACGGCATCTGCAAAAGTACAGCCATATTCTTTTGCATTTACTTTGATATTGTCTAGCATTTGAATAGTGTCAGCACCTTTTTGCGTTCCCATGAAATAAACGTTTGCAAGTGAATGCAAATGGGTATATCCTTCCAATTCCCCTTCGACATCGACCGCTGTATCCAATACTTCTTCTGTATCATTGTCATATTTCCGCACAAGCTGATACGAACCCAGACGGCATTCGCTCCCCTTAACATAAACATCATTTGTTTTCATGAGAATGATATCGGAATTGTTTGTGTCATCATTCCACAGCTTGTTTATGATCATGTTGCCTGTTGTTTGTTCTAGCCAAGCTTGTGGAATGTCTGTTGTACAGAAATATTTTGTGTATTTATTCGAGGACTCGTCATGAATTGATGCAATACACTTTTCTTCCGATGTCAGAAAAAATAGATTCTGTGTTTCAGAGTACTCTGTTTCATCTTCCTGCATGACAGCATCCAATGCCAATCCGCAAGCGGGCGAGGAGTAACCTTTGAGGTTCCAATTTAAGATATAACTCATCAGAATCCCATTCATTTTCGGAATCATGTTATCAGATGTATTTTCAACAGAATCACCAAGAAAAAATTCCAGCATATCGTTTCCGCTTGTATCTTCAAATGTCACGATTGCAGGAACGATCGTTGGTACGAAATAATAGGACAGAGCACCACACCATAAAGATTGATTGAACAGTTGACTACTGGTTATATCATTTCTTAGAAAATTCTCCTGAAAATTGCGCTTTGTGATGGCGATATTATCCAGAATCATCGCAGTGCAAACGGGGATGCACACCAGCCACAGCCGCCATACATAGCTCCACAGTTTGCGTGGCTTCATGGCTTTCTTTTGCTTTTGTTTCATGTTTTCTCATCCTTTCCGTTGTCTGCGGCTTTCATCAGATATCCGCGCGATATCACGGTATGAATCTGTTTGCCGCAGTCACCGAGTGCTTTCCGCAGTTTTTTGATGTGGTTATCCACCACGCGGTCTACACCATAATAATCGTATCCCCAAACCTTATTCAGCAATGTTCCGCGGCTGATAACGGTATTGGGATGTTCCATAAAGTATAGCAGAAGCGCATATTCCTTTGGCGGCAGAGCGATTTCCGTGCCATTTACGGTCACACGGTACGAGGACGGTTCTATTGTAATGCCGCCGGAAGTCAGAACGCGGGCGTTTACCATGCCCACACTGCGACGCAGCATTGCATTGACTTTTGCGTACAGTTCAGGCAGAGAAAACGGCTTGACAACATAATCGTCACAGCCCAGTTCATAACCATAAAGGATATCGTCCTCTCTGCCTCTTGCTGTCAGGAACAGCAGTGGCACATTGCTTCGTTTGCGCAGAGAACGGCAGAGCGAAAAACCGTCAATTTCAGGCAGCATGACATCCAGCAGAACCAGATCATATTCCTGCGTTTCGATGCAGGTCAGTCCTTCTGCGCCATCTTTTGCGGACATGATTTTCCATTCTCCGTTGCTTTTCGTCCCGAAATAGTCTTCAATGACCTCACGGATCTGACTGTCATCTTCTACCAGTAGAATTGTTTTTGCCATTGTTTGTTCCTCCTATGGCTATATCATAACAAATCATTGTATCCTTTGTGTATCCTTCGAATGCCTTTTGGAATATATAGAGAGTTTCGCGATTTTTTGAAAAAATCGAGTAAAACTTTATTTTCGCTTCGCATACATGAACGGATCGTACAGTACATTCCTGACATTGTGCAGAGACAGTCTCCGGTGAGATTATCTGCATTTGATCAGGAAATTGAAAGAACCATCCCCAAAATGTACCACTGATTTGTACTTTAACCGTGGCTTT
Source organism: Oscillospiraceae bacterium (assembly GCA_045600205.1). Classification (GTDB taxonomy): domain Bacteria; phylum Bacillota; class Clostridia; order Oscillospirales; family Ruminococcaceae; genus Firm-04. Next base: position 27,821 of record JAZRXM010000003.1, on the reverse strand, counting down.
ATACCGATTATCGTCTAATCGTTCTATCTTTGTATCCAGACCGAACTGATCAAAAACAACATCTATAAGATCTTCTGTGAATTCTAATTCTACTTGTTCTTCAGTTCCACCATACATTTTAAATGTCTTTGAGGTATATGTTTCCAGCTCTTTAGCAGAAACAAGAGCTTCATCGCCAATCACGCTGTCGAGATGCTGAACATCCTCAATGCGATCAATACGATAATTACGGTATTCCTTTCTATTTGGATTATAACAACGCAGATAGTATTTATCATCCGTATAAATCAGGGCTATGGGATCTACGACATATCTTTCCTTGCCTCGCTGATATACTCTGTCTCCATTCTCGTTATGCTTGAAATAGAAGAAAGACACCTGAGTCTGCCGTTTGAACGATTCTTCAATAATAGCAATTGTGTCCAAAATGCTGTTATTGGTTTGCTTTCTGATATTAAAGCGAATCCTGTTCTGCTTGAGCAAATCAGCACAGTGAGTACCGCCGAGATTTGCCATTTTTTCGATTAATGCATTAGTCGTTTCTTCCGGTATTACAGAAGAAGCCCGAACAGCATCAATGAGAATCTTCAGTTCTGCTAATGAGAACTCGTTATGTTCCAAATAAAAAGCATTGCTATGTCCGACTTTAGTACTTCTGACAGGGTAACCCATATCCTGTAACTGCGTTATATCTCTTGCTAGTGTTCTTCGATCACATGAAATGCCATAGCTAGATAGCTTGTCAATCAAAGCGTTTGTTGTAATGGGATGCTCGGCATCGGACTGTTGCTTTAAGATTTCGGTCAGCAGCAGTAATTTGTTCTTTTGCATGTCAACCTACTCCTTTTCCACCATATACCTTTATGCTATCACATTATGGTCCAAATGTCAATTCGCAACTGTCGCAAGAATGTGACAGTAAATTTATGCAAGATAAAAGCGCACAAGTCAATGACTCATGCGCTTCTTCACGGTCAACACGCACCTTATCCGGCATCAGCGGATACAGTCCGATGACGTCACCTCTGCCGTTCCGGATACGGCACATGGTCGCGCCGGACACGCAGGTCAAGCGTTTCCTCCGGCAGCCAGAAGTACGGCAGGATATAGTAATGGTCGTCCTCGTCGGTCGGCGGAAATACCAGCACGAATGCGGTTATATCCGTCGTGGACGAGAGGTCGAGACCGCCGTAACATACACGACCTTCAAGGAAGGATTCATCGAAATCGACCTTGCAGGTGTCCCATTTGTGCATCGGCATCCATCGGACGGTCTGCTTTACCCATTGGTTCAGACGGAGCTGACGGAAGGCGTTCTCTTCGCCGGGATTCTGCTTTGCGGATTCGCAGGCGGCTTCCACCTTGTCCATGCCGATGGTTTCACCGAGGGACGGATTTGAATTCTTCCACACCTCCGGAGAAGTCCAGTCGGCATCATCGGGAGCACCGTAGATGACCGGATAGAAGGTCTTGTCTATTTTGTGCCCTTCGAGAATATCCTGCGCCTTCTGGTGCTGCTCGTAGCAGATGGAATTGGTATCCGTGCCTGCCGTCGTGATAAGGAAATACAGCGGCTGCATTCGTGCATCGCCGGAGCCTTTTGTCATAACGTCAAACAGCTTTCGATTCGGCTGCGTGTGCAGCTCATCGAACACAACGCCGTGAATATTGAATCCATGCTTGCTGTATGCCTCGGCGGATAGTACCTGATAGAAGCTGTTGGTCGGCGTGTACACGATACGCTTTTGCGAGGTCAGGATTTTGACGCGCTTGTTCAGCACAGGACACATCCGCACCATGTCGGCGGCAACGTCAAACACGATCGCCGCTTGCTGTCTGTCAGCCGCACAGCCGTACACCTCGGCACGTTCCTCACCATCACCGCAGGTCAGCAATAATGCAACAGCGGCGGCAAGTTCTGATTTGCCATTTTTCTTTGGTATCTCGATATATGCGGTATTGAACTGGCGGTAGCCGTTGGGCTTCAGAATGCCGAACAGGTCACGGATGATTTGCTCCTGCCAGCCCAGCAGATGAAACGGCTTGCCTGCCCATGTACCTTTGGTGTGGCTAAGACACTCGATGAAAGAAACGGCATAGTCTGCCGCTTTTTTGTTATATGCGGATTCTTCCGCCATGAATCTGGTCGGTTCGTATTTCAAACTATGCGCCTCCTTTGTGGTCTTGCTTTTTCTGGAGAAAAATGGTATACTGTCTTTAGACACTCAATATGACAAGTCAGATTTATTAATTGAAAGAAAAGGGTGAATATATGCCATTAGTACGAGTGGAAATGATAAAAGGAAAGACTGCTGAATATAAGAAAACCGTCTTAGATTGTATTCATGTCGGTCTGATGGAGTCACTTGGTATTGAAAACTGGGATAGATTTCAGAGAATCGTTGAAATCCCGAGAGAAGATTTTGAAACTGCTCCTGAGAAAACCGCAGGTTTTATGATGATTGAATTGACTCTGTTTCCTGGAAGAACCAAGGAACAGAAAGGGAATGCAATAAAGACGATTACTTCAAAATTATCGGATAGTCTTGGAATTGCCCCAACGGATGTGTTTATTGTGATAAATGAGCCACCGCTTGAAAATTGGGGAATGGGCGGAATACAGAAAGGTTTATGAGAAAGCAGGTCTGTGTGCAGAGTTGAAGACCGGATTTAGGGGACGTTAATGAAAATAGGAGTTATACAAGCAAGCTCTCAGATCAACAAGAACAATCAGTTATATGAATATGTGCGGCAGTATGCTATTGATCATGAAATCATCAATTTCGGCTGTTTTGCAGACGAAGACATATCGTATTCATATATCGAAATATCCATATTAGTCGGATTGCTGCTTAACAGCGGTTCGATTGATTTTATAGTGACCGGATGCTCTTCAGGGCAAGGTATGATGCTGGCTTGCAACACAATGCCCGGTATGATCTGTGGATATGTTCCAACACCGATGGATGCATATTTATTCGCACAAATCAACAACGGAAACGCGGTTTCTTTACCGTTAGGAGAACAGTATACTTATACAGGACAGGACAATTGCAGAAATACCATAAAGAAATTGTTTTCAGAACCCTTTGGACAAGGTTATCCAAAGGAAGATGTTCTCAGAAAGAAAAAGGATACAGAGTTGTTCAATATCATGAAATCTAAAACACATATCGATTTTCTTAGTTTTCTGGATGAACTGAATGACGAATTGATTGATAAGATTCTTAAAAAACGAAATGTGATTCAATACATATTAGAAAGTGACAGTAACAGCACTATTTCTAAGTGGGTTCGCAAACGGTGATATGAGTTCTGAAGCGAGTGTCTGTTGCACTTGCTTTTTCTGGAAAAAAATGATATACTGTTGTTGTGAGGATATCTGACTCACAAATCAGATATGAAATGAGGAGATTACAAGATGAAAGAGGAATGCCTTATATGCAGTGCGCCGTTACAATATCTGAACGAGGATGTTCTAATGGAGTGTGCAATCTGCAAAAACAAGGAGCTTAGCAAGACACGATGCGTAAAAGGCCATTATGTCTGCAATGAATGTCATACTAAGGGGATTGACAGCATCTTTGGTGTATGTTTGTCGGCGACATCGAGTAATCCGATTTCAATTTTGAATCAGATGATGGCTCTTCCATTTTGTCATATGCACGGTCCGGAGCATCATATCATGGTTGGTGCGGCGCTTCTGACTGCTTATAAGAATGCAGGTGGTGAAATTGATCTTGTCAAAGCATTAACTGAAATGAAAAACCGTGGGAAAAGCGTACCCGGTGGCGCTTGCGGATTCTGGGGTGCTTGTGGTGCGGGTATCAGTTCCGGAATGTTCATCTCAATTATTACCGGTTCTACGCCACTTTCAGGTGAGGCTTTCGGATTATCAAATCGCATGACAGCCAAATCACTTGAAGCTATCGGTTCGGTTGGCGGTCCACGCTGCTGCAAACGTGATTCATACTTGTCAATTCTCTCTGCTATTGACTTTGTAAATGAGCATTTCGGCATAACCCTTGAAAAAAGCAGTTTTATCTGCGGTTTTTCCGCAATGAATCAGCAGTGCATAGGCAATAACTGTCCGTTTCACAAAGAGGTGTAATATGAAAGTTGCATTTATCTGCGTTCATAATTCATGCAGAAGTCAGATTGCCGAGGCTCTTGGGAAACATCTTGCATCAGATGTTTTTGAAAGCTATTCCGCAGGAACGGAAACAAAACCTCAGATAAATCAGGACGCTGTAAGACTTATGAAAGAACTTTACGGCATTGACATGGAAAAGACTCAGTATTCAAAGCTGATTACAGATATCCCTGAACCTGATATAGCCATATCTATGGGCTGTAATGTCAGCTGTCCGTTTATCAGCAGACCGTTTTATGATAACTGGGGACTCGATGACCCAACAGGACAAAGTGATGACGCATTCAAGAATGTTATTGCTATGATTGAAAAGAATATCCTTCAGCTTAGAAAAGAGATAGCAAATTTAAACTGATGGTAATCTGATAATTATAGTTGTCTGCACCATTATAAAGCTTTTCCTTTAAATCACTTACAACTCCCGGTTTGCAGGGTAGCTAAATTTCCCTTTAACGCATTTGCGATTGCCGTTTGCAACGCAATGCAGCAAATTGTGAACGTTCTGATACTAAACAAGACCATATGACTATTGAAACACGCAGTACGAGGCAGAGCCCCTTTCGGGGTTTTCTGCCTTTCGCTTTATCTGCCGTTCATGCATCCCCATTCCAATTAGCAGGTTGCTCTTGATTTTTTTCTCCTTGCGGTATGCACATATTACCGTCTTTTCGAGGAAAAGTCCACGCCTATGTGCAAAATAAATCGTAGAAGAATTGCTGTTTTTAATGGCATGAACAGGTACATATACACAAGCCCGGAGGAGGCGCAGAGCCGTCAAGCCCCACACCGCTCGCTGTGCGCCCCTTATTCGTCCTCGTATTTCTCGTGAATGATTCCGAGGATCTTGCCCTGTTCCTCGATGCTGATGCCCATGCTTTCGAGAGCCTCTCTCGTTCCGCAGTCGGGGCAAATCATGGTTTCATTGTCGGTGCGGGAAAGGGCGGGACGCTCGGTGTAGGTGCATGCATGATATGGAGATGCTGACAGAGTAACTGTGAATCCGATTTTTGAGCAGAAGCCTTGACGAATACCACTTTTTCTGCTATACTAAAGTTGAACACAAAGACAGTATGAGACTGGTTGATACACAAATTGCTGCTATAAACAGGAGGCGATGTTATGAACAAAACGGTATTAACGATGGAAAAGCTTGAAAACATGGAAAAAATCGAAGCCGCACAGGCGGCACTTGGTGAATGTCTTGTCAGCATGATGCCCGTTTCGTGGAAGAAAATATGCTACTACTATAAAAAAGTGGGCGGTTCATCAACGCATCGTTATGCTTTCATTGAGGCAGAAACAAAAGCGATATGTGCATATAATTCTTTCTGGCGGCGCTATGAAAATTATCCGTATGAAAGAATGGAAGCAGAGGGCAAGGTGATCGAATTGGCAAGAGCACTGCATGATGCATATCTGGAACGGTTCGGAGAAGAAAAGATCTGGTACGAGATGTATTATACACTGAATGCGGACGGTACGGTTGAGATCGAGTTTGAGTATGAAAAACCGACGTCAGAGAAGCAGATCGATCTGAACACACCAAAAGCTATCTTTGAAAGATTCTTCCATCAGGAATACAAATGCCTGAAAGGCAAGTATCCGGAGATATCGTATTACGATCATTGAATACAACAAAAAAGGCCGCTGATACCGTGTGAACAATATCACGCGATACCAGCAGCCCTTATTATCATATTCACTTTTCCACACTGACCGTCACGCCCGACTTGAACTGAAATTCCAGATGGAGTGGTTTTCTGGAATGGAATTCTCATCCAAACCCCGCACTCAAACCTCTCGTTGCTCTAATATGGATATCGCTATGACATTAATATCAGGCTTCCGAAGCACGTTGAGTGCGTGGTTTTGATGTCAAGGGATAAGACTTAAAAGTGAGGATAGTGTTATGAACATTGAAGACTTTAATGATTTTCCGATTCGTGCAAGAGCCGCTTATGCGATCATGTGCTGTGAGAGATATGTTGCCGCTGTATATCCGAAGCTTGATTTTCGTCGGGCGGCGTCAGTGATGTGGCAAATTACTGACGGCAGTGATTACATCGATAGTTCTCTATACAGATTAGGTGATATTTATCCAAGTTATATATGCGGCGATGAGTATGAGAATTATGAAGCATTTCATAAAGTAGGCGGCGGCTACACACGCATTACGGAAGATGAATTTGTCTTTTTCAAACAACTGCTGTACCCATGTAAGGATGATGCGGCACTTGAAAGCATCATGAGAATGATCTATGAAATCCCAATGCATTTTGAAGGATGCACAATAGAGCCGCTTACGAAATATCCGGGCTTATTGAATGATTTGCGGAAAATAAACGATATTTTGGAACAGCATCAGATTGAACTGCCTGATTACAGCATTCTTGCACCGTATGCAGTATCAAACATGAGCAAGGATGAATTCAAGCGATTTGATTGGTGGGGCAAGTTCATTCAGCCGCAGGGTTTGTCAATATATCTGAAATGATACAACGCTCTCTGTTTTGGTTGCAGACTGCATAAGCAAAAGAATTGCTTTGTTGGTATTGTTAGCTTGTTTTATATTGACCGCTTCAATGATATACGGTTGTTTACTATCACTCGGAATCAAAAGAGAAATTTCATACCGATTCGAATCAGATATGAAGGCATATGCCCCCGCACCACTGCATCAGCAGTGTGCGGGGGCTGCTTGTTATCCTCCGCACAAAGCAATGACATCCTAACACGATATGCACTATTTTTTGCAGGATGTATCATTGCGAAGAAAACTGAAAAAAGCTATAATAGAATTGTACGATTTCCGTACAATGTTCATCTCATTTTTCGGGAGGATGATAAAATGAAAAGAAAAATAATAGCCTATGTGTGTGCTTTGGCAACTGCTTTTTCAGCTGTCGGCAGCAGTCTGTATTTTACAGATGATGCTCCTTTGCATGCCAATGCCGCATTGCGCGGCGACATCGACGAGAACGGGAATGTCAATACGGAAGATGTTCGTGCGCTCGTAGAATTTCTCACAAAGCAGCGCAGAACTGTTTCCAATGCCGATATGAATCAGGACGGCATCGTCAATGCTACGGACCTGACTTTACTCAAAAGGCAGCTGCTCGGCGGTTCTTCCGCAGCAAACGGACTGCGCATCAATGAAGTCTGCTCCACAAACAAAAAGTCATTAAAAGCGAATGACGGCACCTCTCCCGACTGGATCGAGATTTACAATTCCGGCAGCACTTCTTGCGATTTGAGCGGAGTCGGTCTTTCCGACGGCGACAAGAACCGCTTTAAATTTACGTTTCCGCAAGGAAGTGTGTTAAAAGGCGGCGAATACCTGATCGTATTTTGTGATGATACTGAGGCAACAAGCAGCGAACTGCACGCGCCATTCAAAATCAGTGCTTCAGGTGAAACGATTTATCTGACGGCAGCCGATGGAACAGACATTGACAAGGTCACGCTCCCGGAACTGGATGTCGATGTCACCTACGGCAGAATTGCAGATGACTTCGCACTGCTCAAGGCAACACCCGGAGCATCCAATGAAAATGCCGAAACGGTTTATCGGGTCGAAAAGCCTGTCTTTTCTGCCGAGGGCGGATTCTACGACTCTGCATTTGATCTTACGCTCACCGGACAAAACGGATGCACCGTACTCTATACGCTGGATGGTTCGGACCCCCGCTCCTCATCTTCCGCAAAGCAGTATCAGAGCAGCATCAGTATCCGCAACAATACAAGCGATGAGAACAAACTGGCTTCCATTCGTGATATCTCGCTGCGAGGCTATACTCCTCCCGATTATAAGATCGATAAGGGTATGATCGTGCGCGCAGTCTGCAAAGACGGTCAGGGCGATTTCAGCGAAGTCGCAACCAACAGCTATTTTGTCGGAAAAACAGCTTCCTATTATAAAGACATGAAAGTGCTGTCCATTTCAACCGACAGCAGCAACTTCTTTGATAAAGAAAAAGGCATCTACATGATCGGCAATCAATATGACCGCTGGAAGCAAAGCGGCAGTTTCGATCCGAATCTGGATGTCGGCAGCTCTGAAAACCCGACAAACTATAATATGGAAGGCATGGACTGGGAACGTCCCTGCAATATTCAGGTATTCGAAGCGGGCGAACTGAAATTTACCGAGGATGTCGGTGTCCGTATTTCGGGCAACTGGACAACCGCTTTCCCGCAAAAGAGCATGACTTTCTATGCACGCCGCGATTACGGTGCCAACAAGATGCAATATGATTTCTTTGAGGGCGGCGCAAGAGATGTCGATGGCTCAAAGATCAAAGAATACAAGAAAGTGACGATCCGAAACGGCGGAAACGGCTATGACAACTGCCGCTTCCGTGATGACCTGAACCAATCTCTGGCTGAGGGTCTGAACCTCGGAACACAAGCAAAACAGGACTATGTCGTTTTCCTGGACGGCGAATTCTGGGGCTCGTACTCCATGCAGGAAAAACTCGACGAAAACTATATCGAATCCCATTATCACATCGCAGCCGACAATGTGACAACCATCAAAAACGGATACGAATATGACGGACAACAATCCGCATACCAGAATTTCCAGCAGTTCTGGAACTGGGCAATGTCTGCCGATATGTCAAACGCATCCAATTACCAAAAGGTCTGTGACACAGTGGACGTTCCGGGTCTGATGGATTTCGTCACGTTTGAAAGCTATATCGTCAACTGGGACTGCATGCTCAACAACAACAACTGGATGATCTGGCGTGCGAATGAAACCGATGCTTCCAATTCCTATGCGGATGGCAAATGGAGATTCCTCCTCTTTGATACGGAATATTCATCCGGCTATGACGGACAATGCTCCGTCAGACGCAATTATTTTGAGGATATGGACCGCTCCGGCAAGAATACAAGCCTTGGCTCCCTGTTCTTCAAACTGATGCAGAATTCCGAATTCAAACAGCAATTCCAGAAACGCTATCAGGCAATTGTGGCTGAAAACTTCGATGCGGATAAAGTATCTGAAAAGATCACTTCCTTTGCCGCAATCACAAAAGCCGCAACCACTGACACCTTCCGCAGATTCAGCATCGGCGCAAGCTTTGACAGCAATGTGAAGATCCTTCGCAATTTCTATAACAACCGCAGCAAATATGCTCTGCATCACCTGAATCTCCTTTACGGCATTCAGGACGGCTGGCAGGAGGATCCGAACATGATCGATCAGTTCGGATGGAGCATCTGGATGAACGATGGTGCCGGCTCCATTGAATATAATGACGACGGCAGCATTACGATCAATGTGACGCGCACAGGTCAATACGCACAGGTCAGCAGCAGTACGGTATCGCTCCAGGCAGGAAAAACCTACCGCATGACCTACCAGATCAGTGCAAGCCAGAATATCAATACATATTCGATGTTCCAGCAAGGCACCGGCGAATATAAGAGCTACTACTATCAGGATCATATGCTGACTCCGAATACGCAAACCATTACCGATACCGTGACGATGACACAATCCGATGACAATGTCAAATTCCTGATCGGTCTGGATAAAGGGACGGGTACCTATCGGATCTCCAACTTCTCTATGATCTGCTTGAACTGACCTCTCTGATACATCTCCCAATAGGCAAAAGAAAAGTGTCGATGAATTCGGCACTTTTCTTTTATGCAAAAATATCGTCTGTCCCTTTACTTTTCTGCCATAGTATGTTATAATATGTGCATCATCGCATCCCAAACGATGCACAGAAACAATGTCAATTCATAATGTGAAAGAGGTAACAGTATGTCAAAGAAATTTGTAAAAACCATAGCCGCATTGACGGCTGCTGCATTCCTGATGCCCATGTATGCTTGCAACGATTCCAAAGCTCCGCAGTCATCCATCGAACAGAGCAGTACGGAGCCGGTTGTATCAGAACCTGCAACAGAAAGCTCGGTGCAGGCAACAGAACCCACCGAATCTGTCCCGTCTGATTCAGCCGTTGACCCCATGCAAGATACAAACTACACAAAGAGCACTTTTGAAAACGGCGTGTACACCAATGAATACGCGGAGCTGAAAATCAATCTGCCCGAAAGTTTTATTGCCATCAGTGAAAGCGATATCGAGATGCAAAGGCAGTCTGTTTTATCCCGTATGAGTGATGGAAAAGATAAGGAAATCTTATCCGCTTCAAAAATTGATGCCAATTTGTCGTCCCCTGATATGGACAGTATCACAATCAAATTTTTGAATACCAAGCAAGGCATCAAAGATGATTCCGATTATTCTGCGGACGAGCATCTTGATTATTATAGGGATAATCTGTTGAATTCGCTTCCGCAGGGTGTTGATTGTCAGGTCGGTGAACGTGTAACAGTATCCCTTGGCAGCAAGGAGTATGTCAGACAGCATTTTGCAATGGGCTCCAATCAGTCTTATGCATATGTGAGAAAACTCGATGATACCCTGATGTGTATCATTGAACTGACATATATGTCCGATCAGACCCCTGAGTACTACGAAGCATTTTACGAATAAGGAAAAACGCCTATGAAACTATTTGTAATTCCTGCCTCTCTCCGGCAGGAAGGCAATTTCATGACGGGCACATTGGGCAAGGAGGACGGTACGCCTCTGCGCTACAAGGACAAGCCGATCCTCTTTATGTTTGATCTTTCCACCAAAGCAGACATCCTCATTCCGGAAAGTCTGGAACCGATCTATCCGCTCATTGAGGACGCTGTGCTGCGGTATTTCGTAGGCAAACCATAAAAGGAGTGAACCATATGAATCCGCCCGCAATATTGTTCCTGATTTTCGGAATCGCGTTGCTGATCGCCGGATTGATCATCAAGTCAGAACGCAATGTCTTGATTGCACGAATGTATCATAAGCCCACAGACGCAGAACGAAAAACGATCTCAAACCTCCTTTTTGTGATCGGTGCGGTCATCTGTGCGGTTTCCCTGATTCTCGGATTCATCTAAATCTCTTAAAAACGAGGTGCCGTTTGCCATGGAAGAAAAACATGATTCCATCCGGACGGATGAACACAAAAAAACATACGAATCCATGTGGAAAAGCGATATCATCTTCGGACTCATCTGTATCGGACTGGTACTGCTTTGTACGAAACTCCCCGTCAGAATCCTGAGTGTCGGCTTGATCCTGATTTTGCTTGGAGGCGTGGTCATTTCTGCACAGAACATCAAAGAATCGTGGAAAGCAGGTCTGCACGGTCAGGCACTGCTGGGATGCATCGGATTTTCCCTGCATATCGCCGCAGTCGTACTCTATGTAATCGGCATTTTCCAAGGAATGCTCATGAAAATATAATCATACAAACATAGCAAGGATGTGAGAAAAATGCTGAAGATCAGAGAATTTCAGGATGAAGACGCAGAGATCATCGCGACATGGTTTCAGGATGAAGTAACATTTTACAGATGGTGTGCCGGACGACTTCCGCATTTCCCGATGCAGCCGCAGGATTTGGTGGCGCGTTATGCGGAATCGCGGCAAAACCTCGGAGAACAGTTTCTCCCGATCGTAGCATACGACGAGAACGGCTTGGCAGGACAGATGTTCCTGCGCCTTATGGATGCGGAACAGGGAATCGTCCGCATGGGCTTTGTCGTTGTGGATGCCGCAAAGCGCGGCAAGGGCTACGGCAAAGAAATGCTGCGGCTTGCACTGGAATATGCATCGGAACACTGGCACGCAAAAAAAGCAACCCTCGGCGTATTTGAAAACAATCCGAATGCCCATCGCTGCTACCGTGCTGTCGGATTTACAGAGGACGGCGAACATCATGTCTGCGAATTGATGGGCGAACAATGGAACTGCATCGAAATGGAATATATTTTTGAGGAGAAATCATAACACAATGGAACGAGCCACACTGAAAGAACTGCATTTTGCCTCCAGAGCGGAAGCCTTGGCATTTCTGAAAAGGCTGTGGCAGAGTGAACCGGCCGATTGCCCGTTCTGTGGCGCAAAACTGGAGCTTTTACATCAAAAAGCAAAGAAAAACGATTCGGACTGGCAGTGTACTGCCTGCGAAAAGACGTTCAAAGCCATGTATCTGTTGAATGAGCTGAACGAACAGATGCCGAAATAACCCCAACGGCGTTATCACGGCAGCAGACGCGAACCCCATGCCGTGCTGCTACACCTGTCAGGTATCCAATGAAGCCGCTCTGCATCTTGACAGAATGCGTGCGGTGTGCTATACTCATACTCAGAATACAGTATTATCGTATCATTCATGATATTTGCATATTCGAAACGCTCTCTTGTATAAAAACCAAAACAGAACGGAGGCTTCCTATGTTCACACTATCCGTTTTCATTGCCGCAGCAAGCATGGCGCTGCCTGCAAAAATTCTCCTGATTCTCGGCATTATCCTCCTGATTCTCGCTGTGATCGTTGTCATCGTTGCGGTTCTCGGCGCAAAAAATGTCGGGATCATGAACCAAACCATTGACGATACTCTCACAGACATCTCGAAATCACACACAGTCACGGAGATCTCCTGTGATGAATATGAGGAGATCACGATTTACGGTGTGCTGAAATTCCATGTCAAACAGTATCAGGTTGAGAACATCGGCAATCTTTCGGTGATGAAAGTCAACATGGGCTTCATGCAGATGGCTACCATGGTACTCAATCCCGACAACAAAGCTCTGCCAATGATCTCCGTCGATTATATGTACAAATTCAGCAATCGCACCTGCTATATCGAATTCTATGACTTTGTCCCTGACAAAACAGATTCCGCTTATCAGGAGCTGCTCGAACAGCTCAGCGCAGTCAAAGCATCTTACAGCAATCTCGAAGATGCAGTGCCGACCCCCGCATGGTACGATACCCTGAAAACCATCGGCATCTACAAAAACGGCACCAAGGAAAACGATGCCGCACTTGCAAAAATGCTCACCGAAAGCCTGAATGTCTGCCTGACACGCGCAGATCTCCTGCCCGAACTTGATGAGCAGGACTGCCTGACCAAGCATACCATGACCGTGGATTACACAGAAGGGCTGATTACCAAGGGTGGCATTTCCACCGATGTCTTTAAGAAAGCACTCGGCGAGGACACCACCAGAGATTTCTTCCGTCGTGTCCTGTTCGGCACGGGCGAATAAACGGACGGCTGATTTGCGTGATGGTCCGAAAAGCCATCCAATCCAAAAAGGCATCCGCTGCGCAATCAACTGACAGCAGCAACCCATAAACCCTAATTTTTTTGAAAAGGAGCATCATACTATGGACAATTGGAATCAATCAATCATCTGCCTTAACTGCGGCGCGACCCTCGACCCCTCCATGCGTTTCTGCCCACGCTGCGGCTGCAAAAATCCCTCCGCCGACGAATCACGCATCTTCTCAAACAATATGGCTCCGCAGGCGGAACGCTATATGCACGAGGAGGACAAGGCTGCCCTCAAGGCACTGAAAGCCATCCCCGGATTCTCTGCGCTGATCAAAGGCTTCATGAACATCTGGCAGGAGCGTCAGTTCCGCATTCTCAATATGTCGAGCAACATTCGTCTGGGCGAAAACCAGCTTCCGCAGTACTACAATATGCTTCCGCCGATCTGTGAGCGTCTGGGTATTCCTGTACCGGAACTCTATCTCACCATGGATGTCAACCCGAATGCTTATACCTACGGCGAAAACAAGCCGTTCATCACCCTCACCTCGGGTCTGATTGACACGCTCCCCGATGAACTGATCTCCACTGTACTTGCACATGAATGCGGTCATATCGCGTGCAGCCATGTGCTGTATTCCACCATGGGACGCATCGTATTCAGCGGTGCAACCCTCGCAGGCAGCTTCATGGGACTCGGTAAACTGGTTTCGTTCCCGCTTCAGGTCGCGTTCTATCGTTGGCAGAGATGCAGTGAGCTTTCCGCTGACCGTGCTGCTGTCATCTACGACGGCGACGCCGAGAAAATGAGCGAGGTCTGTATGCGTCTGGCAGGATTCGGCAAAAACAATCAGGCGGACGGCGACAAGGAACAGTTTATGAAGCAGGCTCTCGAATATAAGGCACTTGTGGAATCCTCGGCATGGGATAAGACACTGGAATTCCTGATCCTGAAAGATTCCAGCCACCCGTTCAATGCCGTCAGAGCCTACGAATGCACCGAATGGGTCAAAACCGATCAGTTCAAGCAGTTCTGCAAGAACGACCAGTAATCCGAAGCATTATCCACGCCCAAAAGGAGGAAGTCCGTCATGCAGGACTGGTATGACCAGCGGCTTGCCGAGCTGGAAGACCATATCGAAGATATTGAAAAATTTTGCGGTTCGCTCTCCGTAAGAATGCAGAAAACCGACGATTTCATTGAAAAATCAGAGGAAAATCTGCAACGCACCGAAAATATGCTCCGCCGCTGCGAGGATGCCATGCACCGCAGCGAGGACAACATTCATCGCTTGGAGGACCAACTGCTTTCCCTCAGCAATGCCGTACACAGTCTGCAACGACAGATGGATTCCCTCTCAGACGATATGGAGGACGTCATTGCGGACATCAACACGCTGTTTGAAAGCATCGAACATGGTCCGAAAACAACGCAGGTACAGCCTGCACAGCAAAAATATATTCCCGTCACGGATGACTACGCGGAGGATGAGGAATCCTTCGAAGACGATGACGAGGATTACGATGACGAAGATGATGACAGCACGGAAACAGACAGCGGCAAGTACTACGATGACGGTGAAAATCACGGCATCATTTACCGATTTTTCCATTAATACAAAACAAACGGTGTTCCTTTCTTTTGAGAGGAACACCGTTTTTGTCGCTTCGCGCAGACGCAATTTATCAGCATAAGTCACAATTTCCTATTGCATCTTTCCGCATTTTGTGCTATGATACGATTAAATAGAAAAGGGGGTTTTTCCTATGTTTCATTTCCGTAAACTCGCTGCCTGTATGCTTTCAGGTATCCTGCTTCTCGCATCTGCACCCACTTTGCCTGCGTCATCCGCCGATATCTCCGCTCTCACCTATGCAGGCGTTGACATCTCCACCGTGATTTCCCTCGAAAACAGCGGCGTCATTTTCCGCGACAAAAACGGTAATCCCGCCGATATTTTCTTCACCCTCGCAGATGCAGGCGTCAATACCATCCGCGTCCGTATCTGGAACAATCCCTATACCGCCAACGGTCAATCCTACGGCGGCGGTATCTGTGATGTGGACTGCGCCGTGCAAATCGCCAAACGCTGCAAAGCCGCAGGGCTCAAAATGCTCGTCGATTTCCATTACTCTGATTTCTGGGCAGACCCCGGTAAACAGGCTGCCCCGAAAGCATGGAAAAACTACAGTATCCAGCAAAAAGCGGACGCCATATATCAGTTTACTGCTGACACACTGAAAAAAATCAGCGCAACCGGTGCGGATATTGCCATGGTACAGGTCGGCAACGAAACCACTTCGGGTATGTGCGGTGTGCTGCTGGATGACTACGACTGGAATGATACCGGCTGGCAAAACCTCGCCGCGCTCTATAACGCAGGCGCAAAGGCTGTCCGCGATTTCAACAGGAATTGCAAGGTCGTACTGCATTTTACCAATCCAGAGCGCTCCGGACACTACACCTATCTTGCAAAAATGCTCAAACAATGCAATGTCGATTATGACGTATTTGCGTCATCATACTACCCATACTGGCACGGCACGCTGCAAAACCTCACCTCTGTCCTGAGCAGCGTTGCCTCCACTTACGGCAAAGAGGTCATGGTGGCGGAAACCTCGTGGGTCTACAGCATGGAGGACACTGACTGCTACCGCAACACTGTCCCTTACGTCACAGGACTGGGCGACTACGTCAGCTATCCCGTCAGCGTGGCTGGTCAAACGCAATTCCTGACAGACCTCTTTTCTGCCGTCGCCAACACCAAAAACGGCATCGGCGTATTCTACTGGGAGCCCGCATGGCTGACCGTCGGCAACAATTATGCCTCCAATCTCGCACTCTGGGAGCAATACGGATCCGGCTGGGCAACCAAGGCTTCTATGGAATATGACCCTGACGGTAAGGATTACGGCGGCAGCTCAGTCGATAATCAGGCATTGTTTGCCGCAGACGGTACCCCGCTCGATTCCCTGTACGTTTTCCGCAAAATTACCGGAAACGGCGGCAACGATAATCCGCCCGCCACACAGGAAGGTACCAATCTGCTGCAAAATCCATCCTTTGAGGCAAACAGCGGCTGGACCAACTCCCCCACAGGCTGGAACATCTCTGCCCTTTCAAACGGTCATTTTGATGTCCGTGAGGAAGACCCGCTCGCGGGAAGCTGTGCCCTCCACTGGTATTCCGAAGCAGGCTTCACAAACTGCACCGCCACCACTACCGTCAAGGCAACCGAGGACGGCATTTACCGTTTTTCAATCTGCACACAGGGCGATACTTCCAGCAGTATCCGCATGGAAGCAAAGGCAGGCGGCAGCTCCGATGTGTGGTCAGGCAACGAAACGGGCTGGTCACAGTGGCAGACCCCGACCCTCACCCTCCCCGCAAAAGCCGGCGATTCTCTCACACTGACCTTGACCGTATCCGGCAGCGCAGGCTGCTACGGCTCCGTGGATTGCTGCGAAATTGTACGTGTCAGCGGTCTTCCCGTGCAGACAACGACCGTTACGACTACCCTTGCAACAACTACTGCCACAACCACTACGTCAGCCGCCACCGCACCGCCAACCGAAATCCTCATGGGAGATGCCGACAACAACGGCAAAATCAGCATTGCGGATGTGGTGCTGCTGTCCAGATATGTCAACGAGGACCAAGCCGTTTCTCTCACACCCGCAGGCAGAGCAAACGCCGACTGCAACGGCGATAACATGCTGACCTATGACGACTGCACGCTCATCCTCAAAATGATTGCCAGACTCATCTGATGAATCAATCCCTTCACCGGCAGGTATCACATTTTGCTTTGTGATGCCTGCCGCCTATTTTTTCTGGAAATCCTCTTGCAATCTTTTTGTTTTTGTGGTATACTGATTATGGGTTTTTGTACCCAATTTCAACGCACGATACAATCCATCATTCGAGGACCTTTTACACAGAAAGGATTGATTTTTCCATATGAAGCTCATCTTTGCGGTCGTCAATGGCGATGACAGCGCAGCAGTATCCAAATCGCTCTCCAAAAACGGCTTCCCCGCCACCAAACTTGCCTCCGCAGGCAGCTTTCTGAGTGCGGGCAATACCACGTTTCTCATCTGCGTTTCGGAGGATAAAGTCGATGACGTCATTGATGTTGTCAGACAGAAATGTCACCACCGCAAGCAGTTTATCCCCTCCACCCCGACTTACGGCTCCAATAACACCTCCGCGCCCTCTGCGATGCCGCTGGAGGTTTCCGTCGGCGGTGCAACCATCTTTGTCACCGACATCGAGCGGTTTGAAAAGCTGTAATGTCAGGCGGCGTTCCGCAGATCGCAGGCAATCAGGTCCTGCTCTCTGAACTGATACAAATGCGCCTCGGTGCGCATCTGCCGCACGCTTTGCTGCTCCACGGCGAAACAGGCTGCGGTAAAAAAACAATTGCAAAATGGTTCTCAATGCTTGCCCTTTGTGAGCATCCGGATGAAAACGGTCCGTGCGGACACTGCAAACCCTGTCAGCTTGCCGCCGAGGACGCACATCCCGATATTCTCACGGCGGAGCATTCGGGCAAACGCATGGGCTATCTGATCGAAACAGTCCGCGATATCCGCAAAGAAGCCGCCATTGTTCCAAACAACGGCTCGCTGCGACTGTTTTTGTTTACCGATGCGGACGGCATGAGCATTCAGGCTCAAAACGCCCTGCTCAAATCCGTGGAAGAACCACCTGCACACGCAATCTTCGTATTTACAACCGAAACGATTGGTGTTTTACTCCCGACACTGCTTTCCCGTATGACGACAAAAGCAGTGTTCCCCGTCACACGCGGCGAATGCGTCACCGCATTGCTGCAAAAGGGCTTTTCTGAAGCGGATGTACAGTCCGCTGTCACCCGATTTGACGGCAATATCGGCAAGTGCATCGCCTATCTGGAGGACGACAATCTCCGTCAGGCTGCGGATGATGCCGCAAAACTTACACAGGCACTCGCCGCAAAACAGGAATATGAATTGCTGCGGCTGCTCACGGCTGCCGCCGGCGATAAGGAGCGCCTGCGTAAAACCTTGCTCCTGCTGGATGTTCAGCTCCGCGATGCCGCCGTACTTTCTCTGGACGGCAGCTTTGACCGTCTTGGCTGCGACCGTTCTGCCGCCGAGTCCCTCTCAGGCGGACTGACCCCGCGCCGCGCCATGAAAATGCACGAGGCTATCGCACAAGCCCTCGCAGATCTGGAGGGCAATGTCGGTGCGGCTCTCGCCGTGACCGCGCTCTGCGCCGCACTTTCCCAGTGCTGACGCAGACACAGTACTACTCGAACAAAGGAGGAATGCCACGCATTTGCGTGCGGCATTGTAAGCATATATGACTGAAATCATCGGTGTCAAATTCAAAAGCAGTGGAAAGGTTTATTCTTTTTCTCCCGGCGACCTCAATCCCACTGAAGGCAGCTATGTCGTTGTCGAAACCGCCCGCGGTCAGGAATGCGGCGAGGTCGCATCCCGCAGACACGCCGTTCCCGACGAAAGCCTCACCACGCCGCTGAAACCCATTCTCCGCATCGCTACTGACGAGGATATGCAAATTCTCGAGCGCAACAAGCAGTATATGGCAGATGCCTTCAAAATCTGCGAGGAGCGCATCCAAAAACGCGAACTGCCAATGCGTCTGGTGGATGTGGAATGCGGTTTTGACAGCAACAAATTGATTTTCTACTTCACCGCAGAATCCCGCGTGGATTTCCGTGAACTCGTCAAAGACCTCGCATCTACGTTCCATGTCCGCATTGAACTACGGCAGATCGGTGACCGCGATGAAGCGAAACTTCTGGGCGGCTTGGGCATCTGCGGCAGAGAATTCTGCTGTAAGGGCTACCTGAGCGACTTTCAGCCCATTACCATTAAAATGGCGAAAGAACAGGGTCTTGCCCTGAATCCCACCAAAATCTCAGGCACCTGCGGCAGACTGATGTGCTGTCTGCGCTACGAATCCCCTGTTTACGAAGAACTCATGCGCTTTACCCCGAAAGTCGGCTCGACGGTGCTGATCCAGAAAGACCCGCCTGTCCGCGCATATGTCATGGAGGCAAATCTGATCACGGGAAAACTTCGCGTGAAACCCGAAAACGCCGAAATGCCCATCACCGTGGACCGTGAGGATGTCGAGCGTTTGCAGGATATGACCCGCCGCATGACCAGAGATGACCTCAAACGCGATAACGGCAGCAAGCCCAATACGCCGAGCAGACCGCCTGCAACCAACTTGAATGCAGCAGAGCAGACTCCCGAACTGCACGAGGAAGATGTCATCCGCGCCGAAGAAGCAACCGATTTGCAGGAACAGCCCGAAGTGAACGCTCCCAAGCAGCGTCCGCAGCGGCAAAACAACAATAACAATAACCGAAACCGCCAGAACCCCAGAGAGAATCGTCCGCCGCGCCCGCAACAGCAAAAGCCCGCTGACGAAGCAACGACAGAACCAACCAACGCGCTCTACTCCGAATTTGGCGAAACCCGCCAGAGTAAACCGCAGCAAACTACGGTGCCGCATACTCCCATCAACATGGACGATTTTGATTTTACCGAGCATCGCGCCGCAAAGCCGCAAAATTCCGAAACTGCATCCGCTGAAGGCGCAAAACAGCCCCACGGAAACCGCGGCAATCACCACTATCACCGCAACCCACAGCAAAACAGCAATCAGAAACCCCATCGCAATTTCAACCGCAGCAACCGTAATCAGCAGCCGCGTCCCAACCGCCCGCCGCAGGAAAACGGCGAATAATCTTTGATTTTCGCAATCCGATATACGAAAGGAGTACCATACCATGTTTTTACACGAACTCGGAAAATTTGAAGCAGAGGCTTTCCTGACACTTGCAAACGAAATGATCGAGGATGACGGCATCGTCAGTGAGGAAGAGGACAAACTGATGTCACAATATCAGAAAGAACTCGGTGTCACCTCATTTTCCTACGACTGCGCCGCCTGCAACGCTGCCCGCGATACCCTCGCACAACTGGATGACATCACCAAACGCAAAGTCTATATGGAGCTGTACTCCGTTGCCATCTGCGACAACTTCGAAGATAAAACAGAGCGAATCTCACTGAACGCCCTCCGCGATGCACTCGGTCTGGACGGTCATATTTGCAGTGCTCTCGAAGCCTGCGTTTTCGATTTGTACAGCGTTTACGCGGAAATCGACCGTGCATTGGCATTAGAGCCTTCCCCCATTCATGTGGAGGTTTAAGTCCATTGCCCATCTCAAAAGATAAGGAAACCCGCCCAAACCAATGATCGGCTTGGGCGGGTTTTTCATATGGTGTCAATGCTGCATGGAACGCGCCAGACAGCTTTGATCAAATGAGGTGTTGCAGGCATACGGGTTGGATGCATTCGGCAAGCGATCCTGAATCATACGCAAGCCCTCGCCAAAACGCTGAAAATGCACGATTTCCCGCTCCCGCAGGAACCGAATCACATCTCGTACATCCGGATCATCCGCAAGCCGCAGAATATTGTCGTAGGTCAGACGGGCTTTCTGCTCTGCGCCCAGATCTTCACTCAAATCGGTAATGGCATCCCCTGTGGACTGCAATGTTTCTACCGAAAACGGTACTCCCGATGCAGATACGGGATAAATGCCAACCGTGTGGTCTACGAAATAATCCGCAAACCCCTGCGCCTCCAACTGCTCAGTCGTCAAGCCCTTGGTAAGCTGATATACCAGCGCAGATACGATCTCCATGTGGGAAAGCTCCTCTGTGCCGATATCCGTGAGCAAGCCCTGCAATTCGCGCAGCGGCATCGTGTACCGCTGATTCAGATACCGCATGGATGCGCCCAATTCACCGTCAGGTCCGCCAAGCTGCGTGATGATCATTTTGGCAAGCTTTGCATTCGGGCGTGCAATTTTCACTGGATATTCAAGTGTTTTTTCATACTGGAACACGATTCACGCCTCCTTTTCCCAAGGCCAGGGTGTCTGTGCCCAGGCTTCCCAGCCCTCTGCGGTCTGCGGAATATCATACATCCGAATGGCACCAAATCGCTTTGTATAGGCTTTGAGTGCATCTTCCAGCACCTTTGCCTGCATCTGATAGTGTCCGATGCCGTTTTGGCAATCGGGGTGCGTATCCAGATAGAGCGCGAGGTCGCGCATGGTGAACGATGCCGCACGAATTTGCTGTATCAGCTCATCCTTTGGCATTTGTGAAAAAGACGCTTGTGACGGCTGCATCATGGACGGCACCTCCTTTCCCACGGGTAAACGGCATCACAAGCGACGGGAATACCGTGCCTGCTTTCAATGCTTCACAGGGCATACAGGGTGTTTCCCAGTTCTGCCACGGAATATACGCAGATGCGAGCGATACCGATGCAGGAAATGCGGACATCTCCGCAGGCTGCTGTTGATCACGCATATGACTGCTCCTTTCTTTTTGGAATCGTGCGGCATGGCTGCTGCACGGTACAGTATATGCGAAGCGGGAAAAGATGTGCGATTTGTACGGCATCCATCACAAAAGTTTTACTCGATTTTTTTCAAAAAATCGCAGAGTCCAGAGGCAGAGCCTCTGGGCGCGCTCCGCAGAGCGCGAAACACCCATTTCGTTCAAAATAATCAGGAGGGGTATGGGGAACCCTATTAAGGGGTTCTCCACAGACCTGTCTAAGGAACAGAGCGGAATGAGATTGCAGAGCAGAAAAAAACCGCAGGCGACCGAAGCCGTCTGCGGTTTCCTTATTGTATTTCTATGCCTGTTGACTATGTATTATTTCCAAGATACAACTTTATGGCATACACAGCATTTTCTGCACGGACGATTCTCCCAAATCGCGTATCCTTTTCCTGTTTTTGCCCAAACAAGACACTGTTCAGTAGAATCATACACATACTGTCCACAGGTGTGCGCAGGAGCAGCAGATGCCGTCATGCACAAATCGCAGCAGCAATCCTCGTGGCAATCGTGACCTGCAAAGCCTGCAAAACCAGAGAACATCATCGTTGCAGCCATTGCGATGCCGGTAAACATTTTCATAGCTTTTTTCATTGTTTCAATTCCTTCCCAAATAATTAAATATTATGCTGCCAAGCAGCATTTATATTATAGCAAGCACCATATAAATTGTCAATATATATTTCATTCTTAAATAGTTATTTCATCAAGCTAACCAAATATTTATAAATGATTAAGCAAACGTTTTCTCAATCCTCTCCCATCATCGCCTTTTATTAACAAAAAACATTGCTTTTTCGCTTAACAGGAAGCAAGAATTGTCATTTCGCCTGTTTTTCATGCCGTTATCTCTCAACTTTTCAGCACATTATGTGCGAAATGTACAAAGAAAACGAAAATAATTCTACAATTCCGTTTTCGAAATGCGCTTGAAATTTAACGAATGTTATGCTATAATAAATAATGTGTAGGAATATGCATTGATGCAACTACGTAACAAAATTCATTTTTCAGGAGGCGCAAAAGATATGGGCTTTAAAACAAAAAACGGCGTTTTGCTGAAATATGAGGAAGCAGGCACTCTGGAGCGTCTGGGTATCAGAAAAAAAGGCGAAAACCTCTCCATTCCGAAATCCATCAGCGAAATCGCTGACGAAGCTTTTACTATGACCTCCGTCAGCAGCGTGTTTGTCCCCCCTTCGGTCCACTCAATCGGAGAAAAAGCGTTTGCTCTCTGCGCAGAGCTCGAAAATATCGAACTGTCCCTCGGCTTACAGCAGGTCGGTCCCAACGCATTTGACGGCTGCCGCATTTTGCGCAGCATCTCTCTGCCCGATACCTGCCAATCCCTCGGAATATGGGCGTTCTGTAACTGCTCCGCACTGAAAGATATCACCCTCTCCAACCGCTTGGAGGCAATCGAGCGCGGCACTTTTTCAGGCTGTACCCGCCTGACCGAAATCAGGGTCCCTGAAAGTGTCCAGCATATTGATGCACGCGCTTTCTATAACTGCACTGCACTCGAAACCGTTACGCTTTCCAGTGGTTTGCGCACCATCGGTCGTGAGGCATTTGCAGGCTGCTCTGCCCTCAAAATTATCAGCATTCCCGAAACCGTCACCGAAATTTGCGAGGACGCTTTCGCCGGCTGTACAGAACTCAAAACCGTTATCATCCCGCCGTCTGTCACCAAACTCCATCCCTATGCGTTTGGCTCCAATCCCGCCCTGCGCATCATCACCACTGTGACCGGCAGCGTCGCTTATCAGTACGGCAGAGAGCACAATATCATGTGCTATACCGAAAAAGAGGCTTCGCTCCTCCGCGGCTGCAATCCCTCTTTCTTCATTGAATATGGCATTCTGCGCAAATATTCGCAGGAATATAATGTCCGCGACCTGATGATCCCCGAAGGCGTTCTGCGCATCGGAAATCACGCATTTGAACAGAATAAACAGCTCGTGTCGGCAGTCATCCCCGAAGGCGTCATCGAGATCGGTGACTACGCCTTCAACGGTTGCCGCAATCTGAGCCGTATCTATTTCCCGAGTACCCTCAAACGCATCGGCAAATTTGCGTTCCGCGATTGCCCGATTCTGGAGGCAATTCTGCCGCAGGGCATGGAAGCCGTTGAGAAAAACGCTTTCCAAAGCTGCACCAATATGCGCAGATTCTATATGCCGGACACGGTCACCGTATTTGAGCCGGAAGTCCTCCGCGACTGTATGTCCATCACGGAACTGCGGTTCTCTCCCAAGCTGGAAGCGATCGCAGACGGCGTTTGCAGCGGATGTTCCTCTCTGCGCACCGTGGTCATCCCCGAGGGCCCGAAATACATTCAGCAAAACGCTTTCCGCGGATGCAGCAGTCTGCGCGAAGCCTATATTCCCGACAGCGTGCTGGAAATCTCGGGCAATGCGTTTGCCGAAACACAGTTGTTCCGCATGACCGGCGGTCATTATATTGTCGGACGTTTTCTCATTCGCTCCGACGGATACAGCCCCATTCCCAAGGGCGTTCACCGCATCGGCCCGCGTGCATTCGAGCGCGGCGGTTTGCGTGCGGCAATCATTCCTGACGGCGTGATTTCCATTGGCGACAACGCTTTCGCAAACTGCGGCGTTCTCACCGATGTCACCATTCCGAAATCCGTCACCGAAATCGGTGTAGACGCATTTGCCTATACCCCGTGGCTGATGCGCCGCACGGAACAGTATACTGTCGCAGGTGCGAACATTTTGCTCCACGCAAATACTCAGCAGCCCGATATTGATGTCCCGCTCGGCATTCGCTGTATCGGACCTGCTGCGTTTGCACAACTACCACTTCGGTCAGTCCGTCTGCCGGAGGGATTGGTACGTTTGCAGCACGGTTCGTTCTCATTCTGCGAGCAACTGGAATCCGTAGAATTTCCGTCAACACTTCGCGAGATCGACGGCTATGTATTCCACAATTGCACCTCGCTTTCCAACGTTACATTCCGAGAAGGTCTGACAAAAATCGGACACGCGATGTTCAGCAGCTGCAACAGTTTGCGCTCTGTCCGCCTGCCCTCAACTCTGACCGAAATCGAAAATGAAGCGTTCTACCACGCCGGAATTGAACGCATCATCATCCCCGACGGCGTCACGCGCATCGGGCAGTCAGCGTTCAGCCATTGCGATAATCTGACAGATATTGCCATTCCGCCATCGGTCACCGAGATTGCAGACAATGCATTCACCGAATGCCCGAAGTTCCGTCTGCACGCCGAGGAAGGCAGCTTTGCAGAACGATATGTCAAGCAGAATCCGGGTCTGATGACCTTTGTACCGCTCAATTCGGATGGCTTTTCTTCCTCTGAAGTTGCTGCGCCGCAGCCCTCTGCTTCGAGAATGGCTCCGCCTGTCCCGAAAAGAAAGGTTGAGGCAGCTCCCCAGTCGAATGACCCATCCTTCCTGTTTGAGCCGCAAAAGCCTGTCGAGCCCCCGAAGCCGCCTGTTGCTCCGGTTGAGGAAAAAATGACCAAGGCGGAATTCGAGAAAGCACTTGAAAATCGTTCACAGCAACAACAGCGTCCCGTATCCGTACTGGGAAAGGTTTCAGCGGGTATGGCACCGCCGATGTCCGAAAAGTCAGAACCCGTGAAGGAAATCAAGGTTGCAGCACCGCCGCCGATGGTAAAAGAGCAGCTTCCCGAACCGCCAAAGCCTGTAGTTCCCGAACCCGAACGCAAGGCGAAATCGGATATCCAGCCGGATATGAAGCCGCCGGTAAAGCCCGCATCTTCCGAGGCACCCAAGCGCGTCAAGGATTTGTTCAACGAACCGATCAAACTCGGTCCAAAAAAGAGCGCAAAGAAAGACGCGCCCACGCCGCCTCCTGCAACACCGGCTGCTGCACCTGCCGCAACTCTTGCTCCTGCGCAGGTCGCGGAAGCGCCGAAGAAACCCACCCTGCCAAAATCCGACATCATGGAAGCAGCACCGCCTGTCGCCGCAAGCAAGCGCAAATATCGCACTTTCGACGAGGACGAGGAACTGAACTACGCGATGCGTGTCAAACGGGAACTCGAGGAAGCACGCAAAAAATCTGTGCCAGTTGATCCAAACGCGACGCTGCCGCCACCCATCGAAGAACCGATTTCTGAGCCCGAAACCGTTGTTGAACAAGCTACGCAAAAGGAGAAAAAACAAAAGAAGCAGCCCGCAGAGAAGCCTCAGAAACCGCCTAAGCAGCCAAAAGAATCCAAGGAGGACGCAAAGGCTCGCCGCCGTGCTGCCCTGCTCGACGACCTCCCCGATTTGCCCGATATGGAAGCGGAAGAGCGCGAAATGCGCCGCCGTCAGAAGGAATCGCCCGAGGAAACCAAAGCCCGCCGCCGTTCAGCTTTGCTCGATGACCTCCCCGATTTGCCTGATGAACCCGCGCCCAGAGCGGACAAACCCTCTCGCGGAGAGGATTCCGCAGCACAGCCCAGCGGAGAACCCAATATTCCAAAGCTCGACGCAGGAAAGCCCGGTACGCTTCCTGATGCCGATAAAGCAACCGATGAAGACCCCTTTGCAAATATCCAGTGGAACGAAGAACAATCGACGTTCACAATCCGTTTCTGACAAAAAATAGGAGGATTACCATGGGAAAATTTGTCATTCGTCAGGTCACCACAGGCTGCACATTCCGTCTGAAAGCACGCAACGGCGAGGTTATCGCTACTTCTGAGGTCTACTCTGGAGAAGCTGCCTGCCGTAAAGGAATCGCAAGTGTTGCAAAAAATGCTCCGATTGCAGGTCTGTACGACTCCACCGATGCCAACGCCGAGGCAGTTTCCAACCCCAAATTTGAGGTCTATCTCGACAAATCGCAGGCATTCCGTTTCCGTCTGAAAGCCAAAAACGGTGAAACTATTGCCGTTTCCGAGGGTTACACCTCCAAGCAGGCTTGCCTCAATGGTATTGAAAGCGTCCGCAAAAATGCTGTAGATGCTGACATCATCCTTGAAGACGCCAATTGATTCCTAAATGCATAAGCCGTCCGAGCAGAAATGTTCGGGCGGCTTTTTTATTTGTATCTACGGCGAATGGATCCCGCATGAACGTAAAAAAAGCCATGCCCTTTCGGACATGGCTTTTCGTGTTTGTGTTGTGAATCAGTCCTCAGCAGCCTGCTCAGCCTGCTCAAGTGCGTCCATTACATAGAACGGATTGATGTGAGCATCAGCCTCGTGAGTAACGGTCTTGCCAAGGATCTCGTCGAAGGAAGTTTCCTCTTCCATTACGAAGTTTGCAGCGTAATAACGGAGAACATAAGTTGCATCAACTTCTGTAACCTTACCGTCTGCATTGACGTCTGCTGCATAGAAGACACCCTTCGGGTCGCCCTTGCCGTCTGCACCGCCTTCGGTCCAGCCGGGCAGGTTCTGATATGCAACTTCAGAATAGTACTTGTTGCCCATCAGTTCAACCTGTGCGAAATACTTCAGCATGAAGGTTGCATCAATTTCGTTGATGTCGGTATCGGAAATCGAGGTGTTACCTCTCTGAACAAGCGTTACAGTGACGGTCTTAACGACGTCGCCTGCATTCATGCCCTTCAGAACTTCGCCGGTTGCATTATCGGTATAACCGCCGTTCTGTACGATAGTATTGACCTTTTCAGCACCGTCTTCGCTCAGAACAATCTTGATCGGCTGAATGGTGTAACCCTCTGCCTTGAATGCAGCTGCGTTATCGTATACGATATCGAAGTCGCTCATTGCCATTCTGGTGGAAGTGGACTGGTTGTCATCGGTGAAGATCATCATCTTTGCAGAGAAGCTCTCGAAGCAGGAGAACTTATCGGTTTCCTCAGTCCAGTAGTAGCCGAGGTTGTTGGTCTCAGTCTCGAAGCTGAACTTGAACTCGATCTGAGCAGTAGTGGTGGTCGTGGTGATCGGACCATCAGGAGTGGTAACAGTCGTAGAGGTTGTGGTGGTCGGCTCCTCGGAGGTGGTGGTGGCCGGCTCGGTCTCGGTGGTGGTTACCGGAGCGGTCTCGGTGGTGGTTACCGGAGCAGTCTCGGTGGTGGTTACCGGAGCGGTCTCAGTGGTGGTTACCGGAGCGGTCTC
>JAZRXM010000002.1:0-31315 GCA_045600205.1 Oscillospiraceae bacterium | reverse complement strand
ACCTGCTCTCAGGACCTCGATGTTGCTGAGTGGGCTTGGCACTTCGGCGGCGCTGGTGCACACCAGAACACCGACTGCTTCCCGAACGGCACCAACCTGAAGTTCGATAACATGAGCCTCTATAACAATACCGATGATACCGGTGTTTATGAGACTGTTGCGCCTCCTCCTGATTATGCTGTTCACGGCAACCAGGTCGGTTACTACACCAACCTTGAGAAGAAGGCAACTCTGCATGATTCCAGTGCTTCTACGGTTTACCTGATCGACGCAAAAACCAAGAAGTCTGTTGCAGAATATACTCCAAAGGCAATGAGCGGTACTGACGTTGACTCCGGTATGAAGTGCGCAATCATCGACTTCTCTGATTTCAAAACCCCCGGTACTTATTACTGGGCAACCAGCGGCACCACTCAGGACTCCTACGAGTTCACCATCGGTGATGACGTTTATGGTCAGATCGTTAAGGATGCTCTGAACTACTTCTATCAGAACCGTTCCGGTATCGCAATTGAGGAGAAGTACATCACCTCTACCGGTGAGAACAGCAGCAAGTCTGTTCTGGCTCATAAGGCTGGTCATAGCCCCGATTCCGCTGCAATCCAGACCAAGTGGGTGAAATCCTACGCAGCTGATGGCTCTGATATCGACAAGTCCGCAGGCAACCTGACCGCTACCGGCGGTTGGTACGATGCAGGTGACCACGGTAAGTACGTCGTTAACGGCGGTATCTCCGTTTGGACTCTGCAGAACCTGTATGAGTGGACTCTCGATGACTTCAACAACTCCGATGCAAAGAAGTTCAGCGATTCCTCTTCTTCTATCGTAGTTCCGGAAGCAGGCAACAAGTATCCTGACCTGCTCGATGAGGCTCGTGTTGAGCTGGAATGGTTCTTCGAGATGATGGTTGACGGTTCCTACAAGATGTCCAAGTACGAGGGACCGAAGGGCGGCGCGGATACCGGTGTTTACAAGAACATGGTATTCCACAAGCTGCACGACCACAAGTGGACCGGTCTGGCTACCAAGTGCTGGGACTACGAAACTGAGTGGGGCACCAAGCGTATCGTTAAGCCGCCTTCTGTCTGCGCAACTCTGAACGTTGCTGCTTGTGCGGCTCAGGCTGCTCGTCTGTGGAAGGATTATGATTCTTCCTTTGCTGATGAGTGCCTCGAAAATGCAAAACTGACCTACGAAGCTGCTAAGGCGAACCCGAAGCTCTATGCTCCTCTGGATCAGGCTATCGGCGGCGGCGCATACGGCGACGACCACGCTGAGGACGACTTCTACTGGGCAGCTTGCGAGCTTTATATCACCACCGGCGATTCTTCTTACCTGAAGGATCTGGAAGGCTACTCCGAGTACGCTTACAACGTTTCCACCACGCTGAACGGCGGTGAGAACAGCGGTACATTTACCTCCTTCAACTGGGGCAACACTGCTGCTCTGGGTACTCTCTCCCTGTATCTGAACGAAAAGTCTGCCGGCGATAACATCGATAAAGTTACCGGTGCTATCACCAAGGCTGCTGACGCATTCGTTAAGAAGGAAGGCGAGCAGGGCTTCGGTATTCCTTACGCTCCCGCAACCTTCCAGGATGCTATCAACATCGGCGAGGGCATTGATGTCTTCGGTTACGAGTGGGGCTCCAACTCCATGGTTGCCAACAACGCAATCGTTATGGCATATGCTTACTCCATCACCGGCGATTCCAAGTATCTGAACGGTGTTGCTGAAGGTCTGGACTACCTGTTCGGCCGCAACGCTAGAGACTTCTCTTATGTTACCGGTTACGGTACTTACCACTGCACCAACCCGCACCACAGATGGTGGTCTCATGAGCTGGATGAGGAATTCCCGTATGCTCCTTCCGGCGTTCTGTCCGGCGGTCCGAACGCAGGCTTGCAGGATCCGTACGTTGGCGGTGCTGGTCTGACCCGCGGCGATGACAATCCTTCTCAGCTCTGCTATGTTGACTCCATCGAAGCATGGTCCGTTAACGAGGTTACCATTAACTGGAACTCTCCGTTTGCATGGATCATGAGCTTCATCGAGGATGAGGCAAATGCGAAGGCTAAGTCTTTCAATGGCGGTTCTGGCAGTACTGATCCTGGTGATGACCCTGGTGATGATCCTGGTCAGCCTTCCGCTTCCGTCTACGGTGACGTTGACTGCGACGGCAAGGTCAAGATCTCTGACGTCGTTCTGCTCTCTCGTTTCGTAAACGAGGAAGCTGTTACCATCAAGTCCGAGGGTAAGAAGAATGCTGAAGTCACCGGCGATGGCGAGTTGTCTGCTGATGACGTTACTGCAATCCTCAAGTACATCGCTCGTCTGATCAACAAGTTTGCTGTTGAGTAATCTGTATCAGTCAGCAATGTAACAAGCAATCCAAAAAGACGCATCCTACGGGGTGCGTCTTTTTTTGCAGATTTTTTCATTTTCCTCTTTACAAATGAGAGAAAATGCGCTATAATGATTTCGGGAAAACACGCTGTTTCGATATCTTTTTTTAACAGAGTGTGGATTTGTACCGAATCCGACCCAAGCAGCATGAATAATTTGGAGGGGAATTATGGCAAGAAAAACTATCATTCAGCGCATGGCAGGCGGTGTCATCACTTTTGCGATGCTAACGTCAGTTTGCGCTGCACCCGTTTCTGCGATTAAAGCAACGGATGCAATCGAACTTCTGGAGGAGGGCACCTTTGAGGACGATGACCCGACTCCTTGGCACGTTTACGGCGCAGGCGAAGCGGATGCCACGATGGAAATCGTGGACGGTGTTTGCAAAGTCGGCATCATTGAAAACGGCGGCAAGGACGTTGGCGGCACTTCACGCTGGGATTTGCAGCTTGTGTGCGGGGGCATCAATCTGCAAAGTGGTCATACCTATCTGGTGCGTGGAGAGGTCACACCGGATGCTGACGGCGAAATTTATACGAAAGTTGGCAATGTGGAAGGCAATAATGAACTGTGGCGGAACGGCTACGGTAAGTTCAATCCCGATTATGCAGCAGGCGATAAGTGTATTCCGTGCAAAGCCGGCAAAAAGCTCGTATTTGAATGCACTTGGCTTTGCCCACAGGATATGGAGAACGCAGAATGGGCATTCCAGTTTGGCGGCGCAGGCGATTATCAGGAGAACGACTGCTTCCCCAATGGCACAACGCTTTTGTTTGATAATCTCAGTATCAGTGATGTGTCCTTGGAATCTTCCCGCAAGGGCAAAGGGGATGTCAATCTCGACAGTGTTGTGTCGATCGGAGATGTTGTGCTTTTGCAGAGATATCTCAACGAGGAGGAGCTTTCTTTACAAACGGAGGCTATGTTCCAGGCGGATGTTTATGCCGACGATTTGATTGACAGCAATGATGCTACCACGTTGTTGCGTTATGTTGCACACATTGAGCATCGACTTCCCGTGCAACCGACAAAATGAATTGAAACAGGTGTACCGTTTGGGTGCACCTGTTTTTTCGCATCATTGTGCTTTACAAATCTAAACATATGTGATATAATATAAATAGGGCGTAAACGATTTGCGCTGAAAGGAAGGTTACCTATGAACAATCATTCCACTTTAAAACGCATTACCAACTGTATCATGGCTGTTGTATCAGCTGTTGGAGCTTGTGCTTCGCCAAACATTGCTTTGGCATATGTTCCTCCTGAATCTTATGAAATGCTTGTGCCGATTGACTTTTCAAACGGCGATATGGCTCCATGGGATGTTTTACCCTGTTCGGAGGATGGCTCTGATTTGAAAGCGTCTGTTGTCAACGGACAATTGCAAATTGAAATTGTGAACAACGGCGGAGAGGATATCTGCAACCGTGCGCTCCGTTATGGTGAGACACTACAATTCAGTGAGGGCAAAACATATCGCGTGGAGTATTCCATTGAAGCAAGTAATGCAGGAAAGTTTTACACCTATATCGGCAGTGAATCAGGCGATGTTGAACTTTGGCACAATAATGTTGGTCATGCAGATAGGGAAAACTTCAAGAATTCGTATCAGTGCATTGAGATTCCTGCAAATCAGCAGATGCACTTTGTCAGTGATTTTGTTTGTGACGAGAATCTTTATCCGCAATGGGCTTTCTTTTTTGGCGGCGCAGGCGAACAATTCACGGAGGAGTGCTTCCCTGACGGCACCATTCTGACATTCGATGATTTCTCTCTCTACTGCAATCCAACCACACCATTGCCCGCTGAAACAGGTTCGACGGATGGGAGCATTCCGTGTTGGACGATGGAATCCAATGAATTGATTTTTGATCCTGAATTCTGGCGCAGCACCACGGCTCCTTGGTATCTGAGCGGTTATGGCAATCAGAATATGAGTTTGCACACCAGTCCGATTTATGAAATGATGGAAGTGCAATGGGATAATCCATTGGGGGATGGCGTGACGGATGATTTGTCCGATTTTTGTTTGACATATCCGGATCTGCCGATCCTGAAAGGGAAAACTTACGATATTGATATGTTTTTGGCATCACAGGTTGCCGGTACGATTTCTGTTGAACTGATTGATCCCGAAACAGACACGATTCTCTGGCAAGGAAAAGATGCGGCAAACGATGATCTCAATATCCCTGTCAATATTGATGAAGAATTTGCGGTGAAAGGTTCTTTCACGAGCCCTGTGAATGCGCTGCATGCCGATTTGAAGATTATGCTGAACAATTTGGATTTTGGCACAGCATATAAGTCTTTTATACTGGAATATGTCAGCATTCAGTGCAAAGATAAGGCATGGATGCCGCTGGAAAGCGAGAACGTTGTTGCAGCGTCTTTCTTTGAATACAGTTCAGTTCTTCCTTGGACTTATGACTCAAACGGTTATTATCTGGAGCCGTTGCTCGGAAACGATGAACTTCAGCTTGAAATCAGGGATATGGGTGCCTTTGGACATATTGAAGATGCTTCATTTATCTTGGAAAACATTCCGCTGAAAAAGGGAAGAACCTATCAGGTCGAGGGCGTAGTAATCGCAGACAATGACGGTGTCATGCTAACTGATATTCTCGATGAATCGGCTGATCGTGTATTTTGGCATGACGGCTATTCCGGATCAGATCCTGAAAATGGTGCGCATTGGCGAATAAATGTGCAAAAGGGCGTTCCTGTATCGCTGAAATCAACCTTTGTTCCATTTGATGACTGTGATTCTGCAACATGGGAATTTCTGTTTGGCGGCAAAGGCACGGGCGACGGTTTTCCGGATGATACCAAGCTGACTTTCCGTGAACTGCGCATTGTGGATATGACTGATCAGTCGGAAAACAAGACGATTGGTTCAGAGATTACCGTTGATGGCGACAAAATGGTGTTTGGTGATATCACGAACGACAAGAAAGTATCCATTGCAGATGCGGTACTGCTTTCGCGGTTTGCAAATGAAGAATCATTGAATGAGGAAATTACAAAAATGATTCGTCTGGTGGGCGATGTGGATGAAGATGGCTCTTATACATTGAGTGATGTCAACAAGATTCTTCGCTACATTGCAAGACTCGACTGAGTGAGTACACAAAAACAGGACTTCGGTTGTGAATCGAAGTCCTGTTTTATTATTCTTGTACTGTATATTCGGAAAATGTGATGGACAGCGGTTGGCTTGGTACGGAAAATTGCATGGGTACGCCATTTTCATCAAACATGACTGTATAGCTGCCGCCTTCGGATTCGCCTTCCAGTTTCCATTGATTGTCGTCGGCTTCTTTGCAGGGAAGCGATTCCATTTCCCCTAAGGCATCAAACACATCTGTCATCAGCATCAGCATGGATTTAGCGGGCAGAGCGCTTTTCGGTACAGTGAAAGCAAGCCCCTTGTAGTTTGCGCTGACAGCATTTTCTTCGAATGTCAGAATCACGCCGCTGAGGGAGGAAGGCTCCGTAAATTCCGCCTCCCAGACGCCGCTATTCTGCCTCGAAAGTTTGCAGAGGGCGTGTGAATCCCGTTCTCCATAGGTCATATCAGCCTGAATGCTGTAAGCAGGGGCAAGCGATGAGGAAAAGGGCTCTTTTGCCTGTTGGGTGTTACAAGCGGTGCAGAGCAGGACACTCGGCACACAAAAAATGAGGATATCCCTTAAAAAAGCACATGGTTTCATGAAAAGCAACCTCCGTGAAATTTGAGTTTTGCTTTTGACTGCCTTGAGCTTGTGAGGAAATCCTCATTCTATTGGTTTATACATCATGCTCCAGACTGAGGAGGACATTCGGGATCTGTGCGATGGTATCGGAAGGGAGCATAGCGCGCATGGAGCAGACTTTCGCAGCTTCATCGCCGGCAAGCCCATGGAGATAAACGCCGATGCGAGCTGCAATCTCGGGAACAAGTCCTTGTGCAGCGAGCGAACCGATCATTCCTGCCAGTGCATCACCGCTGCCGCCTTTACTCATGCCGCTGTTTCCCGTGGTGTTGATGTATGCACGGTTTTGCGCGGCTACAATGGTTCCTGCGCCTTTGAGTACGACTGTGACGTTTTCAAACCGTTCTGCAAGAAATCTGGCTGCTGCAAGGCGGTCTGCCTGAATTTCGGCGATAGAAAGTCCGAGTAAACGGGAAAGCTCCCCGACATGAGGCGTCAGGACAACTGCTGATTTTGCCTCCTGCAATATTTCTATGCAGTCAGTGATCGCATTTAGACCGTCCGCATCCAGAATCATCGGAATTTCCAGTTCGCGGATCAGCCGCCAGACCAGTCGCTTTGTAGAATCGGAAAGTCCAAGTCCGCAGCCAAGCGTTACCGCAGAGCATTTATGGGCATATGATAGAATCTGCTCGGCACAAGCCTCTGTGAGCATACCCGCTTCATCCATAGGCAGGGGGAGTGTCATTGCTTCGGGGCGGTTCATAATCAGAAGATTGCAGGTGTTTTGCGGGGATGCAAGGCAAAGCGTACCGACACCGCATCGCAATGCCGCAGATACGCACATGATTGCGGCACCGGGCATATTCAGGCTGCCACAAACACATAGCAGTCTGCCAAAGTCGCCTTTGTGTGTGTCATCACTTGCGTGCAGCATCGGGAGATTCCTTCGTACTTCATCATCGGTCAATGCAAAGGTTTCCAATCCAAGATTTTCGAAAATGACAGGTGGTATGCCGATATCCACAAACAGCAGTCTGCCGATGTATTCCGAAAGCGGCTGACGGAACATTCCGGTTTTTCCGGCACCGAATGTTACCGTGTAGTCGCAGTGCATGGTCCCTTCGGATACATCGCCTGTTTCGCCGTCCCCACCGCTTGGAAGGTCAACTGCAACGCGGATTTTATTCGCAGACAGCTCGAAAATGTGCTTGATATCATCAGGCAGTTCTCCGCGGAAGCCGATGCCGAATACGCCGTCTATGATACAGTCTGCATTGGAAACAGCCGCATTGACGTCAACTTTGGTTGTTACGACAGTCACACGGCTCATTTCCTTAAATTTGTTGTATGCAAGTTCTGTGCGCGGAATTCCGCCCACCATACAAACCGTGACAGGAATGTTTTGCGCCAATGCTTTGGCTGCAACGAAACAGTCGCCGGCGTTGTTGCCTTTTCCGCAAAGAAACACCGGATTTTTGCAGTTGTGCTTTTCGATGATTCGTAAAATCTTTTCGGCAAGTCCGAGTCCTGCCAGTTCCATGAGGGATTCATACGTGATGCCGCGGGCATTGGCAGCCTGTTCAACCTGTCGCATTTGATTGGGTGTCAATAAACGCATAGCTTATTTCTCCCAGTCAATCGGCTCTGACGGCGTGAATCGGAATTGGAGATTTCGCGGCAGATGCTTGGAAAAATAGTCAAGAAAGCGTTCGTCAGGGGTCAGCAGCAGCCGGACCGAGCCGTAGGTTTCGTGTGAAAAATCGGCATAATACGCAGCATCGTTTTGTGCTGCACACGCAATGACCAATGTCTGATTGTTCGCTGCGGCGGGGGCTTCACTCAGTTTGCCGAATGCAGTGATTTTATCAAGTGTGGTTGCGATCATTGGTTTCCGCTTGCTTTGTGCGATGATTTTTGTGATTTCAAGCGATTTCTCTGCTACAACATACTCGTATTCCACCGACTGATTGCGAACGAAATACCATGTCAGAAAACCGAACAATACTGCAAGGAGCAAGAGAATAAATAAACCGGTGATCACAGAAAAGACAATCGTGAGAATTGTCAGGAGCGTGCCGCTGATCAACAGCAGGTTGCGGCGAGGAGCAGTGTTTTCTTTGGTGACGAGGACTTCAAAAAAGTTTGAACCGAGCATAGGGATTTCCTTTCGTGTACATGAATACATATTTGAGCCTTCCCTCATCGGATTATGAGGGAAGGCTTTTGAACATTTTTAGTGTGCTGCTGATTGAACAGCCTGTTTTTCCGCACGTTCTTTTTCGTGAAATGCGGTTTTTCTTGCATACATCAGTTGGTCAGCGCGAGAGAAAAGCTGAATAGCGGTTTCAGATTCGTCCCATTTTGCAGTACCGAAACTGAATGTGATGTGATCTTTGGTAAACGGAAAATCTGTGACAGAGAAGATATCGTGGACTTTTCGCATGGTTTCCTCTGCTTGCTCAAGGTCAGTATGGAAGATGACGGAGAATTCTTCACCGCCGTAGCGGAATACCTCCGCGCCTTCACAGACCTTTACCATGATGCGAGCAAGTTCAATCAGGACAAGGTCGCCGTTTGCGTGACCATAGGTATCGTTCACGCGCTTAAAGCTGTTGATATCTGAAATCGCAACGCAGAGGGTCTGATTGTTTTTCAGAGATTCAGCCATTTCCTGTTCCAGATGCTCATAAAAGCAAGCGTGGTTCAGTAAGCCTGTCATGGAATCGCGGGAAAGCCGTGCTGCAATTTCCGTGATGTCATCAAAAGTGATCAGTCTGCCTTGTGTCTGTCCGCCTTTTTTGAGGTCAGTGACCCGACGTTTGTGGACTGTACCATTATGCTGCACCGTTGCGTATGTCTGCGAAAGGAGAATGGTAAAATCTTCATCGTAGCTTGACTGTTTCGGGTCATGCAGTTTCGGTACGATCTCATATGCTGCCGGATTTGCATAAGCAAGACGGTTTTTTTCGTCAAGGAAAATCAGCGCAGTGGACATATTCTGGAGCATGGCATCTTTATCAAGCTGGTTGTACTTGACAATGGCGCGCGTCATAAACAGAATGCCGATCATGATACCAAGCGGTGTGGGATCCAGTACGCCGAATATTCCGGTCAGATAAATACAGAGCGCGATGCTGGGAGTACAGCCGGCAAGAAGCAGATAACTGTTCAGGCGTCTGGATTCTTTTTGAAGTTTCATTCGTTGCTTCAAGCCGCAGAAGACATAGAAAACGGTCAGCAGAAGTGAGAATCCCATGGTGAAGAAGTATACAGGACCGGGCGAGATACGAATCAGATTATCCTCACCAAGCCAGTATTTTTTGTAGTAAAGTGTGTTCGAATCACAGGTGAAGACAAAAATCTGCAATATCATCGGGATGATATAAATTGCGAATTTCCAGAGCCAATTGATCCGGATTCGGTAGTATTCCAGTACGAATGACGCAAGCATTGGTGTGACCAGAAGTTTGGACATATATCCGAATTTCACACCGGTCAGTTTCGTATCCAACCCCGGTGCATGCAGTTCCACCAGATAGGAAACCATTCCAAGAATACTTAAAAATATTGATAATACGATGTAATCACGCATGGTATTATCGCGTCGGTTCAACATGACATACAGCATGACACAAGATGCTGTCAAAATGCCAATCATAAGTAGAATCGTCATTGCGAGCATACGATTCGCCTCCTGTTTCTCTGATAAGCCTGAGTGTGGAGTGTAAACTCAAGCTCATATTCAGTATAACACAATTTTCGTTATTTGTCAATAAAAAGTTAGCTTTTATTTGACAATATTTTGACGGGTTAGAAAGAAGCTTTTCGCAATGAGTATCGGACAGAAAACAGTTTTCAGAGAATTACAGCGAATTGATTGACAAATTGCTGCATATCATGGTATAATAACAAAAGCAATTTATCGAGAAAGGTGTCATCTTTGACATGGCGATTGCGTTTCATGCGCCGTGCCT
The DNA here is from genome assembly GCA_045600205.1 of Oscillospiraceae bacterium. Classification (GTDB taxonomy): domain Bacteria; phylum Bacillota; class Clostridia; order Oscillospirales; family Ruminococcaceae; genus Firm-04. The sequence continues at coordinate 21,234 of JAZRXM010000002.1, read as the reverse complement.
TACGGACCGTGATGCGGTTCGGAACGCGGCAGAACTCAGCCGTGCAAAGGAAAATGATGCGGCATTCGCAAGCATCTTCCTGCTGCGGCATAAATATAGTACCTACGTTGCTTTTGAAAATGATGTTTTTTACCGCTTTTACGGAAAAGGCATACGTGCAGGGTGTTTCGATTATCCGCTCGGTGCAGCTGATTTGTTGCGGGATATTCCGTTGATGCGTGAAAAAGCTGCTGAATGGCATCAGCCGTTCAAAATGGGCTTGTTGACAAAGGAAATGTGCGATGCGCTCTCTGAAGCGTATCCTGAGCAATTTCGATTTCTTCCCGCTGACGGATACACGGAATACCTGTATCTGCGTGATAATCTTGCGAATTTATCAGGCAGCCGCTATCACGGAAAGCGAAACCATATCGCTCAATTCCGCCGTGATTATCCGACATATGCAATCCAACCGCTTACTGCTGAAAATGCTGATTTTGCTGTGAAGATCGCAAAAGACTGGCTCATGGCACGGGAGAATCCTTTGGATCCATCTTTGCAGGGCGAATTTGCGTGTATTCAAGAGGCAGCACAGCATTTTGCAGAGCTTGGATTATCCGGTTTGTTGCTCTATGCGGACGAAAAGCCGATCGGTATGACAATTGTATCTGAAATATCAGAGGGTATTGCGGACATTCATTTTGAGAAGGTAATTGCGGGATATCCGCACGCATGGCCTGTGGTTGCCAACGAAATGGCGAAATGTCTGCCCAATGCGCTTTACATTAACCGCGAAGAGGACCTCGGTGAAGTCGGAATGCGTACTTCAAAGGCATCATATCATCCTGATCTGACGCAGGAAAAGTACTTTGCGGAGTGGATCGAAAAGGAGTAATCTATGCTGAAATCTGTATTATCACCTGATACCTGCGCAAAATGTCAGAACTGCTGCGTTTTCGAAGAAGAAAGCGCATGGGAACTCCCGACTTTTTCAGCAGCAACCGTCAAGCGCACTGACATGGAAATGACGCAAATCGGTGACAGATATCGCTTTCCGCTTCCAAAAGGGAACGGAATTCAGCCATGTCCGTTTCTTGATCCGAAAAGCGGCTGTACGCTTCCGGCGGAAGAAAAACCGTTTGCGTGCAGTATTTGGCCTTTGCGTGTGATGAAAGATGAGCAGGGAAATCGTTTTCTCACACTTTATCAGGGGTGTGACGGAATGTCTGACTCCAAAATCCCTGCGCTGATACAGCTCTTGGAGAATGGATTAAAAGCACGGATCCTTGCAGAAATCAACAAGGATGAAAGCATGGTTTTACCGCTGCATCCGAAGTACCGCATCTTGGAAAAACTGTGATTCAGAGCAAATAATCAGTGTACCGACTGATTTTTTGATAGAAAAGGGGAGGATTTTCAAATGGCAATCAATTTTCATATTCCGGGTTTTACACATCACTATAATCTCAACCGCACTTTGCTTGGACTGATGGATCGCTATCCCGAGGCATTTTATGAGGGCGTGCGCGTGGATTCCATGTACGGCGTTTTTCCGCCTGCAATCTGGAATGGCGGCAGAACGATCGGCGAGATTTTTCCTGTCAAGGAAATGCAGCGTGTTGTGAAAGAAATCAATGGTATGGGCGTTTCTTTACGCTATACTTTTACGAATCCGCTGATCAAGGATGAGCATTTGCTGGACGAACACTGCAATAATTGTCTGAGAATTGCAGACCGTTCGGACAGACTCAATGCAGTGATTGTGGTTTCACCGCTTCTTGAGGCTTATATCCGCGACTGCTATCCGAATTATCGCATCGTATCTTCTACTTGTAAGCAGATCCGTGATTTTGATTTGCTCTGCGAGGAACTGGAAAAGGATTACACTCTGGTTGTGCTGGATTACAACTGGAACAACAATTGGGAAATGCTTGAAAAACTACCGCACAAGGAACGCGTTGAGATCCTTGTGAACCCTGTTTGTGCGCCTGACTGCAAACGCAGAGGTGACCATTATGCGTATCTTGCAAGAACCCAGATCGGCTATGTGGAGCATCTGAAAAAAGAGGGTCCCTACAAGCCTTATAAGCTGACTGAGCAGTTTGAATGTCCGCATATGGGCAGAATGATTTACGATACCACTGAATTCAGCACGCACGTAACACCGCAGGATATTTACGAAAAATATGTGCCGATGGGATTTTCTAATTTCAAGATTGAAGGACGTTCTGCATTGCCGATCAATGTGGTGGAATGCTATATCTACTATATGGTCAAGCCTGAATACCGTGATAAGATGCGTATGTACTTCCTGCTTTCGATGTATCAGTCAGGCATCATCGGCTTCAATGACTGAACTGCGTGATTGAAATGCACCGCTCTTAACGGGAAACTGTGCAAAACGCTTAAATTTACAGGAGAATTCCGTATCACCTTGACAAATTTCTGTCAAGGTGGTATAATAAATTTTGAACCTGAATTCTGATGAAAGGAACGATTTCCGCATGAATTTCGTATTTTCGCTTGTGCTGGTCCTTCGACTTATGGTGCTTGTTCCATAAGCCTCTGTTGTGATGCACGAGCGATTGCGAAGAATGACGGAAAATCGCGTAAATATGCAAAGCAACGGTGAGAGGCAACGGCTTTTCACCGTTTTTTGTTTCCGTGGGAAAAGGAGGATTTGTATGAAGAATATCAACGAAATTGCTGCACGTATCCGTGAACTGCGTGAGGTATGCGATTACACGCAGGAGGGACTTGCCAAAGAACTCGGTATCGAGCCTGATGTTTATGCCGGATTTGAGGAAAACGGCGACTTCCCGATCAGTGTGATCTACGAAATTGCAAATAAATTTCATGTTGATTTCAACGAACTCGTAACGGGTGAACCGAGCCGCATTGACACCTATCAGATTGTCCGCAGAGGCAAGGGCAGAAGTATTTCCCGCTATGACGGCTACCGATTCAAGGATCTCGCATTCCGTTTTGCGGATAAGGTCATGCAGCCGTTGCTTGTTACGCTGGAACCGTCCGATAAGCCCGCTGACCTTGTCACACATACGGGTCAGGAGTTCAACCTCGTGCTGAAAGGCAGCGTCGCCGTTGTTTTTGAGGATGAGGAAATTGTCTTGAATGAGGGCGATTCCATCTACTTTGACCCGACGCATCCGCATGGTCAGAGATGCGCCGGCGATTCTAAGGCCCGTTTCCTGACCATGATTGCTGAGTAATGTATTTTTTCTGCGCATATGCGTAAAAATAAAGGAGTTAAATCATCATGCTGCTAGACCGTTATCTGCCCCGCATCGAGTTCGATTCCTACGAAGATTTCAAAGAGAACTATCGCGTGAATGTCCCTGACAATTTCAATTTCGGCTTTGATATCGTCGATGAATGGGCAAAGCAGGAGCCTGATAAAAAGGCACTTGTATGGCTTTCCAAGGATATGGAGGAGAAAACCTTCACATTTACGGATATTTCGAAGCTTTCCAATCAAACCTGCAACTATTTCAAGAGCATCGGTCTGAAAAAAGGCGATGTTGTGCTGCTGATTCTGCGCCGTCGTTGGGAATACTGGGTGGTCGCCACTGCACTGCACAAAATGGGCGTGATCCTGATTCCCGGTAACTTGCTGTTTACCACGCATGATATCGAATACCGCGGCAATATGGCTGGTATTTCCGCAATTATTGCCTGCGATGACGACTATATCCGCGGTCAGATTGACGCTGCTGCTCCGCAGATCGCTACGCTTCGCAAGAAGATCGCAGTTGCATCTCCGCGTGAGGGTTGGGACTTTTTTGAAGATGAGATCGCCAAATATCCCGATACTTTTGCGCGTCCGACAGGTGCGGAAGCAACCAAAACCACCGATACGATGCTGATTTACTTTACTTCCGGCTCCACCGGTATGCCGAAAATGGTTTGCCATGACTATTCGCATCCGCTGGGTCATATCGTAACGGCAAAATATTGGCATCAGGTGCAGGAAAATAAGCTGCATATGTCCATTTCCGATTCCGGCTGGGCAAAATTCGGCTGGGGCAGAATCTACGGACAGTGGATCTGTGGTGCGGTCATTTTCTGCTATGACTTTATCGGCAAATTCAACGCGAAGAATATTCTGAAAGTCGTCAGCGACTACAAAATCACAACATTTTGTGCGCCGCCGACCATGTACCGCTTCATGTTGCAGGAAGATATGACGCAGTATGATTTGTCAAGTGTGCAGAATTTCTGTAACGCAGGTGAGCCGCTCAATCCTGAAGTGTTTAATCGAATCTATGAGCTGACCGGCAAGAAAATGCGCGAAGGTTTTGGTCAGACAGAGGGTACTGTTTTGCTTGCAAACTTCCCATGGATCGACCCGAAACCCGGTTCTATGGGCAAACCTTCGCCGCTTTATAACATTCATCTGCTGCGTGCGGACGGCACCGATGCCGATGACGGCGAAGAAGGCAGCATCATGATCTGTGACATTGACAAATATCATCCGACGGGATTGTTTACGGGTTATTATAAGAATCCGGAAATGACCGAAAACGTCCTCGGCGGAAAGAATTATGATACCTGTGACGTTGCTTGGCGCGATTCGAAGGGCTACTACTGGTTTGTCGGCAGAAATGACGATGTCATCAAATGTTCCGGTTACCGTATCGGACCGTTTGAGGTTGAAAGTGCGCTCCTGACGCATCCGGCTGTTGTGGAATCTGCAATCACAGGCGCACCGGACCCGATTCGCGGTCAGGTTGTTAAGGCAACGGTTGTGCTGGCAGCAGGCTATACGCCTTCTCCTGAATTGACAAAAGAACTTCAGGATCATGTCAAAAAGGCTACTGCGCCTTACAAATATCCGCGTGTGATCGAATACGTGGCTGAATTGCCTAAGACCCTCGGCGGAAAAATCAAGCGTGCGGAGATCCGCCACAATGATGAAAAATAAAATCGCATATCTGCGATGATTCCATAACCTCACTGCGCAAATTCAAGAGAGGATGAAACTCCATGAAAATCTGTTTTTCCACACTCGGCTGCCCTGATTTTGAGTGGTCTGATGTGTATTCCATGGCAAAGGACCTCGGCTTCGACGGCATTGAACTGCGTTCTCTCGGCATTCCCGCCGACCCGTTTCGCAGCAAGCCTTTTTCGGATGCTCAGCTTTCGAAAACCGTTGCCAAGCTGGATTCTCTGCATCTTACGATTCCGTGCATCAGTTCGAACTGTTGCCTGAACGAAAAGGAAAACGAGACACAAACCCGCGCGGAACTGCTCGGCTGCATGGAACTGGCAAAAGCAGTTGGTGCAACCTATATTCGTATTCTCGGTGACCGCAATCCTGAGCCTTCTCCGAATGTGGACGATGATTATATCGCGCAGATCCTGACTTCTTTGATTCCTGATGCTGAACAGCACGATGTCACGTTGTTGGTGGAAACCAATGGCGTTTACAGTGATACGAAGCGTCTGAAAGCATTGCTTGACCAGGTGGGGCATTGTCGTGTGGCTGCCCTTTGGGATATGCATCATCCGTATCGTTATGGAGGAGAAACACCGCAGGAAACGGTCAGCAACCTTGGCAGCTATATCAAATTTGTGCATACCAAGGACAGTGCTGTGCGTGACGGCAAACTGGTCTATGAAATGATGGGAAGCGGTGATATGCCGCTGGACGCAATGATGTCTGCACTGGAAAGCATCAATTATAACGGCTTTGTATCTTTGGAATGGGTCAAACGTTGGATGCCGTCCCTTTCGGATGCTGCAATTGTTTTCCCTGCATTTGCGGACTATATGCAGAAATACCGCCGTACTCACAAGCACCCGCTTCAGGTCAACAATCGCGGCACAGGCAATTATATCTGGCCGAAAGAGCGTCTGCTTTCCTATACATTTCCTGATATCCTCGACCGCGTTTGTGAGTCTTTCCCGAATCAGTATGCTTTCCGTTACACGGAACTCGATTATACCCGTACTTACCCGCAATTCCGCGATGATGTCGATACGTTTGCACGCTCGTTGATTGCGATGGGCGTTGGCAAGGGCGATCATGTTGCAATTTGGGCAACAAACGTACCTGCGTGGTATATCACTTTCTGGGCAACCACGAAAATTGGTGCGGTACTTGTTACTGTGAATACCGGCAATAAAATTCACGAAACGGAATATCTGCTCAAACAGTCCGATACCCATACGCTTGTCATGATTGACGGCTATAAGGGCACGAATTACGTGGAAATTATGCAGACACTCTGCCCCGAACTGGATTCCTGTGAACCGGGCAAGCTCAACTCTAAGAAATTCCCGTATCTGCGCAATATCATTACCATTGAAAGTAAGCAGAAGGGCTGCTATTCGTGGGATGAGGCTGTCGCGATGCACGATCAGGTGCCGCTTTCTGAGGTCGAAAAACGCCGCCGCGCCATCAAAAAGGACGATGTTGCGAATATGCAGTACACTTCGGGTACCACTGGTTTCCCCAAGGGTGTTATGCTGACGCATTATAATGTTGTCAACAACGGTAAGGCAATCGGCGACTGTATGGATCTTTCTACCGCAGACCGCATGATGATTCAAGTGCCGATGTTCCACTGCTTCGGTATGGTACTGGCAATGACCGCATCTGTCACGCATGGCGTTACGATGTCTCCGATCACGGCTTTCTCGCCGCGTAAGGGACTGGATTGCATCAATCGCGAAAAAATTACCTGTTTCCATGGCGTTCCAACCATGTTCATTGCGATGCTTGGTCATGAAAACTTTGAGAAAACTGACTTTTCCTATATGCGTACCGGTATCATGGCCGGTTCTCCCTGTCCGATCAAGACCATGGAAGAAGTCATTGAGCGGATGCATATGCCTGAAATCTGTATCACATATGGTCAGACGGAGGCGTCGCCTGCAACGACCATGAGCAAGACAACTGATTCCATTGAAACGCGTGTCAATACCGTTGGCGGTCCGATTTTCGGCGTGGAATGCAAAATCGTTGATCCTGAGACCGGTGAGGAAGTCGGCGATAACGTTGACGGCGAATTCTGCGCCCGCGGATACAACATCATGAAGGGTTACTACAAAATGCCGGAGGCGACCGCAGCTGCAATTGATAGCGATGGTTGGCTGCACTCGGGCGACCTTGCACGCAGACTTCCTGATGGAAACTTTAAGATTACGGGCAGAATCAAGGATATGATCATTCGCGGCGGCGAAAACATTTATCCGAAAGAAATTGAAGATTTTCTCTACACACATCCCGAAGTCCGCGATGTACAGGTTATTGGTGTGCCTGATAAGGACTACGGCGAGGAAGTGATGGCTTGCGTGATCCGTAACGAGGGCGCAACTTGCACAGAGGAAAGCCTCAAGCAATATGTCAAAGACCATATGGATAAATGCAAAACGCCTAGATATGTTGTTTTCGTTGAGGAATTCCCGATGAATGCAGCAGGAAAAATTCTGAAATATAAGATGCGCGAGCAGGCTGTAGAACTTTTGAATTTGCAGCAGGCAAACAGCATCGTCACTGCATAATAGAAAAGATCATCCGCATACAGTTTCTTCTGTATGCGGATTTCTTATACGTAATGTAATATTTATCTTGATTATCATAAAAAGAGAACAAATTTCAAAACAAATTGTAAACTTTCTTAAAATCCATTGACATAGTAAGATAATTGTGTTATAATATGACAAAGAGAAGAAAACAAAACAAAATCAAAAATGGTTCAAGAATTGTAGACAAATGACGTAAACTCGATATTTTAAATGTAAATGCAGCAAACAACGAAGTGAGGTGGAGAAAATGGAAAACCATGTCGTTTCCGATGGGGACTTGGACGTTTCCAATGAGTCGGAAACTGAATTATTATCCTTTGCGGAAAAAATGCTCAGTGAATTGGAACAATGTCATTTGGAGCAGATTTCCGTGGATGATACGGCGGATGATGATATCTTTTCAGATTTTGACTGAGAGCTGTCATCGGAAGCAAATGCTCTGCATCGCAGGCGTTATAATAGGAAAACCAGATTTATCTGAACTTTGATTTTTCAAAAAGGAGGGATTAGAATGAACAGCGACGGAAAATTCGTACTGAATGATACGGATTCCGATCAGGGATTCGGTGGTTCTCAGGGCTTTTCGATCAATGTACCGAGTGCATCGGGTATTGTTTCGGTTACTGCCAACGATGAAGAACCAAAAACCGAAAATCCGTCGGAAAAGCAAAAGAGCGATCATTTCTGGTACTGTGAGTAACATTCCCGTAGGCGCGGATGTGCCTGCAACTTGTGATTGATCCCCGAATGCTTGTTTATCCCCACCACCAATTCTTACAAATTATAACGGCTGTACCAAGATTTCGGTACAGCCTCCTTTTTTGTTATCGGAACCATGCACGGTACTTCAAAACCTCGCCGGTACGGGTGTTCAGCCGTACTTCATAACTGTAATCCTCGGTTTCGAATTCCAGTTCGTAGACATATGCCGCATTGTCACGGTCAATTTTGGCTTTTGTGTAGACAATCGGCTCTGCATCGCTCAGACCTGCCTTTTGCAACGCGATTGCTTTGGCTTGGGTAAATCCGATGAAGTCTTTGGTATCCGCTGATACGAGAATGACATCCACCGTATTGGCAAGCCCTGATTGCGCATCGAGTTCAATGGTGTACTGTGTGCCGTCCTCAATCGTGAATGCCAGCAGATACACGCTTCCGTCGAGTTTTTCCTTGGTGAATGTGACCTGTGATTCGTTTAGTCCGCCTGCGCGGAGTAAAGCCTGCTGCTTGGCAGACTCCATGGAAATGGCATTTTGGACGACAGGGGAGTTGGCTTCTTTTACTGAATACTTGAGTAATTCGCCTGTTGTTGCAAGCAACTGCACAGTATAAGATTTTCCTGTTGTGTCATTGAATTCAATTTTATAATAGTATACATCGCTTTCATTTGCGAGTTTTTCTTTGGTGAAGATGGCATCCGTCAAGCCGGCACTTTCCAATGCGATGCTTCGTACTTTATCAAGCGGTAAGAATTCCTTGGTATTGACAACCGTATTGGTCTGGATTGTATTGTAGTCAATCAGCGCACCGCTTTCTGCATCAATAAAATAATCGTACTGTGTGCCTTTTTTATCCAGAAACGTGAGTTCATAGCTGACCGGTGTGGATTCCGGAATCAGCTTGGTTTTGATAAACGTTGCATCGGCAGATTGAATTTCTGCGTAAAGGAGTGCTTTTTCCCTTGCTTGTGCAAAATCAAGGTAAGGGGAGTCGATGACAACTTCTCCCGTAGGCGTGGTGGAGATATGCACCATGCTGTTGACGGACGGGATAGAGGATTCCTTCGGCGTGTGTGTTCTGCCGCGGGAAAATAACAGCCCTGCTGTAATTCCGACTGCCATCATCGGCAGGGTTATGCAAAGCACCAGCCCCCATATAGGCAGTCGAATCGTTTTGGCGTTGGTGTGAATCGGTTTGGGATCACCCGGCTGAACGGTTTCTTCAGTACGGACGATTTCCTGTACCGTTCCGCCTTGACGCAATTCAATTTTTCGCGTGGAATCTGCCTTTTCAGACATTTTCTTATCGAATATAGCGTCAGTCCGATGAATAGCATCTTCTGATAATGTTAATGCATCTGCGGCTGCCTGCAACGATTCTATGCTTACTGTGGCATTCTCGGAAAATCGCAGAGAACGGTTCATTTTGACTTGCTTTTGCTTGAGTTCGGTCAGTGTGCAGTCCAGAATATCAGACATCTGCGCGTCAGTCAGACCGCAAAGTTGCATCGCGCATAGAATCCGCTGCGAATCGGAAAGACGGAATAATTCCAAAAGTGGCGAATTTTCCGCAATATCAGAAGGATTGGGGTCATCTGCCTGCGATTTGAATGCATGCAACAGTTGTTTTGCTGCAGCTTCGAATGCATCAGGCGCATTGCCCGCACGGCAGGATGCTGCATAGGCATTGCCGACGAATTTTTCTGATAATGCTTCATTTCCGGTATAAAGTAATGCAAGTTTCCATAGCGTTTTACGGAGATTTGGATTCGGAGAGATGCTTTTGGGCATACCGATTCGCCTCCCTTCCTGTTTTACGTTAGCGAAATACAATTTTATGTTATAATTGTAAATATAATAAATCAAATTATGGGATTATCTCCAATTATTTTTATTATAACCGAAAAAGTTTGTCTTGTCAATGCTGTTTGGATAATTTTTTATTGACAATTTCAGAACACAGTGCTATAATATAACGCGGAATATATAACGCTCGTCATATAAAGGAGGAATCATATGGCACCGAAAATTCGTTTTCCGCGTGAAAGTGTAGTGGAAGCCGCATTGGATGTCATTCGTGAACATGGTGCGGAGTCTTTGACGGTCCGCTTGGTTGCCGCAAAGTTAGGGGCATCGTCACAGCCGATTTTCACGCATTTCCCGACAATGGATGCGCTGCTCGCGGCAGTGACCGAAGCAGCAAGAGCAGAGTACAATCGTTATATTGAGCCGTGCTTTGCAGAGAAACCTTATCCGAAGTATTTTGCACTATATTATATCCGTTTTGCGAGCCTTGAGCCGAATCTTTTTGCGTTGCTTTTTATGCAAAAATGCCCTGAGCGGACATTAATGGACTATCTGGGCGCAGAAGGCCACTATGAGCGCATTCTGGACTTCTTCTGTGAGCATGAGGGGCTTTCCCGCGAACAGGCAGAAAACCTCTACCGCAGCCTTTGGATGTATTTACAGGGCATGGCTTCCATGCAGTGGTCAGGCGGCTATAGTTTCTCTGACAGAGAAATTCTGGATATGCTCGTGCCTGCATATCACGGTATGGTGCTTTCTGTTAAGATCCCTGTGGACAGCCATGTGCAGCGGATTCCACAGAATGATGTAGTGCTCCCGAAAGCTCCATCCTATTTCGAATATCATGCATCGACGGCGAAACCGTAACAATCTGAACAAAAGTTCCGAGAAACGCTTTACTTTTGCTTTTCTTTGTGATATAATATCCTCATATGGCGTTTTTTATTTGATGGATTGAGGCGGATTATGACTTTACAGAATCCTTTTTCGGCAAGTTGCTTGCGCGATGACCGCAAAGAACCGTATCTGCAAATTTTTCTGCTTGGCTGTGTGATCTTTTTCATGATTGCTGTTCCAATCATGGTCATCACAGGCGGATATTTTGTATTTTACGGCGATTTTAACTCTCAGCAGATTCCATTTTACCATCTCGCACACGATGCGATTCGAAATGGTGAAATCGGGTGGAACTGGCAGACCGATTTGGGCGCAAACTTTATCGGTTCTTATTCGTTCTATTTATTGGGCAGCCCGTTTTTCTGGTTGTCGCTGCTATTTCCAAGCGCAGCGGTTCCATATCTGATTGCGCCGTTGCTGGCTCTGAAACACGGTGTTGCTGCACTGACTTCGTATGCGTTCATTCGCAGATTTGTGCGCAGCAGACAAGCGGCAATGATCGGTGCGCTTTTGTATGCCTATTCAGGATTCCAGATGTTTAATCTGTTCTTCAATCATTTCCACGATGTAACTGCATTTTTCCCGCTCCTGCTGATTGCTTTGGAGGAGCGTGTCAATAATGACCGTCGCGGTGTTTTTGCACTGTGTACAGGCTTTATGGCAATGCTCAATTACTACTTCTTCACAGGCGAAGTTGTTTTTGTCATTCTGTATTTTATCTGCCGCTGCCCCTGCAAGGATTTTAACGTCAGCTTGCGGAAATTCTTTTCGATTGCACTGGAATCTGTCATTGGAGTGATGCTTTCAGCATTTATGCTGTTGCCTTCATGCCTTGCGATTCTATCCAATAATCGCGTTGGTACGTACTTAACAGGAATGGACATGGCACTGTTTTCTGATCGTACCCGCATTCCGAGAATTTTACTCAGCTTTTTCATGATTCCCGATTCGCCTGCAAGACCGAATCTTTTTAGTTCTGACTATGCGAAATGGGCGTCCATTGGCGGATATTTTCCGCTGTTTTCCATGGCAGGTGTCATTTCGTTCATGGCACAGAAACGGAAGCATTGGGCAACCCGTTTGACCGCAATTTGCATTGTTTGTGCGTTTATTCCTGTTTTCAACTCCATGTTCTATACGTTCAACCGCGACTATTATGCGCGCTGGTACTTCATGCCGATTCTGATTATGGCGTTGATGACTTCTTATGCGCTCGACAATCGCAAAATCAAATGGCGCGGCGGTGTGACCGTTTGCGGGATCATGTTGTTGCTGTTTGCGTTGATCGCCTGCTTCCCAACCAAGGATGCGGACGATAAACTGCATTTCTTTGATTTGCCGAAGTATCCGTGGTATTTCTGGCTTTGTTTGGTGATTTGTGGCGGCATGCTGTATCTGTGTGCGTATTTCTTGCTGCAGCGAAAAAAAGGCACGCCCTATCTGACGGGTGCGCTTTGGAGTACTGTGCTGTGCTGTTTGGTTTGCTGCGGCACTATGGTCTACTACGGCATTGCCATGAGTATGTATCCCACATTTTATGTCAACTACGCAATTGAGGGCGGTAAGGATATCACCCTTGTAGAGCCGGAAGAAAATCAGTTTTTCCGCGTTGATATTTCCAAGGATTATGATAATTACCCTATGTTCTGGGGATACTCCAATATGCGCTGTTTCCAGAGCGTTGTACCGACCTCTATTATGGATTTTTATTCCGAAATGGGCATCACTCGTGATGTGGCATCCCGTGCGGAAGAAAAACATTTTCCGCTTCGTGGAATGTTCAATGTCAAGTATTATTTCGATAAGTCCTATACTGACCAGACGGAAGAATACGATTTTGACTGCGGTATGCCGGGATTTCAGTATCTCGGAAAGGAAAATTCCTTTTATATCTATGAGAATGAATACTATCTCCCGATGGGCATGGCATATGATAATTATGTATCAAAGGAAAGTGTAAAATCACTTTCCGGTGTCAGCAAGGAAAAAGTGATGCTGTCCGCACTTGTCATGGATGACGAACAGATTGAAAAGTACGAAGATACATTAAATCAGATGCCGCTACAGAAAATGTACGGCATTGATGAGGAACAGTATCTTCAGACCTGTGAGGAGCGGCGTGCGGATTGCTGTGATACGTTCCGCTATGATTCCTACGGTTTTGAGGCTTCGATTCATCTGGAAAAGCCTGAAATGGTATTCTTTTCTGTTCCCGCTGAGAACGGCTGGTCTGCGGAAGTCAACGGAAAACCCGTTGAGATTGAACTCGTCAACTACGGCTTTATGGCTGTGATGGGCGAGGCAGGCGCGAATGTCATTACGTTCCATTACGAAACGCCGGGACTGCGGAGCGGTCTGATACTGACAGCTGGCGGCGGGTTCCTGCTCATTGTGTACTTGCTGATTTTTGCAGGAAAACGTAAAAAAACAGGTGCGCCGATCCGACACACCCATTGCTATGATTATTGCTCCGATGAATCACTGCCGATTCACGAGATGTATTTGCAGTATGCGGCATCCAAGAACATCTATCCGCCGCACTCGGAGCCTGATAAAGGAGAACCTGAATCTGATGTCAAATGAAAAAAGAAGCTGTGACGGTCAGTGTGCAGCTTGTGCAGACAATGCACACTGCATCCTTTCTGACCTGCATTTGAAAGAAACCCGCATTGATTCCGAAGAAATCTATAATGGCAAGATCCTTCGCGTCACGAAAGACAGTGTGCGTCTTGAAAATGGCGAAACTGCAATTCGTGAGGTGATCCATCATCCGGGCGGTGCCTGTGTCGTGCCGCTGACTGATGAGGGAGAAGTCTTGATGGTACGTCAGTTCCGCTATCCACACGGCAGTGAAACCCTGGAAGTGCCTGCCGGAAAACTGGAATACGGCGAGGATCCTATGCAATGCGGCATTCGGGAGCTGAAAGAGGAAGTCGGCGCAACAGCGGATAGCATTTATCCGCTCGGCAGCCTGTTCCCGACTCCTGCTTATGATAAAGAAGTCATTTATATGTATCTTGCGCAGGGACTGCATTTTGCTGAGCAGCAGCTTGACCATAATGAATTTCTGGAGGTTGAGCGCGTGCCGCTTCAAAAGGCGGTTCAAATGGTAATGCAGGATAAGATTCCTGATGCCAAAACGCAGATTGCTCTGATGAAGACGTTTCTGACTGTTATGGGCATTGAATAAAAAATTGCCTGATGTCAAAGGCATCAGACAATTTTTCTGGGATTTGCAAGTTTCAGATTTCCTCGGTTGTGTTTTCCGAAAGATTCAAGGATAGCGCCTCAGCCTGCATGGCAGCAAGCTGTGCTGCGTAGGCATCCAGAATTTTGGATTCGAGATACTGACGCGCTTCAAGGGAAATCGGGTGGATGATGTCGCGGAAAATGCCGGCTTCGTCTTTACGGCTTGGCATCGCAACGAACAATCTCTCCTCGCCTTGAACCACTTTGATGTCGTGTACAGCAATCATGTTGTCCAGTGTGACCGATACAATCGCACGCAGACGCCCTTCAGACATCATTTTGCGGATTTTCAAGTCTGTGATTTGCATACAAAAAGCCCTCCATAATGAAAAGACACGAATTACCGTAGTTTTGAATTACGGCGGAAATAGACTGTCACGGAATCTAAACACGAGGTTTGATTTATAATTCTAAGTATATCATGGAATTGTGTTGATTTTGTGAAAATTTGATTATAAGTGAGAAAAGGATGATTTTTTCATGCAAAAGCTGGAAGGTAAACAGCATATCCATATGATTGGAATCGGCGGTTCGGGTATGTATCCGCTGGCACAGGTGCTGCATGCGAAAGGCTACTATCTGACCGGTTCAGATAATAATGAAACCGATACGCTGGCAGCTGTTCGTGCGATGGGGATTCCTGTGACGCTCGGACAGAAGCCTGAAAATATTGAGGGCGCGGATCTGGTTGTGTATTCCGCTGCGATTGCGAAAACAAACCCTGAGCGTGCCGCAGCCGAAGCAAGCGGTGTGGATATGATGGAGCGTAGTGAATTGCTCGGAATCGTATCAACATGGTATCGTGAGGCAGTATGTATTGCAGGTACGCATGGCAAAACGACCACGACTTCCATGCTGGCGCAGATTCTGTTCACCGCAGGCATTGATTTATCAGCCGTGATTGGCGGAAAACTGCCGTGTCTTGGCGGAAGCGGCAGGGCTGGCAGCAGCGAGGCGTTTGTCTGCGAGGCTTGTGAGTACGTTGACACGTTTTTGCAGCTTTCTCCTGATATTGCGGTGATTCTGAATATTGATGAAGACCATATGGAATACTTCCATACACTTGATAATTTAAAGGCGTCGTTTACAAAATTTGCGCAGAAAACCAGTAAAATCGTACTTTATAACGGCGATGATGCAAATACGATTGATGCGATGCAAAAGGTCACAGGCAAGGAAATGCTGACATACGGCAAATCAGAGGGCTGTGATTGGCGGGCTTCAGATGTGGAACATCTTGCAAGCGGACAGACAGCATTTACGGTTTGGCATCATAGCGAAAAACTCGGTACTGCGACGATTCAAGTGCCAGGCGAGCATAATGTTCTGAATGCGCTCTGTGCGATTGCCTGCGCTACTGCGCTTGGTCTGCGGTTTGAGCAGTGTACAGAGGGATTGCTTGCATTCTTTGGTGCAAAACGTCGTTTCGAGCAGCACAGCAAGGTGCGCGGTATTACAATTGCGGATGACTATGCGCATCATCCTGCGGAAATTGCCGCTACGCTTCGTGCTGCGAAAGCGATGCCTTTTTCGCGTGTCATCGCGGTTCATCAGCCGTTTACGTTTACACGTACCAAGCGATTGCTGGATGACTTCGCTGAGGCGTTGTCTATTGCCGATATTGTGGCACTGACGGATATCATGGGTGGTCGTGAAGTGAATACGATTGGCGTATTTACGAGAAATCTTGCTGAGAAGATCGAAGGCTGTATCTGGGAGCCGCAGGATGAATCGCAGCCTGACTGTGATACCCGTAAATATCATAATTTTAATACGATTTGCGACCGTGTTTGTGAACTGGCAAAGGACGGCGATTTGATTATTACCCTTGGCTGCGGAGATGTCAACAAGCTTTCGAAGCAGATTGCTGAGAAATTGAAAACAATGTAATTTCGTGAAATCAACAGGAAAGGACGGCTGCGAAATGCTGAACGAGAAAGCAAGAGAAATCTATAAATATATCCGTGCCCGCATTGACGATGGCTATGCGCCCACTGTACGCGAAATCTGCGCCGCATTGGGCATCCGCTCTACTTCGACCGCCCACCGCTATATAAACCTGCTGGTCGAGGAAGGTTATCTGGATAAAATGGATAACCAAAACCGAGCGATTCGTCTGCACGGCAAAAGTGCGATCAATGTCCCGCTGATTGGAATGGTGACCGCAGGACAGCCGATCACTGCAATTGAAAATATCACCGATTATTTAAGTTACGTGCCTGAGCGTTCTTACAGCGGTGAATTGTTTGCGCTCCGTGTGCGCGGCGAGAGTATGATCAAGGCAGGAATCCTTGACGGCGACATTGTAATTGTCGAACAGTGTGATACCGTTGAAAATGGCGAAATTTCTGTTGTTTTGGTCGATGGTCAAGACGCGACCGTCAAGCGATTTTATAAGGAAAACGGTGGCTATCGACTACAGCCTGAAAACGATTCTATGGCACCGATTCTTGTCAAGGATGTGTCGATCCTTGGCAGAGTGGTTGCTTTGATTAGATATTTGGACAACTAAAACGATGATCCGTTAAGAGAAAGGAATTTAATATGCTGAACAGATTAAAGGTTGTGCTGTGTGGAAAAGAATATGTCCTTCAAACTGAGGACGCGCCAAGTTATGTATATCAATTGGCGAAAACACTGGAAAAACGAATTTCGGATATTACTGAGGCAAATCATCGTATTTCTGTGCATTCTGCCGTAATGATGGTCGCGCTTTCTACGATGGATGAGCTGACCAAGGCGAATACCAATATCGAAGTGATTCGTTCACAGGTGAAGGAATACGTTGACGAGGCGGGAAAAGTCCGCATGGAACGTGATGCTGTGATGCGCGAAGTGGACGTTTTGAGAGCAAAGGTCGAGCAGCTTGAAAATCTTTTGAAGCTGAAAGAGCTTGGCGAGAGCATCAAATCTGACATTGCTGCAACAAAGGCGGTTGCTGAAGTGGCTGTGGAAGAAGAACAGCCGACTCTGGCAGAACAACTTGCGGCTGCTGAAGCTGAATCTGAGAATGAGTGAAGAAAAACGAACTGAACTGCTTGCCCCTGCCGGTAGTATGGAGGCACTTCAGGCGGCTTTGCGTTGCGGTGCGGATGCGGTATATGTTGGCGCAAAACAGTTTTCAGCTCGCGCAAATGCACAGAATTTTGACGCAGATATGCTAAAATCAGCTGCGGATGATTGTCACTTGTATGGCGCAAAGATATATCTGGCAGTGAATACATTGCTGTTTGATCATGAATTTCCTGTGCTGGATTCGCTCATTCAGGTGATGGCAGATGCAGGAATTGATGCATGTATTGTTCAGGATTTTGGCGTTGCTTCGTATCTAAAAAAGTGCATCCCTACCATGTCGCTGCATGCATCCACACAAATGACCATTCATACAGTGGGTGGACTAAAAACTGCTGCTGATATGGGATTTTCTAGAATTGTTGCCGCGAGGGAACTTTCAAAAAAAAGTATATCAGAATTGTGTGCAGCCGGACGGGATAACCATACGGAAGTGGAAGTGTTTGTGCACGGCGCACATTGTATGTCCGTTTCAGGACAGTGTTTTATGTCCGCTTGTATGGGCGGAAGAAGCGCGAATCGCGGTGCCTGCGCGCAGCCTTGCAGATTGCCCTTTTCAGCTACAAAACAGTCTGCTCATGCGCTCTCTTTACGCGATATGTGCCTGATAGATCATGTGAGCGAACTGCGTGATATCGGTGTAAAATCGTTGAAAATTGAAGGACGAATGAAACGTCCGGAGTACGTAGCGGCGGTTGTTACGGCATATCGTCAGATGCTGGACGGCGAAAAACCGAATCTGGATGAACTACGAGCGGTTTTTTCACGAAGCGGTTTTACGGACGGCTATTATGCCGATCAGCGCCGGAATATGTTTGGAATCCGAGAAAAAGAGGATGTTCTTGCATCGCAGAGTGTGCTTGCAGGAACCAGAAACAGGTACCAAAAAGAGCGCAAAATTGAGCAGTTGGATGCTCGGTATACGATAAGAGCGAATCAGCCAAGTACTTTGACTGTGACGGATTCTTTGCAGCGACAAGTGACTGTGGAAGGTGCAATTCCGCAGTGTGCCGTTCATCGTCCAACAACGCTTGATGTTTTACGTCAGAACTTTGGAAAACTAGGTGGTACGATCTATTCAGTTGGCGATGTATCGGAAGAAAATGACGGGAATCTGATTCTTTCGGCAGCGGAATTAAATGGTTTGCGACGGGATGCCTGCAAGGCAATGGATGCATATCGAATCGCAGATGTCAAACCCACGCATTCTTTTCAAATCGTACCGCGTGTTTCGAGAGAATCTAAGAAAAGCGATATCCCTCCCTCTTTTTCTGTTCAGGTTCGCAATCTGCGGCAAATTGAGGGGCTAAAGTCCTATGCAAAGCAGATCGAATTTTTGTATCTGCCATTAAACTTGGCTGAATCATACGCTTCAGTACCGCAGGATATTTCTGTTTCCAAGGTGGTTTTGGTTCCTCCGCGTTTCATCCTTTCGGAGGATGATTTGAAGAAAAAATTGAAAACTGCGATTCTATGTGGTTACAATACAATTCTCGCAAATCAGATCGGAATTTTGCCGATTACTTCTGCACTGAATCTGTCTGTGCATGGCGGACTTGGATTGCATATTACTAATTGTTCTGCTGTGGAACAATTGAAAGCGTTTTCAATTGAGAGATTGCTGATCTCACCGGAAACCCCTTATTATCTGCAAAAAAGTCTAGCCAAGCAATATGACGGATTGGGAATCTGGGCATACGGAAAAATTCCTATGATGTTGATGCGGAATTGTCCGATTCAGGAACAGATCGGATGTAAACTGTGCCGACATATCTTATATGATCGTAAAGGGGTACCTTTATTTACAGAGTGTACGCGGTATATGGATAAACCGGATTATGCTGAAGTATTTAATTCCGCCCCGATCTGGCTCGCTGATAAAAAAGAAATGTTCGATTTTGCGTCGTTTGCGTTTCTTTCCATGACAGATGAATCTTCTGATCAGGTGGAGAAAGTTTTGGCTGAATATATGGGAAAGCAAATTTCGCTCGAACCCGCAAATTTCACTCGGGGAATCAAATTACAGAATGAGAAGGAGAAATCACGATGATGCTGAATTTTCAGAGGTTACATCCCAATGCTGTAATTCCTCAAAGAGCTACTTCGTTCAGCGCAGGTGTGGATCTTTGTGCTTGTTTGGAAGATTCAGTGACCCTGATGCCGCATGAAATCAAAAAAATTCCAACAGGGTTGGCGGTTTCTCCGTCGGATAAAAATGTTGCATTATTGATTTTTGCGCGTTCCGGTCTGGCA
Organism: Oscillospiraceae bacterium; assembly: GCA_045600205.1. Taxonomy (GTDB): domain Bacteria; phylum Bacillota; class Clostridia; order Oscillospirales; family Ruminococcaceae; genus Firm-04. The sequence continues at coordinate 1,708 of JAZRXM010000002.1, read as the reverse complement.
ACCAAATTCGGGGTTGCTTTGGCAAATGGCGTTGGTGTTGTAGATGCCGATTATCGTGGCGAACTTTGTGTTGCTTTGATCAATAATGGAAATGCAGATTTTACGGTAGAAAATGGAATGCGTATTGCACAATTGGTGACGATTCCGATATGTTATTCCGAATGTAAAATGGTCGATACGTTGGATGAAACGATTCGCGGAGCAGGCGGTTTTGGATCCAGCGGACTATAAAAGGTTTTACGAAAGGAAAATACTATGAAGGCAAAAATTATATTTCTCTTAACCATCGTGTTTATGGCTGTAGTCGGAGCATGCTTGGGCGAATTTCTTGCAGCTGCAAATCTTCCGTTCATCTCTTGGCTTGGATTTCACAGCAGTTTCGGTTTTGACGAATTTTCGATGAATCTGGTATTCTTTCAAATGTCACTTTCCCTGAAATTTGATTTGTACATTATCCAAGGTCTGTTGATGCTGTTTGGAATTAAGCTTTCAGCTATGCTGAACGATGCAATTAAATTCTAAAACGAATTTTGATTGGTGTGATAAATTTGCAGTTAGAATTTTGTACCGAAATGAAGAGCTGTTTGATTGGCTTTAAGGCAGCGTGTCGGGAGATTCAGTTTTTTGATGTGAGAAAAACTGATGACATTTCGTGCTGATGCGCTGGGAAACACACACTCATACCTCTGAGGCAAGTGCTTGTGCTACCGCAAGCGCCGCAGATATGGCATGGGGATGTAAAAAACAAGGTTACGATGGCATGTTTATAACTGACCATTTTTTTCACGGAAATACGTGCATTGACAGAAGTCTTCCGTGGAATGAATGGGTACGTCGTTTTTCGCTCGGTTATTATCATGCAAAAGAAGTTGGAGATCAGATTGGACTTCGGGTTTGCTGCGGGTGGGAATACAGTTGGAACGGAAATGATTTTTTGACGTATGGACTGGATTTTCAATGGCTTGCGGCGCATCCTGAAACAGCGACTCTGTCACCGCACGATTATTTGAAATTGATTCGAGCTTCGGGCGGAATGTTGGTTCATGCGCATCCTTTTCGACAGGAATCGTATGTTAAATTCATTCGCTTAATACCTGATATGGTGGATGCCGTTGAGGTGTATAATGCGGGAAATCGAGAAAATTCATTTAATACAAAGGCTGAATGGTACGCAAAAACGTATCATTTACCGTCCGTATCCGGTTCAGACGCGCATAGAAGTGATTTCTTTACCGGTGGATTTATTACGGATTTTGACATACAAAATGGTCAGGATTATAAACAAATGCTTCAATCAAATGCTGATTATCATTTGATTCGAAACGGAATTGAATATTGATTTGCACGTTCTATCCCGTTTAGGGGTGAGGAAAGTTCGGTGAAAATCCGACGCAACAGCCATTACCGTGAAAGTCGGAATGCTCATGTTCGTGCAGCGATTTCGGTATGCTTTTACGCAGTATCGACATTTTCGGGTATGGAAAGTGCATTCGCAGATATGTGGGATAATTGTATCTGAATGCACTTTGCTTCTCGAAAGAAGTAAAGTGCTTTTTTTGGAGGTTATTTAGTCTCTCCTCAAGCCAAATAAAACCCGTATAGTATCGACAAAATCGAAGAAAAATGGTATAATAGAAGTGCAAGGGAAAAGCCGGAAAACGAGAAAAAAGCTTGCACTTCGGAGGATGCCATGTATAAATTCAAGAGA
>JAZRXM010000001.1:0-137029 GCA_045600205.1 Oscillospiraceae bacterium | reverse complement strand
TGTCAATGGAAATTTGTGCAATCCATAGAAGTTTTACAGTGCTTGTACGAAAACGTACAAGTTTTTGCCCGATTCCTTGTATGGGTGAAAGCCGCTTTTCCATATCACCCGCAAGCCGCAGTGTTCTCTCATCATTTTCCCGGAAATACGCCGCTTTCACCTGACGACACATACGAAAGGAGTTTTGCCCGATGTCTATCTCCAACGCCGAACAGGAATCCCGCAGACGCTTCTGCCGCGCTTTCCTCGCCCTCGGAAACCCCTCAGAAGCCGCCGCCCGCGCAGGCTGTCCGCCCGATGACGCCCTCAAACTGCTCACCCTCCCCTCCTGCCGCTCCTACCTCGAGAATTTGGTCAGACAACCCGCTCTGCCACTCCAAAACCTCGTCATCGCCGGTCTTTCCAGACTCGCTTTCGGCTCCGCCAACGACGCCGTCAAACTCGCGTTCTCCGACGGCTGCCCCTCCGACGAACAACTCGCCGCACTCGACCTGTTCTCCGTTTCCGAAATCAAATGCGACAAAAACGGCGTTTCCATCAGACTCGCCGACCGCCAGAAAGCACTCGAAAAACTCCTTGAATGCGTCGGTTCCGCAGACGCAGATGCCGCCGCAAACGCCCTGCTCTCCGCACTCACCGCCCCCACTCAACCTACGGAGGATACCGCTTATGAAGAAGCCCGTTCCATTCTCCCGTAAGCAGCGGTTGGTGCTCAACTGGTGGCTCAACCCCGATACCGCCCACCGCGACGCCATTATCTGCGACGGCGCGATCCGCTCGGGCAAAACAACCGCCATGTCCCTCGGCTTCGCCGTTTGGGCGTGCAGCTGCTTCCACGGACAGAACTTCGCTCTTTGCGGCAAGACCATTACGTCGCTGCGCCGCAATCTCGTCAGACCGCTCGTTTCGATGCTCCTGCCGCTTGGCTTCCATGTCAAGGAAAAACCTTCCCAAGCTTTCCTCGATATCTCCTTCCACGGCAGAACAAACCGCTTCTACTGCTTCGGCGGAAAAGATGAGGCGTCCGCTGCCCTCATTCAAGGCATCACCCTCGCAGGCGTACTGCTCGATGAGGTCGCTCTGATGCCAAAATCATTCGTCGAACAGGCTCTCGCCAGATGCTCCGTCCCCGACTCCAAAATCTGGTTTTCCTGTAACCCCGATAAGCCCACCCACTGGTTCTACCGCGAATGGATCTTGCAGGCAAAACAGAAAAATGCGCTCTACCTCCACTTCACCATGGAGGATAACGCAGCCCTCACACCCGCCATCCGCAGCCGCTACGAGCGTCTCTATGACGGCGTCTTCCACGACCGCTTCATCAAAGGCATCTGGGTGGCGGCACAGGGGCTCGTTTACCCCATGTTTTCTCCCGCAATCCATATCGCCAAGCCGCCGCTGCTCTGCGAACGATACGTCATTTCCTGCGACTACGGCACCATCAATCCCGCTTCCTTCGGTCTGTGGGGGCTTGCAGGCGGCACTTGGTACCGCATTGCCGAATCCTACTACGATGCGCGGAAAACAGGCTCCCCGCGCACCGACGAGGAACACTACGCCGAACTTCTCCGTCTGGCTCGCAATTTTCCCATCGAACAGGTCGTGGTGGACCCCTCCGCCGCAAGCTTCATCGCCTGTATCCGCAGACATGGTAAATTTCCCGTCGTGCCTGCAAAAAATGACGTTCTCTCCGGCATCCGCCGCGTTGCCGATGCCCTGCGCGACGGCAAGATCCGCTTCGCCCCCTCCTGCATCGACTCCATTCGCGAGTTTTCCCTCTACGCCTGGGACGAAAACGCTCCCCGCGATACCCCCGTCAAGGAATTTGACCACGCCATGGACGATATCCGATATTTCGTTTCCACCGTGCTTTGTAATGACGCGGATACACAGTTTTTCGTCGCTTCCATCCAGCGCCCTACCCCATGAAAGGAGGTCTTCCCTTGCATCTCCCTTTTCCACGCAAACGTCAGCATTCTGTCACTTCCGAACAGTTCCCCCTGCTGCTCGCGCCAAAACGCGCCGCTCCGCCGCCTGCTCAATCCCTCCCGCTGCTCGCACCGCCGCCGCCCTCCCCCGCAGAATGGATGCTCTACGATGCGCTCCGCAATGCCGTCCCCATCGTCGATGCCGCTTTGCACAAAATTGTTCGCCTTTGCGGAGGCTTTCAACTCGTCACAGAAAATCCTGCCGCACAATCGCTCCTCGACCGATTTGCAGAAAATGTTCCCGTCAACGCCGCTGCCTGCGGTTTGCAGAATTTTGCCGACTCCATGCTCGACTCCCTGCTGACCTACGGCAACGCCCTCGGAGAACTCGTCTGCGACCCCGATTCGGGCAAGCCCGCCGCTTTGGCTACCGCACACCCTTCATTGCTCGATATCCGCGCAGATTCCGCTTTTTCCTGCAAGTACTTCCTCCGCAGCGACAACAATACCATCGCACGGAAACCACTCCCGCACCCAGAACGCATCCTGTTCGCCGCACTCTCCCCACCGCCCGCTTCCGTCTACGGCATTTCCGTTTTGCGCGGACTGCCCGCCCTTTCCCGCGTGCTGCTCCGCATCTACGAATGCATCGGACAAAACTACGACCGCGCCGGCAACGTCCGCTACGCCGTGACCTACAAGCCCGATGCCGCCTCCGCCGCTTTCGCTCAGAATCACGCGAAAGATATCGCGCAGGCCTGGCAGAACGGCATTCACGCAGCCTCCTACGGCGAGGTGCAGGACTTTATCGCCGTCGGTGACGTCGATATCAAGGTCATCGGCTCTGACAACCAGTTGTTCGATACCAACGTGCCTGTGCGCCAACTGCTCGAACAAATCGTTGCGAAACTTTCCATTCCGCCCTTTCTGCTCGGACTTTCCTGGTCTACGACAGAACGAATGTCCAAGCAGCAAGCCGACATCCTGACTTCGGAACTCGATTACTTCCGCAGAATCCTTACCCCGCTGCTGCGCAAAATCGGTATCGCCGTCCTCCGCGCTGAAGGCTTCTCCGACGACGTTTCCGTCATCTGGGACAGCATCAACTTGCAGGACGAAACCGAACTCGCCGACGCCAGACTCAAAACCGCGCAGGCTCGCCAGATCGAAGCCACTCTTGCCGATACACAATAATCCCCCCCATTTCGAAAGGAGTACCCTTATGTACAACAATGTCAAACTCGAAAAAGGTATGTACCACCTCGCAAATATGTCCTTTTCAGACGCGCTCGAACAGGCTGACCCCTCCGAACAGTATCAGGGCTCGCCACTCGCTTCCCTCGATGCCTTCGAAAGACAGCTCAAACGCTTCGACATCCACATGAACGGCGAACACTGCGACCTCGTCGAAAAGTTCTTTACAACGACAGAATCTGCCGTCCTGTTCCCCGAATTCGTCCGCCGCGCCGTCAAGCAGGGTATGGAAGAATCCATCCTCCCCGAACTCTGCGCTGCCGTCACCCGCGTCAACGCAACCTCCTACAAAGGCTTCGCCATCGACGAGACCGACGGCGGGTACGATACCACCACCGGTCAGGGCGAGGACCTCAAAATTACCGCAATTACTGAGGATACCACCGGCATCGGACTCGACAAGTACGGACGCGTCATTACCGCTTCCTACGAAATCGTCCGCCAGCAGCGCATCGATATCTTCGCCGTCGCCCTCCGCGCCATCGGTCACAAGCTCGCAGGTGCAATCGCAGGCGCCGCCCTCGAAAAACTCGCGGATTCCGTCACGCCGATCACCATTGCCGGCAGCACGCTCGCTTACGCTGACCTCGTCGCGCTCTACAGCCAGTTCACCGACTTCGATATGACCACCATGATCGCTTCTCCGACCAATATCTCCGCGATCCTCGCCATGACCCAGATGGCAGACAGACCCCTCGATGCCAACGGCAACATCCGCCTGCCGTTTGGCGCAAAACTCCTCAAGGATGCCACCATGTCCGATACCGTTATCATCGGTATCTCCAAAGACTTCGCCCTCGAATGCGTCACCGGCTCCGATGTCATCCTCGAAACCGACCAGCTCATCAACTGCCAGCTCGACCGCATCGCCGTTTCCGTCCGCATCGGCTTCCAGCCCCTCATGGACGGCGCAGTCGCCGTGCTGGACTGGACCGAGGACTGAACAATCACGGTTTGCCAGAGGAATTCTTTTCCTCTGGCACAACCCAATCCCCATTTTCCAGCAGATACATCTTTTTCAGGAGGTTTTCTATGAACGACACGAACCTGCTCTCCGCGCTCAATGCCTTTACCCGCCGCAGCCACTCCCTCGACGAAGTCTACCTCTTTGACCTCATCCTCTGCGATAACGAAATCGACCGCGACGGCGACTGCTTCTCCGATGAAGCCCTCGATACCCTCTGCAAACTCTTTGTCGGCGTTACAGGCATCTTCGACCATAACCCCAAAGCAGACTCCCAGACCGCACGCATCTTCCGCACCGAAGTCGTCACCGACCCCAATAAGCTCACCAAAACAGGAAAGCCCTATCGCTGCCTCAAAGCCAACGCCTACATGATCCGCACCGATTCTAACGCTGACCTCATCCGCGAAATCGACGGCGGCATCAAAAAGGAAGTCAGCATCTCCTGCGCCTGCGGTAAACAAATCTGCTCCATCTGCGGCGCAAATAAACTCGAATCACCCTGCGCCCACGTCAAGGGCAGATCCTACGGCGGCGCACCCTGCTTCTGTACCCTCGACGCTATCTCCGATGCCTACGAATGGAGCTTCGTCGCCGTGCCCGCACAGAAACACGCCGGCGTCACAAAAACCCTCGGCGGTCTGCACGCTGCTGCCCCCGAAACCGCTGCCCTCTCCAAAGCCCTCGACTCCGCAAACGGTACCCTCAACCGCCTCACCGACGCCCTCAGACGCGATGTCATCCGCTTGTGCTTCCGCGACGGCGATTCTGCCTGCGCCAAGGCTCTCGCTGACTCCGCTTTGCACCTCGACGCGGACGCCCTCCTCCGCTTGCAGCAGAAACTCGCTTCCGCTCCGCAAACGGCTGCCGACTTCGACTCGCAACTGTACCCCAAATCCCCGCAGGCTCCCGCCGACCCCAACACCCTCGGCGACTTCCGCCTGCGCCACGATAAGGACGGTGACTGCCATTGAATACCGCTAAATGTATGTCGCTTTTTGTCCTGTTTGCTGCAATTTCAGACGGCACACCTTATCAGGCAATCGTGGACGCCGCCATCCTTGAAGTCCTGCACGAACTCAAACCCGATGCCGACGTTTCTGACCCGCGCCTGTGCTACTACGCGGCTGCCGTTGCGCACCTGCGCTATATGCAGATGCTTGCCGCCAAAAGCGATATCGCACATACCTACGCGGGAAACCTCGCCAAAGAAAACGTCCGCACCGAACCCTGCTTCTTCGCAGAACGCCTCGTGTTCGCCTACCGCAATGCCGCCGCCGACCTCCTCATCGACCGAAATTTTCTTTTTTCAGGCATCGCCTGAATCCTCACGAAAGGAGATTTCCACGCTATGGCTGCTTTCTCCGATTTCATCCACGATATCATCTCGCTGCTCAACGAAAACGGACTGCCCGCAGATATCGAATACCCGCACAAAAGCGTCGATTTCAGCAGAGATTCCGCATTCTGTCTGGTCGGTTTACAGGCGGTCTGTGCCGATATGCCCCTCCCCTGCGACGGCGGCTCCGCTGCTCCCGTCACCCTCGATGTCCGCTTCCGCATTCACTGCGACCCGCGGCTCGGTGCCGCATATCTCGGCAATTTGCTCGAAAATACAATCGTCCCCACGCTGAACGACCATGCCTTCGACCTGCGTGCCGTGCGCATGGACGCTCCTGCCTTCGACAAGCAGATCGGACGGCTCGTTCTGAACACCGTCTGCACGCTGCATGGCACGTTTTCCCGCGTACTTGCTGACGAAAGGAGCAATAACTATGGATCTCGTTCACGCACTTGATATCGAACAACAGGCACTCGCTGTCGTCCTCGGGCAGCTCAACCTCACCGCCGACCGCTACGATTTGCAGGTCAAACGCCCCGTCATCCGCCAGAATCTGCTCGACGGCTCATGCCACGAAACCTTGCTCGGTACGCTGCCCTGCACCCTCACGCTCTACGGCAGATTCCTTCCCTCCGATTTTCCACTCCTGCAACAGACCCTCCGCACTGCCATCTCAAACCACGACCTCTTTGACTTCGAACTGGACGGATTCTCCTTTTCCGATATGGCAGTGTGCGAATACCGCGTTTCCAGACCAGAAAAAGAACGCTTCTGCACGTTTTCAGTCACGTTTGGCGGCGAACACAGCGGGGAGGTGACCGACGTTTGACCGCTTCTCTCAAAATTTATCACCCTGACGGCACCCTGCTCTCCGAATCCGTCTGCATCCGCTTCTCTTTGCTCCGTGAACGGTATCTCCCACATTCTGTCCTATCTGCGGACTTTTTCTGCGAACACTCCGACTACTCACTCCTCTGCCGCGTTCAGTTTTTTCTCGACGGCGTGCTGCTCCATGACGGCATCCTGCGTGGCTATACCGCGAAAACCGAGAAGAATCACCAGATTTTGCATATCACCTCCCACAGTTTCGCAGAGGCACTGCTCCATAACCAACTCACACCCGGTCTGCACCTGCACGTTACCCTCAGCAGTCTCATGACGACCTACGAATTGCCGCATATGACCTATGAGGAGAATATTCCGGAAACTACGTATATTTACGTCAGGGACGGCACCGCCATGTGGGATTCCATCGCAGGCTATAACTACAAACTCAACACCGGCTACCCCTATGTCACCCTCACCAATCATCTCCGCATGACCCCAAAATCTGACAACGACATCATCACCATCCCAGCTAACGACATCCTCTCCACACAGATCGGCGGCGACCTCTCTACCCTCATCAGCCGCATTGATATGGCGGACATCGACGGCACCTACGGCACATTTTCTATGTCAAACCCCGAAGCAACCGGCCGCGGCATCACCAGAGTCAAGCAGATCCTCATGGACAGAATGTTCCTCTATGACCCTTATCAGGCACTGTACTACCGCCTTGCCGTCAGCAACCGCAGGCTCAAACAGAAAATTGTCACCTATTTCGGCTACTGCGGCGAGGACATCGAGGACCTCATGCTCTGCGAGGGCTTCTTGCAGGACCGCGTCAGCCGCATCCTCATCGTCGGCGATAACGGCTCTGTCCGCACGACCGATACCTTCTATTACGACAGCTTTTGCAATACCTGACAGCTCCCCCATGATGATGACTTCCCGTTTCCTTTGCCCTATCCGCATATTTTTCTGCGGGTAGGGCATACTTTTTTTGCCTTGACATTCTCTCTACTCTGTGATACAATATTAAAGTATGGACTTTTTCAACCCCATTTTTTCTCTGAAAGGCGGCGATCCCTCCCATGCGCATTCTCCTCAATAACGACCCCCAGACCGTCCTGCGGATCCGTCAGGGGCTTGCCGCAAAACAAGGCTACTGCCCTTGCCGTGTCCAGAAAACCGACGACAACTTCTGTATGTGCCGCGAATTCCGCGAGCAAATCGCTGACCCGGATTTCGAAGGCTTCTGCCACTGCAAACTCTACTATAAGGAAAAATAACGCCAAAGGAGGCTTCTGCCATGAGCGTTCTGCATATCTCCGATGAGAACTTCCGTGAGGTCGTTCTCGACGCAAAAGGTCCCGTTCTCGTCGATTTCCGCGCCCGGTGGTGCGGTCCCTGCCAGATGATGGCTCCCGTCTTAGAACAGCTCGCCGATGCCTGCCCTCAGGTCACCGTTGCCGAACTCGATACCGACGAATCCCCCGCTGTCGCTATGGCTTACGAGATCGACAGCATCCCCTGCTTCTTACTGTTCCGCGGCGGCACGGTCGTCAAGCGCGTGGTCGGTGCCATGCCTCTCGACGCCCTCCGCTCACAACTCGGACTTTGATCCCACACCCATGAATCCACAGAAAAGAGGAACGTGCATTTCATGCTGAAAATTTCGAACCTGCAATACTCCGTTGCACAGGACGGTAAACAGACCGGTATCCTGCGCGGCATCAACCTCGATGTCGAGGACAACAGCTTTCTCGTCATTACGGGCCCCAACGGCGGCGGCAAAACAACCCTCGCAAAATGTATCATGGGACTGGTGCAGCCCACAGGCGGCTCCATTCGCTGGAACGATACCGAACTGTGCGGGCTTTCTATCACCGACCGCGCCAAACTCGGCGTCAGATACGGCTTCCAGCAGCCCCCTCGCTTCAAGGGCATCACTGTCCGCGACCTGCTCACCGTTGCCGCCGGCAAAAAACTCTCCCACAGCGAACTTTGCTCCCTTTTGACGCAGGTCGGTCTTTGCGCGAAGGATTACCTCGACCGCGAAGTCGATACCTCCCTCTCCGGCGGTGAGGTCAAACGAATCGAAATCGCCAGCGTCCTCGCCGGCAACGCCTCCCTGATGATCTTTGACGAGCCCGAAGCCGGCATCGACCTCTGGAGCTTTACCAGACTCACCGAAACATTCGGCGAGCTCCGCGATAAACGAAATGCTACCATCCTCATCATTTCACATCAGGAACGTATCCTCTCTATGGCAGACAAAATCATTATGGTTTCCGACGGCGTCATCTCGGGCGCAGGTAAACCTGCCGAGATTTTGCCGCAGATCACAGGCGAAACCGTCTGCTTCTGTAAGGCACTCGAAAAATAACATCATGCTTCAAAAGGAGTGCTTCACTTTATGAACGAAATCGAAAAGAATATGCTCGCTGCCGTCGCCGACCTCCACGAAGTCCCCGAAGGCGCGTATAATATCCGCGTGGACGGAAAAAGTTCCGCTCGCAACTCCACTGCCGATATCCAGATCGTTTCCAAAACCGATATCGACGGCATCGAGATCCACATCGCACCCAATACCAAAAAACAAAGCGTTCATATCCCCGTCATCCTCGCCGAAAGCGGCATCAACGAAACCGTCTGCAACGAATTCTTCATCGGCGAAAACGCGGATGTCGTCATCATCGCAGGCTGCGGTATCCATAACTGCGGCAATCAGGACAGCTCCCACAGCGGCATCCATACCTTCTACGTCGGGAAAAATGCCCACGTCAAATACGTCGAAAAACACTACGGTGAGGGCGACGGAGAAGGCAGCCGCATCATGAACCCCAAAACCATCGTCTACCTCGAAGATGGCGCTTCCATGGAAATGGATATGTCCCAGATCCGCGGCATCGACTCCACCAACCGCGATACACAGATCCATGTCGGCGAAAACGCGGAGGTCGTCCTCACGGAACGTCTGCTCACACATGGCTCGCAATCTGCGGAATCTAAGGTCGATATCTTCCTCGACGGCGAGAATTCTTCCGCAAGAATCCTCTCCCGCTCCGTCGGTCAGGATCACTCCACGCAGACCTTCTTCCCCTGCATGACCGGTAACGCCAAATGCTTCGGTCATGTCCAGTGCGACTCCATTATCATGGGGGATGCCAAAATCGCCTCCATTCCCGCTATCCGCGCAAACTGCGTCGATGCACAACTCATTCATGAGGCAGCTATCGGTAAAATTGCCGGCGACCAGCTCCTCAAACTCATGACGCTCGGTCTGACTGAGGAGGAAGCCGAAGAACATATCCTCAACGGATTCCTCAAATAATCTGCGCGCCGCCCTGCCTTTGCTCTCGCATCGGCCCGGCGGCGTTTCCATATCCTCCCAATTGTGTATTTTTTTGAAATTAGCTTGACATCTTGACGAATCTATGGTATGATATTCAAAAGCATACAAGTTTTTATAGCTCATTTTTCTCATTTTCGGTTAAATTCAATATCCAATAAAGGGGGCTTCTCTATGTACAATACACTCGAATCAAACCTCGATGAAGCTAGCCTGCTTGAACGCGCTGCCGCTGTCGAGCAACTTCTCCAGGATACCGAAATCTCTGAACAGGATAAACAATCCGCGCTCACGGAGTTCCTCGAACTGCTCAACCGCCAACGCGCTGCTAACGTCGGCGTGGTCTTTTCTGAACGCCTGCTGACCCGCGTTTCCAATGCGTTCCACTCTCACCCGACCTCCGACCTCGCAACCGATTTGCTCTACGCCTGCCTGATGCTCCAGCAGTTCCACGCCATGCAATTCGATCAGTGGCGCTCTGACCCCGCAATCAAGGAATGCACGCCCGCACTCAGTTCCCTCGAAGCTGACGGTAAACTCTCCGACTGCTTCCGTTTCTGTCAGGAAACCGCTCAGACCTACGCAGAAGCACGGTTCTGGCCTGAAGCACTCGATTACGCTAAACGCGCTCACGAATACGCGAAAAAATTGCTCAAAAAGAACGTCGCGCTGCTGGAAAACGGCGAGATGCTCGACTTGCGCGATACTGCCTGCGTCATCTGCGACTACGCGCTGCACACCAAGGACGGCGTTGACGCAAAATTAGAGGAAATGCTCCAGAAAGACCTCGGTGCGGAAAACTATCAGGCGGCTTGGCAGGAGGCAATGGACAATCAGGACGACACCGACATTGACCCCGTGGAGTTTTCGCCCGAATACCTTGCCATTCGCTATGAGTTGGAGGAGAAAATCGACGATGCCCTCGAACATCAGCGCGGTTATTACGACTACTGCAAGGACTACTGGATGGCAAAACGCTTGATTTTGCGCAGCGATTATGGTATTCACTGGAAATCGCCTGCCACACTCAATCCCAATTCGGAATTTCACTGATTCCACGTAATCGTAAAGCACCCATCACAAAAATATCGCTCAAGCCTTTGAAATGGCTTGAGCGATATTTTTGTAACAGCTCGCTTGCAAGATGCAATCAATCGGCTACGATCTCAACCGTCTTCATAACCTGCGGCGCAAGCGGCGCATCTGCATAATTTGTTCTCTGCTCCGCAATCTCATCTACTACTTCCATGCCCTCGATCACTTCTCCGAATGCTGCATAATTGCCATCCAGATACGGCGCATCTGCATGCATAATGAAGAACTGCGATCCCGCACTGTTCGGATCCTGCGCTCTCGCCATCGACAGCACACCTCTCGTATGCTTCAACGGATTCGGTACGCCATTCGCCAGAAATTCTCCCTTGATGTGCCAGCCGGGTCCGCCCATGCCCGTTCCGTCCGGACATCCACCCTGAATCATAAATCCTGCAATGATTCTATGAAACGTCAATCCGTTATAAAAGCCCTGCTTTACCAGCTTTTCAAAATTCTCACACGAAATCGGTGCGCAGTCAGGACGCAGCTTCAATTTGATCTGCTTGCCGTTTTCCATCGTTATTACTACCATTGTTCGCTCTTCCTTTCAGTTTAACTCGACATCCTTGACGTCCTCTATCGTCAGAGTCGTCAGTGCCGCATTCGTTACCATATCTAACTTTGCAAGTCGGTTTGCCTGATTCGTGATCGCTCGCTCAAAGAAATTGCGGATATCACGCGCATTGGCAAAGGTCTTCAGATTCAGTCCGCAGCGTTCCACAAAGAACTCCCGCACGTCCTGCTCCGCTTCCTCCGTCATCGTCATGCCCGCTTTGGTACACATCGACTTGAAAATATCCATCAGCTCATCCGGCATATAATCCTGGAACGTGATGATCTTGTTGAATCGGGAACGAAGTCCGGGGTTGCTGTCCAGAAAATCTTCCATCAGATCCGAATAGCCCGCTACGATCACGATGAATTCATCACGGTGATCTTCCATTTCTTTCAGCAGCGTATTGACCGCTTCCTGTCCGAAATCACCCTTGCCGGTACCCTCCGTCAGCGCATACGCTTCGTCAATGAACAGTACGCCGCCCATCGCCGATTCGATGACCTCTTTCGTCTTGATCGCCGTCTGCCCGACATATCCCGAAACCAGACCAGAACGGTCTACTTCAATCAACTGTCCCTTTTCCAGTACGCCCAGACACTTGTATATGCCCGCGAGAATTCGGGCAACCGTCGTTTTACCGGTTCCCGGATTGCCCAGAAACGCCATGTGCAGCGAGATCTGCGACTGCGGCATTCCACGCTCTTCACGCATTTTACGCACCTTGATGAGGTTGATCAGACTGTTCAGATCTTGCTTGACCGCTTCCAGTCCCGTCAGCTCATTGAGCTTCTGGAGCTGCTCGTCCAGGGTCAGTTCCTTTTCTTCCTCTTTCTTCGGCGCATTCGGCATATTCGGTTTGCCCTGCCCCTGATTCTGATTCGAAATGGGACGGATCACAGGCTTCTGCGGCTGCCCGCCTGCATTGTTATTATTATTGCTATTGCTGTTGTTATAATTCTGCGGCGGCGTCGGATTTCCCCAAGGCGATGCACCCCCGCCCTGCGGATAGTTCGGTCGGTTGTTCCATTCTTCCCGCCGCTTCTGCTCACGCAGCATCGCTTCCCAATTCGCTATGTACTCCACACGGAAATTCCGCAGCGCAAGTACCAACGCTGCCACATCCCGCATGATAAACGGGTCGGGGGTGATGCTGTTGACATTCATGAAATCCAGTCCTGCCTGATTCAGAAACTCAATCAGCGCAAGACTCATATTTCCCATCGGACTCGTTTCCAGATCAAGCTTCAGAAACGGCATCATCAGCGTGATGATACTGTCCTTTAAGCTGTATTTCGTGATCTTGCAGCTCACATTGAAACGGTCGATCTGCTCTGCTGACATCATATACCCCAGAGCATCGTTGATGTAATTGATCTCATCCGACGTGATCGTTCCGTTGCTGCTGCCCAGATATACAAAGTATTTCAGCAGTGTAAACCGCAGGTACTCCTGCATGGATTTGCCCTGCACCGACACGGTATATCCGTGCTGCTCACAGGTTTCACACTGCGCATGAATCTGCGAAAGTTGCTTTGCGACCTCCTCCTGCATGGACGGTGGCTCCTTTCATTCTGTTTTCAGCCGAGAACTGCCTTGTGGAATACTTTTTTGCCCTTTTTCAAAATCACTTCGCCCGTCATTGCAATCTGCATCTTCGGGTCGGTTACTTTCTCATCATTCATGGTAATGCCGCCCTGCTGTACCAGTCGGCGTGCTTCACTGATCGACGGTGCCAATCCCGTTTTGACCAGCAGCGTCAGCAATCCGATGCTGCCATCCGTCAGATCTTCTGCGGTCAGCGTCGTGGTCGGCATACTCTCACTGTTGCCGCCGCCTGCGAAAATCGCTTTGGCTGCATCCAACTGCTTCTGCGCTTCTTCTTCGCCGTGTACCAGCTTCGTCAGCTCGAATGCCAGCAGCTCCTTCGCATCATTGTACGCCTTGCCGCTGTCCATATGCTGCTCCATTTCCTCGATCTCCTCGATCGGCACAAAAGTCAGCATTTTCAGGCACTTGATGACATCTGCATCGCCAACATTTCTCCAGTACTGGAAGAAATCATACGGAGAGGTCTTTTCGGCATCCAGCCAGACCGCGCCTTTCTCCGTTTTACCCATTTTCTTGCCCTCGGAATTCAACAGCAGCGTGATCGTCATTGCATAGGCATCCTTGCCCAGCTTCTTGCGGATCAGTTCCGTGCCGCCCAGCATATTCGCCCACTGGTCATCGCCGCCAAACTGCATATTGCAGCCGTATTCCGTGTAAAGCTTGTAGAAATCATAGCTCTGCATGATCATATAGTTGAATTCCAGGAACGTCAGACCACGCTCCATACGCTGCTTATAGCACTCGAATGTCAGCATTTTGTTGACCGAAAAGCACGCGCCTACCTCACGCAGAACATCAATATAATTCAGATTCAACAGCCAGTCACCATTGTTGACCATCATCGCTTTGCCATCCGAAAAATCAATAAACCGTGACATCTGCTTCTTGAAGCACTCACAGTTATGCTCTATGTCCTCTTTCGAAAGCATCCTGCGCATATCCGATTTGCCAGACGGGTCACCGATCATGCCTGTACCGCCGCCAACCAACGCGATCGGCTTGTTGCCTGCCATCTGCATACGCTTCATCAGGCACAATGCCATAAAATGTCCGACATGAAGCGAATCTGCGGTCGGGTCAAAACCAATATAAAACGTCGCCTTGCCGTTGTTGATCAGTTCGGCAATTTCCGTTTCATCCGTTGTCTGCGCAATCAGACCTCTGCGCTTGAGTTCTTCAAAAACTGTCATCTTATTTTTACTCCTTCGGGATTTTTTCTGCATTTCTCACGCCATGTTTTTTCAGCGCGTATCTTTTTTTATTGTACTACAATTTCTCGGAAAAGTCAACTGTTACAGAAGGATAATCAACAGAATGACTCCCGCAATGACCGCGTCACGGGTGATCCTGCCGAAAATTGACGCCTTTTTACACGGATTTGCAACCTGCGGACGGTCTTTGATATGCTCACGATACAGCGCCATACCCTTGCGCGGAAAGAAAAAGCTCTTGACCAGCATACTTCTCGTCACGGACGCTTTGCGGTTCATGACGATCTCCTGCGCCTTTTTCACTGCCAGCGGATTCAACACGGTATTGCAATGCACGCAGACACTCGCCCCTGCCTGAATCTCTCCGCCGCAATTGCGGCAAAATCGCTTGCCCACATTCGCCTGCCGCACCATCCGACGACGGTCATCCTCATTCTGCTGCGGTGCCGCTTCTGCTCCTGCCTGCTGCGCCGCACTCTGCTGCCGCGCCATTTGCAGCATATCAGACGTCAGCCCCCGCGGCTGATCTGTCGGCTGCGGGGGTGTTTGATACTGAAATTCATCCATAAATGAATCCTCCGTTTCTTTCGTAAAAAACGTTTTTATATATTCGATGTTTTCAACACCAGACCCAGATGCTTTTTTCCGCTGAAAGTGTCGTATAGGCAATACTCGCTTTCTTTCTGCTGCACCTCATATGCGGTTTCCAGCATCTCGGGAGTGATGTCGCCTTTGTAATAAATTGCCGCCACAGGCTCGGTCGAAATGTGACCGTGTTTCTCATCATACAACAATGCGTATTGGCTTTGTTCACCTTTAGCGAAATGTTGAGCCATACGGTATTGCAGGCTGCCTTTTTCATAATTGGAATACTCCAGATTGCCAGTCAGGACATGATAGTTTTTCAGCCCGCCATCCACATTTGCCTGCTGCACAGTCGTGATGTTTGCAAGATATGCTTCAAGGTCAACATCGCCTTCTTCATCCATATCTGTCGCTGCCAAAATTGCCGCTTGAACGATGTTTTTCGCGTTGCAATGAGCATCTCTGCGATGTTCGGCTGCAGTAAAATCTCCAAGTAATTCAACCAGGAAAAATACGCCCGACATCAGCATAACCAAGGCGCAGAGCGCAGACCCAACGTTTCTGCCGCGGCTCATGTCCATGACTTCCGCTTCCACTTCATCGGTATAGCCGCGCAGCTGAATGTTGACTTTGTTCAGTTTGACACGACGATAATGCCCGATGATCGGCGCAAACGGCAGAAAGAAGAATTCTAATATCGGCAGAGTATTCAGACTATTCTTTTCTTTCCTCAGCACTTCCCGATGGGATTCACTGCAATTGTATTCGTCATACTTTACAAACCCTGCCGTTTCATACGCTTCCAGCGCATGATTGAAAATGCGGTCGTTCAGTCGCCCCAAAACTGTACTGAACACCAGCCAGCCTAAGAGCGATACCCAGAGAACCATATCCCGATCCGTGGAAAACAATAGCTTTTGGCAGGTCACGGCTGCAATGATACCCGCGACCCCGTTGGTCAGCAGATACGACATGGTGTATTCTTCCCAGATGCTCTCACGAATCATTTTTTGTGCGTCGTTTTTCATAAAATCGCTCCTCTCAAAATTTCCAATGTTTCACATCCATTTCTGATGCTAGATACAGTATAGCACAAGACTATCTGTTTGTCAATAGAAATTTATCGAAAAACGATAATATTTTTTTGTTGCACAATATTTCGCCGTGAAAGCAGCTCGTTTATCCGCTTACATCAGCTGTCGTAAGGACGGACACGCAGCGGGATTTCTAACGAATCTGCGAGCTTTTGCGCCGCTTCAATTTCTTCCTGCGGAATCACATCCACTACCGTGAACATGACCTTTTCCACATACCGCTTGCAATCTGACGCAAACGCCTGCATCGCCTCAAACGCATCATCCCACTTCGGACGCGTCACTGCAAGATACCCTGCCTTGGTGCCCGCATTCAGGCTCACTGACACGGTATCTACGATATTTTCCAGCAGATGCGCCGTCTGTTTGCCGTGTATCTTATCAGACAAGCCGTTCGTGTTCAGACGAATCTTCGGACAGCCTGTCAGGGTTTTGGCATACTTTGCCGTTTCAATCAGCACTTCCAGACGCTCTGTCGGTTCACCATAACCACAGAACACCAGCTCCGTAAAATCACTCAGATTCCACGCAGCAAACGCTTCTCTGATTTCTTCCATGGTCGGGTCATGCTCCAGCCACAGGCTGTCCGAACCATACGCACCATCGCCGTTCTGACGAATACAGAACGTACAATTGCACGGACACTGATTCGTCAGGTTGACATACAGATGCGTACCGACCGGGTATAAAATCGTCATTGCCATTGGTTTGATCTGCCCCTTTCACAATTACGCAAAAAATGTGTCACTATGCATCGGGTCACTGCGGAAGGACTCTACCACACTGATTTTTCCGATGATATGCTGATTTAATATGTCAATTTCATCTGCCGCGATCCAAATTGCCCGACGCTCCTCCGATTCCGCATTCTGAATCGGATACTGTCGGATGTACGCATCGTCCACCATGAATCGCATCAGATAAATTACGTCTCCATCCCCGGGGGCTGTTTTCATTCGCCGCGCAATCTCTGTTGCACCGCTTTCCGAAAGCAGCGCCGTGAACATCTGCTGCTTTCCCTTTTCACTCCGCGGAAAACCCGCAAACATTTTCGCTTCAATCGCTTTGTACTCACTCGTTGTGACCGGTCTGTAAAGCTCCATTTGTACCCTCACTTTCACAGTCGGGCTGACGACACCGCGCTTTTTCACGCTGCGCTGTCAGTTCATCATAGATAAAATACATCTTTTGTACGGAATTTTCAAGAAAATAATAATGCATGATATATGGCACCAGCAAAACCAGAATCAACGCTAGCAACGGAATCAGCATGAAATTTTCGGTCATCAGGTATACACTGAGCGTGATGAACAACCCCAGCGTAAACAGCATCGTCACCAGAAAATGGATCAGCCGTTCATGCTGCATAAACTCGATTTTGCACAGGTGCTTGCGGATCTCTTCGTCATAATCCGTAATGCACCCGCTTTTCAGCAATGCCTCCATTTGCGCCAGATACTCTGTCAGATACTTTCGCATTCTGACCGCCTCCCTTACGCTTCTTCCTGCGCTGCCGCAGATTTATGATGCTCTGCTGCCACAAATTCCTCCGCGGAAAGCTCACCCGTGTTGACCAGCATAAAGCGGTCGTTATAACGGTCAATCGTATCTGCGGCGGTGTAAATCATGTAGATAAACGCTTCTTCCGTCATGACCGTACCGAGGAACGTCGAGGTCAGGCGGAAACGAAGCTCACCATTTTCCATGTTCAGATCAAATGAACCGTCAATCAGCCGCTGATTCGCGCAGGTCACCGCCAAAGCTGCCTCCATACGGCGGTCTTCCGTAATGTGAAACGGCATTGCCGACAGAATCGAGATCACCTGCCGGTCACCCCACATCACGATATGCAGGCTGAGCGGCAGATCCTCACCCGTAAAGCTCAGGACAATATGCGGGCGGTCAGGATCAGTGCTCTGCACGGTGTATTTCAGCTTGCGCTTTTCCAGTGCCGCAATAAGTGCTGCAAAGTTTTTCTTCGTATTATCAAATCGTTCAGGTGTCAGTTCCATGATTCTGCTCCTCCTTATGATGCGGCATCTGCGCATATTTATTCAAAATATATCATACCACATTTTTGCCGTTCTGTCAAGGGAAAAGCAGCAAATCAGAACCCACAGCATCCATCACAAAAGGTTTACGCGTTTTTTCAAAAAATCGCGGGCGGGGAGAAAACCTTGAGGGAGGAGGGAACGCCTCACCTCTCTCTTGTGGTTTTCTACTCGCTCCCCCGCCGCGTGGTCGCGGCGAAGATCGTAAGGCGTGAGGAAAAAATAAAGGCAGAGAAGCGAAAATTTCAACTTCTCTGCCCTGAATGATTGTTTCTCTCTGTGCCCTAGACAGGACGATGGGGAACCCCTGAATAGGGTTTCCCATACCCCTCCTGATTTGTTGAACGAAAAGAGTATTTCGCCGTTTGCGGACGGCGACCGGAGACGCAGCCCCTTTGGCGAGGTTTGGAGCGAAGCTCCATTATCAATCCTCCGATTTTTTGCCGATCAAACGCAGTCCCCACAGCAAAATTGCAAACACCAAACCGCAAATACCAATCGTGATCACCGCACCCGTCAGTCCGTACAAATACCCCGTGACCGCCGCGAAAATCTGCGCGGACTTGACCGCAAAACGATCAAACCACTGCGTTTTTTCCATCCACAACGCAGGTACCAACATCAGATTCGATGCGCAGAATACTGCTGACGCGATCCAATATACCACATCCCGCAGCTTTTTACGGTGCAGAATCACCAGCAGAATCATCACTAACACATCTGCCGCAATGCACGCAATTTCCAGCTTCGGCAAATACGGCATCACGCGCTTCGCCTTTTTCAGCACGCCTGCATCCTCCAGGGACGCAAATCGGAAAATATCCGTCGAAACCTGAATGTTGCTCTCTGCCGTCGATATCGCCTTTGTAAGCGTTTCATCAAATACAGCGTCCTTTTCGCAGTTGTTTTCCGCAGCGTATTTGTTGAAAAATGCCGTCAGATCACTTTCCAGTACCGCGAAATCAAGCTGTCCCTTTACCGTGTCCGTTTCCCCGTTCAGATACGCAAATCCGCGTGTGACCGAGGTTTCCATCATCTCCCGCAGACGATCCTCCGCGAGAATGTTTTCATATGCCGAAACGGGAATTCCTGTGGTGTTTTCCTGCTGCACATAGTATGCGCGCAGGGAATCATGCACCTGCGTAGGCAGATTCTCAGATTCAATCAGCTGTTTGCAGGTCGCCGGATTCAGCGCATAATGCCGCGCAAGCATCACGCCAACCGTTCCAAGCAGAGAAAATATCAGCAGCAGCGTCAATAGAATGCTGCCCAGATACTGTAACGATTTCTTCAAAATATTGCTTCCTCTCCTCAAGTTTCCGCGTCTGCCGCTTCGTAGAATTCCTGCGATACCAGCTCGCAGCGCACGCCGATTCGTTCATCCGAATTGCCAAGCACCTGCGCCTTGCACGTATAAAGCGTCAGACAATCTTCCTCTGTCTGGATGACATACCGCTTATCGGTCTTTTCAAACGCAATCTGCTCCTTGACCTTGTACGTGAAGTTGCCGTACTCCGTATAAAGCGTGACCGTATCGCCGACTTCCATGTTGTGCAGATCAGAGAAAAATGTGTTGACATGCGCATCTATGACCGTGTTGCCGCCCATGCCCAGTATCGCGGAATTGGAGGCCTGACACGCTCCCAACGCCAGAAGCTCTGCATTGACACCAAAATACACGCCGACTTTCAATTCGATATCCTTGCATTCCAGTATCGCATACTGCTCACCGAATTTTGGCGGGACTACTTTACCTTTCTCAAACGTCCGGCTGTTACCGCTTTCCGTATCAATTTCCTTTTGAACTATGTTCAGTCCTGCGGTGGTGGAGGTGGTTTTCAGATCATCCATGAACGCAATGTTCAGATATTTTTGCAGCGAATGGGTCGGGGCAAGCGTGAAACCCAGCAGCAGCAATCCTGCCGATAACAGCAGAAGCAGCAGCGGCGTTGCCCATGCGGACAGATACTGCGCTGCATCCTTTTTGGTACTTGTCGGTTCAGACATGGAGCGATTCCTCCTTTTTTCCTGCGCGGAATGTCAGGAACGTGATGCCGCCCAGTGCCGCCAATACCGACGAAAGCGAAATCACCAGCGGTGCCGTCAGATTCCAGCCCGTATCATCCACCGAAATGCCGATGCTCGAAGAATCCACCAGATTGCCCGACTGATCTCGCACGGATACATCCAGTCTGCCATCCGAAATGTCATCCACTGTCATGTTCATACCAAACTGCTTCATCAGGTCTACAAAACCTGCCGCGATCGCTGCCTTATCCTCCGCGGGAAGCTGCTTGATCAAGCTGTTGCGCTCCTCATTCGACAGTCCGTTGATGAACGCGGTACGCTCCTCAGGCGATAAGCTGTACAGATACGCCTTTTTCTCCTCGTAGGTCATGTTGATGAACGGTTTGGAGGTCGTCACGGGCTGCTGCGCCGATGTCACTGCCGTCGTCACGGTCGTCTGTCCGCCCTGCGATGGCGGTGCGGTCGTGGTGGGCGGTGCGGACGGGAACATATCATTCAGCTTCTGACGAATGGTGTTCTGCATGACGTAGATGTTTTCAATCAGCAGGTCAAATTCGTAATACTCGCCTGTCTGCGGATGATATACGCCCTGATCGTCATGCCTGCAGGAATAGTAATAGTTCATGCAGCTCTGAATCTGTGATTCGGGAATGCCGATCTCTCGCAGCGCATCGCAGACATCTCCGATGGATGCCGCATCTGCGGGCATCGTGAACAATCTGCACGCCGCGGTCACTGCCGCTGCAATACTGAGCAGCTTCGTTAATTTTCTCATGGAATGCTCCTTTCTCCCACACGGAAGGCTTCCGGCTTACAGATCACCGGGTTTCCGCGCATTCGCCAGCATCAGCTTGACGCGGTTTTCCTGATTGACCTGCGTTGCACCGGGGTCGTAGTCAATTGCAACAATGTTGGCATTCGGGTAGGCATCCTTGATCACACGCATCATGCCCTTTGCCACGATATGATTCGGCAGACAGCCAAACGGCTGCGTACATATGATGTTTTCCGTGCCCGATTCCGCCAAAGCTGCCATTTCTGCCGTAATCAGCCAGCCTTCGCCCATGCTGACGCCCTGATTGATATATTTGTCCGCTCTTGCCCGCAAAACTTCGAAATCATGCGGCGGGTCAAAGACACCGTGCTTCCGGACTGCCTCGATCTGCGCTTTCTGCATTTTATAGATCAGCTTGTAGCCGATGCCGTTTTTCAGCGTGCTGCCATCCTTAAAATGATACAGCTTGCCGTCCACGGCTGTACTGACGGCGCAGTACATGACAAATTCCAGCAGCGAGGGAATCACAGGTTCACAGCCCTCCGAAAGCAGATAATCCTCCAGATGATTGTTTGCAAGCGGCGAGTACTTGACATAGATCTCACCGACAATGCCTACGCGGATCTTATTGCGCTTGGTACGCGGAATCTTCGCAAAATCATCGAGAATTTCCTTGTAGAGCTTCTTCGTGTGCAGGTATTCCTTCGAGGCAAACGCCTTTTCCAAGCGGTGCTGCCAACGCTGCATCGTCTTTTCGGTATCGCCCTTTTTCAGTTCGTAGGGGCGGCACTGGTTCGATACCAGCATCAACAGGTCGCCGTAAAGCACCGCATACAGAAATTTCAGCAAAATCGTTGCGGTCAACTGGAAACCGTTGCGCGGGTCTTTTTCCAGACCCGATACATTCAGCGAGATCACAGGCACCTGCGGGAACTGCCGCTCCAGTGCTTTTCTCAGCAGATGAATGTAATTCGACGCTCTGCATCCGCCGCCTGTCTGCGTGATCATCAGTGCGGTCGTATCGGGATTGTATCTGCCCGATTTCAATGCCTCCATAAACTGTCCGATGACCAGCAGCGCGGGATAACAGGTGTCATTATGGACGTTTTTCAGTCCCTCATCCACCACCGCTCTGCTCGCCGTGCGGAGCAGCTCACAACGATAGCCGTAATGCCCCAGTATGCTGATGAGCAGCTGGAAATGCACGGGAAGCATATCGGGCACCAGAATGGTATGGGTTTTCTTCATTTCAGGGGTAAACATTGCTGACATGGGTCTTGCCACCTTTCAGGGTCTTGTCAAAATTCAATCTGATATGGGAATCCGAATGCCTGTATCTTCTCCTTTTTCGGCTTCAGGATCGTCAGGGGCAGCGTGTGATAGCATACCTTGCCCTCTTTATCCTTGATCTGCGCCTGAAACGGAAAATACAGGATATCTTCTTCAAAACATAGCTGTCGGAATGCGGATTCAAACACCTCAAACAACTCATGATCGGGCGTCAAAGTGTATGTATCCCTCTTTTTGTGCGTCCAGAAACTGCGCTTGGTTTCTTTCTGCACAAGCGGAATCGTAAAGTCGTTTTCATTCAGTACGCAGAATCCGCTGATGATGGAACGCTCTCCGCTGCGCTCATAGATGCCCGTCCGCGCCATGTTTCGCGCTTCTTCCTCTATGAGATCCACGTACTTATGTGCAAGCGCCTGCGCGTGCTGGTATCGGCGGCTGCGGAAATCCGTTTCCATATCGCCGCGGATGCGCACTTCCTGCTGGAGTTGTTCAATGAATTTCACATATCATCATCCTTTTCATTCTGTTGTCGGATTCTTTTTTCTGTTCTTTCCATACCTTAAAGCGTCATCTGTCCCGCAACTTCCAGATCGCGTGCCATGCTGCCCGCCGCAGGGATGTTCTTTACTATGAATTTCTGCATATTTTCAGGGATTTCTTCGGTCATCACAGTGGTGTATTCGAGCTTCGCGCTCTTTGCTTTCAGCGTCATGACCTGTACGCCGATGCTGTCGCGCGTGGATTTCGGCAGCAGCATTGCGGTATGGAAGATGATTGCTCTGCCGCCCGTGGAACGCAGCAGGATATTGCAATCCTCCGGCAGATAAATCACCGACACCAGCGGCGATTTGTCAGAGTACGCATTTGCAAGCTTTTTACGATTGGTCTTGGTCGCATACGCTGACAACGGCACTTTCGCGATCTTACCGTTTTCAAAGCAGAACAGCACGTAGCCGCTGTAATCCAGTGTCGCAATCAGATACTTGACGCTCTCACCCTCATCAAAGCCCAGTTTGACCGGAACATAATCGCCCAAAACACTCGCTTTGGTCGCGGCAAAGCTGTTTGCCTTTGCCTTATAGACCTGTGCGGCATCCGTGAAGAACAGCAGATCCATGTTGTTGGTCGTGTTGATCTGCTGGCTGATGATGTCGCCCTCTTTCAGCTTATGCTCACCGCTCATGCGCAGGCTCTGCGGCGTGATCTTCTTAAAGTAACCCTCCGCTGTCAGGAACAGATGCACAGGATCATCAGGGATATCCTCCTCCTGCTCCTCCTCGGATTCGTCTGTCGGGTCGAAGAACATCGTTTTACGCGGCTGACCGTAGGTTTCTGCGACCTGTTTCAGCTCCTCCATCATGATCTTTCGGATCTTTTTGATGTCTTTCAGGATATCTTCCATTTCCGCAATTTCTTTGCGGAGCTGCTCGATTTCCTTGGTGCGGTTGAGGATATACTCGCGGTTTAAGTGGCGCAGTTTGATCTCTGCGACATACTCCGCCTGAATCTGGTCAATCCCGAAACCGATCATCAGATTCGATACGACCTCCGATTCCTCCTCGGTTTCGCGCACGATTTTAATGGCACGGTCGATATCCAACAGGATTTTTTCCAAGCCTTCCAAGAGATGCAGCTTGTCCATCTTCTTGTGCAGGTCAAAATAGACACGGCGGCGGATGCACTCGGTACGGAATGCGACCCACTCATCCAGAATCTCTCGGACACCCATGACCTTCGGCATTCCCGCAATCAGAATATTGAAATTACACGAAACTGCGTCCTGCAATGGCGTCATGCGGAACAATTTCTGCATCAGACGTTCAGGGTCAGTACCGCGTTTCAGGTCAATCGTCAGCTTCAGACCGTTGATATCCGTTTCATCACGCATATACGAGATCTCACGGATCTTGTTTGCCTTGACCAGATCCACGATTTTCTCCATGATCGCTTCGATCGTGGTGGAGTACGGAATCTGCGTGATCTCAATGCAATTCGCGTCCTTATCGTAATTCCACTTGGAACGCAGCCGCACACTGCCTCTGCCGCTGTCATAGATACGGCGCAGTTCTTCCTCATCGTACATCAGGAAGCCGCCTGTCGGGAAATCGGGACCTTTCAGCGTCGAGAGCAGGTCGTGATCGGGATTTTTGATAAACGCAATGGTCGTTTCACAGACCTCTGCGAGGTTGAACGGACAGACATTGCTCGCCATAGATACCGCGATGCCGACATTCGCATTGACCAGCACGGACGGATACGTGGCAGGAAGCAAGGTCGGCTCCTGTGTGGTATTGTCGTAGTTTGGCACAAAATCGACCGTTTCACGGTCAATGTCACGGAACAGTTCAGCGGCAATCGGCTCCAGCTTGACCTCCGTATAACGCGGCGCTGCATACGCCATATCACGGCTGTACGCCTTGCCGAAATTGCCCTTGCTGTCTACATACGGGTGCAGCAGCGATTCATTGCCGCGTGCCATACGCACCATGGTTTCGTAGATTGCCGCATCGCCGTGCGGGTTGAGGCGCATCGTCTGTCCGACCACGTTTGCAGACTTTGTCCGCGCACCCGTCAGCAGACCCATTTTGTACATGGTATACAGCAGCTTTCTGTGTGACGGCTTGAAACCGTCGATTTCAGGCAGCGCACGCGATACAATCGCACTCATCGCATACGGCATGAAATTTTTACGGAGCGTTTCGGTAATGCGCTCCTCAACCATCAGACCCGCACCCTCAATGTACGCATTGTTCGGGTTCGATGCCTTTGGTGTTTCTTTCTGCTTTCTTGGCTTTGCCATTGTTCGCTTTCCTTTCTCGGAAATGTTTAAGATATTTCATCGCAGATTCTTCTGTGCGCGTTAGACAGGGCGTTGGGAACCCCTTAATAGGGTTCCCAAACCCTCCTGATTTGTTGAAGGAGAGGGGGTGTTTCGCGCTCTGCGAAGCGCGGCCAAAGGCTCTGCCTTTGGAAACTGCAAGCCTTTGAAAAGGCTTGAGCGAAACTTTTGTGACGGCTCGCTTGCAAGATGTATGCTTCGCGGACGGAGCCGCTGCTCCCCCTTAGCTGATATCTGCCAAATCCAGATATTCGCCGCCATGCTCCTGTATGTAATCTTTTCGCGCCTGCAAATCATCACCCAACAGCATATCAAACATCGTTGCCGTCGCTTCCACATCCTCCGGCGTCACCCTGATGATTCTTCGCGTTTCCGGATTCATCGTCGTCAATGCCATCATTTCCGCTTCGTTCTCACCAAGTCCCTTGGAACGCTGCAACGTGTACTTCTGTCCCTCAATCATTTGCAGAATCTTTACACGCTCTTTTTCATCATACGCAAAATACGTCCGCTCTTTCGTGGTGATCTCAAACAACGGTGACTCCGCAATGTACACATACCCCTCACGGATCAGGGTCGGGGCAAGCCGATAAATCATCGTCAAAATCAACGTGCGAATGTGGAATCCGTCCTCATCGGCATCCGTACAGATGACGATTTTGTTCCACCGCAGATTTTCCAGCGCAAATGATGCCAGTTCCTTGTTCGCCTTGGTCGTGACCTCTACGCCGCAGCCCAGCACCTTTACCAGATCTGTGATGATCTCACTTTTGAAAATACGCGCATAATCCGCTTTCAGGCAGTTCAGGATCTTGCCGCGGACAGGAATAACTGCCTGAAACTCCGCATCACGCGCCATTTTGACTGAACCGAGTGCTGAATCACCCTCCACGATGTACAACTCGCGGCGGTCGGTATCTTTCGAGCGGCAATCCACAAATTTCGGCACCATATTCGACAAATCGAGATTGCCCGAAAGTTTCTTTTTCAGGTTCAGGCGGGTACGCTCCGCGTTTTCACGGCTGCGCTTATTGACCAGCACCTGCTCGGAAATCCTTGCGGCATCATCGGGATTCTCCGTGAAGTATACCTCCAGCTGATGCTTCAGAAATTCCGTCATCGCTTCATAGATAAAGCGGTTGGTGATTGCCTTTTTCGTCTGGTTTTCGTAGGAGGCAATCGTCGAAAAGGACGACGACACCAGCACCAGACAATCCTGAATATCTGCAAACGAAATTTTACTCTCGTTTTTCTGATAGCGGTTGTTGTTGCGCAGAAATGCATCAATTTGTGACGTAAATGCGCGTTTTACTGCATCATCCGGCGAGCCGCCGTGTTCCAGATAGCTCGAATTATGATAGTACTCGATTTTCTGCACGGTGTTCGAAAACGCCACAGCTACGGACATTTTCAGCTTATATTCATCACGGTCGGCACTGTCACGACCTTTGCGGTCGGTCTGCCAGAACTGCACGGGAGTCATGCCCTTGCCGTCCAGAATCTCCGTCACGTAATCGGAAATGCCGTTCTCATAGCAGTAATTTGTCGTATCAAAGCTGTTTTTCGATACCTCACTGCGGTATACAAACAGCAGATTCGGGTTGACCACCGCCTGTCGTTTCAGCACATCACGAAACCACTCATCGGGAATCATGGTGTCCACAAATACGGCACGGTCGGGCTTCCAGCGCGTTTTCGTACCCGTTTGTCTGCGCGTGGTTTCGGTTTTCTGCAAACCGCCGATGTTTTCGCCCTTTTCAAAATGCAGATGGTACTCCTGCCCGTCACGCAAAACCGTAACGTCCATATACTCCGAGGCAAACTGCGTTGCGCACAGACCCAGACCGTTCAGTCCCAGTGAGTATGCATACGTATCTGCGTTGGAATCGTACTTACCGCCTGCGTATAGTTCACAATAGACAAGCTCCCAGTTATAGCGTTTTTCGTTGGGATTCCAGTCCACAGGGCAGCCTCTGCCGTAATCCTCAACCTCAATGGAGCCGTCCAGATATTTCGTGATAATGATTTTCTGACCAAAGCCCGCACGCGCTTCGTCCACCGAGTTGGTAATGACCTCGAACACCGAGTGCGCACAGCCATCCAGACCATCAGAGCCGAAAATGACCGCAGGACGCTTTCGCACCTTGTCAGGACCTTTCAGCATCGTAATACTTTCATTTCCGTATTCGGGAGTTTTCTTTGCCATGGTTTCGTTCCTTTCCGTCAAAATACGAATATTTAGGCATTCTATATTATTGTATCATATTCCGCAAAAAAAAGCAAGCACTAAAATGCAAACCGCTCAAAATCTCCAAAAAACGGCAATCATTCGGCTCTTTCCCTTGACAATCACGGAAATACATATTATAATGTCCGTAGATTCAAAGAAAGGAAGTTTTGCCGATATGCAGGAATTTTTGACCGAACTCAACACGCTGTTCGGCGAAATTTTGAAGGGAATCTCCTCGGAAATCTCGAAAATGGACAACAGTATGCAGGTTGGCGTGAGTATCGTGCTGGTGCTGCTTTTGTTCTATTTCGTGTTCTTCGGCTTCAAAAAGCCCAAAGAAGTACCGCCGACACATGGCGATGTTACCATTTCGGTTGCCTCGGAAAATGCAGAAGAACTCGACGCAATGATGAGTGCAGAAATCGAAAAGCAGAAAGCAGTGCTGACAGTCGCTGACAAGGACGTCGGAGATGTCAGCGTTGGGGATAAAGCCAATGAGGGCGGCGTCTGGAAACAAGAGGCTCACGTATCGTGGAAAAACAAGTGAAAGCGGGTTTTGCAGATGATGCATAACCGAAAAAACAAGGACTTCGTTTCCGTTATCGGGAAATGAAGTCCTTTTTGGTTTGTTGGAATAGAAATGGAGAACCCCTCCTGACCTGTTGTTAGGAGAGAGGAGTTCCGCTATTGCGCTTCTTGATTCATTTCCTTCCGCACCGCAGCAAGCAGTTCTTCACGCGTATTCGGCAATTCACCGTCCATGACCCGCTCCAGCAGCGATTGCAGCATCACGCCAACTGCCCTGCCCTGCGGTACCCCGACTGCCATCATATCCTGCCCATTGACCGCCAGCTTCTTTAGCGTCAGACATTCATCCGCTCGCTCCAGTTCATCCAGAAACGCAAGCATTTGCTCCGATTCCGCAATTCGCTCTGCCCTGTGCTGCTCCGCCTGACCCGTCACATCCGCTCGATGCAGTTCCAACAGCCGCCGCGTCTGCTCAAAGCCCATTCGGTTCACCATTCGCCTGATATTACGCTCCGGCTTCTGAAACACCACATCATGATGCTCCGTCAGTTCCAGCACCGCATCCATCGTTTTACGGTCACTTTTTAACCGCAGCATCGTTTGCCGCGCGATCTCCACACTGATTTTCGCATGGCCGTAAAAATGTCCGCCGCGCTCGTCTTTTGTAAAGGTTGCGGGCTTTCCCGCATCGTGCAGCAGCGCACTGTACCGCAAAATCGGCTCTGCGGGCACCGCTTCCAATACGTGCAGCGTATGCTCGTAAACATCGTAGTCATGATGCGGATTTTGCTGGTCAAACCCGTACATCGGGCGCAATTCGGGCAAAATTTCAAACAGCACATCCGCGTATTCCCGCAAAATACGTGCCGCACCCACACCACAAATCAATTTCGTCAGCTCTGCATAAATCCGCTCCGCCGAGATTCCGCACAACAGCCCCTTTTGCAGATGAATCGCCGCCGCGGTTTCCTCTGCTATCGAAAAATCCAGCACCGACGAAAATCTCAATGCACGTAAGATCCGCAAGCCGTCCTCCGCAAACCGCTCCTGCGCCTTCCCGACACAGGCGATGCGCCCTGAACGCAGGTCCTCTGCGCCGCCAAACAAATCTACAATGCCCTCCTGCGGATGATACGCCATCGCATTGACCGTGAAATCCCGCCGCGACAGATCATCCCGCAGATTCGATGTAAACGTGACGCTGTCAGGGCGGCGATTGTCTGTGTATGTGCCGTCAATGCGGTAGGTCGTGATCTCCAGCGGCATTCCGTCTATCACAACGGTCAGCGTGCCATGCTGCAAGCCCGTTTCAATCACATGATACCCCGCAAAACAAGCCTGCATCTCCTGCGGCAGCGCGGAAGTTGTCAGATCCCAGTCATGCGGCGTTACCCCACGCAGCGCGTCCCGCACACAGCCGCCGACCGCATACGCCGTATGCCCTGCCTGATTCAGGATATCCAGTGCCGTCTGTACCTGCGGCGGCAGTTTGATCATATCCATTGCATTCACCTACATATACATTTGCGACGCATGAGAAAATCCATGCGCCGCTTTTTTCTGATTCTTGTTATTTTACAGTCACTGCACCGAATTTGCAGCCTGCCTTACACTGTCCGCACTTGATGCATTTCTCCGTGTCAATTGTGTGCGGCTGCTTCACGGTACCCGAAATCGCTCCGACAGGACATTTCTTTGCACAAAGCGTACAGCCCTTGCACTTGTCTGCGTCAATTTCATACCGCAACAGCGCGGCACAAGTACCCGCAGGACAACGCTTCTCACGGATATGTGCTTCAAATTCATCACGGAAATAACGTATTGTCGTCAAAACAGGATTCGGTGCGGTCTGTCCGAGTCCGCAGAGTGCGCCGTCTTTCAGCGCACCGCAAAGTTCCTCCAGCAGCTCGATATCGCCCTCTTTGCCCTCGCCGTTGACAATACGCCCCAGAATCTCCTGCATCCGCTTGGTACCGATGCGGCAGTGAACACATTTTCCGCAGGATTCTTTTGCCGTAAAATCAAGGAAAAACTTCGCCATACCGACCATACAGGTCGTTTCATCCATAACGACCATGCCGCCCGAACCCATGATTGCGCCCGTGGCACCCAGCTTTTTATAATCAATGACCGTATCCAGCAGCGATGCGGGGATGCAGCCGCCCGAAGGTCCGCCCATCTGTACCGCTTTGAACGCTTTGCCGTCACGGATGCCGCCGCCGATATCGAAAATGACATCCCGCAGCGTCATGCCCATCGGTATTTCCACCAATCCGCCGCGACGGATTTTTCCCGTCAATGCAAACACTTTCGTACCCTTCGAATCGGGTGTGCCCATCGCTGCAAATGCCTCGCCGCCGTTGTTGATGATCCATGCGACATTCGCGTAGGTTTCCACGTTGTTGATGTTCGACGGCTTGTACCAATATCCCGCTGCAGCAGGAAAAGGCGGCTTCAGACGCGGCATTCCGCGCTGTCCCTGCAAGGATTCGATCAGTGCCGTTTCTTCGCCGCAGACAAATGCGCCTGCGCCTGCTTTGATACGGAATTCGCATGAAAAATCCGTACCAAGGATGTTTTTGCCGATGTATCCCGCTGCGTGCGCCTGCTCGATCGCCGCAGACAACCGCTTGATCGCCAGCGGATATTCCGCACGGACATAGACAATTGCCTCCTGCGCACCGATCGCATATGCGCCGATCAGCATACCCTCAATCAGCGTATGCGGGTCGGATTCGATCACCGCTCTGTCCATAAATGCGCCGGGATCGCCCTCGTCCGCATTGCAGATCAGGTATTTCTCCTCGCCCGCCGACTGCCGCGCTGCATTCCACTTGAACCATGTCGGGAAGCCCGCGCCGCCGCGTCCCGCAAGACCGGATACCTTGATACACTCGATGACTTCTTCGGGTGTCATACCGCCATCTTTTTGCAAAATCTTCGTGATTGCCTGATATCCGCCTGCTGCCACAGCACTCGAAATCGCATTCGGGTCGATGATGCCGCAGTTGCGCAGCGCAATGCGCGTTTGTTTTTCGAGGAACAGACTGTCCTCTGCCGAGATCATCAGCGGTGCAAGTGCGGAAATATCTCCTGCAATGCAAGCATCTGCGATTGTTTGCGCATCCTGTTCCTGCACGCGCACCAGACGTGCTGCAAGCTGCTCCTCCTCGTAAATATCCACGATCGGCTCCAGCCAGCACATTCCGATGCAGCCAACCACGCCGAGTGTAACATTTTTGTCCTCCAGAAGCGGCTTCAGCGCGTCATAAACCTTTCCCGCACCCGCTGCGATGCCACAGCTGCCTTCTCCCACCGCAATGCGATAGTTTTTCATGCCCGTGCCGCCTCCTGTTCCTTGATTTTTTTCAGGATCTCCGTTGCTTTCGCAGGCGTCAGAGAACCGTAGGTATCCTCATTGATCATCATCACGGGCGAAAGCGAACAACAGCCCAGACATGCCACGATACTCAACGAAAACAGCCCGTCTGCGGAAGTTTCCCCGTTCTGAATGCCCAGATATTCCGAAATTGCCGCCGCGATGCGCTCGCTGCCGTTGACATGACAAGCCGTGCCGTCACAAAGCATGATGAGATACTTGCCGACAGGCTGAAACCGAAACTGCGTATAAAACGTTGCAACGCCCATGACCTTTGCAGGTGTATTGCCGGTCGCCTCCGCGATCTTGTAGAGTACATCGGTTGGCAGATAGCCGTAAATTTCCTGTGCCTGCTGTAAAATCGTTATCAAACTGCCCTTCACGCCCGCATATTCCGTCAGCACGGGTGCCAGCAGAGAAAGATCACTTGCTTTTTTTGCGCATTCGCATTCCATGGGAACGCCTCCGTTTCCGTAAAATCATAATTTTATTATATCACGATGCACCCTTTCTGTCAATCCTGCGGCGATTTTCCGCGATTTCTCCCTTTTGCACAGTGACATCTTAATTTCATTGTCCAATAGGGCGAATACGCTTTCTGTTTTCATTTCCGAATGAATGTTCCATAATTTTAATTATTACAGGAATGAAGCCAAAAAGCTACATTTTGTAATATATGTACTCATTGTAAAAACAGGCTGCTCTATTACAAAACTCTGAAATTCTTGCTAAAAATCATACACGCTAATCGTTATATTTATGAAATATAACCACGCATCAATTGACAAAACGGTTACAACATGGTATACTGATGTTACACTCCAAATTACACATGAATTTTGGAATAGTTTTAGATGTTATGAACAATCACATTCAGATTGACATATGCAGCTTTTACAATAAATCAATTATTGTAAGCAAAAAACTGTTTTTTAAGACTAATTTCAGGTTTGGAGAATCAACGCAACGTGAATCTTACAACAAACCATTCACGATTTTTAAAGGGGGTTACCGTAATGAGCCGTATTTCTATGTTTTTGAATCGACTTGCCGCTATTGCCATCAGTGCATCCTGCACCACCGCTGCACTCTGCATTGTACCGACTGCTTCCGTTTCGGTAGCCGCCGATGCGCTTTGCGCCGCTGAGGGCGTTTCTTACCTGCACTCAGAGGCTCTGACAGAGAAAATCGCCGAAACATGGGCCGGCGACGTCAACCTGTATCTGGATGGCGCACTCGAAGAAGCCGCATCCCTGCCGCTCGATACCTGCATGGATATCGACCACTCCTACTACGTCAGCGCAGGAAAAATCAAAACCTACGGCTGGCAGTGCTACATCTACGCGCAGGGTGCTTTTGCACATCTGTTTGACGAGCTGCCGCTGCACGGCGCGCAGACAACCAAGGATTTCGGCATCAGCTATAAGAAACTTTGCTGCGTTATGGGTGCTACTCCGGAAGCAAGTTTCCGTCAATTCCTCGAATGCCGTGTCATGCCCGGCGCGTATATGCGCACCACCGCCAATATTGACGGCACCTATAACGGCAGCTACGGACATTCGCTCCTCATTCTCGGCTACGACGAGGACGGCGTGACCGTACAGGAGGGCAACGCCCAGAATCATGGCGAGATCCGCTCCGTCACGGTCAGCTGGGACGAATTCAACCGCATTTTCCTCGCCGGCAAAAACCGCTACGTTTCCCATGTGGTTCAGCCCCTTGACAGCGTATACCTCACGGAATTCTGTCTTTGCTACGATTTTACCATTCCCGATGAAATCCGCTACGAAAACCATTCTGTCGAACTGCACCGCATCGAATGCGGCATTACCCTGCTGGATGCAACAGAAGGCTTCGAATGGGTCAGCAGCGATGAAAGAATCGCTTCCGTGGATAAACTCG
Organism: Oscillospiraceae bacterium; assembly: GCA_045600205.1. Classification (GTDB taxonomy): domain Bacteria; phylum Bacillota; class Clostridia; order Oscillospirales; family Ruminococcaceae; genus Firm-04. The sequence continues at coordinate 104,193 of JAZRXM010000001.1, read as the reverse complement.
GCAGCGTAAGCATACACGAAAGCGGTAAGGTCACCATCACCGCAACAGACCGCAGCAGCGTACATACCTTCGATGTAAACGTCAACGCCGTTGGCTGGGAACAGCTCGGCGATGCGGACGGCGACGGCACCGTTACGCCGCAGGATGCGATCATAGCACTTTCTGATTACGCTGACAGTATGCTCGATACACCTTCTTCCCTGTCGGAGAACCAGCGTTTGCTCTGCGATGTGGACAACAACGGTGTTGTGGACCCGACCGATGCGACCGATATGCTGCGCTTCTATTCCGAGAAATCGCTCCTCGAAAATGATGACGATGCACAGGTCATTTGGGCAGAAATTATCGGCTGATGCTTGAAATCTTTCCCGTTTTGTGTTACAATATCGTCTGTGGGTGTTTTGCGCACCCGCAGACGTTTTTTATTCACGCGAAAAGGAATGAATCAGGTTGGACAAATATTCCGTATTAAAAGAATATTTCGGATATACACGTTTTCGCACGGGGCAGGAGCAGCTCATCGACCACATCCTCACCGGCGGCGATGTCCTCGGCATTATGCCCACAGGTGCAGGAAAATCCATCTGCTACCAAGTACCCGCCATGCTGCTCTGCGGCATCACTATTGTCGTATCTCCGCTGATTTCACTGATGCAGGATCAGGTCACCGCCCTCAAGGATGCGGGTATGCCTGCCGCCTGTCTGCACAGCGGTATGTCCCAAAGCGAGTTCTTTTCCGTTCTGGATGCCGTCCGCAGCGGCGAAATCAAAATGCTCTATGCCGCACCGGAACGGCTCCTCACCGATGCGTTTCTCGCACTGACCGATTCCGTTGCAATTGCCATGGTCGCCGTGGATGAAGCACACTGCCTTTCGCAATGGGGTCAGGATTTCCGCCCGAGCTATCTGCAAATCGCGCAGTTTCTCGATTTGCTGCCGCGCAGACCTGTGGTTGCCGCCTTTACCGCCACCGCAACCGATTCTGTCCGCGCAGATATCCGCAGACTGCTAAAACTGCAAAACCCGCTCGAAATCGTCACGGGATTTGACAGAGAAAACCTCCGCTGGATCGTGGAACGACCTGCCGCATCGAAAAAATACGAGGCGTTGCTCGAAGTATTGGCACGGAACAATGGCAAAAGCGGCATCATATACTGCATTTCCCGCCGCCTGACCGAGGAAATCTGTGCAAAACTCTGTGCAGACGGCTATCAAGCCACCAGATATCACGCAGGACTTTCCCCCGAGGAGCGCACCCGTAATCAGGAGGCGTTTCTCCGCGATGAATGCCCCATTATCACCGCAACAAACGCATTCGGCATGGGCATCGACAAGTCAAACGTATCCTTTGTGGTGCATTATAATATGCCCAAAAGTATGGAAGCATACTATCAGGAGGCTGGGCGTGCGGGGCGCGACGGTATGCCCGCAGAATGCGTCCTGCTCTACAATAAAGCGGATATCCGCACCAATCTGCTCTTTATCGAGGGCGACAGCGAAAACGATATCATCACCTCGGAACAGCGCGAGGAAATACGGAAAAAAGACCGTGAACGGCTCAATGCCATGGTGCAGTACTGCAACCTCACCGACTGCCTGCGCCACTTTATTCTCGCCTATTTCGGCGAGGAATCCGCGGGATTCTGCGGCAACTGCGGTTCCTGCCTGACCGAAACCGAAACCATTGACGTCACCATAGAAGCACAGAAAATTCTCTCCTGCGTCTATCGTCTGGCACAGCGCGGCAGGGCAGGCACTTCCCGCCTGATTGCCTACATCCTCTGCGGCAAGGACGTCAAACAGGTGGTGGAAAACAACTACCAGACCCTTTCCACCTACGGGCTGATGAAACATACCGACCGCAAACAGATTCAGCATATGGTCGAAATCCTGCTCTCCCGCGGCTTCCTTTCCATGCAGGAATTTCAGGCACTCCACCTGACCCCTAAGGCAAATGCCGTTTTGCGCGGACAGGAAAAAGTCATCATGCAGCTGCCAAAAGAAGACCTGCGTCAAACCAAGCGAATGCAAAAACTCGCCGCAATGCCTGATTACGGCTTGGACGAGGAACTGTTCCGGATTTTACGAAAAGTACGCGAAAAGCTCGCGGCAAAGGAATTTGTGCCCGCATACATCGTATTTTCAGATGCTACCCTGCGGGATATGTGCATCAAACGCCCAACCGATGAGGATGCCCTGCTGGCAGTATCCGGTGTGGGAAAATATAAACTCGATAAGTACGGCGACGCCTTTCTGACCGCTCTGCGCGAATACGAAAGCCGCGATTAGCCTTGCGTTTTTGCGCGGAGTGTGGTATAATATAATTGTTTCCGTGTTCCGCATCCCTTTGCATTCCATTTCAACGTATTTTTGTGAGGAGAAAACATGATTTCTTTCACTTCCGATTCCCCTGCCGCCACCCAAGCCTTCGCAGAACGCATCGGCAGGGCTTTGCGCCCCAATACCTGCATCGCCTTTTTCGGCGGGCTGGGCGCAGGTAAAACCACCTTTACCCACGGTCTTGCCAAAGGAATGGGACTGCCCGATGTTGTCAGTTCCCCTACCTTTGCACTCGTCAACGAGTACCACGGCGACCGCTGCACTTCCCTCTACCACTTCGATATGTACCGCGTGACCTCCGAGGATGCCCTCGAAACCACAGGCTTCTGGGACTATCCCCTCGAAGATTCCGTGTTTGTCATTGAATGGGCTGAAAACATCGTGGATGCTTTGCCCAAACAGCGCATCGAGATCCGCATTGACGGCATGGGCGATGCGCCCCGCACCATTACTGTTACAGGAGAGGAGCTTCTGCATGATTTTGTCGGTTGATACCTCAGGAAAAACCGCCTCCGCCGCGCTCGCCCACAATGGCGTACTGCTCGGTTCCCGCATGATCTATACCGCCCGCGCTCACTCGCAGATCTTGCTGCCAATGGTGAAAGAACTGCTCGCAGACTGCGGCAAAACCGTCGATGACATTGATATTTACGCCGTCGCAGTCGGACCGGGATCCTATACGGGTCTGCGCATCGGCATTGCCGCGATGCAGTCTATGGCATTTGCGCAAAAGAAAGACTGCGTCGGCGTTTCCACACTGGAGGGTCTTGCATACAACCTCTGCGGCACAAGAGGCGTCCTCTGCGCCTGCCTGACCGCCAGACAGCAGCTCTGCTACTGCGCCTTTTTCGAAAGCGACGGCATCCATATCACAAGACTGACCGAGGACAAGGTCCTCCCCGCAGACGAAATTTCCGCACAGCTCGCCGCATACGGCGACAAAGTCACGGTCATTGGTGACGGCATTTTCCTCTTAAACGGCGAAAACATCGTCCCCGCGCCGATGCACCTCTGCAATCAGTCGGCGTGCGGCATCTGCATGGCGGCAATGACCAAAGAACCCATCTCCCCTGCTGATCTCACTGTACATTACCTTCAGGAAGTCAAAATCGGATAATATCAGAATGCGGCATCATCGTACTTTGCGGTGTATGCCGCATTCTTTTCTGAGGAATTCTGCAAAAGCCCTTGCATTTTTAGCGGAACTATGGTACAATAAATGTGTACACCTTGAAGTTTATATGCTGAAATTTTGCATACGGACTTCAAATACTACAAAATACACTGAAAACGGAGGACTTCTCAATGCCTGAAAATAATCTGCCCGAAGAAGGAAATCAGCAGCAGCCTGAGCAGCAGAACGCTCAGCCTGATGCGCAGATGCAACCCAATCCCCATATCACCAACCCCGTTCTGGTCGATGCAATGGCTACCTTTAAGGTAGACCTCACCAACACCGAACATGAACGTGCTTTCCTGCAAGCTGCAATCGACGCAAAATACCTCATCCCTGCGTTGATCGAACGCCCTGTCACACAGACTCCCGATGGTGAGCCTGTTCCGACCCGCATCGCATTCCAGATGATGACCAATCCCAACGGCGACAAGTTTATGCCCGCATTCACCGACGAGATCGAGCTGCGCAAAAACCGTAAGCCCGGCGAACATTTCCAGGTCGCTGTCATGGGATTCATGGATCTCTATCGCTTTGTCAAGAATAATGAGGCAATCTTCGGTGTCGTCATCAACCCGTTTGGCAGCAACCTCTGCCTGATCCGCCGTCAGGTCATCATGATCGGCGACGCAAACGGCGACCTCGATGCCGTTGCTGCAACCATCCAGAAGCAGATGGAATCCAAGCACGTTACCAATTCCCTCGGCGTTGCTTCCGGCACCCGCGAGGAAAATCAGGCTGCGATCCGTCAGGCAATGGAAAAGCTCGAAGCACAGAAAAACGACGAAAACGCTGAGCCTGAAAAGGAAGTCATCACCGATGACCTGCTCGGCGCAGTCAAGGGCTGCCTGAAAAAATGCAAGGCTGTCAAAAAAGCCTACATCGGAAAAGCATCCGAAAGCGGCGAAAACTACCTGCTGATCGCATTGGAAGCTGACGAATCCGCAGACCTCACCGAAATCGGCAACACCATCTCTACCGAGTGCGCCGATTACTCTGACCTGCCCTTCGAATGCGTCGCTGCAAGCAATATCCGCGCAAAACAAATCGTTGAATCTGAAAAACCCTTCTACGAGAAAAAACGTTTCGGCATCTTCTGATTTTATCCTTTGGTTCCTACGCTCCGCAAAGCTGTACCACTTTGCTCTGCGTTTGCAATTTCTGCCAATGTACCTAGGCAGAACACTTCTTGAAGGGGGTAATTTCATATGAAAACCAAACACCTGCTGTCGCTCGGTATGGCGGCAGTCCTCTCCGTCAGCGCAACAGCCTCGCTGATGAACGGTAATCTGCCGGATTACGGCACGACCGCTTCCGCTGCCGATGACGGCAACGATGACTGGCTCCACGCAAAAGGCAGCCGCCTTTACGACAAGGATGGCAACGAGGTCTGGCTGACCGGCGCAAACTGGTTCGGTCTGAACTGTAACGAGGCTGTCCCGCACTACCTCTGGAGCGCGGATATGGACGATGTCCTCCAGCAAATCGCTGACCGCGGCATCAACATCATCCGCTTCCCGATCTCCACGGAACTCATTGTATCGTGGATGAACGGCAAACCAAACCCTGTCCAAAGCTTCTCCGCAAACAACGACCCCGCATTCTCCATCAACGTGGACTGCTGTAATGAGGACGGCACTGTGAAGAATTCTATGGAAATCTTCGACATTATGATGGGAAAATGCAAAAAGTACGGCATCAAGGCGTTTATCGACATCCATAGCCCGCACACCGATAACTCCGGTCACAACTACAACCTCTGGTACGGCAAAGCAGGCGTCACCACAAAGGTCTGGATCGACAGCCTGGTGTGGCTCGCGGATAAGTACAAGAACGATGACACTTTGCTCGCCTACGACCTCAAAAATGAGCCGCACGGCAAGGGCCCTGAAGGTACCGCCGCTGCAAAATGGGACGGTTCTACCGACGAGAACAACTGGGCATATGCCGCAACCAAATGTGCAGATGCCATTCTCGATGTCAACCCGAATGCTCTGATTCTCATTGAAGGCGTTGAGCAGTCCATGAGCGGTGCCATGGAAGGCGACTACTGGGGTATGCCCGATCGCCGCGATAATTCTCCGTATATCGGCGCATGGTGGGGCGGCAACTTCCGCGGCGCAAGAGAGTACCCGATCAAGCCCGAACACGGCACAAGTCAGATCGTTTACTCCCCACACGACTACGGTCCTTCCGTTTACGCTCAGACCTGGTTCGATAAGAACTTCAACGAGCAGACACTCCTCGATGATTACTGGTATGATACCTGGGCATACATCAACGCCGAAGAAATCGCACCCGAGCTCATCGGCGAATGGGGCGGTCATATGGACGGCGCCGAAAACCAGAAATGGATGACACTCCTGCGCGACTATATGATCAAACACCATATCAACCACACTTTCTGGTGCCTGAATACCAACTCCGGCGATACCGGCGGACTTTGGGATTCCCTCCAGTTCATGCAGGGTTCCGGTACGACCATCGTCTGGAACGAACCGAAGTACAAACTGTTTGAGGAAGCCCTCTGGCAGACCTCGTCCAGCGGCAAGTACATCGGTCTGGACCATCAGGTCGCTCTTGGTAAAAACGGTATCTCGCTCTCCGAGTTCTATTCCAAGTACTCAAATACTGAGGGCAGCAACCTCGACGGCGGCAAAAAATCCAGCGGCAATGAGGGTAACACCCAGCCTGTTGTAACCGGTACGCCCAAGGTCACCACGACCGTAAAAGCTACCACAACCACCGTAAATGCAACAACCACGACTACCGCAAATCTCACCACCGAGCCGGCTCTCACCGCTACCCTCTGGGGCGATGTGGACTGCAACGGTAAGGTCGCAATCGCTGACGTTGTTCTGCTCTCCCGCTATGTCAACGAGGACGCAGTCACTACAACCAAACAGGGACTTTCAAACGCCGCAGTGCTTGGCAACAAGACGCTCACCTTTGACGATGTTGCCGCAATTCTGAAATACATTGCACGTTTGATCGATGACCTCGACCCGAACACATAATTCCACAATACAAAAATCTCCGACCTTTTCACGGGTCGGAGATTTTATTTCATAACGCAAACCGCCCTTGCATCTGCAAAGGCGGTTCTTCACTCACTTTTTCTGTGCCGTTATCGGCATTAAATGATATTTCCGAGGGCGTAATCCAGAGCCAATTCCGAATCCCATTTGCCCTTATTTTTCTCGTCCTTATAATCTTCAGGAGCGATAGCAATCGGGAAAGAACCGGGGTAAGCATTTCGCATGACACCAACGCCCATGACGCTGCTTCCCTGAACCGAAATGGATACGGAATCAAGTTTTGTCACTTCCTGAAAATATACATAAACCTCGTGCATGACGGCTTTTTTCATGTCTTCCACATCCGTTTTGTCCAACGAGGAAATCTGCACATTTTTATAGTTTTCGAAATCCGCACCTGAAACGGTGAAGCTGTCGCTCAGGTTCTGAACTTCAAAGTCATTTTGCATCATTTCGGTGCCTGCAATTATAATTGCTTTGTTGACTTCCTCCGCAGCAGAATTTGCTGACATAATTCTGGCTTTTGAAATATAGCCAAGCATTGCAGGAACAAGAATCGCTGCCAGGATACCGATGATTGCGATTACGACGATGAGTTCGATGAGTGTAAAACCTTTTCTTTTCATTCAAGTTCCCTTCTTTAACATAATCTAAGTAAACGAAATGCCCCCAAAATTGGGGGCATTTCAAATTTACTTGTCAAATTAATCAGAATCAATACTGATCAGGTCAAGCTACCAGTTGCACCATAGTTGCAAACCTTGGAAATGTCGTAAGGAACAGCATCCTTATCATAGTCATCAACAGAGAACTGAGTCGGAGCACAGCCCGGATAACCAGCCTTGTCAATAACGCCAACAGCAACAGTGTTCATCTGCTTAACTTGAATAGCAACTCCACTCAGCTTGTTGATATCAGAGAAGTAGGTGTAAACCTTGTAGCCAAAAATATTCTGAGTATCTGTAGCTGCATCAGCAGCGGCAGCAGGTTTGCTGGCCGGCCAAGCAAGTTTACTGGTAGTAGAATCAACAAACTGAAACGTATTTGCTGTAGAACCAGTAAATTTAGTCAGATCCCATTTGTCCTCAGCATCGATATCAGTCAGAGCGGACTGAGAAGCGGTGTAGATGGACTTTGCAGCGGAGTTAGCAGAAGTGATCTTGGACTTCTTGATGTAACCCAGCATTGCGGGAACCAGGATAGCTGCCAGAACGCCGATGATTGCGATAACAACGATCAGCTCAATAAGAGTAAAACCTTTCTTTTTCATGATAAAAAACCTCCTCAAAATGTTTTGTTCGATTCATCATCGAATCTAGTTTTTCCAGAGTTCGTAGGTTACACCCGACGTCAAGGTGTTTCCCTGTTCTCTATGGTCTTAGTATATCACATCGCAAAACAAATGTCAATAGATTTCGAAATTTTTTCGAAGTTATGAACAAACTTTTACGAAAGTCGTTTTTTAGGCTAGTTTTCAGCACACGTTTTTGACAATTTGCACAAATATATCAACGATTTACAACGAATCGCAACTTTTTTCGGTCGAAATCAGCAAGACCTCCCCGCGTGGAGAGGTCTTGTTGTTCACAATTTAGCCGGTAACGCCGTCGCGGTTGATGACCGACTGACCGCCCATTGCAGTCAGATAGCGATAGAACTCGGTCTTGTCCTGGCACTTTTCCAGTGCGTCGATCTCGTTGACCGTGTTGTTCTTGACCAGACGAGCAAGCTCCTGGTCAAGACACATCATGCCATGTGCCTTACCTGCCTGAATGCTCGAAAGGATCAGGTGGATCTTGCCCTCACGAATCATTGCAGAGATAGCGTCCGTTACAGCAAGGATCTCCATTGCTGCAATACGACCTGTACCGTTTTTCAGCGGCAGCAGGGTCTGCGATACAACGCCGACCAGAACGTTTGCAAGCTGGGTACGGATCTGTACCTGCTGATGCTCAGGATAAACGTCGATGATACGGTTGATGGTATCAGGTGCGGAAGTGGTATGCAAGGTCGAGAATACCAAGTGACCTGTTTCAGCAGCGGTAATAGCAGCCTGAATCGTTTCAAAGTCACGCATCTCACCGACGAGGATAACGTCAGGGTCTTCACGAAGAGCAGCTCTCAGTGCCATTGCGAAGCTCGGAACATCTGCGCCGACTTCACGCTGGTTTACCATGCAGCGCTTATGCTCGTGAACATACTCGATCGGGTCCTCAATCGTGATGATATGTGCGCTCTTATTACAGTTGATGTAGTCGATCATACCTGCCAGTGTGGTGGACTTACCGGAACCGGTAGGACCGGTGATGAGCACCAGACCACGGGGACGCATTGCAAATTCTGCCATGACAGGCGGCATGAACAAGTCGTCCAGAGTCGGGATATCGTTACGCAGCAGACGAATTGCGACTGCAACGTGATCACGCTGGAAGAAGATATTGCAGCGGTGACGGAAACCTGCGCGCGTTACATACGAAAAGTCCGTATCAATACGCTTGGTGACGTTCTGACGCTGCTGCTCGTTGGTCATCTGCTCAACGATCTCAGCAATCATTTCGTCGGTCATTTCAGGGTAGCTGGACATTTTACGCAACTGACCATGCAGACGGACAACAGGGTTAATGCCGACCGTGAAATGCAAGTCAGAGCAGCCGAGAGAACGGACATCATCCAGAATTTTATTGACAACAATCGTAGCCATTGGGGATTCCTCCAATCAATGTGTTTTTTATCGTCGGGATTATACGGCGTAGGTGACACGGACAAGCTCGTCCATGGAGGTAACGCCCTGCATAACGAGGTCAGATACGTTGTCACGCAGCAGCTTGGTACCGTTCTGGCGTGCCAGAGTTTCGATTTCTTCCTTGCCTGCGCCATTTGCAATCAAGGTCGAGATACCTGCCGAGCAGTGAATGATCTCGTGAATAGCGGTACGTCCACGGTAGCCGTTGCCACACTCGCTGCATCCGACTGCATCGTAGATCGGAACGGAGTGATCAATGTGCATCAGCTTGTTCTCCTCAGCGGTGGACATTCTCTGCTTTCTGCACTTCGGGCACAGAACCTTAACCAGACGCTGTGCTACAACGCCGATCAGAGAAGATGCGACCATGTAGGAAGGAATGCCCATATCGACCAGACGGACGATGGTGGAAGCTGCATCGTTGGTATGCAATGTGGAAAGTACCAAGTGACCCGTGATAGCAGCACGAATACCGATTTCGGCAGTTTCGCTATCACGCATCTCACCGATCATGATAACGTCAGGGTCCTGACGCAAAATAGAACGAAGCGCAGCAGAGAAGGTCATGCCGGACTTGACATTGACCTGGCACTGGTTGACGCCTTCCATCTGTTTTTCCACAGGGTCCTCAACGGTAACGACGTTTACTTCGGGTCTTGCGATTGCGCCCAGAGCAGCGTAAAGGGTGGTGGACTTACCGGAACCGGTAGGACCTGTAACCAGGATAACGCCGTGCGGGCACTTGATCATGCTGGTGAACAGTTCGTAGTTGTAATCGGACATACCCAGATCCTGAAGTCTACGGGTCTTGATTGCACCGGTAGAAAGGATACGGATAACGATCTTTTCGCCGTGAACCATCGGAAGTGCGGATACACGGACGTCCAGCGGAATGCCGTCAACTGTCTGAGAGAAACGACCGTCCTGCGGGACACGCTTTTCTGCGATGTTCATGCCGGAGATCAGCTTCAGACGGGTTGCCAGCTGGTTCTGTACGTTAGAGGATACATTCATGAGCGTTACAAGGTCACCGTTGACACGGACACGAATCTGGGTGTACTTCTCAAACGGCTCAATGTGAATATCCGTTGCTTCCATACGGAATGCGTTTTCAACGATCTGTGTTGCCAGTTTTACGATAGGTGCGCTCTCAACACGGTCCTTGGACTCGTCATCTTCTTCGACAACAGGTCCGCCGACAGCGTCAATATCACCCAGGTCAGACATCTGATATGCCTTACCGATTGCCTTTTTGATCGCAGCACGCGTTGCAAGAACAGGGACGGTATCGTATCCGGTCTTAACCTTAATATCCTCCAGAATATTGAAGTTTACCGGGTCATCCGTAGCGACAGTCAAGCGGCGACCTGTCATGCTGAAGGCAATGACACAGTTACGCTCTGCCAAATCCTGCGGAACCTTACGGGCGATCTCACCGTCAACCTCAACTGCGTTCAGGTCAACATAAGGGATCTGGAGCTTTCCGGAGAGTGCCTGTGCAAACTTGACGTCAGACATAAAGCCAAGTTCAACGAGGACATCGCCGAAACGCTTCGTGCCGTTGGATTCATGCTGTTTTTGCAGAACCTCCTGCAATTGCTCGGGGGTGATGTGACCCTCCTCAACGAGGTAGTCACCAATTCGGATGTTTCTCATACTCAACCTCCAAAAAATAATCTTGCAAAATTTGCTTTTCTGTGTTAGAATAACAGTACAAACCATAAAGGAGGTACCGCTATGTACCAAATGTTCATCTCGGTTGCGTCAAGACTCGCAACACCAGTGGGATTCGATGACTGGAAATACATGGAATGGAGCTTTTTCCTGTTCGCGATCCCGATTGTTTTTCTCTACGGCATCTGCATCGGAAGCTTTCTGAACGTGGTTATCATCCGTCTGCCGCGTGGAGAATCGCTCATCAAGCGTTCGTCCCACTGCATGACCTGCGGCGCAAAAATCCGCATCATTGATCTGATTCCCGTTTTCAGTTGGCTGATGCTCAGGGGCAAGTGCCATAGCTGCGGCGAGAAAATTTCTCCCCGCTATCCGATTGTCGAAAGCCTGAACGGTCTGCTTTATATTGCAGATTTTCTGGTTTTCGGATGGAACTGGAACATGGTGATCATGTGCATTTTCACCTCTGTTCTCGTGGTGGTCGGCTTCATGGACTGGGACACGCAGGAAATGGATCTGCGCGTGCTGGCAATCATCGCTTTACTGGTCATTCCAAGCTGGTTTGTCAGTGAACTGACTCTGAAAGATCGCCTCATCGGTGCAGTCGTGATCGGACTGCCGTTCTTTCTGATCGGTGAGATCAGCGGAATTTACATCAAGAAGAAAACCGGTGAAAAATATCGCGGCATTGAGTTGGGCGATACCATTCTGATGACACTTTCTGGTCTGCTGATTGGCTGGAAAGCAATGCTTCCCTCTGCTTTCATCGGCATTATTCTTGCTGCAATCTTCGGTCTGATTCTGAAGAAGATCACGGGGGATTCAAAATTTGCATTCGGTCCGTATTTGTGTGCGGGACTTTTCATCGGAGCAATGTTTGGTGAATTCATCACCAGTTGGTATCTTTCCAAGTTACCGGAGCCGGAAGTCATGGAGTTTTATTCAAGCTTCCTTCTGTTTCGGTAATTGAAAAATTCTTCAAGAGATGAGGCAGCCGGGCAACACCGGCTGCCTTTTTATCTCTTAAAATGTTTGATTCGTAAACCGGGATTCAGAATTGCAGATATGTTGACATATCATCATTATAGGTAGTTTCCGGCATCGTGAAGATGAAATAGAAGCTTGCATTGTCTAAATCCGTGACTGTCGGATTGGGATCATACGTAACAAAACGACGATAGCTTTCTGCCACAAAATCCGTTTTCTTTGCATTTGCAGCTGTGATTCCGGCTGCTTTGAACTTCGTCTTGGAATCCGTAGCGACGACATAAGAACCATTGACCAATTCCAGTACATTCTTCATAGAGAACGAAGCAGTTTCTGTACCGGTATGCTCACGGTGGACACCGCTGACTTCTGTACCGGTCTTATCCATTGTGACTTCTTCAATGTTGATATTGATGGCAAAGTCATCAGGATTCAAAGTAATGGTGGACGAAGATGTAATAGCGGCATTGATCGCGCTACTCGATGCAAAATCTCTGCCAAGCGTATAGGAAATATCAAAGTTTCCGTACAGGCGCTCATTGATATACCAAGGAGTGGCGTAATCTGCCAAATTACCGTTTACAACAGAATTGGCGCTATTCTTTGTACCTGCGTTATCATAATCAAATTTATACAGTACAATCTCGCCGCGATTCCATTTTCCATCGTTGAAATCCTGTAATCTGGTAATCGGTGGCGTTATATTTCTGACGGAATTGTTGAAATACATCGCATAAATTGTACCACTGGTCGCAGTTACAACACGATCTTTGAAATACGTGTCATAAAAATTAGCGACATGATTCTGCAGGTTGGTTGCGTATGAGCCTTTATCCTCTGTACCATCAGGTGTATATCCGAGGTACATGGAAACACGGTCTGCATACTTCAGATTGCCTTCAATCGCTCGCTTAATGTTATCAACGACAGCGTTGCTCTGCTCGTAATTCGAACTTCTGACGAAGAACTTGGATACGGGATCAAGCAACTGGACTACGCTGTACATAATGACAGAGAAAAGTGCCATTACGATGATCATTTCAACGAGCGTAAAGCCCTTTACAGTTTTTTTCACCATTGTGTCGCCTCCTCCATCGTTACAATGACAGGCATTGGCGTATCGGCAACCGTTTCAGGAGGATCCACACTTGTATCCATGTGAGAACCCTTACTCAACACAAATGTATTATCCTTTGTACCGATAAAGTTGTAGGTTGAACCATTGTATACAAAAGACTTGCGGAATTCGCGTTCATTGGCATCATTCTTGTGCTCAGGGTCAATTTTCACTTCATGCGATACAAGATCAAACGTGAAATCCAGGTACTTGATGTTACCATATTCTATACCATCTGAATAAGTAATCCAATCGATACCCGAGGATTCGCCAAAATCGTTTTTCTTATATTGTGTTGGATCCAGAAGTGCATACATCACAACCTGAACTTGAAATTTTGAATATTCCGGTCTCGAGTCAAATATGCTTCCTTCTAAGGATTTCTCGACTTTGGGATCAATGAATGCCGCAGATTCACCAGCCATTTTTCTCATTCTCGGACGCTTAATGAACAATTCTTCATTGAACAGAGAATCACCTGTACCAATGGAATCCAGAACGTCATTGGTGGGATCTGACGGATTATAGGCATAATCAATAGCATACGTTTTTCCCTTGTCTTGGCCTTTTATCACCCATACAATATCGGGATCCTTATTTAGAATTGTAAGCTCAACTTTTGTAATACGCGTTACATTACTGTTGATACCAGCTGTGTTCATATCCTTGAGTGCACCATTCGAATCACGTCTGATATCGAAGCGATAGAGATCGCTCGCTTCAGTCTCTGTACCGTCAGCATTGGTTAAACTCATGAACTTGAAATGCGCATCATTGTCATTATCCGAAACATGACGTGCGGTATTATCAGAAAACAGAACTGTATTACTTTGCAGGACCGGAAAGCCATTCGAGTTATTGCTGGCATCCAAACCATCAGTATCCAATGTAAAATCGAATCTTCTTGCTGCTTCTGTTGCAGCGTTCGGATCAAAAATACGGACAGATTGAATTGCTTCGGAACTAATGGTAATGTCAGCAGGCAACGCAGTGGCACCTGCGTTGTCTGCAAATTTTGCTTCCTGAGCCACACGACGATCCATCGCCGATGTAGCCTGCATGGTTTTGTTAATGGTGGTCATGATCGAACAAAGCAGCAATGCAATGACCGCATATACAGCCATGGAGAGGATGATTTCAACAAGCGTTACGCCTTTCACTTTTTGCTTCATAAAATCGCCCCCATTCAATTAGTTTGCGCCCTGGTGATCAACACCGAAGTTACCCTGACTCGGGTCGGTAAGTTCCTGATTCTGTGCATCAAGTCTACCAAAATTCGGCGTAATTTCCACACTCTCAGTCGGACGATTCAAGTCGCCAAGGTATACATACATACCTCTGTTCTCGTTGTTCGAGGTCTGGGACATCATCGTGCCAACACCAAAGATGTTGTATTTAGGAGTCGTATAAGCGATATTATCCGTATTTTCACGGTAAATTACTTCAACATTCTGATAGTTACCAGCCTTTGCATTGATATAAGATGCAGGCATCTTAATATCTGCTGCAATATTCATGTTATTGATGCACTTATAGGTGACACCGGCTTTACCATACATCGTGATGTTGGATACCAGTTCAAATTTGACCATATCAGGCGAAATTTTATCAACTGATTTCTTTGCATCAGTGTAGGTATAAGTTCCAAGAGCAAGCCAAGGATCAGACTTGGCATCGTTTGCACTTGCAACACTCATAGGCGGATAATACGGGTTACTGATTACGTTCATCTTCTGGTTGGTCAGCTGATAGTAGGCACCGCTGGAAACAACAAGCAGCTTGTTACCAAGATCACATGTTGTCTTTTCTTCAGTGTCCATATAAATGACTACTTCATCCTTATCAGCATAGCACTTGCTGCCTGAGAATGCCTTTGACCAATACGGTGTCAGTTCGTTCTCGGTTGTTGCGGCATAGCCGTTCGTTTTGTCATAGAACGCAGTGTTGTTGGAAATGATCGTCATCAGACCATTCTGCTTACGTCCTTTAATTACCAGAACGATCGGGTCCTTGGATGTTTTGTTAGAAGCATCAACAAAGATTGTGCTATCGCTGTCGCCGCTCTTTGAGAGATCAATTGTGCAGCTCTCGGTTACGACAAAAGCATTGACAGTCGTCACCTTTGCGTTGCCATCTTCATCGTGTGAATAAACACCAACAGACTTTGCACCAGTCCAGGGCATTTCCGTATCCGCTACCTTGTACTTCTTTTTAAATTCTGCCAGAGAAGTCGGATACTGTCCCAAATAACCGGGAGTTGTAACAGTCTGAAGTCCGGGGATAAACGCATTGCCGGATTTTGTCGGGGTCGTGCACGGGAAATACTTTGTTACCTTCGTGGCGACGCCATTTGCATCTTTTGCTCCGTCACTCACGCACTCAACGTAGGTCCAGCTATGACCGGCTGCGCGGCTTTCTGCGATTTCAGGGTCAATATCCTTTGCGTCATTGACCTTGACGCCTAAAACCGTCTGACCGGGCAATGCTGCTGTTTCAGCAGCGGTATAGATGTAATCCAAAGCATCCGAAGCAGTATCACAAGGCAAATCCCAACGGATGAACTTTGTGAAGATCTCATCCTTACGGCTGTCAAACGGAATACCGCTGAAATTATACTTCGGACCATTGGTATTTCCCAGCAATGTATTCAGCTGAGTAGCGTAATTGGCGGGATAATTTGCTGCAAACGGAGAAGTAGTATACGTATTGCCGCTTACAGTGACTTTGGATGCATCATACGTACCTGCGCAATAGAAATCGCCTGTAACTGTCAGGGTCTTACCAGCAGGAATCTCCAGTGAACCTTGCGGATTGGTGAAATAGAAGTTACCGTCAATTGTCATGTTATTGCCGTTTGCGGTAACAGTCAGCTTCTTGTTGTTGCAAACAACCGTACCAAGCGTGGTTTTACCATTCTTGGAAATGTTGTTATAGGTGAATTTCACAAGGTGAGAGTTGTTCTCAACGGGCAGCTCAGACTCCAGATAGGGGTCATACATATAGACATCGCTCTGGGTAAAATTGATGCCGTTCTTGTTTTTATACATACCGCCCACATAGAAATTCACAGGCTCAGTTGTTTTGAAATTCAATTTAACAGGGGTACCGAACATACCATCAATATAAACAAAGCCCAACTGCTGATAGTTTGACGGCGTCGGGGTAATCTGAGAGGTGATATTAACGTCATTATCGCACCGATAGTCGCCGTATACAACCAGACCTTCACTCGGATTCTCGAAAATCAGGTCATCATGTGTGTTATGACCCATACTGCCAACGATCGTACTATTACCGACTGAAATCAGATCGTTCTGTGTGCTGGTCGGGTTATCCGTATACTTACGGGTCGTACCATTCAAAGAAACCTTCGGGAAGGTATTAACACCGCTCTTACGCGGACCAAGTGCTGCCATGTTATCTGCACCGGAACCGCTGATGGGTGTAAACGTGAAAACTGCATGACCTTCGTCATTGGGAGCAGCAGGCTGATTTGTCTTATTGCTCTTGAACTTACCGTTGTCCAACAAATCGCCTGCATAAGAGTTGGTAGGAGGATTGCTATCATTACCAACGTGATTATCGTAAATATAGTTGCAGATAGTATACTCTGCAGCGTTTCTGCCTTCACCGACAACTGCAGTTGCAGTGACTTTCCACTGCTTCTTCACTTCCATCTGCTGATGCAGCTTATTCCAGAATACTGCATCTTCAGGTACTTTTTCAATCTTGCAGCGAACCTGGTTCTTGCCTGCTGAAGTACCGGAACCATCCAGACCCATTATTACTTCGTCATTGGTCGGATTGAATTCCAGAACAAGTTCCTGCGGATCTGATTCGGTAATGGACATTACCCAATCATAGAATGATTTGTAGTTCGAATCAATGTTTGAGAATGTTTTTCCTGTTCCCTGCAAAGGAACAACAGGATTATCGTCCGAATAATTGAAAAGCAGGTTGGTGACTGTTTCAATCGCGGACTGCGCTGCATACTGTGCCTGCTTCTGGAAGTAGGTATAGTACGTGCGCTTTTTTGAAGCCAACGTCAACACAAGTGTTGACATCAGGAAACAAACCATTACCATCATAACTGCTACGACGGTAAACAGAACAGTTCCCTGAACTTTCCCTTTCCTCTTTATCGTTTTCATATCTTTCATCCTTTCATATATGGCAAACCCTCTCGCAGGGAAAGGGTTTGCCTCGGATTTCTATCAGCTTACTGCTTAAGCGGGTTCTTTAACGGTCATCGTTTTCCATTCTTTTCCATCCCAGACACCTGCATTATATTCAGGACCGATCAGTGATTCAACCTCAGTCGGCTCCTGCATATAGTAAACAGTATAAGTGAATGTAACAGTTGTATACTCGGGAACAGTTGCAGCTGCCAGCTGAGAACCGGTGAGTGCTTTACCGGTATCATCAGTCAGTTTTGCATCTGCTTCATCCATGTACTCATTGAAATCATAATCTGCAATGGAAACAGAGTTGAGGATCATTGCATCCTTATTCTGGATTGCATAATCGTGCACTGCATCAATCAAAGCCATGGCATCTTCACGATTGACCTTCAGTGTAAACTGTGCGGTGCTGTTGCCGACAGTCTGCGCATTCAGTGCAGAAAGAATACCGGACTCCAGAAGCTTCTCTGCAGTTGCAAGTTTCAGCGAACCGTTAAAGTCTGCATTCTCATAAAGCGGATAGGTAAGAATCTTAGGAGTATAGTAATAATAAGCAATGGAAGTACTGCTCTCGTCCGAAACACTCAAATTGCCGATAAGCTTAACATTATCTTCCTTGTGCTTATCTGTATTGATGAATTTCTCCTGAAGGAACTTGTCGAGATGAATCGAATCCATCTCATCAGTGAATTCCTGACTCAAATCGTAAGCAGCATTGCGTCTTTCAACAATCGTATTACGCTTCTCATTGATTGAATCGAACTCAGCCAATTTCGTAGTCCAAGCAGTCTTAGCATCCTCGAGCTTTTTCTTGTTTGTTTTCAGTTTTTCCCATTGCGGTTTGATGAAAACAAAGATTCCCACGCCAAAAATGACAACAACCAGAACTACAAGTAAAATGACTCTTTCACGGTAATTGAGTTTCATTATTCTGCCTCCTTCAGTGCATTCACATCAACTGCGTCGCCCTTCATGCTGATGCTCAGACTCAAAGTCATGTAATCAACGGTTTCGGCATTCTCATCTTTCACTTTCGTGTTGATCTTGCCGTTGACAGGTGCGTTGTAACCAGGATATGCAACATAATTCACCTTTTCCAGATCGTTGAATTTCTGGTAAAGATTCGACGGGAGTTCCTGGAACGGCATATCTTCCTGTGCCTTGCATCTGACGTTCATTGAATACACGCCATCGCTATAATTCAAAGCATCGATGAAGAAGAAGTCATCCTTATTATCCTCAGTGATGTTCTCATCCTTATAGGTTTCTTTGATTGCCTCGAAAACGGTATCCTCAATCAAAGTATAATCAGCGGAGCTCGGATACGGACGGCTGTTGTAAGCACCGACTGCGCTCTTGACGCCCTGATAGTAGGAAGAAACAGACTTGTTGAGTTCAGTCAATTCCTTATTCTGCTCAGTCAACTGCTGTGCATAAGTACTTTTCTGCTTCTCCTCAATATCCTTAATCTGCGAGTTGATTCTTGCATTACGGATGACATAGAACAGCCAGCCAACAAAGCAAAGTGCGATGGAAGCGAGCACTGCGAGAAGCAGGATTGCAGCATATCCTCTGTCAGACTTGATCTTGTTGTTGTTAACAGTATCCGTTTCCAGCAGGTTGATACGCTCAGTTTCCTTATTACGCTTGAACATTGCGCCGATAGCGTTTGCGTAGGAGGAGAATTCGAGGTGCTCATAACCGTGGATCTGCGGAGGAACATTGATGATACTGGTACGGATGCCCATTTTTTCGAGTTCGTTTGTCAGACGGACATACTCACGGGTATCACCATAGAAGACAACGTTTTCAATCGGGTCGCTGTCGCTCTTGCTCTTCTGGAACTGAAGCATACGGAAGACGTTCTCATTGACTGCCTCGAATACGTAGTCAGAGGAATCATCGTAGTCCTCAGCGGAGATGGAAGCGAAACGAGAGAAGGAAAGCTGTCCTTTCTCATAAAGGTTGAGGGAGATGAAGTTGTTGTCGATCTGAACAGCCAGCAACGGCATCTTGGATTTGACCTTGGTGTCTGCAAGCAGAACCTTGGTGATGCAGTTGCAGCCGATCATGACGGAACGGAGGGAAACCTGAAGCATATTGAAGACGCGCTTGTAGCAGTCAACAACCTCGTAAGGGCAAGCCGTTGCGAGAATCTTCAAAGCACCTTCGGTCTGGTCGGAATCACCGACGATGATATAAGATACGGAATAGGATTCGTCAATGCCGAGTGCAGCCTGCATCTCAGCACGAACCATCTTCATGAAGTCCTGCTCTTTTGCAGCCTTCTGAATATGGAGTTCCTTAAAAATGGTCATGTTGGAAGAAATGCTGACGATTGCTTCCTTATCGACCATTTTGTTGGTGCGGAGAACCTGGTTAATCAAAGTTGCCAATCTGGGGACGTCACGAACGTGACCGTTGACGATGACTTCCTCATCCAGATCAAGGGACGCAGCAGCAGCAATTCTGATCTTGCCGTTTGTCTCCTGACCTTTAATAATACGGATCACGCGGTCAGTAATATCAAATGAAAGCATTTGTGTTTTCCACCTCTCAAATTTATTCGGAAAATTCGAACCTCATGCGGCGGCGTCTGCCGCCGCATTTCGGTATGATGACTGTCGTGAAATTCTGCGGAAGATCAGCTGATCTGATCGAAGGACTCGTACAGTGCAGGGAAGAATGCAGCACAGACGAGAGCGATGATAATACCCATGATGATCAGCATGACAGGCTCAAGCAGTGCGCACAGACGCTTAACTGCGGAGTCTGCTTCTTCGTCGTAGTACTCAGCGGTCTTTGCAAGGATGTCGTCCAATGCGCCGGCTTCCTCACCGACGTAGATGATGGAACAGAACATCGAGTCAAAGATCTCAGCTCTCTGAATGGAAGAACTCAGCGTTTCACCACTCTTGACGTCGTCTATGATGTCGCGGAATTTCAGGGTGATGTAACTGTTGTTCAACGTATCAGAGGAACGCTTCAGGCACTCAACCATCGGAAGACCGGAGGAGTACAGAGAAGCCATTGTCTGAGCAAAACGTGCAGTGTAGATCGTAACGACCAATTTTCCGAATGCCGGACCTTTTATCATGAAGCGATCCCATTTTAGTCGGAAATCAGGCATCTTCAACGCATAAATAAATACGAAGATGATACCAAAGATGATCGGCAGCATGATGTACCAATACTTGACCAGGAATTTACCGATGTTGACCATTGCCTTGGTCAGTCCGGGCATCTGTTCGGGATCATCATACAGTTCCTCGAAGGTCGGCATGATGAATACGAATACGCCGATGACGACCGCGATCGTCAGAACTGCCAGAATGATCGGGTAGATCATTGCGCTTCGGATGGTGTTGGCAATCTTGTTCTGGTTTGCGTAGTAGTCGCTCAGTCTTTGCATAATGACGTCCAGAGAACCGGACGCTTCACCTGCGCCGACCATTGCGGAAAACAGGGTCGGGAAGACGCTTCCGTGAACTTCCAACGCATCGGAGAAAGATTCACCTTTCTGAACATTCTCGTAAACATCTCTCCATACGTTTCGAGCAGCTTCGCTCTCCTGCTCTTTACAAAGAATGTCCAGTGCTTTGACCAGCGTCAAACCTGATGTCAGCATTGCTGCAAGCTGACGGGTACAGAATGCCAGATCCTTCGTCTTGAACTTCTTGACGGTTTTGACATCTGTACGTCTTTCCTTGTAGCTGTTGACATACATTCCCTTTTCTCTGATTTTTGCCAGAAATTCCTGCTCATCCTCTGCGGACATGACGCCCTGCTTTACATTACCGACAGCGTCTTTCGCGGTGTAAGCATAACTTGGCATAAAACCACCTCCTGCAAGCCCTAAAAGTTTTTTGTTCGGCTTCGGTGAGCGTACCGATTCCGATTGTTTCCGTTGTGTATCTTACAAGCTGTTTTCTGCGCCTTTTATCGTCAAAAGGGCATAGTAATAGCTACACTACGAACCATACATATTATAGCATATTTTATTTTCATTTGCAACAGTTTTTTAAACAAAAATTCAGTCTAATTTTTAGTTGTTTCGCCAGTCAGTCAATTACTTTTCCGGATTGCGCGCCATGGATTCCTTAATAATGACTCTGCCGGGAACGACATGGCGAGCCGCGGGTTTCTGCGGGTTTTCGAGGCGTGCAAGCAGCAAAGCCACTGCCGTATGCGCCATTTCCGCGAGGTCAACCTCAACGGTCGTAATGGCAGGATTGCACATATCCGAAACGGTGTAGTTATCGTAGCCCGTGACGGAAATGTCCTCCGGCACACGGAATCCCAGCCGCTGCAGTTCTCCGATGACGCGGAATGCAGTTTCATCGCAGTTGCAGACAAAAGCGGTGGGCATATCCTCCAACGGAAATGCAAACTGATTGAACACGGTGCCGTCCATATAACGGTCATCGAGGATCCAAGCGGGATTTTGCTGCAAATGATTTTCCATCAGGCACTTCACGTATCCGAGATAGCGATCCTGAATGCTGCTGGTTGCGGTCAGCGTACCGATGAAGCCGATTCTCTCATGTCCCATCGCAACAAGACGGTCGGTCATCAGATAGCTGTCATAATAGTTATCGGAAATGACGGCATCAATTTCGCTGTGCTTATCGTAAAAATCGAGGAACAGCACAGGAATATGCAGTTCTGCGAGCATATCGAGGTAATTGGAGGCAAGCTGTCCGACAACGATCAGACCGCGCACTTGCCGTTCAGTAACAATATGCGGAGGAATTGCATTTGTTTCGTCCGCAATGGAAACGCTTTCGTAGACCGAATAAAGATTGCAGTGGGTCAGTTCCTTGGAAACGCCTGCCGTCAGGAACCAGTAGAAAGTTCCGCGAACGCCTGCAAAACGCTCACTGGTCAGGATGCCGATGCTGCCTGTTTCGGAAGGCAGATTGAGCATAGGTTTCCGCGGGGTACGCGGTGCGGACGGACGGTACCCAAGCTGCGATGCACGCTCACGGATTTTTCGGCGCATTTCGTCACTTACGCCACCACGATCATTCAGCGCGTTGGATACGGTCACGACGCTGACACCCAATTCCTTGGCAATGTCAGACATTCGGATGCCGTTTTTCATGGTTTAACACTCTCCAAAAAAAATTTGATTTCTTCTCTGTTTTTCTTTTTCTTTGATACTATTATATAATAGTATCTTTCATCTGTTTCTTCAAGGTAGACAATTCGCCTATGTTACTATTGCTTCATTATAGCACATTCTTTTAGATTTGTAAATACCTGACGAAAAAAAACTTTCCGTATAATTTTCTTTGGGAATTTGTTGTTTTCCGTAAACAAACGATTCAAAAATCGCGTCTTTGGCGAAAGAAATTCTCTCGTCCATTATGACTCTCTGTTGAATTTGTACATTTTTATGAATACTGCGCAAATACAAGCCTAATATTTCTACATTCCGACTGTATTCTCTGTTTTTTCACAGATTGCGTCCTTGCTTCTGCGGTATCTTTGGCATTTTTTCCACTTGTCTTTTCGCACAAAACAGTGTATCATGAAAATACTGACATTCAACAAAGGAGCATTTCATGAAGCATTTTTCAAATTGGTTTATTTTATGCGCATCTGCGTCACTGATGATATGTCTATCAAGCTGTGAAACGCAACACGGCTCTGAAAAATCCCCTTCTGTAAGCACCGTGGCTTCCACAACCGCACCGGCTGCCAATGCGCCTGTTTATCAGGAACCGCCTGTTCTGGAAAAGCGCGTTGTCGCCCAATCAGGCGATGCGATTCTGGCAATCGCCGCGGATCAATGGTATGTGCAGTACTGGGGTATGGAAACCGATATGCTTGCCTATAACGCAGGCATCACACATATTCATGGCAACGGCGGGTACACCGTGCGTATCAATGCGGATACGAAAGGCTGCCGCTACGAAGCCAGCGGCGATATTGAAAAAGAATTTTCATGCAGTTCCGTGGATTATGCAGCGGTCAGGATACTGGACGGTGCCAAGCTGTTCCCGAAAATGAACATTGAGATCAAGGAAATCCGTGTGGACGGCAAGCCTGTGGAAATGGTCGCTGCCAATTATACGGATTCCGATGACGGCATAGAAATGCACAGCAATATCTATCATCCGCGGGCGAAATTTTCCGAGGATGCGCACACTGCTGAGGGAAAAATCCTCCCGACAGACGAGCAGCATTCCGCATGTGTGGTCGATCCTGAGGTGTTTTCATCATGGAAAACAATTGAGGTTGATTTCAACGTCACGGGCTGCTGATGCGGCGACATCCGCCTTTTATACGAAAAAAACGCGCAAGTCCTTGCAAGACTTGCGCGTTTCGTTTTATCTTAATCAGCGAAATAACGAACACCGTTTTCAAAGATCTTCTGATCCTTTTCGCCGGGTACGTTCTTGCAGACCTCTCTGCCGATGCGCTCGCTGTGACCCATCTTACCGAGCACTCTGCCGTCAGGCGAAGTGATACCCTCGATTGCGTCAATGGAGCTGTTCGGATTGAAGCGGATGTCCATCGTCGGACGACCCGAAAGGTCAACATACTGCGTTGCGATCTGACCATTGCTTGCCATTCTGCGAATCAGTGCGGTCGGGGCGATGAATCTGCCCTCGCCGTGCGAAATCGGAACGGTGTGAAGATCGCCGACCTCGCAGCCAGCCAGCCACGGCGACTTGTTCGATGCAATGCGTGTAGTGACCATCATGCTCTGGTGGCGTGCGATGGTGTTGAAGGTCAGCGTCGGAGAATTGTCGCTCATCTCGGTGATTTCGCCGTAAGGAACCAGACCCAGCTTAATGAGTGCCTGGAAACCGTTGCAGATACCGAGCATCAGACCGTCGCGCTTCTGGAGCAGCTTGTGAACTGCCTCTGCAACCTGCGGATTGCGGAAGAAAGCAGTAATGAATTTGCCCGAACCGTCAGGCTCGTCGCCGCCCGAGAAACCGCCCGGCAGCATGATCATCTGGGAATTCTCAATCAGCTTGACTGCTGCTTCCACAGAATCCTCGATTGCCTTTGCGGACAGGTTGCGGATGACAAGAATTTCGGGAGCGGCACCGGCACGTTCAAATGCGCGTGCAGTATCGTACTCGCAGTTAGTGCCGGGGAATACAGGGATCAGAACACGCGGTTTTGCGGTCTTAATGGTCGGTGCGACGCGGCGTTCTGCCTTGAATGCGTAGGATTCAATGGTAGCAAATTCGGTCTTGATGCGGCACGGGAATACAGATTCCAGTTTGCCTTCCCAGACTTTCTGGAGGCTGTCGAGGCTGATGGTGTAGGCATCGCTGAACACCTTGTACTGTTCAGTGGTGCGGCCGATGACTTCCTCGCCGTCCTTTGCCGCACCTTCCAGTTCGATGAGGAACGAGCCGACATACGGTGCAAAGAGGATCTGTGCGGGAAGCTTTTTGCTGAACTCGAAGCCGATGTGGTTACCGAAGCACATCTTTGCGATACCTTCTGCCACACCGCCGCCTGTAACCGTCCAGATTGCCTTTGCTCTGCCGTCGGAGATCATCTTCTCCACGGTATCGAAGCAAGCGCGGACGCTGTCCCAGTCGGGCAGACCGTTGCCGTCATATTTCGGAGCGATGCGGATGACCGTATCGCCTGCCTTTTTGAATTCGGTGGAAAGAACGCGCTTGGTATCCGCAACGGAAACTGCAAAGGATACCAGAGTCGGCGGAACATCGACCTTTTCAAATGTACCGGACATGGAGTCCTTGCCGCCGATGGATGCGCATTCCAGTTCCAGTTGAGCCTTGAATGCACCGAGCAGAGCGGAGAACGGCTTACCCCAGCGCTTCGGATTGTTCTGGGTACGCTCGAAGTATTCCTGGAACGTGAGCCAGCACTGATGCCACGAGCCGCCCGCTGCGATAACCTTTGCAACAGACTCGATGACTGCGAGCATTGCGCCGTGGTACGGAGATTTTTCGGAAATGGTCGGGTGGAAGCCCCAGCCCATAATGGAGCAGGTAGAGGTTTCGCCTGTCAGAACAGGGATTTTTGCCGCCATAGCCTGCGAAGGAGTCAGCTGATAGATACCGCCGTAGGGCATCAGCACGGTACCTGCGCCGATGGTGGAGTCGAATTTCTCGACCAGACCCTTCTGCGAGCAGACGTTGAGGTTGCCCATGAGTTCTTTCCAGCCGTCGGGGGTATCCTCATAGCGGGTTTCCGCGGTCGGTTCCGGATTGAACGCAACAACATCGGTATGCTTTTCTGCGCCGTTGGAATTGAGGAATTCTCTGGAAAGGTTGACGATGGTCTTGCCGTTCCAGTTCATGCGCAGACGGTTGGTATCGGTTGCCTTTGCCACGACCGTTGCGAGCAGGTTTTCCTTATCTGCGGCAGCCATGAAAGCGTCAACATCCTCGGGCGCGACCACAACAGCCATTCGCTCCTGCGATTCGGAAATCGCAAGCTCGGTGCCATCCAGACCGTCATATTTACGAGGAACTGCGTTCAAATCAATATCCAGACCATCGGTCAGCTCACCGATTGCAACAGAAACGCCGCCTGCACCGAAGTCGTTGCAGCGCTTGATGAGTTTGGTAACAGCGGGGTCACGGAACAATCTCTGGAGTTTGCGCTCCTCAGGTGCATTACCCTTCTGGACCTCTGCGCCGCAATGGGTCAGGGATTCGAGAGTGTGGGATTTGGAAGAACCGGTTGCACCGCCGCAGCCGTCACGACCCGTTTTGCCGCCCAGCAGGATGATGATATCGCCGGGAACAGGCACTTCTCTGCGGATGTTTTCAGCAGGTGCCGCACCGACAACCGCACCGATCTCCAGACGCTTTGCGACATAGCCGGGGTGATAGACCTCTGCGACATGACCGGTTGCCAGACCGATCTGGTTACCGTAGGAGCTGTAACCGTTTGCGGCACCGACGGTAATTTTACGCTGCGGGAGCTTGCCGGGCATGGTATCGGAAACGGGAACGAGCGGATTTGCCGCACCCGTGACACGCATTGCCTGATAGACGTAGCTTCTGCCCGAAAGCGGGTCACGAATGGCACCGCCCAGACAGGTCGCAGCACCGCCAAACGGTTCGATTTCGGTGGGGTGGTTATGGGTTTCGTTCTTGAACATCAAGATCCAGTCCTCGGTACCCTTATCGGTATCGACCTTGATTTTGACAGAACAAGCGTTGATTTCTTCGCTTTCATCCAGAGCGGGGATCTTGCCGTCTGCCTTGAGTTTGCGCATTGCCATCAGCGCCATATCCATCAGCGTGATGGGCTTTGCATCTCTGCCCAGTTCCTTGCGAATGCGGAGGTAATCGTTGTAAGTTTCCTGAATATACGGCGTTTCGATGGTTGCCTTATCAATAGTAGTCAGGAAAGTGGTGTGACGGCAGTGGTCACTCCAGTAGGTATCGATCATGCGGATCTCGGTAATGGTGGGGTCACGGTGCTCGGTATCGCGGAAGTACTCCTGACAGAACGTGATGTCATCGAGATCCATTGCTAGTGCGTAATCGTTGAGGAATGCTTTTCTGGCAGACTCGTCCATCTCGCAGAAACCATCGAGGGTTTCGACAGTGGTGGGGATTGCATAATTGGTATCGAGGGAATCCACGGTATCAAGAGATGCTTCGCGGCTTTCCACGGGGTTGATGAGGTACTTCTTGAGTTTCTCGAACTCCTCATCGGAAATTGCGCCCGATACGATGTAAACACGCGCATTTCTGACACGGCAGCGTTCCTGACCGTTCAGGATCTGGATGCACTGTTCGCAGGAATCGGCTCTCTGGTCAAACTGACCGGGAAGATACTCGACTGCGAAAATGCGCTCCTGATTGGAAAGCATCGGCAGCTTTTCATAGACATAATCGACAGCAGGCTCCGAGAAAACGGTGGGTACCGCACGACGGAATTCCTCCTCCGAAATGTGGTCTGCGTCGTAGCGATTCAGCACGCGAATGCCGACGACATCCAGACGCAGTGCCGTGCGCAGATCCGAAAGAACGGACTGAGCTTCCACGGCATACTGGGGCTTTTTTTCTGTGTAAATGCGATAAACTGCCATGATACAAATTACCTCCGAAAAAATCAGTATTTTGATCAAGGGCGAGCAATACAGCAATCGTCCTCATATGCTTCTATTGTAACACAAACAATGGAATTTCGCAAACCCTTTTCATCATTTTTCGGCAAAATTTTCACAAGTGTACCTTCCTTGGTATGCCCTTGGTAAAAGGTCTGTGCATTTTGCCGTTTTTTTCCCTCCACGAGTACTTCAACCGTCCTGCCGACATAGCCTGCAAGATGTTCTCGGCGAATCTCATTGGCAATGCGGGTCAGATCTGCACTGCGCTGCATTTTGACCTGCTGCGGGATCTGGTCATCCATCGCGGCAGCTTTGGTACCTGCGCGTTGGGAGTATGGGAACACATGGACTTTTGCAAAGCCGATTTTCTTCACAAATGCGACTGTCTCCTGATATTCCGCCTCATGTTCTCCCGGGAATCCCACAATGACATCGGTCGTGAGGGCGGCATTCGGGAACAGGGTGTGTATTTTTTCAGCAAGTTCTGCATATTCTTTACTGCGGTAGCGGCGGTTCATGCGGGTCAGTACGGCATCGGAACCGCTTTGCAGCGAAAGATGAAACTGCGGACAGAATTTCTCGCAGGCGGCAAGCCTTGCAAGGATTTCGGCGGTCATGCGTTCCGGTTCGAGCGAGCCGAGCCGCACCCGCAAAATCTGCGGATTTGCTGCACAAACGGCAACCGCATCCGCAATGTCGCATCCTGTATCCATGCCGAAAAATCCGAGGTTGATGCCCGTCAGCACGATCTCACGGAAACCCTGTTCCGCAAGCTGATCGACCTCCTGTTTCAGCCGTTCCAATGTCATCGAGCGGCAGCGTCCGCGGGAAAACGGAATGATGCAGTAAGTGCAGAACTGGTTGCAGCCGTCCTG
Organism: Oscillospiraceae bacterium; assembly: GCA_045600205.1. Lineage (GTDB taxonomy): Bacteria > Bacillota > Clostridia > Oscillospirales > Ruminococcaceae > Firm-04. The sequence goes on along the minus strand of JAZRXM010000001.1, from coordinate 75,995 downwards.
AATTTTCAGGAAAGCGCGTGTTTTCGTAGTATCTGCGCAAGGCAGCGGTGAAAACGAATCAGATGCACTTTTATATGGTGTAATTTTCGTTTCCTGCGTATCAGGTCGCATTTTCATGCATTGCTGACACCATTGCAGGAGCGCATCGCGGTCTTTGGTGCCTGTAACGTAATCCGCGCCGCAAAAATCATCCTCCGGAAATGCCTGCGGCCAGCAGCCTGTCAGCGCGACCAGCGCATCAGGATTTTTCCGTTTCACAGAACGCAGAAGCTGCTTGACTTTCCGCACGCTCTCATCGGTAACGGCACAGCTGTTGACCACAATCAGGTCTGCGGCATCCCGCTGTTCCGCCTGCTCCATGCCCTGTGAGCACAGCAGCCGGCACAATCCTGCGGACTCCGCCTGATTGACTTTGCATCCAAAGGTAACGATTTGAAATTTCATGGTTTGCTCCTATACAATATGCACAAATTTAATGTTATTCACTTGTGCAACATTTCCGAACTATCAAGAATAAAAAAAGAATTGCTGTCCGAACTGATAAATTCGGTCAGTTGCACAAATCATAGTGTTTTTGCTTGACAAAACGCACTTTTCGTGATATGATAAGCACGGAAACAGGGAACGACAACAAACATTCCCCCGCACGCCCCCGCAATTTGATTCCACGAGAAGACTGAATTCCCCCATACGAAAGAAAAGTGAGGTTTTCACCATGTCTGCAATGACGATTTTTCTTCCCGAAATCTCGGACGTATCTGAATTTGTAAATATCATGGGACATTTCCCGTTTGAGGCGAAACTCAAGGTCGGTTCTTATGCCGTGGATGCAAAATCCATCATGGGCATTTTCACCCTTGACCGCGAACAGCCCGTTGAACTGGTTGCCAACACTGTCGATGAACAGCAGGAACAGTCTTTGACACAGGCAATCGGCAGATTCCTCTTCAAGCCTGTTGCTTGAGGCGGAGGTATCATTTCATTTGCCATCTTCTCCTTTTTGGGAGGCTTATGCTGCTCCCAAAATCCCCCTTTTTTCATGTTGCTCCCCTCCTGTCCGTGCGGCTGGGGGGCAATGCCAATCACCCGCATCCTTTTGCTGCTCCCCTTATTTCAGCGAAGGATGCGTTTTTCGTTTGTGAAGCACTGGGACGGCTCTGTATGACAGGAGCCGTCCCATTTCGTATGTTTTCAGCACTCTTTGCGTGCCATCATTTGCAGATTGTCGTTGTCATCGTGGAAGAAAAACAACTGATACCGCACATTGTCCGCCGAAAACTGTATGCCCTTTGTCGTACCGTCCTCGGTATGCAGCTTGACGGTCGGACCTGTATATTTCTTGCCCTGCTCAAAGAACATTTTGCAGTTCGTGGAGATCTTCTGATTTCTTTCTTCATCGTAGCTCAGATTGAAGCAGTCGAGCAGCACATCCTTGACCTCGCCGTCGATGTCGAACACAAAGCCCTCGTATTTTGCGCCCTGATCGGTAATGCCCTGCGTGAATGCATAGGCAGGTTTCAATCGTTCTGCCAGCTTGATGCCGTTGTCATATTCAAAATACTGAAGTTCCAGATCGGAAAAATCCCGCTGTGTCACCGTCAGTCGTTGATTTTCAATATAATCAATGATCCATAAAAAACCGAATACAAACACACAAACCAGAATACCGATATAAATCAGCCATTTGATATACACTTTTCCTCTGTGCGTATGCTCATAACGGGATTGATACTCGTGCATGATGTTCCCCTCGATTCTGTAAAAGGATATTCCGAATATTAGTATACCACAACCTTTAACAAAATGCAAGCTAAATTTCTGATTTCGCCTTTACTTTTTTCGGAAGATGTGCTATAATATGCAGGAATGCCAAAAGTCACCATAAGGAGTATGTTTATGTATCAGTTGCTTTTACAGGAGGGCGTTGCCCGCCGCGGTATGTTTCACACGGTTCACGGCGATTTTCAGACCCCCTGCTTTATGAATGTTGCCACAGCGGGTGCAATCAAAGGCGCACTTTCCGCGTATGACCTGAAAGCGGTCAATTGTCAGGTCATGCTGTGCAACACGTACCACCTTCATGTCCGCCCGGGCGACAACATTGTACGCACCATGGGCGGCTTGCAGGGATTTACAGGCTGGGACGGTCCCACCCTCACCGACAGCGGCGGATTTCAGGTATTTTCGCTGGCAAAACTCCGCAAAATCAAAGAGGAAGGCGTCACGTTCCATTCTCATGTGGATGGCAAAAAAATCTTCATGGGGCCCGAAGAAAGTATGCAGATCCAGTCAAATCTCGGCTCGACGATCGCCATGGCTTTTGACGAATGCGTAGAAAATCCCGCTCCTTATCTCTATGCAGCACAAAGCTGTGCCCGTACTACGCGTTGGCTCAAACGCTGCAAGGACGAAATGGCACGACTCAACAGCCTGCCCGATACGATGAATCCGCATCAGCTATTGTTCGGCATCAATCAGGGCTGCACGTTCCCCGACCTGCGCATCAAGCATATGAAAGAGATTGCGGCAATGGATCTGGACGGCTATGCGATCGGCGGCTTGGCGGTCGGTGAACCCGCAGAGGTCATGTACGACATCATCGAGCACGTGGAACCGTATATGCCGAAAGAAAAGATCCGTTACCTCATGGGTGTCGGCACGCCGCAGAACATTGTTGAGGGCGTAGCGAGAGGCATTGATCTGTTTGACTGTGTCATGCCGAGCCGCAATGCGCGTCACGCAACGGTGTTTACTTGGGGCGGCATCATGCATCTGACCAACCGCAATTTTGAAACGGATTCCCGCCCGATCGAGGAAGGATGCGGCTGTCCGACCTGTCAGCATTTTTCGCGTGCGTACATCAGACATCTGTTCAAAGCAGGCGAGCAGCTTGGCGGCAGGCTTGCGGTACAGCACAATCTCTGGTTCTATAACAATCTGATGTCAGAGATCCGCAAGGCACTGGATGAGGGAAGATTCGCGCAATTCCGTGAAGAACACTCCGCGCAGCTTGGCAAACTCCGTAAGGAATAATCAAAAACAAAACGGCGGGTACCGTGAAGCTTTCGATGCGCTTCGCGGTACTCGCCGCTAAATTATTTAGTACTCAATGAGATTATAAACATCTTCGTATTCCATCACGGAATAATTATCTTTTGCCTTGTCCACCGCAGAAGTCTTTGCAGCTTTCAGTTCCTTATAAGCGGCAGCCTCCAGTGCATTGTACTTATTCGGCGCGATATAATATGCGATGACAATTGCATTTGAAGTCTTGAAAACGCCCGTGTCGCCCTCCTTGCGGGATTTGTCAAACGCCCAGTCATGGAGATCATCGCCGTAAGTTTTGGTGTTCGCGGAATAGCCTTCCACCAGACCGCCGTCCGAATAGGTCATGAAGTCATCGGAGTGATTGCGTGCATAATCTGCAAAGTCCTCCACTTTGCTGCCGTTATTTTTCCAGTCATCCAGCACTTTCTGTGCTTCTGCCTTGGCATCGTCCTCGGAATCGTAGCTGTTGCTGCCCAGACAAATCACGCGCATATCGATCGTTTCCGACTCATCCTGAAACATTTCGTCAAGCAGCATATAGTTCTTGAAGCTCTTTTCTTCGGTATCCATAAAGGTATAAATCTGGTTGATGCCTGCGCCGTCGAGTACCCACTGTACGAGATCGGGCTCATAATCGCTTGCCACGGTATTCATCTGCATGGCATTCACGATGTTGTCAGCGGTTTTCTCGTCCTTATTCTTGACGTTGATCAGGAAATTGCGGACATTCTCCTTGAATTCCTCAGGGGTTTTCGACGCGGTGATCTTATCGTTTTCCGCCTTTGCATCGCTGTACTGGAGCTGCACCACGGATGGGTCTTCGTTGACTGCGGTGTTGACATCCGCCCATGCCAGCGTATAGCAGAGAAATTTCAGACGGCGGAAATGGTTGATGTTTTCTTCCGCGTACTGTTTGACTTCCTCATCCGTGACATTGACTGCGGCAATGGCATCTTTATGATAGTTGCTGGAAATTTCGATCAGTTCCAGCACCTTGCGGATGTCCTCCGTGTTGATGCCTTCCGCCAGCGTGTCGCTCTGATAGGCTTCTGCATCCGCCTTACATTTCGCTTTGAGTTCGTCGGAAAGTTCATAGCCTGCCGCATACGCCGCCTCGCAGCTTTTGAGGGTATTTTCCAAGCCGTAGACCGATGCGGACATCAGATAATCATACCAAGTCTGGTCAGAAGAAAACTGCTGCTTGCGGAACGATTTGTTTTCATCGGGGAATTCTGTGCCCTCCGTGCCCTCGTTTGCACTTTTATAGCTCTGATAAGTCTTATCGAAGAAGAAGCCGAGCATGGAATTGGTGACGGAATAATGCTCCGTTTCCATGGCAGTGCGTCTGCGCTGAGCGACACCGTCTTTTTTGATCAGCCTTGCGACGGTAAAGCCCACTGCGCCAATGACGACCACACCTGCACAGCAAAGTGCCGCCACGGTCAGTCCTTTCTGACGCTTCCGCTTTTTTGCCTGTGCCTTGGCAGCTTCCTTTTTTTCAAGCTGTTTGGGCGTCAGCTCGCGCTGCTGGCGATTTTTATTGTTCTTTCCCATAATGAGATGTTCCTTTCCAAAGAATCTGCGGGATAATTTGATGATATCACGCAACTGTGACCATATTGTGTTGCTTTTTAGAAAAATCCCGCGCAACGCTACTAGTATAACACAAGCTTTCCGATTTTGCAAGCCCCAATTCCGAATCGCGGGGATCGCCATACAAAAAGCTACTATACACGCGGTTTATTCGCATTTCTTTTACTTATGTTGAAAGTTCATCGTCAAATTCATATGAAAATCTAAGGTATTCTTTGGTCAAATTAAAGAAAATTGCGATTTCTACTTGCAACCTGTCGTTTTTTGCGATATAATATCGAAAGACATATCGGCGGATTGTCCTGCGCACACGGACAGTCTGACCACATATATATAGAAAAAGATAGATACGTACAGAACAAAACAAACGCAGGAGCTTCTAAAATGGTTTTTTCAAGCCTGATCTTTCTATACCTGTTTCTGCCCGTATGCCTGCTGTGCTACGGGCTTTTTCGGTCTTTACGGCTGAAAAACGCGGTATTGATCATTTTTTCCCTCGTGTTTTACGCATGGGGGGAACCCGTTTATATTCTCTTGCTGCTCGGCAGCGTTTTGGTAAACTATCTGCTCGGACTTGGCATCGGTGCCTGTCAGGACAGAAAACGGGATAGTCTTTGCAAATTTCTGTTTGTGTTCAGCCTGATATTCAATATCGGGCTGCTGGGAGTATTCAAATACAGCGCATTCATTGTTGAAAATCTCAATCTGATTCCGAATGTCCGGCTGCCTGTCCCACAGTTGACGCTGCCCATCGGCATCAGTTTTTACACCTTCCAGATTCTCTCGTACATCATTGACCTTTACTGGGGCAAAGTGGAGCGGCAGCGTAATCCGTTTCGGTTTTTGCTTTATATTTCGATGTTTCCGCAACTTGTCGCAGGTCCCATTGTCCGTTACAGCACGATCGAGCGGGAAATCCGCGAGCGCAGTGTCACGCTCACCGATTTCAGCAACGGCATTACCCGTGTGATTCTTGGCCTTGCGAAAAAAGTCATTCTGGCAAACAACCTCTCGACCATTGTGGATGCCTTTTTCGGCAGTGATATCCCGCAGCTTTCGGTTGTTGGCACATGGTATGCCGTTATTGTCTACGCGATGCAGATTTATTTCGATTTTTCTGGATATTCCGACATGGCAATCGGTATGGGCTACCTGTTCGGCTTCCATTTTGATGAAAACTTCAATCATCCGTTTCTCTGCCGCGATATCTCCGAATTCTGGCAGAGATGGCATATTTCTCTCGGCACGTTTTTCCGCGATTACCTGCTTTACGTCCCGATTTTCGGAAAACGCCGCAAATACGGCGGTTTGTTCCTTGTCTGGTTCTGCACGGGACTCTGGCACGGTGCAAGCTGGAATTTCGTCATCTGGGGACTTTACTTCGGTCTGTTCATTCTGATTGAGCAGCTGATCGGCAAAAAGCGCATCAAGAAAATCCCTGTCGTAATTCGACACATTTACAGTAAAATCGTTATTTTCATCGGGTTCGGCATTTTTTATTTTGAGGACTTCGGAAAGTTGTTGCAGTTTCTGCGGAATCTCATTGGTCTGAACGGCAATGCCGTCATGGATTCCGTCACGGAACTCTCTCTGCGCAACAACTGCTGGCTGCTTCTTGTAGCGGTCCTCTGCTGTTTCCCGCTATGCAACGCACTGCAAACCGCAAAGGAAAAACATCGCAGTGCCGCCGTATTCATCGGCTCCGCGCAGGTCATCATCAATGCAGTACTGTTGCTGGTCAGCAGCATTCTGCTGGTCGATGCGACCAACAACCCCTTCCTTTATTTCCGATTCTGACGAAAGGAGCGTAGTCCCATGCTGGATTCCAGTCTACTGGGCAACGATCAGACGCAGATAGACGTGCAGATTGAACCGACGGAACCGCCAAAACCCCGCTCCGCGTCCAGTCTGCTCGGCAATGATACCAACAATATTGACATTTCCATTCCGCAAATGCCCGATACAAGCCGCCAGGAGCATCGTGAGGCAGTTGCCAATGCAAGAGCGGTCCGCCGTGAGGCTGCCGCTGCCAAAACCCGCGATGTCCGCAGAAAAGCCGCTGCCGAGGCAAAGGCGATCTTTGAGGCGGCAGAGCGCACCATTACCAAAGTATCCGATTCGACCCGCAGCGCAGCGGGACGTACCTTTACAAAAGTTTCCGATACCACGCGAAAGAATCTGGAGCGTACCCGAAAAGCCGCCGCAGAAGCCGCAAATTCCTTAGCGTCAGCCTATGCGGCAGAGGAAGCGCGCAACCGCCAGAAAAAACTGGAAGCCTACCGCGATGCTGCGCAGGAACAGGCAGCCGAGCAGTATGCCGCAGAAACCAAAGCCGCCAGAAAAACGGTCAAAAAACTGCGCAAACGCTCAGAACGTGCCTTTCAGCGCGATGCATCAGCATTTGCCGCAAAGAAAGCGCTCCCTCGCATCGAGCGTGTGCTTGGTACGGTCAACATCGCAGTCTGCACCCTTCTGGTATCCTGCATTGCCATCGGCATGGTGGTGCTGGAGCGTCCGACCGTTTCAGAAATCGAGAACCGCGCACTTGCGGAAAAGCCTGATTTTACAGTAGAATCCTATCTGAGCGGCGAATATACCGAAGGCATCACCAATTATTACGATGACACGGTACCGTTTCGTTCCGTATTTAAAAATATGACTGCATCCCTGCGCAAACATTTCGGAATGCAGAGCGATGATGATGCGGTCCTGCACGGTGCGGTGCTGCAACGCTATGAAAGCGGCCCTGCCGTCACCACAACGGCACCTGTATCCACAACGGAAGCGGCCATGCAGTCAGGAACAACCGCCCCGACCACGACCGTATCCATGCAGACCACCACGGAAGCACCTGTTTCCGCGGAGGACGAGGAGGGCGGCGAGCTTTCCAACAACATCCTGATTTATCAGAAGCGTGCCATTTCGCTTTACGGCGGCAGTTTTGCGGTCGGCGAGAATTATGCGCTTTCCCTTAGCAAATACAAGGCAGCACTGGATGATGACGTCAATGTGTACTCCATGGTTGTGCCGACGCCCTGTTCTTTCTATACACCCGATGAATTCAAAAAGCTCATCGGCAGCGAAAAGGACAACATCGAGCATATCAACGCCTATCTGGCGGGGGTCACGCCCGTAGACGCCTACGGTGCGCTGATGCCGCACAAAGACGAGTACATTTATATGCGCACAGACCACCACTGGTCTGCGCTGGGTGCGTTTTACGCAGCAGAGGAATTTGCAGCAACAGCGCGTGTTCCGTTTGCACCCATGTCCGAATACGACAAGGTCGTGCGCGAGGGATATGTCGGCACGATGTACGGCTATTCGGGCGACATTACGATCAAGAACAACCCCGAAGACTTCTTCTTCTATCAGCCGCACGCAAGCATTACCACCACGTACTATAACCGCAGTCTGGGCGCAGAGCGCAAGGGCAATCTGCTGATGAACATCGATACGCTGGGTGCGCCCGTCAACTGGTATTTGGTATATCTGGGCGGCGATGACCGTGTCACGCACGTAGAAACAGAGGTCAAAAACGGCAGAAAGCTCGTTGTGTTCAAGGACAGCTACGGCAACGCGCTGATTCCTTGGCTGACCTCATCCTTTGAGGATATCTATGTGGTAGACATCCGCTATTTCAAGAAAAATGCGGTGAAATACATTAAAAATGTCGGTGCAACTGACGTTTTGTTTGCGATGAACACATTCAGTGCAACAGGCGGCAATTGCAAGCAGATTGAAAAAATCCGCAGACAATAAAAAAAGAGAACAAACTGGAGGCAACACAAATGACACAGGCAGAGGTATTGGAGCTGCTGACCCCGATTTTCCGAGATGTTTTCGATGACGAGAGCATTGAGCTGACGGCAGAAACGACTGCTGCGGACGTAGACGGCTGGGACAGCGTAGAGCATTTCAATCTGATTTCGGAGATTGAAGCGAAATTCAAAATGCGTTTCCAGATGCGTGAGGTTTCGGGCATGAAGAATGTCGGAGAACTTGCGGATATCGTAGCAGAGCGCGGAAAATTTTAAGTGCATCCATCAAAAAAGCTTTACTCGATTTTCTCATATCATCGAGTAAAGCTTTTTTATGTGCTTCATGAAAGAAGATTATGATTCTTCAAAACAGGTTGCGATCTGTCGCTTTGCCAGCGGCGGCGTATAAACCCAGCTTTCCATATGCGTCCCCTCATAGAAATATTTCATCGGCGGCGGCGCACAACTCTCATCAAATACATCCACGATCGCCAGCTTGATTTTCATGCGCTCCGGCACAATGCTCTTGATGTACACACTCGCATGCTGCCCGACACGGATTCCGCTGCGCAAATCTGCAAGCCCTGCCAGATTCGGTGACAATTCCACAAAAATTCCGTAATCCTCCACCGAGCGGATAATGCCCGCAACCGTTTCTCCCGCCTGAAAACACGCAGCATTCTCCGCCCATGTGCCAAGCAATTCCTTATGCGTCAGCAGCACACGCCCGTTTTCAAACCCCTTGACCATCACACGAATCTCCTGCCCGATACGGAATCTGTCCGCAGGATGCGAAATGCGCGAGATCGAGATGGCATCAATCGGAATCAAAGACGGCACACCGCAGCCGATATCCACAAAGCAGCCAAACGGTGCAAGATGCGTCACTTTTGCGGGAATGACATCCCCTGCCCGCAGCCTGCTGATGTACGCATTCTGACATTGTTCCTGCTGCATTCTTCGGGAAAGTACCGCAAGGGGCGCACCGTTTTCGTCGTGGTCAATGCGCAGGACCGAGAAGCAGACGGGCTTATTGACCCGAGAAATCAGTGCAATATCGCGGGTGGTGCCCTCGCTGATGCCGAGTGCGCCCTCCGCACGCGGAATCAGACCGCGCATACAGGGCAGATCAACGTGCAGATTGTGGCTTCCGTCGCAGACTCTGACGCGTGCTTCCAATCGCTGACCATTCTGCATGGCTTCCCGCAGGGAGGCTTCCGAGCGCAGGGCATTGGCATTCTGTGGGGATTCCAGCAGACTGCCCTCTGGTAAAAAACAGGTTGATTGGTTCATTTTTTGTCCTCCTATCGCTTTCGTTCAGGTGTTTTTAGAATGCGGGGAAAAACCCGCCGCTTATACTCTATGAGGTGATTTTTGAAAATATGCCTGCGGATGAAAAAAATACCTGCGAAACTGAAAATCTTCTGCGAATGCTGTCGAATTCAGGGCACAACGCATCGCCGTAAAATCCCTCCCCGCAATGTCCTTTTGCGCTCCCGCACTGACAGATTCTGCCAATTTTTCTTCCACAAAAATATTTTTTGACATAAAACAACAACTGTCCGCGTGCGGCGTACAGTTTTTGCAGAAAACTTATTCTTGTTTTTGCTGTATTTACGCGCGTTTTATTGATATCAACGGGATTGTTCATGGAATCACACAAAATTACAAATGATTGTTGTGCATCTTTACCTCTTGATTTTTTGTTGCAAAAGTAGTAAAATTATCAGAGTGTGGTGTCGTCGGATTTTTCGTGCTGTATGCCCGAGCGATACCGTGTTTTTTCATACAGCACACCCTCTCCCCGCCCGCAGGAGCGTGGCAGGACTGTCTGCAATTCCGCACAGTCCCACTATCAGTATCACCCGATTCTTATTATAAGGAGGAAACGGTTTCATGAGCAAGAAAATTGCTACAATCCCGTTCCAGGGAACCCCGCAGCAGGAAAAGGAACTCCTCGCTGTTATCGCTTCGCTCAAGGATCAGCAGGGTTGCCTGATGCCCATCATGCAGAAAGCACAGGACATCTACGGCTATCTCCCGATCGAAGTGCAAACCATTATTGCTGAACAGCTGAACATCCCGCTGGAGAAGGTTTTCGGCGTTGCCACCTTCTACGCACAGTTCACGCTGTCGCCCAAGGGCAAATACCGCATCTCTGTATGCCTCGGTACCGCCTGCTACGTCAAGGGCTCAGGCAGAGTCCTCGAGCTGCTGGAGGAAAAGCTCGGCATCGGTGTCGGCGAAATCACCCCCGACGGCAAGTTCTCTCTCGATGACTGCCGCTGTGTCGGTGCCTGCGGTCTGGCTCCTGTCTTTATGATCAACGATGACGTTTACGGCAGATTGCTGGGCAAGCCCGAGGAAATTGACGAGATCCTCGCAAAATACGCTGACTAATTTCAGAGCAATTCCAAATCATTAGGAGGTTACAATATGAATAATCTGCAAGACCTCGCTGAAATCAGAGAAAAAATGCGGAAAGAAGTCGCACTTCGCACAGGCGAAGATGCTGCTTCCAAGTACGACAAGCAGGTTCTGGTTTGCGGCGGTACGGGCTGTACTTCTTCCGGCTCCATGAAGGTCATTGAGAAGCTCGAAGCTGAGCTTTCTGCAAATGGTCTGACCGATAAAATTCAGGTCGTCAAGACAGGCTGCTTTGGTCTGTGCGCACTCGGCCCGATCATGATCGTATATCCCGAAGGCACTTTCTACTCCAAGGTCAATGTCGATGAGATCCCGCGCATTGTCAAGGAGCATTTCATGGAAGGCAACCCCGTTAAGGAGTTCCTCTATCAGGAAACCGTTACCGCAGAAGGCATCAAGCCGCTGAAGGAAACTGCATTCTATAAGAAGCAGCAGCGTCTGGCTCTGCGTAACTGCGGTGTCATCAACCCTGAGGACATCAACGAGTACATCGGCCGTAACGGCTACGAAGCACTGGGCAAGGTACTCACCACCATGTCGCAGGATGACGTCATCAAGGCGATCCTCGACAGCGGTCTGCGCGGCAGAGGCGGCGGCGGATTCCCGACCGGTATGAAGTGGAAGCTCGCAAAGAACCTCGTTCCCGATGCTGACATGAAGTACGTCTGCTGCAACGCCGACGAGGGCGACCCCGGCGCATTCATGGACCGTTCCATCCTCGAGGGTGACCCGCACGTTGTCCTCGAAGCAATGAGCATCGCAGGCTACGCAATCGGCGCAAAGCAGGGCTATATCTACGTCCGTGCAGAGTACCCGATCGCTGTTGAGCGTCTGCGCATCGCCATCAAGCAGGCAAGAGAAGCAGGTATGCTGGGCAACAACATCTTCGGCACCGACTTCTGCTTTGATATCGACCTTCGTCTGGGTGCAGGCGCATTCGTCTGCGGCGAAGAAACCGCTCTGATGACCTCCATCGAGGGCAACCGCGGTGAGCCTCGTCCCCGTCCGCCTTTCCCGGCAGAAAAAGGTCTGTTCCGCAAGCCGACCATCCTGAACAACGTTGAGACCTATGCAAACATCCCGCAGATCATCCTCAACGGCGCAGAATGGTTCTCCGCTATGGGTACTGAAAAATCCAAGGGTACCAAGGTATTCGCAGTCGGTGGTAAGATCAACAACACCGGTCTGGTAGAGATCCCGATGGGTACCACCCTCCGCGAAGTCATCGAAGAAATCGGCGGCGGCATCCCCAACGGCAAGAAGTTCAAGGCTGCTCAGACAGGTGGTCCTTCCGGCGGCTGCATTCCTGCTGAACACTTTGACATCAAGATCGACTATGATAACCTTATCGCCATCGGATCCATGATGGGTTCCGGCGGTCTGATCGTTCTCGACGAGGACAACTGCATGGTCGATATCGCAAAGTTCTTCCTCCAGTTCACCGTTGATGAGTCCTGCGGTAAGTGCACACCCTGCCGTATCGGTACCAAGAGAATGTACGAAATTCTCGAAAAGATCACCAGCGGCAACGGCACCCTCGAAGACCTCGACAAGCTCGAAGAACTCTGCAACTATATCAAGGCAAACTCTCTCTGCGGTCTGGGTCAGACGGCTCCGAACCCCGTTCTCTCCACCCTCCGTTATTTCCGCGACGAGTACATCGCTCACATTGTGGATAAGAAGTGCCCGGCAGGCGTCTGCAAGTCGCTGCTCCACTTCGAGATCGACAAGGACAAGTGCATCGGCTGCGGTATGTGCGCAAAGCAGTGCCCCGCAGAGGCAATTTCCAGAACCGATTACACCGCAGAAGGTCACAAGCTTGCATCCATGGCAATTGATACTGCTAAGTGTGTCAAGTGCGGTGCCTGCATGAGCAAGTGTAAGTTTGGCGCAATCAGCAAGAAATAAGGAGGCTTCACAGCATGAGTGATATGGTAAATGTAAAAATTAACGGTCAGGCTGTTGCAGTTCCGAAGGGTACTACAATTCTCGAAGCCGCCCGTGCAGCAGGCGTTACGATCCCGACCCTTTGCTACCTCAAGGACATCAACGAAATTGGTGCCTGCCGTATGTGCGTGGTCGAGGCAAACGAAGGCAGAGGCTTCCGTATCGTTGCAGCTTGCGTATATCCCGTTTCCGAGGGTATGGAGGTTCTCACCAACTCTCCGAAGGTTGTCGATTCCCGCAGAAAGACCATGGAGCTGATCCTCTCCAACCACGAGAGAAACTGCCTCTCCTGCGTCAGAAGCAAGAACTGCGAACTCCAGAAGCTCGCAAATGATCTGGGCATCGAGGATGCAGGCTACTACGATGGTGCAAAGAATACCTACACCATCGACGAAACCGCTCCCCATATGTTCCGCGATAACAACAAGTGCATCCTGTGCCGCCGCTGCTCCGCAGTCTGCGAGCATACACAGGGTATCGGCGTTATCGGTGCAAATGATCGTGGTTTCTCCACCCACATTGCATCCGCATTTGAAAAGGGTCTGGGCGAAACTTCCTGCGTATCCTGCGGTCAGTGCATCAATGTCTGCCCGACAGGCGCACTCTCTGAAAAGAGCTTCATCGAGGAAGTCTTTGCAGCAATCGCAGATCCTTCCAAGCATGTTGTTGTCAACACTGCTCCTTCCGTCCGTGCAGGTCTGGGCGAGTGCTTCGGCAATCCCATCGGCACCAATGTTGAGGGCAAGATGGTCGCTGCCCTCAAGCGTCTGGGCTTCGACTTCGTATTCGATACCAACTTCACCGCTGACCTGACCATCCTTGAGGAAGGCACCGAGCTGCTCGAGCGCGTCCAGAATAAGGGCGTTCTCCCGATGATCACCTCCTGCTCTCCCGGCTGGGTCAAGTTCTGCGAGCACTACTATCCTGATCTGATCCCGAACCTCTCCACCTGCAAGAGCCCGCAGCAGATGTTCGGTGCTGTCACCAAGACCTACTTCGCTGAGAAGATGGGCTGGGATCCCAAGGATATCGTCTGCGTATCGATCATGCCCTGCACCGCGAAGAAATTCGAAATGGGCAGACCGGATCAGTCCGCAGCAGGCGTTCCCGATATCGACTATGCACTCACTACCCGTGAGCTTGGTCGCATGATCGACCGTGCAGGCATTGATTTCAATGCTCTGCCTGATGAGAAGTTTGATGATCCGCTGGGCATCTTCACCGGTGCCGGTCTGATCTTCGGCGCAACCGGCGGCGTTATGGAAGCTGCTCTGCGTTTCGCAGTTGAAAAGATCTCCGGCGAGACCCTCCCCGCTGACAAGCTTGACTTCAAGGATGTCCGCGGCACTGAGGCAATCAAGGAAGCAAGCTACACTGTTGGCGGTCTGACCGTTAAGGTTGCAGTCGTCAGTGGTCTGGCAAACGCTCGCAAGCTGATGGACAAAGTCCGTGCCGGCGAGGCTGATTACACCTTCATCGAAGTCATGGCTTGCCCCGGCGGCTGTGTCAACGGCGGCGGTCAGCCGATTCAGCCTGCATCCGTCCGCAACTTCACCGACATCCGCGCACTGCGTGCAAAGGCTCTGTACGATGAAGATGCAAAGCTGCCGATGCGTAAGTCTCAGGATAACCCCGCTGTTCAGGCACTCTACAAAGAGTTCCTCGGCGAAGTTGGCGGCCACAAGGCACACGAGATCCTGCACACTTCCTATGTTGCCCGCAAGGTCAACTTCTGATAGGATACAATAAAGCAAAAAACGGCCTGTCCTCTCAAAGCGGAGGGCAGGCTGTTTTCCTGTAACGAAACGGAGAAAATCATGAATTTCCAAATCAAAAGCAAGTCCGCCAAGCGGCTGTTAGACCAGCTGGAAACATTCGACCAGGAAGCGTTTTCGGAACGCATTGAGCGGGAAAATCTCGGAAATATGCCGATTGCTGAGGGGCTGCTGCTTGGTTATCTCGACAGCTTTTTCACGATCATCGCAGGACGCGGCATCCTGTTAGACTTCACCTATGATACGATTGACCGCCTGCCAAATGCCGTCGCGGAACTGTTCATCTTCCAGCGCATGAGTGACGCATACAAGAATGAGCCTGCGAAAAACATCGCGTCCGTGCAAAAAACGCTTGCTGCGTATCTGACAGTGCTTGCAATGAATCAGCACGGTTACTCTCTGCGTGTCAAGGATTACCTCGCAGACCTGCGCAAGGGGAAGCGTCCGCAGCAGCCGCTTTGGGCAGAGATGTTCACGATCATGACAGGTCCGCACGGCGATGTGGATATGCTGCCCGCGTGTGTGCTGGCGCAGGACCGTTCAGGGGTATATGCTTCACGGCAAGGAATGCGCCTGAACGCCGCGCCGATTGTCGAGGTCTATCAGTACATGACGAATATCAACCTCACAAAGCACGGATTTACGAATATTGAGGTGCGCTGAGCGGTTTGCTCTCGCAGCATTGCCTCCACACAAGGTCGGAACACCGCCTTGCCGCAACCGTCACATCTGCTTGCAGACCGCGCAAAGCCATTTGCAGCGCACGGCTGACTTTTCCCGCGCCTAGGATCAGGCAGGGGCAGCCGTGAAGTGTCACGGGCAGTTCGGAAAGTGCGATTTGTACCGCACCCTCTGCTGTCGGAACGGCGTTGCGGACAGCAAATTCCTCGCGCATCGCATAATCCGCAACCGCAAGTCCCGTACAGGCAAGTTCTGTCCTGTCAGCCGCCGAGATGCGTCCACCTAAAACGATTCCGCTTGAATGTACGGCATTTTTCAGTACATTCAGCGGAATTTTGTTTTTGTCGGATACGTTCATCGGCAGCAGCAGTGCGTCGTATCGGCACGTAGAAATCTCTGCATCCGTGCTGATTTCATCCACCTGATGCCAACCGGAAAGTGCTTCGATTGCAGCTTTCTGGCGCAAATCCCCGCTGACTGCAAGCAATCGCAGGGATAAATTCTGATTGATTCGTTGCATACGCATTCACTCCTTCGGATACCATAATGTATGCGAATGCTGCCGAAACGGTGCGAATCAAATCGGGATACGTTACCCCGTCACAATCTCCTGCCTGACTCCAAGCGCGTAGTCGTAGAATGACAGGTCCATATCGACATCGCCCACAATGCCGTCCACAGCACCCTTGCAGCTATACTGCCACATATCATACTCGTAGATATATGTCGGACCGTCGCCGTATTCAGCAAGCCAGAACGGGTATTCTTTCAGGCGCGGCAAGTCGTATTTCAGCAGCGAGGTGCGCTTATTCTGATAGATCATCGGGGTATAGCCAAACGCCTTGATATTCGTGCAGAAAGTGAGCGTGGCATCGGTCAGCGTTTCCACGGATACCGCATCGGTACGTGCGCCGTCCGCGTCATCGAAAATGATTTCCCAGTCATAAACCATCGGATAATCGAGTGACAAGCCATCAAGCTGTTTTGCAGCAAATACGGCTTCTTCCTCGGCTTCCTCCTTCGAAATCGCCTGTGAGAAGAAATATGCACCGATTTTGAGCCCTGCCGCTTTTGCATCGGCGTAGTACTGTGAAAACTTGTCATCTGCGTGCAATTCGCCGCCGCCGTAGGTACGGTAGCCGACGCGCAGCATGACGAAATCCACACCTGAGGCTTTCACCGCATTCCAATCCGTGACATTGTTATGTGCAGAGATATCAATACCGGTGAGGGCATTTTTACTGCCGTTTTCGTCGTAGGATTGCATTCTGCCGATTTCGTCCATTTTCAGGCGTTCATTCGGATGCGTGGAAAGCGGTACATCCGCGAGGACGGGCAACCAGATTTCCCCGTATGTATTATCTTTTAGCAGGATTTTCTGACCTGCAAGCTCATAATGATAATCGACATCCACCGGCTGATACACCGTGCCGTTTTTCCCGCCGATGGTTTTCATGGCAGCAAGGGTCTGTGCGGTGCGGTTGTGTGCGCGCTTTTCTTTCAGATACGATGCACCAAACACCACAGTCAGCCCGGCAAACACCACACTGGATGCCGCCAACAGCATTCGCTGATAACGCTTCATAGGAACTCCTTCCGTATTTGGTCGAATGAAACCGAATTGAGTACATTATAACATATTTCTGACGGATAGGCAAGCACTTTCGAAAATATTAAGATTCTTCAACACTTCTGAAACATAGCCATTCTGCATAGAATAGAGCAGAAAGTGAGGCGTTACTGATGATTTTACGGATGATTCTGCTGCGTGGGATTCCCCTTTCCGCGTTGGGAATGTTGGGAGCGTCCGCGATTCTCTGCGCCTTGGATCTTCCTCCTGCGATGTACAAACCGCTGGCGTCGCTTCCCATCATGCTGGGATGTTTTGCTTCCGCGGAAGGTGCAGCCAGACATTTGCGGCGCGGCGGAATCAGCATCGGCATCCGTTGTGCTGCCCTCCTGACCCTCCTCTGGTATCTTGCTGCGCGGGTGATTTCGGGGCATTTCGGGGTGCCATTGTTGTTTATGTTTACTATTACATCCGGTATAATCGGTGGAATTTATGGTGTAAATCAACCACAATATCGCCCTAAAAAGGGCAATCATTTCTGGATTGGCATTTTCCCCCGCATTCACTTGTTTTTCGGAATTCCACACAAACTGTTAAATGGTAAAACTATGCAAAGTGACGAATAAACTGAAACTTTATGTCTTAAAACAGCAGCAATTTTTGGATAAATGCACAATCATTAGAGAGCAATTTAGACAATCAGAGGCTTCAAAACCTTAATTGCATATATAGAAATGTAGAAAATTACTAAAATCATTGACAAAATCATCCGCTTGTGATATGATAGGAATTACAGAAAGGAACCCCCTGTAAGTCGCTGAGGGTCCTACTGGAGGGAAATCCATTTATAAATGAGGTGTAGAAATGAAAAAGAAAGTAGCAATGCTCAAAGCAAACATTACTTCCCTGTTCTGGGGCGTCGTAGCAATTGGTTCTGTCGTTGCTATGATGATCTACCTCCTCTAAGGGAATCAGCTGTCCGAGTTGATAACCGGACAGCTTTTTTTGGATAATTGAAGATTAGAAAATCCCCGCTGTGTTTTGGGACAGCGGGGATTTTCTTTATATAGAGGGGGGATCAGCTAACTTCAAAATAGAGGTATTCATCCAATGACTCATTCATCAGCGAACCATATCTTGTGCTGCCAAATGCGTAATACTGCAGCAACAGGCTTGCATCGCGTGAATCTATACAACCATCCATATTGATATCCGCAGCGATCTTCTGCTTTTCGGAAGGATAGTACGAACCAGCATAGATGCTCAGAATCTTGGAAGCATCTCTGGAATCAATGTAGCCGTCTTCGTTGACATCGCCAAACTTATAAGCAACAAAACGATAGCCGCAATTGCGTGCGTATGCCTCAGCAGCATACTGCCATCTGCCTGATCCTGCACCATGAATTCACCGTAGCGGTAGGAATTCGCAGCAGACGCAATCAAATAATTCGGGGAAAACAATGCGGATATCAGCGCAGAAAACGCACAAACAGCAGCCGCAATCTTTTTTGTATAGTGGGACAGTTTCATAATCTTTTCCGGTGCAATTGCTTTGTTTATTCGTCATGACATTTATATTATAGCTTTTTTCAGACTATTTGTCAAAGGGAAACGCGTAAATTTGTATCTTCGCACATGAAATGCATTTTGTTTCTTTATTTTATTCCCTATATTTAACAATAGCAACTGTTTGGAAACGTAAAAATGCCCCTCCTTCTGAAAAAAGGAGAGGCATTTTGCTGATATTTTCAGTTCTTACCATCCGAGTTACTGCTGTTCTGTGATAGCAGAGGTTACAAACACATCGTAGATGCAGCGGAGTGCATTTTCGAAGTCGCCATCCAGCATACCGATGATGATATTCAGCTCACTGGAGCCCTGATCGATCATCTTGATATTGATTCTTGCGTGAGCGAGCGCGGCAAAAATGCGTGCTGCCGTACCGCGCGTGCGGCGCATTCCACGACCGACGACCGCCATCAGGGAGATGCCGTGTTCGATGTCGCAAGCATCGGGGTTGACCGCCTTGCGGATCTTCGAAAGTACGGTCTTTTCCTTGCCTGCGATTGCCTCCTCAGGCAGAATGATCGACATGGTGTCGATGCCGGAGGGCATATGCTCAAAGGAGATGTTCATTTCCTCCAGTACGGAGAGGACCTTGCGGCAGAAGCCGATTTCGCCGTTCATCATAGCTTTCTGGATATTGATTGCACAGAAGCCCTTCCGACCTGCAATACCCGTAATGGTGTAACCCGTAACGGTATCGCTGTCTGCGCTGTCGCCCGAAACGATCATGGTACCGGGTGCAGAGGGATCGTTGGTGTTGCGGATGTTGATCGGAATACCTGCTGCGCGAACAGGGAAAATCGCGTCCTCGTGCAGTACGGATGCGCCCATGTAGGAAAGCTCGCGCAGTTCCTCGTAGGTGATGGTGTTGATGGGAGCTGCGTTCTCAATGATGCGCGGGTCAGCGACGAGAACACCGGAAACGTCGGTCCAGTTTTCGTAGATCTCGGAGTCGGTTGCTCTTGCGACGAGCGAACCGGTGATATCCGAACCGCCGCGGGAGAATGTAACGACATTGCCGTCCGCATCCGCACCGTAGAATCCGGGGATGACCGCACGTTCCACGCCTGCCAGACGCTTTCTCATCAAAGCAATGGTTTCGTCCATGAGCAGTGTGCCGTTTGCGTCAAAGCGGATGATCTCAGCGGCATCAATGAACGGAATATCGAGGTAATTGGCAAGCATTTTGCCGTTGAGGTACTCACCGCGGCTGGCAGCGTAATCCTTGGATGCGCCGTTTTTCAGTGCATCAGCGATGATATCCAGCTCATCGGCGGGGTCAAAGGAAAGTCCCAGATCCTTGTCGATCTCGAAATAACGGGCACAGACCTGACGGAACGGCTTTGCGAAGTCCTCGCCTGCTGCGGCAAGTTTCTGGCTCTGATAGAGCAGGTCTGTGATTTTGGTATCGGTGCTGCACCGTTTTCCGGGCGCAGAGGGAACAACAAAACGGCGGGCAGGCTCCGCCTCAATGATTGCCTTGACCTTACGGAACTGGTTGGCATCGGCGAGGCTGCTGCCGCCGAACTTAACGGTTTTGATGCTTGATTCAGACATGAACGGTTTCCTTTCTGTATGTAAAATGGCATATTTTCTCATATATACAGTATATTCCATTTCCGTGTAAAAATCAATTGGCTGCTTACACAAAGTTTACGCCGCAGAAAATGCGCTTTTTGTGAATACAGGTGTACGTCATAGACGGACAGATTTACGAAAAAACCGCAAAATATTCCCATTGACAAATACGTAAATATTTGATATAATAAAAATGATGAAAATGATATTTTCATCAAACGTTTTTTAGCCATTGTAAACAAATATCTTTACGCAAATTCGTCGAAGTAACGAAAGGAATGGTGATTCTATGTCTATGATTCTCACGATCAGCCGTGAATACGGCAGCGGCGGCAGAGAGATCGCGCAGCGACTTTCCGAGTATTATCAGGATATTCCCGTATACGACCGTAAACTGATTGATATGACCGCAGACCGCTGCGGCTATTCCACGAAGTTCATTCAGGAAAATGAGGAGCGCATGACAAATTCCTTCCTGTTCAACATCGCAGTAACAGGCGCATATTCGCCATTTTACCAGCCGGGCGATGTGGAAGCGATTCCGCAGGACTATGTATTCCTGACGCAGAGCAAGATTATCACAACGCTTGCGCAGGAGCATCACTCTGCAATTTTTGTCGGACGCTGCGCGGACTACATTCTGCGTGACAATCCCAATTTGTTCAGTGTATTCATCACCGCAGACCTCGATTTCCGCGTCAAACGAGCAATTGAGGAATACGGCGTCAATGCGGACAAGGCAGTTTCGATCGTGCAGAAGCATGACAAAGCCCGCCGCCGTCATTACAACTACTATACAGGCTCGGATTGGGGTGCCCGTTCCAATTACCATATGGTGCTGAATACGAGCAAACTCGGTATCGGCGCGGCAACGGACATTCTGAAAGACATGATTCGTCTTGCGCAAACATGAAAGCATCTTTGTTTGACTGCACAGTTTATCGTTCATATTTTGTTCACTTTTTCCGATTCATCCAAAATGCAGGTGGAATCACATAAAAGCATTGAATTCTCTGTTGTATCATGTTATAATGGTAACATGGGAAATAAGAGTCGGGAAATGATATATAACACACGACTCAAAAAAACAAAAAGAAGAATATCTTGAAAGAATCTTAGAAAACGTAAAGGGGTCTGGAGTCCATGTATCGAATTAACCACCGCAAGCTGATTTTGATGCTTGCGGACAGTGGTATGCTCTTTGTCTGCGGCATTCTTGCGTATTTTTCGCAAATGCTGCTTCGCATGACGATCGGAGCATACACCGCAGCACTTGGTGCAGCAGTTGCAATGATTCTCAGTGTGATGATGCTGTGGATCATGGGAGCCTATGCCAAGTTGTGGCGGCACGCATCCAAAAATGACTATTGGCTTTGTATCTATGGCGTCTGCGGGGGTGCGATCCTGGCAGCGGCACTGCTGCTGATGGCAGGCAGACCCATGGGACTTGGTTTCTGGCTGGTGTACAGCATTCTGGGCTGTGCGGCGACCTGCGCATTCCGTCTGATGTTCCGCCGTGCATTTTTGCAGAATTACAAACAGGAAGAACGCAGAACCGATGAAAACTATACCCGTGTCATGATCATCGGAGCGGGACAGGCAGGCAGAATGCTCCTGAAGGACATTGAAAATGCGAAAATGGATGTCTCTCATCCTGCATATCATTACCTGCCTGTGTGCCTGATTGACGATGATCTTTCACTGGGCGGCAATCTGATTCAGGGTGTGAAGGTCATGGGCACCACCGCGGATATTCAGACCATCTGCATCCGCGAAAAAATCGACATGATCATCTACGCGATTCCCTCCAGCGAGGAGGAAAGCCGCAAACGTATCCTTGCGCTGTGCAATGCAACCGCATTGCCGTTGAAGGTTCTGCCGTTCATTTCGCAGCTTGTGCTGAGCGATGAGCCGGAGGAACACAATCTGCTTTCGCAGGTGCGTGATATTTCGGTTGAGGGACTGCTTGGCAGAGATCCGATCACGTTTGATAAGGATGACATTCACAATCTGATTCGCGGCAAAGTCTGTATGGTCACGGGCGGCGGCGGCAGCATCGGCTCGGAGCTGGTACGACAGATCGCGCTTTATGAACCTGCGCAGGTCATCATCGTCGATATCTACGAAAACAACGCCTATGACATCCAGCAGGAGCTGGTCATGGCATACGGCAGCAAGCTGAATCTGGTCACGCTGATCGCATCTGTACGTGATTATCACCGCATGGATGAAATTTTCCGCACCTATCGACCTGATCTGGTATTCCATGCAGCGGCGCACAAACACGTTCCGCTGATGGAGCACTCCCCGATGGAAGCGATCAAGAACAACATCATCGGTACATTCAATGTTGCAACGCTTGCAGATTTCTATCATGTCAGGAAATTCGTCATGATCTCCACGGACAAGGCGGTCAATCCGACCAATGTCATGGGCGCATCGAAACGCTGCTGCGAGATGATCGTGCAGTATATGGCACAGAGCAAAACGGATACGGAGTTTGTCACCACACGATTCGGCAATGTGCTTGGTTCAAACGGTTCTGTGATCCCGCTGTTTAAAAAGCAGATCGAATCCGGAATGCCTGTGACGGTCACGCATCCTGACATCATCCGCTACTTTATGACGATTCCGGAAGCGGTATCGTTGGTATTGCAGGCAGGTGCGATGGCACAGGGCGGAGAAATCTTTGTGCTGGACATGGGTGAGCCTGTCAAGATCACAACGCTGGCAGAAAACCTCATCCGTATGTACGGAAAGGTGCCGTATAAGGATGTAGAGATCAAGTTTACGGGACTTCGCCCGGGCGAGAAGCTGTTTGAGGAGTTGCTGATGGATGAAGAAGGGCTCCGCAACACAACGAACAAAAAGATATTCATTGGCAACCAATTAAAGATTGACCAGTTGACCTTCATGGACAAACTGAACACGCTGCGGAATGCGGCAGCAGAGAACAATGCGAAGAAAACGGTGCAGTTGCTTGCAGATCTTGTACCGACGTTCCATCACAATCCGATGGAGCTGCATGATGAGCCTGTCAAGGGCAGCAATGTAGAGGTCATCGCAAATTAATGAAATCATCGAATGGGGACTCCTGTTAAGGGGTCCCCATCGCATTCTGGAACAAGGAGATTTCGCGCTCTGCGAATTTTCGAGAAAAATTGGGTAAAGCTTTTCATATGGAAGCCTTTTTTCTGCTTCCGTCATGGAATTCCAAAGGGTATTTCATACCCTTTGGCGAGATTTGGATGAGTTTGCTTGCAAACTCATTGGCTTGCCTTGCGTTGCTCCATTATGAATGCATCGCAGATACAACTTAATCTACACACAAAAAACGCCTGAGAATTTGATCTCAGGCGTTTTTTTGATGTGATCGTTGTCAGGCACCCTGACGGTTCAGCCATGCATTGGCAAGTTCCAGTGCATCGTAGAGCGAAGCGCGCTCGCTGGTCTGGACGATTGCCTGCATCGGATTCAGATTCTTGTCAGTTTTCATCAGGTAGCACTTGATGGCGGTTGCGGTAGCGAAATCGCCCTCAGTTTTCTCGCCGGTGACGTTCATCATCACAACGAATTCGTTTGCCATACTGCCGTAGTAGATCGTATTTCCGCTGCGAACCACGGGTCTGGCTTTATAAGTCATATACTGTTCAGACATAACTGTCGCCCCTTTTCAAACAAAATTAGCAGTGCATCCGCATTACCATGTCATAACGAAGTCCTCATCGGAGAAATACTTACCGATATTTCCTGTGAGGGTGTCCACATAGCTTTTGCGGCACTTGAAGAACACGTTTCCGTTGACAGCGATATACGCTTTCAAACCGCCGGCATCGTAGAAGTCCACATCATATCCGCGACCGATTTCCTTTTGCTCCAGATGCACGGAGATGAGCGGTGTCATTGTAGAGGTATCGACCTCATCGGTGACAATTTCCTCCGCGGAACTTTGCAGCAAACTGGTATAGAGCTTGCGGTAGCGTTCAGGGTCGGTATCCTTGCCGTTGACCTTGACCACAGCATCGTCCTGCGATTCCGCCTTGACCGTAAAATCGAGCTTGTCGCTGCCTGCCTGATAGGTCAGTCTGGTGATATCCCAGACATAGGTTTCGAACACGAGTTTCGAGTTCAGGTCTTCGGGCTTCATGGTGGTATAGATCAGCTCATCGGTGGAGAAACCGTAGATGCAGTTGATGCCCTCGAAGTAGCCGTAGTAGAGTGTTTTCTTGATTTCCTCGTCATGCGGGTCGGTGTAGGTATAGGTATCGCCGAAGGTCAGCACCCATGTTTTGCCGTCATCGGTTTTGGAAGTCACTCTCAGACACGGGTCATCCAGACCATATTTTGCGAAATCCTCCTCCGTGGGATGCGGCTTGACAATGTCCGTAGCGAGCAGGCTGTAAAGACCATGGGTTGCCATTCTGGATTTTTCCTCATTGAGCAGGCTGCGAACAGGCTCGACCATAATCAAAGTCGGAGCGGAGCCGCCGTTGTGGTCATCCTCGTAGAAGGAATCGTAAACGAAGTGGAAATTGTAATCCAGATCTTTGCGCTCGATCAGAACGTCCGTCACCTGCGGACCGTTTTCGGAGTCAATGCCCTCGGTGAGCGAAGTACTCAGCAGACAGAGTGTTTCCTCGCGGTAGGGCTCGACAAAGGTAGAAGAAATGCTGTAAACGGTTTTCGGGTCGCTTGTGAGCGAAACGTAGGAGTATTGAACATCGGGAGAGATATCGCCGATATTGAATTCGAGCGGATCCGAATCATCAATATCCAGACGCACTTTCATCGGCTGATCCAGACCAAAGTTTTTGAGGTCTTCATCGGATGCATTCTCCTTGACGATCTGGCTTGCGAAGACATCGCAGGCGCGGCTTGCCAGCAAACGGAGAGAAAGTTTCTCCATTGGCAGATCCTCGTAGCCTTCCATGACATAGTCCACGACATCGGTTTCGATGTCGTTGCCGTCGAGGTCAACATCCTTCTGCTTGGAAATCACACGATTTGCGACGACCTTTTCGCCGTCTGCACGAATCAGGGTAACTTTGCTGACATCATCGCTGTCGTAAGTCCAGAGGGTCTTCACTTCCTCCTGCACAACGGAAGATTCTTCGGGTTCCTTTTCTGTCAGTTTCAGCACGGCAATGCCGCCGCCCAGTACGACGAGAGCGGCACCGCCTGCGATAATACCTTTGACTGTATTGTTCATTTATTCTTTCTCCTTATGAAGACGACAATGCCGAGCACTGCCACGATCAACGGAATGATGAAAACAACAATGATCTGGATGACCTTGACCTGACCTGCGGAAATGGAGATCGCGCTGGGGTTCAGGGATTTTTCCGCGATGGTCACGACAGCTTCCTTGCCCGTCATGGCATTCAGTACGGTAATGAGGTAATCGGAGTTGCCGTAGGACTTGGACTGCGTGATATACGGGTCAAGCATCCAGGAGGAGCTGAATGCGAGCAGTCTGCTGGTGTGCTGAACGTTATCGAATGTAAAGTTCTGGGTAGACATGACAGCAAGCGCATAGGAGCCGTGTTCAGCCTGATCGGGGTCGAAGCTTTCCGCCTGTTCCTCGGTGATGTCCATCGGGGTCAGGTAGGTAGAATCGTTGGTTTTGAGCAGTGCTTCGGTGGTACGGCCGGAGTTGGCTTCATATTTCTGAATGAGCGGGCGTGCGAGCGGCAGAACGACAGGGAGCTTTGCATTTGCGAGTTTTGCGGAATAGTCAGATTCCTGAATCTGGCTAACGGGAACTTCCGGCTGAACACCCAGTGCGGTGTTGACCTGCTGTGCCGCATTGGAGTTGCCTTCAGAAACATAGTTTTCGGAAACCTCAATGCCCCATGTATCCAGAAAATCGTTCAGGTTCTTCAAATCCTGCTGGAACACGCTTGCGAAGTAAACGAACTGCTTGTTGTACTGACCATTGTTATAGAGGAAGTCATTGAGCTTCTTCACCTGCGTATCGTTGAGGTCCGTGTAGGGAGCGAGCAGGATCGCCATATCATAGGCAGCGGGGTCCACGGAATCGTTCATCAGGTCCAGTTCATCATACTGGTAGTTATTCTTTTCTAGCAGGGAGAGCAGGCTCTGCAGGTTGTACATCTCGTACTGATAGTGGATATCGTTGCCGCCCATTTTGTCAATGACAGCGACCTTGACAGGGTGGAGGTCGGTGACGCCCATGACAGCGGAAAGCAGCGACTGTTCGCCCTTGAAGGTGTAGTTATACACATAGGAATAGGTGTTGTAGTCAATGGACTGTTCGCTCGCGATCATGTCATCAAACGGGATGACGCGGACGAGTTCGCCGCAGACAACGATGGTATCGCCGATGGAGAAACTGCCGTTGTAGTTGGCGTTATACTTTCTGACGACTTCGGGGTTCTTGGTCATATCGACATATTCAGCGGTGATGTGCCCCTTGGATTCCTCCTTGAAGCGGTCGATAGTTTCCGCCATGACCTTGAGCTGGGTGTTGGTAAGGAAGTAATCCTCAGCAGCCAGCACGATGAGGTGGATATCCTTATCGACCTTGGAAAGCGTATCGATGGTATCCGGGCTGATCTCGTACAGATCGCTGGAAGTCATATCAATATTCCAGTTGAAGCGGGAATCGAGGATTCCGCAGATGATGTTGACAGCGATGATCACTGCAATAAAGATCACGGTAATGACAGTTGCAAGGGTACCGTACTTCAGGCGCTTGCGGCGTTTGACCTGATTGAGAGCACGTTCTTTTTCCGCCTCAGGTGTACGGTTCTTTTTCTTTTTTTCATCCTTCTGGGAATCTTTCTCTGCTGTATCGGCAGCAGGGGCCTCCTGTTCCTCCGAAACCTCCGTGAAGTTTGTATCTTCAGTTGTTTCCTCGGTATCGGGGGTCAGGTTCTTTTCTTCGTTGTTACTCATGACCGTTTTCCTCCTTAGCTCCAGCGTCTGCGTTCAAACACGCGAATGGTGAGATAATTGAACACAACAGCCACGCTGAGATAGAATACTACGGTCGAAACATTGAACAGACCGCAGGTAATTGCGTAATATCTGGTATGGAAAGAAAGTGCGCCGACCGCATCAGCGATAGCGGGAATTTTGATATACTGCTTGATGGTGTCGATGAGGTAGAGTGCCAGCAAGCTGATAAAGGTAAGAACAAACGCAGCGATCTGGTTTTCGGTCAGGGAAGAAATGAAGATACCGACGGCGATGAAAGCCATACCGAGCAGCAGAAGTGCGAGGAAGTTCGAGAACACGATGCCCCATTCGACCAAGCCGAACATACTCAGGATGAGTGCATAAAGGAAAATGATGCTCAGACCGATTGCGAACAGAACGACGGCAGCGAAATACTTGCCGAACACGATTTCGCCCAGACTGACGGGGGCGGTCAGAAGACCCTGTTCTGTTTTCTGTTTCTTTTCCTCAGAAAAGAGGCGCATGGTCAGAACGGGGATCAGAACGATGCTGATGATGAACAGATACTGATACAGGTAGCTCATATCGGAAGTACCTGCAGCCAGTGTGGAGGAGTAGAAGAAGAAGCCCGAAACGAGCCAGAACACTCCCAAAAAGATGTATGCAATACTCGATGTGAAGAACGCACCGAATTCGCGTCTGAAAATCGCACCCATTACGCTTCGTCCTCCTTATTTTTCGTAGCTTCCGCAGCGTCCGCCAGATCTTCGTCGTTTGCGATGACAATACCCTCGCCCATGGTGATCTTCAGGAAGACGTCTTCCAGGGTGAGTTCTGCGGATTTGATTGCGAGCAGCGGCCAGTTATTTTTCTGAGCAATTGCGAACAGGTCGTAGCGGATATCCTTGCCTGCCTTTGCCTCAAGCTCATATTCGTAGACGCCTTCCTCGCGTTCCATATCGGCGCGGCAGTACTTGATGCCGTCGATATTGCGCATTGCCTTAACGATCTCGTCACGCGGACCGGCAATTCTTGCGATGATGCGGTGGTCGGTGGAGATGTTTTTGGAAAGGTTATCGGTGGTATCGTGAGCAGCGATCTGACCGTGGTTAATGATGATGATACGGTCGCAGACAGCCTGAATTTCGCTCAGGATGTGGGATGAGAGGATGACCGTATGGTTTTTGCCCAGTTTTTTGATCAGGGTGCGGATCTCAAGGATCTGCTTGGGATCCAGACCGACGGTCGGCTCATCGAGGATGAGGACAGGCGGGTTTCCGACCAGAGCCTGTGCCAGACCGACACGCTGCTTATAACCTTTGGAAAGGTTTTTGATGATTCTGTCCTGCACATCGTTGACCTTGCAAAGGGTCATGACCTCGTTGAGATGCGCTCTGCGGGGGAGCTTGCACTTTTTGAGGTCATAGATGTAGTTGAGATAAGCCTTGACGGTCATATCGAGGTAAAGCGGCGGGAGTTCAGGGAGGTATCCGATAAAGGATTTCGCCTTAATGGGGTTTTCGAGGATATCGACGCCGTTGATCAGCGCCTGTCCCGAAGTAGACGAGATATATCCCGTCAGCATATTCATGGTTGTGGACTTACCCGCACCATTCGGTCCGAGAAAGCCGAGGATTTCCCCGTCCTCAACGGTGAAGCTGATGTCATTGACGGCACGCTTGTCACCATAGTGTTTCGTCAAATTCCGCACTTCAATCATTGCATTCATTCCTTTCAAAAAAAGCATTTTGTTGCATGGTATATTCTACATACCGTGTGTGACAGGTTCGTGTCAACGGTACGAAAATTTACCGCAAACGTTACAGCGCGTCACGCCGAAGGAGAGATTTCCGCATGGCGATATCGCGTTGAATTTGCATGATCAGCGCATCTGCGCTCTCAAATTTCTGTTCCGGTCGGAGGAATTTGCAAAGCGTCACAGACAGCAGTCTGCCGCATAAATCGCCGTTCCAGTCGAGCAGATGCGTTTCCGCGATTGGAAAATCCAGTCCTCCCCGAATGGTCGGGTGGGAACCGATATTCGTAATAGCAGGCATCCAAAGGTCATCCACGCAGGCAAAGGAGGCATAAACGCCTCTGCGCGGGATGCACTGCCAAGGATAAAATGGCTGATTTGCGGTTGGGAAGCCCAATTGGTTGCCCAGATGATTCCCCTCCGTCACAGTAGTGAGGATGGTGTAATCCGAACCGAGCAAACGGTTTGCGGTTTCGATCTGAGCGTTTTCGAGCAGCAAGCGGATGTGGCTTGCAGAGATCACCTGACCGTCTGTGTCGCGCACCTGCGGGACGAAAAAAGCATCAAATCCGAGCTCCTGCCCGAATTTCACCAAATCAGCCGCCGTACACGCGCCGCCGCGTCCGAAGCGATAATCCTCGCCGCAGACCACAGCGTCCACATGGAGCTGTTCACAAAGGATCCTGCGGCAGAAAGAAAGCCCGTCCAGTTCATGGATTTCCCCGAAGGGCAAAGCAAGCACCGCGTCTGCGCCGCAGGCGGTCAGCAGACGTCGTCTTTGCTCGTCGCCGTAGATATAGCGGATGGGGTGTCCCTGTTTGAGCGGCATACTTTCCGCAGCAAAGGTCACCGCCTGACAGCTTCCCATAGAAGCCGCAAGCTCGATCACGCTGCGGTGTCCGAGGTGAACGCCATCAAACAAACCGAGTGCAGCGACCGTCCGATTGGAAGTGTTGCCGGTATTTTGCGTGGAAGCCAAGCTGCTCACCCCTCAAAATTTTTGAATACCCGAAGCACCTGCTCAGAGAAATCCGCCTGTGCCAGTCCGATAAACTGAGCATTCTCTGCGTAAACACGGTATCTGACCGCATCCGTGAGATGTTCGATGCGTTGCAGATCCAGCTTCACGCCGTTGCGATACAGTCTGGTCTGTGTGGCGTTGAGGCGGAGTGCAGGCAGATCGGCAAAGAGCGTTTCGGTTGGGGTCAGCAAACTAGCGAGCGAATCTTGCTCCATTGCCTGCCTGACTTCATCGAAGGAATGGCAGTCGTCGAGTGTCAGACCGCAGGCAGCGGTACGAATCAGTGTCGTCATACAGCAGCCGCAGCCGAGCGTTTGTCCGATATCGTGGAGTAAAGTTCGCACATACGTGCCTTTTCCGCACACAATTTCGACTTCGCCGCGTCCTGTCGCCTCCTCATAGGAAAGCAGTGTCATGGAAAAGACGGTTACGGGTCTTGCGGGACGCTCAATGGTTTTGCCTGCTCTTGCGAGTTCATAGAGTCGTTTGCCGTCGATCTGCACGGCAGAAAACATGGGTGGGATTTGCAGAATATCGCCCTGAAACTGAGGGAAAACAGCGGTAAGCTGCTCCCGCGGGATATGAGCGGGATGCGTTTCCAGCACAGTACCGGTAATATCCTGCGTATCGGTGACCGTACCGAGCAAAAAGCCGGCGCGGTAGGTTTTTGTTTCATTCGGAAGAATATCGCAGGCTTTTGCAGCCGAGCCGACGAGTACGGGTAAAACGCCCTCTGCCATCGGGTCGAGCGTGCCTGTGTGTCCAAGCCGTTTGATGCGGATAATGCCCCGCAGTTTTGCAATGACGTCAAACGAGGTAAAATCCTGCGGCTTGTACATTCCGAGAACGCCGCTCAGCATTCGCAAAGCGACGCGCTTGCCGCCGCGATGAGTTTCCCGCAGACTTCCTCAGCGGGAACAGAAGCGTCAAAGGAGCAGCCGCCCGCCTTGACATGACCGCCGCCGCCGAATTGCTGACAAACGGCAGAAACATTACCGCAGTCGCCTGCGCGCATAGAAATGCGGTGGGAGCCGTCCTCCTGTTGCTTGACGGTAATACCGATTTCCACGCCGATGATCTGCATGGGGAGATTTGCCATGCCGTCGGTTTCGTCGTGGGTGACGTGCAGTTCTTCCATCCACGCATAGGGCAGATAGATGAGCGCGACTCTGCCATCCTCGGACATTCTGACGCCCTCCATGAGTCTTGCATCGAGGAGGAGTCTGCCGTGGGTTTTGAGGTCAAAGAGTTCGCGGTTCAGTCTGGCGTAGGGCAGATTGGGGTATTGCCGTTTGATATCCGCGACTGCCGCAAAGGTATCGGCGCCCGCATTGCTGTATTTAAAGCAGCCTGTATCGGTAGAGATGCCGACATAGAGGCAGGCAGCGAGCTGTTCGGTGAGCGGGATATGGTTTTCGTGCAGCAGAGTATAAAGCACCTCGCAGGCAGCGGAAGCGTCGGGGTTCCAGAACAATTCCTGCGCATAGCCGGTATTGGAAACGTGGTGATCGATGCAGAGAGCGACCGTGCAGTTTTCGCCGTAGACCTCATTGAGTCCGCCGAGCAGACCGCGGTCAGCGACATCGACAGCAACGATATTTTTGGGAGCAAAATGCTCAAACGAAACGCCCTCTGTGATGCTGTCAAACATAGCAGGGATCGGGTCAGCGCAGCAGACGCGGGAACGGATGCCCAGACCCTTGAGGATCAGGTGCAGAGCGTAGCCGCCGCCAACGCAGTCGCCGTCAGGAGAACGGTGAATCAAAATATGCACATCTTCAAGCATTTTCAGCCGTTCAAGTGTATCTCTTGCGGTGAGTGTATTCATCATCGGGCTCCTTTCCATGCACGGCAAACAGGATATGTATCACATATCCCGTTTTCCGTATAGATATTAAAGCAAATCGTCGTCAAGATCTTCCGAAGCAGCCTGTTCCTGCTCCAGATCTCTGGGGGCACCGCCGTGCAGACCCAGACCGTTTAATTTTTCGCTGATGTCAGCCGCGTAAGCGATGGAATCGTCAGCGATGAAGTGCAGTTCGGGAGATTTGCGCAGTCCCAGACGAGAGAACAGTTCTCTGCGGATATAGCCCGAAGCCGAGCGCAGACCTGCGCAGGAGGTTTTTGCCTCCTCGATGCCGTTCATGCTGGAAACATAGATTTTGCAGTGACCCATATCGCCGGCGAGTTCCACGCGAACAACGGAGAGCATGGGAGCGATGCGCGGATCTTTCAGAGTCGGCAGGATTGCGGTCAGTTCGCGGAGAATGTCCTCCTGTACGCGTCCAATTTTAAAGCTAGCCATTGCCGACCTCCTTTCGTTGGATTAAAGCTGAATCGTATCTTGGGAATCAGGATTATAGTAGTCGCCGGTTGTTTCGGTTTCGTTAAAGAAGCCTTCGCGGTCGAAGATTTCCTCCTGTTCCTCCTCGTTTACGGAAATATCGCCTGTAACAATGCGCTTCACGGTTTCGAAGAACAACAGATCGATCGGACCCAAATCTTCCCATGCGAGTGCCTCGTTACAATACTGAATCATATCGGAAACGCTCATTCTCTGGTTATCCATGATTTATCCTCCTGTCTTATGCGGCGGAAACCCGCCGCAGTCGCACATTTTTACATTCTGCCGTCCGATTCTCGAAGGTTCAGTCCTCGCGGTACTCCTCGATGGTATACGCTTCGAGGATATCGCCTTCCTTGATATCGGCATATTTTTCGAGGGAAACGCCGCACTCGTAGCCGCTTGCGACTTCCTTGACGTCGTCCTTGAAGCGGCGGAGCGAGTCGATCTTGTCGTCAGCGATGATGATGCCGTCACGGACGACACGGATCTGGCAAGCACGGGTGACCTTACCGCTGAGGACATAGCAGCCGGCAGCGGTTTTGCCGGAAATATGCCAAACCTGACGCACCTCGACGCGTGCCTGTTCGACTTCGCGGAATTTGGGAGCCAGCATACCCTTCATAGCGGTAGTGATCTCCTCAATTGCGTCATAGATGATGCGGTAGAGGCGGATATCGACGCCATCGCGTGCAGCGGTTTCGGCGGCAACGGGCATCGGGCGGACGTTGAAGCCGACGATGATGGCATTGGAAGCGGTAGCGAGCATGACGTCGCTTTCAGAAATTGCACCGACCGCGCCGTGAATGACCTTGACGCGAACCTCGTCATTGGAGATACGCTCCAAGGATTGTGTAACGGCTTCGACGGAGCCCTGAACGTCAGCCTTAACGATGAGTGCGAGTTCTTTCATTTCGCCCTCAGCGATCTGCGAGAACAGGTTGTCGAGTGTGACCTTGTGGTAGTTGCGGAACTGTTCCTCTTTCGCCTCATGCTTGCGCTGTTCGACGAGTTCTCTTGCCAGACGTTCATCCTCAACGGCGTTGAAGATATCGCCTGCGCTCGGAACTTCCGCAAGACCGGTGATCTCAACAGGAACGGAGGGACCAGCCTCTTTGACGGTTCTGCCCTTGTGGTTGGTCATGACACGCACCTTACCGACAGCGGTACCTGCGATGATGACGTCGCCGGTGTGGAGCGTACCGTTCTGTACGAGAATGGTAGCGATCGGACCGCGGCCCTTATCCAGGCGTGCTTCAATGACAGTACCCTTTGCGAGGCGGTGCGGATTGGCTTTCAGTTCACGGACTTCCGCAACGAGCAGCACGTTTTCGAGGAGGTCCTCGATGCCCATGCCTGTTTTTGCGGAAACGGGAACGCAGATGGTATCGCCGCCCCACTCCTCGCAGACAAGCTCGTGTTCGGTGAGCTGCTGCTTGATGCGTTCGGGGTCAGCGCCTTCTTTATCCATTTTGTTGATGGCAACGATAATGGAAACGCCGGCAGCCTTTGCGTGGTGAATGGACTCAATGGTCTGCGGCATGATGCCGTCGTCGGCAGCAACGACGAGGATAGCGATATCGGTGATATTTGCGCCGCGGGCACGCATCGAGGTAAATGCCTCGTGACCGGGGGTATCGAGGAATGTAATGGTCTTGCCCTCGTGTTTGACCTGATAAGCGCCGATGTGCTGGGTGATGCCGCCTGCCTCGGAAGCGGTAACATTTGCGTTACGGATGCGGTCGAGGATAGAAGTTTTACCGTGGTCAACGTGGCCCATGACAACGACGACAGGGCAGCGTTCTTCGAGCATATCCTCGGGGTCCTCCTCATCGACAATGAGACGTTCCTCGATGGTCACAATGACCTCATGCTCGACCTTTGCGCCGAGTTCCTCCGCGACGAGAGAAGCGGTATCGAAGTCGATTTCCTCGTTAATGGTCGCCATGACGCCGAGACCCATCAGTTTTTTCATGACATCGCGGACCTGAACTTTCAGGCGGGAAGCGAGTTCGCTGACGATGATCATATCAGGGATCATGACTTTGAGCTGTTGTTTTCTGGCGCGTTCCAGTTCCAGACGCTTCAGCTTTTCCGCCTCCGACTCCTTGACCTTA
Source organism: Oscillospiraceae bacterium (assembly GCA_045600205.1). Taxonomy (GTDB): domain Bacteria; phylum Bacillota; class Clostridia; order Oscillospirales; family Ruminococcaceae; genus Firm-04. The sequence goes on along the minus strand of JAZRXM010000001.1, from coordinate 41,890 downwards.
CCGGAGTGCTGCAAGCGGTTTCTCTGCTGAGATTTCTGCGTAATTTTCTGTTTTTTGGAGGACAGATTATCGTTTTTGCCGCCTCTGCCCTGCGGAGCGATCTGTTCGTAACGCTCGTTGTACTTATCGAGGTCCACGTAAGTGCCGCGGGTATCCACCATATGGCGCTGCTGACTGGGCTGCACCTCGGTAGAGGAAGCGAATTCCGCCTGCAATTTGGTACGCTCGCCGTGCTCCTGTGCCTTTGCGGGTTTTTTGGGAGCTTTCGGCTGCTGGGGTGCAGGAGCCTGTTTCTGCTGTACGGGAGCGGGTTTCTGCTGAACAGGAGCGGGAGCGGGTGTCGGAGCGACGGGCTTCTGGGGCTGTTCTTTCTGCTGCTGCTGAGCGGGAGCAGGCTTCGGCGCGTTATTGTGGTTCTGATTCTGGTTCTGGGGCTGACGCGGTTTTTCCTGCTGCTGTGTTTTTTTCTTAGCAGCCTGTGCTTTCTCGTACTGTGCAGCTTTTTCTCTTGCACGCTGCTCGATCATAGCGGGAGTCAGCACGCGCGGAGCGGGAGCAGGTGCGGGAGTCGGAGCGGGCTCTGTTTTTTCCTGAACAGGAACAGCGGGTGCAGTCGTTTCAGCCGTAGCAGTATCCTGTTTGGGTTCTGCTTCCTTGGCTGCGGGAGCAGCTTTGACCTCCTCTTTGGGAGCGGGTGCAGGAGCAGCAGTCTGCTTCTCGACAGATTTTGCTTGTTTTTTCGCGGGTTTCTCCGAAGTTTTTTCCACGCGCTGCGGTTTTGCGGCAACGGGTTTCGCGGCAGCGGATTTGTCCTCCTCTGCTTCATGACGAACGGCGGTGCCGCGGTCTGCGAAATAAGCGTCAAAATTTTCGACCTGCACAGATTTGGAACGTTTTTCGAGCAGGTAGTTCATTTCCTGCTCATTGACGGAGGCAGAAGGCTTGCGGACTTTTCCATCCAGTTCCTTGAGCTGGTCAGCAAGCTCCTGCGCCGCGACGTTCAGATCTGCGGCAAAATCACTGAGTTTCACCTTAATTGTTGGCATAGGCAAATACCCCCTTTGGTTCTATCAAACGGACCTTTGATTCACGCCAAATGAGATCAAAGGCATACTATACAGTTTCATCCTCTGCGGGCAAAAGCTGAGAAAGCTTTGCGGAAAAGCCCGCATCGCAAACGCCGAGAACGGCGGTGCGTTTTCGGAAAAACATTGCGAGAGCGTCCATAGACATTGGCACTCTGCGGATCGGGACATCCTTGCAGAAGAAGCGGATCTCCTTTTCGGTTTTCTGGGATGCGTCCTGAGAAAGCAGCACGAAAGTAATTTTCCCTGCTGTGTTTGCCTCTTTGACCGCATCAAAACCGAGCAGTAATTTACCTGCGCGGCGGCACATGGTCAGCAACTGTATGATGCGATTATCATTCGTGGTCACTTGACTGCGCCTCCAGCTCCGCGAGTTGCGTGGTCAAAGCGTCATAGACCGCATCTTCGATGCGGCAGGAGAAAGACTTTTCGAGTTTTCTGCCTTTTTTCGCTTTTTGCAGGCAATCGTTCTGCGGACAAATATATGCACCGCGGCCGGCCTTTTTGCCTGTTGCGTCGAGGCAAACGGTATCATCGGGCTGACGGACGATGCGAATGAGTTCGCGTTTTGGTTTCATTTCGCCGCATCCGATGCACATTCGAAGCGGAACTTTTTTTGTTGTCATGGTGTTTCGCTCCTTCAGTGTGCCGCTTATTCGGCGACCTCAGCACCGAGTTCCTCAGCGGATTCCTCCTCAGCCTTATCGGGCACGGGGATCTCAGGCTTGATGTCGATTTTGTAGCCGGTCAGTTTCGCAGCGAGTTTTGCGTTCTGACCCTTGTTGCCGATCGCGAGTGAGAGATACTGGTTCGGCACAATGACGGTTGCAGCTTTGATCTCGCCTTCTGCGAGGGTTGTAGAAATGACCGTAGCGGGAGCAAGTGCTCTGTTGATGAACTCTGCGGGTTCCTCGGAATAGGGAATGATGTCGATTTTCTCGCCGTGCAGTTCCTTGACGATGGAGTCGATTCTGGAGCGGCGGGGACCGATGCAGGCGCCGAGCGCATCGACGTTGGGGTCGGTAGAGCAGACAGCGATTTTCGAGCGGAAGCCTGCTTCTCTGGCAATTGCCTTGATCTGAACGATGCCGTCAGCGATTTCGGGCACAGCATTTTCGAACAATTTGCTGACGAGGTTTTTGTCCACGCGGGAGATACGGACAATTGGTTTTTTCTCCCTGTTGACAATGCCGGTGACGTAAACCTTGATCATCTGACCTTCGGTGAGGACTTCACCGGGAATCTGTTCCTTGCGGGAGAGATAGAGTTCAGTCTTATCGTATTCGACGGTAACGGTACCGCTGCCGGGTTCCACGAGCATGACCTTGACGGTAATGATCTGGTTTTCCTTGGATTCAAATTTCTCCATCATCTGTATGCGGTTGATGGCACGGAGGTCGCCGCGGATCGTTTGTTTTGCAAACTGTGCGATGCTTCTGCCGAATTCTGCGGGATCGAGCGGGCATTCGATGGAATCGCCCTCTTCGCAGTTCGGGTCGCGAAGCTTTGCCTCCTCCATGCTGACCTCATATTCCGTAGAGGGCGTGCCTCTGACAACGCTCTTTTTCATAAAGACCTCGAACTTGTGGTTGGCGGGGTCGATATGCACGCGGAAATCTTCTTCTTCCTCATAGGGGTAAGCTTTCTTGGCAGCTTTCAGCATCGCCTGCTCCACCTTTTCGACCAGCAAAGCCTGCTCGACGCTGTTCTCGCTTTCCAATGCAGCGAGTGCCTCAAAGAACCCTTCATTCATGGTGATGTTCTCCTCTCAAAAATGGCAATCCGCGGATGAGCGCGAATTGTGATACAAAATTAAAAAGCGGTTTCGGTAGACGGATTTTGTGCATTGCCGACCTCGTTTTCCTCGTCGAAGTCAGCCAGACGGACGAAAGCCGCCTGAGCGAGCGGCACGGAGTAGGATTGTTCGCCGACAGTGACCGTGACATTTTCCTTATCGCAGCCGATGAGGGTGCCGACGAGTTCGCGTTCTCCTGATTCGAGCGGACGGATCAGTCTGACTGTGACTTTAGAGCCTTCGCAGGCATCGAAATGTGTTTCCCGAATCAGCTCGCGTTCCAGACCTGCCGACCCGACTTCGAGGGTATAGGTCTGCGAAATGGGGTCCAGTTCATCCAGCAGCTTATTGAGGGGTCTGGTGACGTTTTCGCAGTCAGAGATGTTGACGGGTCTGTCCATGTGATCGAGGAACACGCGGAGATACCACATTGCGCCTTCCTTCTCGAAGCGAACATCCCAGACGATCAGCCCTTGTTCCTCAGCGATTGGCTGGACCAGTTCATAGATGCGGCTTTCGGTGTTGCCAAACTTTTTGATTTTCATGCGTACACCTTTCTGTTTCAAAACATAAAAGAAAGACCGGATTTTGTTTCCGGTCTTTCCTTCTTTCATATTTACTATAATAATGGTATCACAAAATGCGATAAAAAGCAAGCATTTTCCGATTTCGGGGTAGTTTTTCCGCAACCTGCACAATTTCGTATGAGAACGGCCGCAGAATTTACATAACATTTTCGGGCATCACGCGAAGCGACGCCCGAAAACATCATATGATTCGGTATTTCTGTTTCTGTTGCGGCAAAATGCCGTAATCGGTACACCACTTCTCCCGAATCAGAACGCCCTCCCTAACCGGACATCCTTGGCTTTATTATACAAAAAATGAGAGCGTTTGTCAACTTCTCAATTGACAGAATACGCTCTCATCATTTAGCTTAATTTGCGCAGCTTGTCCAGAAACAGATTAAATAACGCCGTACTGTTCGCGATAGCTTCTCATTTGCGGCAGATAGTCCTTGCCATCGACGATGCCGTTTTCGATTGCAGCGATGATATCGCTCATGGTAACGATTGCGTGAACGTCGATACCGAATTCCGCCTTGACTTCCTGAACAGCGGACTGTTCGCTTTGCAGACCTTTTTCCTGGCGGTCAACGGTAATGACCATGCCGGTGACGTTGACATCGGCAACGGATTTGAGTTTGGGGTAAACCTCGCGGAGTGCCTTACCGGAGGTCATAACGTCCTCGATGAGCACGACCTTGGTGCCGTCCTCGAGTTTCGAGCCGACGATCATGCCGCCCTCGCCGTGGTCTTTGACCTCTTTGCGGTCGTAGGCGTAGCCGACATCAATGCCGTGATTTTTCCACAGCGCGATGGAAGCGGCGGCAGCGAGCGGGATACCCTTATAAGCGGGTCCGAAAAGGACATCCGCGGACATACCGTTTTCCTGCATACAAGCCGCGTAATATTCACCCAGACGGCAAAGCTGCTTGCCGGTCTTGTAGTTACCGGTGTTAATAAAATAGGGGGCTTTTCTGCCGCTTTTGAGGGTAAAGTCGCCGAATGTGAGCACACCGCATTCCGCCATAAATTGGATAAATTCTTCCTTGTAGGTCATGATACAGACCGCCTTTCGCAAATGTTTTCTATATTATACTACAAACCGCAGAAAAAAGCAAGGGGTGAAATCGCATAAACAAGAGGAAAGGAACATAGAGTGAGGTAGAAAGTCAACGCACAAGGAGTGAGTGATTTGAAGAAAAGAGTGCGAGAGCTGACGCGGAGCAGGGAAGAATTGAATCTGCGGGCGATACGGCTTGGGGAATACATGGTAGCGCAGCGTGCGACGGTACGTAGCACGGCGAAACATTTTGGGATATCGAAGTCAACGGTACATAAGGATATATCGACGAAGCTGCCGCAGGTAGCGCCGTCGTTATCGGAGGAAGTGCAGGGCGTGATCGCGCAGAACAAGCAAGAGCGGCACATACGAGGCGGGCTTGCGACGAAACAGAAATACGAGCAGCGCAAAGAACACTGAAAAAGGGTGTGTCGCGCTCTGCGATTTTTGAAATGAATGCATCGCAGATACCACATCGCATTTTGATGAATTTGTGATTATTTCTGTCCATAATACGCATTCGGACCGTGTTTTCTGAGGTAATGCTTGTCGAGAATATACTGCTGCATGGAAGCCTGCGGGTTCAGCAGGAGGGTTTTGAGGGTCATTTCCGCCACGGTATCCAGCACCACAGCATGATAAACGGACGCAGCAGCGTCTTTTCCCCAGGTAAACGGACCGTGATTTTTCACAACAATGCCGGGAATCGCCATGGGGTCGATGCCGCGCTGACGCAGAGTTTCCACAATGACCTTTCCCGTGCTGAGTTCGTAATCGGAATCGACTTCCTCTTTGGTCAGTTCTCTGGCGCATGGAACCGTGCCGTAGAAGTAGTCGGCGTGCGTGGTACCGAGCGCGGGAATATCCATACCGGCCTGCGCAAAAGCGACCGCGTTGACGGAATGGGTATGGGTAATGCCGCCGATTGCGGGAAACTGCCGATACAGTTCGAGATGTGTTTGGGTATCGGAGGAAGGTTTCCATTTTCCCTCGACGACCGCGCCCGACCGCAAATCGACAACGACCATATCATCGGGGGTCATGCCGGCGTAGTCCACACCGGAAGGCTTAATGACGACCAGACCATTTTCGCGGTCAATGCCGCTGACATTGCCCCAGGTATAGATGACAACGCCGCGTGCGACGAGTTCCAGATTTGCTGCACAAACCTCTTTTTTTAGTTGTTCCAGCATAGTTTCAATCCCCTTATGTGTATATTTCAAAGCCGCCGCAGATGCGTCAGCTCTGTTTTCAATTCTTTTGCGTGACAAAAGATGCCGCGGATGGGTCTGTAAATCCACAAAACGGGCATCAGCCACGGATGTTTTGCAAAAAACGGGTAATAGGTTGCGACCCAGTCCATGGGTGGAAACAGGCGATTCCAAAGGTATCTGCCCTTAGAATTCTGATGTTCGCGCAGGAGGTTTTCGGTTTCGTGATTTTTGTTGCCGTAGGTACCGGAGGTGATGCAAAAATCGAGCATTTCCGAATCTTCCGCATTCAGTAGATTCCCCTGCATGATGTTCAGGGAGATTCGCCGTATCCTGTTTTCAAAATCGGTGATGCCGAGGGCATCGGTCTGTGAAGAAATATACGAAAAATCGAGTGTATCGTTAAATTTCCGCAGCATCACCGCGGTATCGAACAGCGAGCGCACACCGGTACCGCAGCTGACATAATGCTGATAAAGGTGTGCGATGGCATAGACGTAGAAATCCTCATCGCGGAAACGGAAGCCGTAGAGATTGCCCTCATCTTTTACGAGTTTTTGCTTGATATTCCCGTAGTAAGCGTAGAGTTTTGGGCTATGGGCGGCAGAAAAGAGCGAGTGGTGCATTTCGAAATTAAAAACGGGTTCTTTGTAGTAGGCGTCATCGTTTCCCTTTTCGAAATGCTCGCAGGAAAAGCCCATATCGAGCATCAGCTGACGAATATCGGCGCGGCGGTCGGGGTCGCAGAGGATGTCGTTGTCGGACATTTGGCGCATTCCGATTTTGGGATACCAGTCTTTGAGGATTGCGCCTTTGAGGGGCAGATACCAGATTTTCTCCTGTTCGAGCCGTTTGAGGATCTTGGCGCGTTCAGCATCCAGCAGAAGATTTTTGCGTATCGCCTTATTTTTGGCATCATCAAACGCCGCATTGGAAACGCCTGCCGATTCGAGTGCGTAGGCAACGCAGGCAGTCAGCGCATGACTTTGGCAAACCGTAAACAGCTGATCCGGCTGCAAAGAGGATATCAGTGCTTCATCGGGTTTCGAACCGTTGAGGGCGCAGCGGGTCAGGGCGATCATCTGCATAGCATTTGCGCGATATTCGGTAATTTCCATAAGCTGCTCCCCTCAAAAAAAGAAGGGACACCGTCCGTTGAAAAAGTTTTGGGGGCGGAGTCCCATGATTCGTTTGCCGCAGGTATTGGCGATTCGTCAGTTTGAATTGCCGTAACCGTTGGGATTATTCTTTTGCCAGTTCCAGGCGTCTTTGCACATATCATCGAGATTTTTCTCAGCTTTCCAGCCGAGCAGTTCCCAAGCCTTATCGGCGTTCGCGTAGCATTCGGCGAGGTCGCCTGCGCGTCTGTCGCCGTACTTGTAATTGAGTTTCATCTCGTTGACGCGTTCAAACGTCTGCACGATTTCGGTGACGCTGTAGGGCGTACCCGTGCCGAGGTTCACGATCTCGACGCAGGGGTGTGCGAGAATATACTGTACCGCCTTGACATGACCCTTTGCGAGATCGACCACATGGATATAATCTCTGGTGCAGGTACCGTCGGCAGTGGGATAATCGTTGCCGAAAATGGTAAGGCACTCGCGTTTTCCGCAGGCAACCTGCGTGACGTAGGGCATGAGGTTGTTGGGGATGCCGCAGGGGTCCTCGCCGATGAGTCCCGACTCATGCGCGCCGATGGGGTTGAAGTAGCGCAGCAGGATGACAGAAAGCGAGGGGTCAGCCTTTGCGGCGTCCTCAAAGATCTGTTCCATCATAGCTTTTGTCCAGCCGTAGGGGTTGGTGCAGACGCCGCGCTGCATTTTTTCGGTATAGGGCACCTTATTTTCCTCGCCGTAGACGGTTGCGCTGGAGGAAAAAATGATATTCCTGACGTCAAAATCCTGCATGGTTTCGAGCAAAGAGAGCGTGGTGTCGATGTTATTGCGGTAGTACATGATGGGCTTCTGTACGGATTCACCGACCGCTTTCAGACCTGCAAAATGGATGACGGCGTCGATATGATTTTCGCTGAAAATTTTAGAAAGAGCGTCCTTATCACGGACATCTGCCTGATAGAGTTTCACGGATTTTCCCGTGATCTGCTCGACGCGCTTGACAGCTTTCGGGGAGCTGTTTGCGAAATTATCGGCAATAACAACGTCATAGCCGGCGTTCAGCAGTTCCACGGCGGTATGCGAACCGATAAAGCCCGCGCCGCCGGCCAATAAGATGACTGCCATGTTGTATCCCTCGATTCTACTGAAATTTATTCAACGGTAACGGATTTTGCAAGGTTACGCGGCTTATCGACATCGTAGCCCTTGCCGACAGAAACGTAGTAGCTGAGCAATTGGAGCGGAATGACGGACAAGCTGCCGGCAAACAGCGGTTCAATGTGCGGGATATAGCAGGTAAATTCGGCGAGGTCCTCGAGGAAGTAGTTGCCGGCCATGGTGACTGCCATGAGTTTTGCGCCGCGGCTCTTGACCTCGACCATATTGCTGACGGTTTTCTCGGTCAAAGCGGTCTGCGTGACCACGCTGATGACAATGGTGCCGTCCTCGATCAGGCTGATGGGGCCATGTTTCAGTTCACCTGCGGCGTAAGCCTCGGAGTGGATATAGCTGATTTCCTTGAGTTTGAGGCTTCCCTCCATGCCGATGGCGTAGTCCACGCCTCTGCCGATGAAGAACGAATCGGACACATTGATGAGCTTGTTGGAGTACCACTGAATGCGCTCCTTGTCCTCCAGAATGCGCTCGACCTTATCGGGAATGGTGTAAATTTCAGCGAGGTATTCCTCGTATTTGAGTTCTTCGATCTCGCCGCGTGCCTTGGCAAACTGCAAAGCGAGCAGATAGCCTGCAACGAGCTGTGTGCTGTAAGCCTTCGTGGTAGCAACGGAAATCTCAGGACCTGCGAGCGTATAGAACACGTTATCCGCTTCACGGGCAATGGAGGAGCCGACCACATTGACGATACCGAGGGTTTTGATGCCCTGGTTTTTGGCTTCACGGAGAGCAGCCAGCGTATCGGCGGTTTCGCCCGACTGACTGATGACAATGACCAGACTCTTTTTGTTGAGGGTCATTTTTCTGTAACGGAATTCGGAGGCGAGTTCCACGCGCACCTGCAAGGATGTCAGAGATTCGATGACATACTGCACAGCCACACCGACATGGTAAGCAGAGCCGCAGGCAACAATGTACACCTGATCGATTGCTTTGATCTCATCGTCGGTCATGCTGAAGCTGTCGAAATGCACCACACCGTCGCGGATGACGGAGTTGATGGTATCGCGGATGACCTTGGGCTGCTCGTGGATCTCCTTGAGCATGAAGTGTTCAAAGCCGCCTTTTTCCGCGGATTCCGCATCCCACTTGATCTCGGTGAGGGGCTTTTCGATGACTTCGCTGTCAATGGTATAGAAGGTCACGGCACCCTTTTCGAGCTTTGCGATTTCCATGTTGCCGATATAGTAGACACTTCTGGTATATTTCAGGATTGCGGGAACGTCAGAAGCTACGTAGCTTTCGCCGTCTGCAATACCGATGATCATGGGGCTGTCCTTGCGTGCGCAGTAGATCTCATTCGGGAAATCCTTGAACATCACGCAAAGTGCGTAGGAGCCGCGAATTCGTACCATTGCACGCGCAATTGCCTCGATTGGCAGCGGCGCATATTTTTTGTAGTAGTAGTCGATGAGCTTGACAGCGACTTCGGTGTCGGTCTGGGAGTGGAACTCGTAGCCATTTTTGATGAGTTTTTCGCGCAGTTCCTGATAATTCTCGATGATACCGTTGTGCACCGCAATGACATTCTGATCATCGCTTGCGTGCGGGTGAGCGTTCACCGCAGAGGGCTCACCGTGTGTTGCCCAGCGTGTATGACCAATTCCGCAGCAGCCTTTGACTGCACGACCGTCATCGGTCATTTCAGCCAGCACTCTCAGCTTGCCTTTCTCCTTGATGATTTCCGTATCTTTTTCGCCGTCACGCACGGCAATGCCCGCAGAATCGTATCCGCGGTATTCAAGCTTTGAAAGACCGTCCAGCAAAACAGGAGCAGCCTGCTTATTTCCAGTAAATCCTACAATTCCACACATGGTTGGTTGTCCTTTCCGAGCAATGATCGCTCTGCAAATAGTTTGGTAGTTTTTTTCTGTTTGTGTCCGAGGGCTGTGTTGGAGTTGCTAAAAATTTGCGTGTGCGAAATGGTATCATCGCACAAGATTTCAATTTTCCTGTTTTCCCCATCGGGTATCATGCAGGGGGCGTTTTTCCCGTTTTGGGAGGGAAATTTGCAAAAAATGCTATGACACTTTCTGTTTTGCATATAACATTTCCTGCAAACGGTTGCGCTCAAAGTTCATGCATCGGCTTCCGCGCTTCCATAGGTGGCGGGGTCATGTAATCGCCGTACTGCATAGTCAGATAATGATGATAATACGTGGTAATCGGCAGCATAGTGTCCTCAAACGGTGCCGCTTTGATTTGCTGCATCACTTTGCTGTCGTAACGCACGGGAATCAACCGAAATAAATCGTTATATGAAGTAACAAACTGCGTCGGTTTCTTGTTTCCGATTTTGGAAACCGCATCATACAGACGGAACTTGAAGTTGTCAGAAAACGGTTTTCCAAGCAGATACGTTGAAATCAACAAGAATTTCTCAAAGCCGGAATGCCCCTGCAAATCCAGTTGCCGATGCATCATGCCTTGCAGTGTCCATATCATGAAAACCTTGCATTTTCGTAGGATTCGTGTATCAGGGCAATGGTCCATGACCAGAATATCTATGGTCGGGATGCTGCCTGTATCGCCTGTCGCATCCGCTTTTTGAATGCGGTAGACCCAGAGCCTTCTGTGTACGGAATAGCCCTTGAAAAGCGACAATTTTTCCAGCAGATGCGCAAATTCCGCACGATCCACCATGATATCCGCATCATCATCCCACGGGATAAACCCCTTGTGACGTACCGCACCCAGCAGCGTGCCGCCGCAAAGGCTATAAGAAATACGCTGCTGCTGACAAAATGCATCAAAATCTTTCAGCATGGACAGCAGTGCAGCCTGCATTTCAGTCGTGCCGTAGATGTCCGATTCTCTGCGCATTTACGCGCTCACCGCCTGTTTTCAGTTGTGATGTTCCTCGACAAAATGCATGATTCGCTTGTAATCTTCGATATAATCCACTTCCGCCCAGAAATTGCCTGCCACATCGTATGCGCGGAGCGGAATTTCCTCTGACATGGAATAAAGGACATTTTCCCACCAGACGGAATGCTGCTGCGTCTGAATCATCTCGTTCAGCTTCGCAACGAATTTCTGCGCAAATTCGCGGTCAAACTTTGCAATGCCCACATACTCGCCGCTGGTTTCCTCGTTGGTCAGGTCCTTGCCGTACTTTTTGACAACATCGTTTTCGCAGTAAAAACGATAATCTGCTTCCTCAATTCGGTCGGTATCATAGAACAGAACAGGACTCTCTTTCACGGACATAATCTTGTCATACAGCTTTTCTTCGCAGAATACATCCGCATTCATAATCAGGAGGTCATCATCCTGAAGAAAATCCTTCGCAAACCACGCAGATGCGATACTGTTCGTCACATCAAAAAACGGGTTGAAATAAAAACGGACGCCCTGATTTTTCAGCATTTCCTCGATTACCGTGTTGCGATAGCCCGTCACGATTGCAATATCCGTCACACCCTTGGATTTCAGGATATTGATGGTATACTGCACCAGTGCCAAGCCGTTTCCAAGGTCTACCGTACATTTCGGATTGCCGTTCAGGTGGCGGCTGATGCGCGTACCCCTGCCTGCTGCCAATAATAGTGCTTTCATAAGATTCCTCTCGCTTTCATATCTTTCAGTGCGTTCAATAGTGCTTCGATATCCTGCTTCTGAATATATCCGATGTGTCCGACTCGGAAAATCGTATCCGCTTTTTCTCCGCCATTCGGACATACCCAAATCTGATATTCGTCTTTCAACACCTGCACGATTTTCTTTGCGCCACAGGTGGTCGGATGCAGCGCCGTCACCGCATTGGAACGGTTTTTCGGCTCTGTAACTACAAATTCAAACGGATACTCTGCGATTGCTGAACGGAACGCTTCGGTCATCTCGCAGACACGCTCGCGCTCGGCTGCAATGCCTCCGTTTGCTTCGATGCCTTTCAGCCGCGTATGGATTTGCAGCAAAGTCGTGACCGCAGGCGTAAACGGTGTTTGCCCGCGCTCCATATCCTTCAAGGCGTTTTTCAGGCTCAGATACAGGCATTTTTCCTTGTTGCTGCTGACACGCTCCAATGCCGCAGGCGCTAACGCCACAACCGCGATACCCGGCTGCACCGCCAACGCTTTCTGCGAGCCTGTGATGACTGCCGCTGCGCCCAGTTTTTTCATGCTGAATGCATCCGTTATAAACGCGCTGATGGCATCCACGATGAACAGCATCCCGTTGCGCTGACAGAAATCCGCAAGCAGTTCCATATCATACAGCAGACCCGATGACGTTTCATCCATGTTGACCAGCAATGCCGTATAGCCCTTGCCCTCATACTGCGCAAGCTGCTCCTTTGTCACCTGCGTGCCAAATGCACATCGTACCTCATCATAGCTAAGCTCGTGCAGCGCGCATAATTCCGCAAAACGCTGTCCAAAACTGCCGCCGTTGATGACCAGCACTTTGTCCGTTTCATTCAGAATATTCATCACGCAGGACTCCATACCGCCTGTGCCGGATGTCGTCAGAAACACGCATCTGCTGTCATTTGGCGCATCCAGATATTGCAGCATCAACTTTTCGTTTTCCAGCATCACTTCCGAAAACTCAGGCGTTCTGAAATATGGTGTGGATTTGCCAGAAACCTCTGTCACCTCGGGGGCGGACATGACAGGTCCTACCGTAAAATTCAGCATAACTCATTTTCTCCTTTTGCTATTTCATTCCATCCCGACCACAAATACATAATTCGTGGTCGCACTTCCGCCAATGTTCAGCATCAGCGCGTTTTTTGCTCCTTTTACCTGATATCCGCCTGCCTGCCCGCTGACCTGCTTCGCAAGGTCTAAAAACATCCTCGCGCCCGTTGCGCCCATCGGATGCCCGCATCCAATCAATCCGCCGCTCGGATTGACAGGCTTTTTTCCGGTAAACGAAATCGTTCCGTCCTCTATGGCAAGATACTCCTCCCCGGGTTCCGTAATGCCAAATGCCGAAATCGCTGCGTACTCGCAGGGGGTGAAGCAATCATGTGTTTCAAATACGTCAATATCATCCACGGTCAGACCGCTCCTGCTGTAAGCATCCAGCACCGCCTGCCGCGTCCACGGCAGAAGATACCGCGACCTCGCCGCTTCTGCCATTTTTTGCTCCAATCGCAACGGGGCAACCCTGTGCCCATATCCCTTGACAATCGGTTTTCCCTCAATCTCTGCGGCTTTCACGTACCGTTCCGACGCCAGTACGACGACCGCCGCACCATCCGTCACCTGCGAGCAGTCCGTTACCGCAAGCCTGCCGCCTACCAACGGATTGCTCTCTGTTCCGCGCAGCTTTGCCTGCTCGTAACTCATATACCATTTTCTGGTCTGGGATAAGGGATTGCGCTTCGCATTTTCGTAATTCTGCGCCGAAATTCTCGCCAGCGCATCCATATATCGCTGCGCATCCGTTCCGTACTTTCGCAGACTTTCTTCCGCAAGCCTGCCATACAGCCCCGGGAACGGGAAATCTACGCCTTTGCACTCTTTTTCATAATACGCGGCTCTGCCCAGTATGTCACTGCCACGCTTCGAATCAACAGTTTTCATCAGCTCCCAGCCAACCACAACCGCAATGTCGTAATCACCACAGCGCAGCTTCGCAATCGCTGCATCCAATGCCGCCGAGGACGACGCACACGCCGCTTCATATCGCGCAGAGGGAACGCCGTAAAACGCAGGATGTACTTCCGTCAGAAATGCACCCAGATGCCCCTGATCCACATACTGCTCTGCTATGAAATTGCCCACAAAACAGCCGATCCTGTTCTCCTGATTCAGCGCGGCGACATCTCCAAAACCAATGCCTGCATCCTGTAAACCGTCACCGACCGCTTCTTTCAACAGGGCAACCAGATTTTTGCCTTCCTTCGTCCAGTTGCGCTCAAAATCGGTCTGCGCTCCGCCCAAGACATATACCTTGTTCACCTGCGCGACCTCCTCTTATCCGGCTCTGAAGTACGGACGTACATCATAACGCGATGGTTCAGCCTTGGATATCAACGCATCTGCATCAATTTCCGTCAAAAAGCTGTCATCTGTATACGCGGAAATCATCTGTCTGATATCGCCTGCCGCAGAAAGCATCTGCATCAACGCAAGCGGCGGACACCAGCCAAATCCTGCTGCCATTGCATCATCCGCTGCATGATACGTATTCCCTAGTTTTTCTGCCGTATCCAGCGAATAAAGAATATATTTCAACAAAAATTGCAGACAAATTATCGCCTCCTGTGAACGGTCCTCTCTCAACACCTGCATCGCAAGCGCATAATCACCGTTTTTCAGGTAGGCTTTCATTCGTTCCGCAAACGGAAACGCATAATTCTCTTTTTTTCGGTACTTCCCCGTCCCGATCTCGTACACCTCATCGCTCTGCTCCCGATATACGCCGCTGCCCGTTTTTCTGCCCAGCGCACCCGCTTCTATCAGCGTTTGCACATACCGCGGCACCGAAAATACACTCCGCGCAGCTGCTTCCGTGTGCGCATAGAGATTGTCAGCGATTGCTTTGTACGTATCCAATCCGACAAAATCTGCCGTCATCAACGGCGGCATCACTCTGCCCGTAAACGGTCCCAGAACAGCATCCATATAATCAATGCCGTATCGCTCCGCATACTGCATCGCCTCGTTCATCAATCGAAAACCAATCCGATTTGCCAGAAATCCGGGGGAATCTTTGACCTCAGCGACCGTGCGGTACAGCGTTTTTACAAGGTACTGCTGCATTTCCGCATTCAGGACAGGGTCGGTATACTTTGTGGGGATTACCTCACAAAACGTCATATGATACGGCGGATTGAATAAATGCACGCCGAGATATTGCTTTCTGAATGGAACAGGGATCCTTTCTGCAAGCGCAGTCACCGAAAGTCCCGATGTTCCCGTGCAGAATATCGCGTTTTCACGCAGCGAACCTACGATCCGCTCGTTGACTGCCGCTTTGACTCCGATATCTTCCGATACGCTTTCAAATACCAGATCGGAATTTGCCACGCACTCCGCAAGCATCGAATCATCTGCGGGAATCAGATCGCGGCGGATGCTGTCCGCCCGTACAGATCGTACCGCTTTTTCTACTGCGGCTTTCGACTTTTCCATGTCACGGCTGACCAGATTTACCGACGCATTGCCGAAAGATGCGAATATTCCCGCCACTTTCGCGCCCATTGTGCCGCCCGCTCCGATCACGGTGACCCTTCTTACCTCTATCATACGCCCTCCCAAACCGATTCATTCGAAATACTTGATCGGCTTGCACGGGCTGCCTACTGCCGTACAATTTTCAGGAATATCTTTGATGACCACCGAGCCCGCTCCAATCACTGCGCCCGCTCCAATGGTCTTTTGCGGAATCATTTGCGTTCCTGTACCAAGCTCCGCGCATCTGCCAAGCTGCGTCATGCCCGATACATTCACACTCGGAAACAATGTGACAAAATCAGAGATCACACTGTCATGCCCAACCGTACAGTCCAGATTGATGAGCACATGACTGCCGACTACAATATCTACCGTCAGGATGCTGCCTGCACAGACGATCGTTCCTTCCCCGATCTGCACACGCTTCGACATCTGCACCGTCGGGTCAATCAGTACCGCATACTTCGCTTTCGGCAGAATCTCCTGCATTTTGCTTACGATGCGCTCACGCACCCGCGACGAACCGATCGCACAGAGATAATACGCATCGGGATACGCCGCCGCTGCCGTCAGTTTGCCCAGCACGGGATATCCGCCGACTTCCCGATTTTGCATCGCTTCACTGTCATCCAGAAAACCCAGCATATTCCATTCGGGAGTCCGCTCATTGATCCGCTCTGCGACCCATACAGCTTCTCTGCCAAAGCCGCCCGCGCCGATGATGATTAAGTCCTTCATTCTTTTTCTCCCAAATTGCAGTCGAAAACAAGTCACTGCTCACAGAACCGTTTTCTCCTCTTGCTGCGTTTCATTTCCCATAAATTCTTCCATTGTGGCTTCCGTTTTGGAACCGATGCCCTCTCTTTCCAAGACCCGAACAACCGTCAGACAGACGATTTTGACATCCCCAAGCAGCGAAATGTGGTCTACATACCACACATCCGTGCGGAAACGCTCCTCCCATGTCACGGAATTCCGTCCATGTACCTGCGAAAGCCCCGTCAGACCTGCCCGCACCTCATGACGGCGTTGCTGCTCTGCACTGTATCGCGGCAGATATCGCACGGGAAGCGGTCGCGGTCCGACCAGCGCCATGTCACCTTTCAGAATGTTCCAGAGCTGCGGCAATTCATCCAGACTCGTGCTGCGCAGAAATCTGCCGTATGGCGTCAGACGCTCCTCATCAGGCAGCAATTCACCCTGCGCATCCGTTTCATCCGTCATCGTGCGGAATTTCCACAGGCGAAACACCGTTTCATCTTTGCTGACACGCTCCTGCGCGAAAAACGGGTTTCCTCCCATCTTCACCATTCCAACCAGCGTCAGCACCAACAACAACGGCAATATCAACACCAGCCCAACTGCCGATATGATCACATCCAACAGCCGCTTTCCGTATCGCTCGTAATACCCCGCCTGATGCCGCGGCTTATTCGAAACAGCTTCTGATGATCGCAATGATGATATCCTGCTCCTCAGGCGTCATTTTGTTATCAGACGGCAGACAAAGTCCGCGACGGAAAATATCCATGCCGACATCCTCACAGCCGCCTGCGATATATGCATTCGTTTTGGCTCTGCCGCTGCCCTGCGCCGTGATAAACGGATTCATTCGGTAAATCGGCTGCATATGCATCGGCTTCCAGATCGGTCTGCCCTCCGCATTATACTTCGCAAGCGTTTCCAGAATCTCCGTCGGACAGCTCTTCCCTGCTTCACTCACGTACAACGCATCCTGTTCGCCGCGCACCTGTCTGCACATCGCTGCTTCATCAATCAACAGGCACGAAAGCCAGAAATTCGGCTCGCTGTTCGCTTCGTCATAGGGATTCATCGTCACAGGCAGACCCTTGAAGCCTTCCCTGTAACGCATATATATTGCCTTTTTCTGCGCAATGTGCTCATCCAGATACGGCATCTGTCCACGGACAACACCCGCGATCACATTGCTCATACGATAATTATAGCCGATCTCCTCGTGCTGATACCACGGGGCATCCTCTCGGCTCTGCGTGGACCACTTTCTGACCTTTTCCGCATCTTCCTTCGAATCCGTCAGGAACATTCCGCCGGACGATCCCGTAATGATCTTGTTGCCATTAAAGGAAATCGCCGAATAATTTCCGAATTTACCCGTCTGCACGCCATGATAGGTCGCTCCAAAAGATTCCGCGGCATCTTCAATGATCAGTGCGCCGTGCTTTTCGCAAATCGCGCGGATCTCATCCATTTTTCCGGGGGTACCGTACAGATGCGCCACCACCACCAGCTTGACTTCCGGATACAGCTCAAAGGCTTTCTCCAGCGCAACCGGATCCATATTCCATGTGTCACGCTCGGTATCAATGAATACTGCCTCACCGTTTTCATATGCGATCGGATTGACAGTCGCATCAAATGTCATATCGGAACAGAATACTTTGTGCCCCTGCAACGCACCTTCCAGCGTTTTCGGCATTCCGTAAAGACGCTCTCCCGCCAGTTTGGTGCATAAATGCAGCGCCGCAGTACCGCAGGAAAGCGCTACCGCATATTTGCAGCCCACATATTCCGCTGCAAGACGCTCTGTTTCATTCAGATTGGCTCCCACAGTGGACATCCAGTTGGTTTCATACGCCTCTGTAACATACTTCATTTCTTCACCGTGCATCGTTGGCGATGAAAGCCAGACTTTTTTCGAAAATGGCTGAAATTCCATAATGACCTCTTCTTCTTTCTATTGGATTCTATTCGGATGGTTGTTTGCGGAAATTTTAGATGATATTCCCCGAATTTCCCGTTCACACTACAAAAAATCTATCGTCCGCAAAAACACTATCGGCTTTATTATACACCATTTGCATCTATTCTGTCAAGTGTTGCATGGAAAATTAAACATTTACAAATCTTTCAAAAGGCTTCCGCGACAGATTCCAACAAAAAAACTTCCCTGCCGAAACAGGGAAGTTTTTGGGAAAGAACTCAATTATGCCTTTGCAGATTTGGATTTCTTTTCGCTTTTCTTTTCTGCGACAACTTCTGCGTCGTCATACTTTGCATTGTCAACCTTAATCGCTCTGATGGTGACAAATGCGATAAACAGGAAGAACAGGATGATCTCAACAGCGAGAACAGGAATGATGGAAGAAGAAATACCAAGAACAACAGAGCCTGTTGCGGTATTGGTTGCGGGAGCAACGACGCTGTAAGCGCCTGCAAGAGAAATGTTCTCGTAGTAATCCTTTGCGGTATTTTCAACATCTTCAATCAGATTCATGATCTTGTTATAGATGTCTGCGAGTTCCTCATCAGCCACCTGTTTTTTATCAGCTGAGCCAGCACCGACTGTGGCGGATTTGAGAGCCACGATGCGGTCATTATAATAGTTGATGCGCTGCTCATAGTAGGAAAGATCGCTCTGTGTGGAAATCTTCTGGGAAATCAGACTGTCATATTCTTTGGATGCCTGCGAATACTGAGTGTTTGTGCTGTCAGTACCGTTTCCGAAAATGATGATCTGATCTTTTTCGTAGCTGTTGATGGACTCGGTAATGCTTGCGAGTTTTTCAGCAGCCATCTGCTTGGAACGTGTGAGATTCTCGATTCTGTAACGATAGTAAGCAAGCGTTCGCTCCTCATCCTTGGTGATGTTGTTGATTGCAATGAAAGAGGAGGTGTAATCGAGATTCAGCTCCTGAATGTTGTTGATTTTCGCACGCAGATCTGCAAAGGAATAGCCGGTCACAGAGGACTTGAAACGGGTTTTATCATCAGAAGAAAGATTATTGACGTAAGATTTCAGCGAATCAAGGTTGGAACTGAACAGATCAATTGCTTCGGAGTAGTCATATGCAGTGTAATCCAAATCTTTCAGGTTATTGCCGAAAGCCTCATTGTATCCGTACTGCTCGAAGAAGTAATTGCGGTAGAGTTCCGTCAGCTTGTTCAGGAAAAGGGTCGCTTCATCGCGGGACATACTGGTTTCTTTGAAATCAAAAGTGATCTTGAAGCGGGTAGGATAGTAATTAACACCGACCATTGCTTCACCAGCAGCAAGGTTGCCACTGGCAGCATTTTCGTAAATGGGCTTATACATGGTCATGCGTTCGTAAGCATCCTCGGGGACAATGTCTGAAACAATGATGCCCAGGCGAATCTTTTCCAGTTCATCGTGATCCATATGCAGTTCATCGAGGGCATCTCCAATCAGCTTCTGGCTGACAAAGGTCGTTGAATTGAAGTCAGAGCCGTCAGGGTTTTTGCCGTTTTCGATGCCGTTATAGGAAAATTCCACCATGGTCTGAACAGGCGTCAGGTTGGACGAATAGCGGAACACGTTGAATCCGACAATCAAGCCGCCCAGTACGATCGCAAACATCAGCCAGAAAACCCAATGCTGCTTGAATACCTTGAAAATCGTATGAATGGAAAGCCGAACGGAATTCTCATCCGTTTTGTCCGTGACCAAAGTGACATTCAGATTGCGGGTTTCCGAAAGGCACTCATTTTTTTCATCCATAATTTTTACCTCCGTGTCCATGTATCTTGATTCTTTCGGTTGCAGTGCAACACACCTATTCTATCATACTTTCATGACAATGTCAATCTATTTCCCAACATCACACCGTAGAAAATATAGGAAGCGCCGTTCCTTTTCTGTGGAAAAGTCACATTTTTGGTTATCACCTTCAGAAATGAGAATCGCGCAGATCCAACTTTTATCTCCACAGGAATTGACAAAATCCCGTTTTTATGATAACATTACTTTAAGCGTATTCGCAATTCTGAAAGGAGCTCTTTCCTATGGACAATCAGGCACTCGCAAACCTTCTTTTTCCTGAAATTACTAAAAATATCGCCGACTATGAAGCGATTTATCCCCCCCGTGACCTCCCCGACGGCGCAGTCGTCACCCGTATTGCGCCCAGCCCCACGGGTTTCGTTCACCTCGGCAACCTCTATAACGCCATCGGTGAACGCCTCGCCAGACAGACAAACGGCGTATTCTACCTCCGCATTGAGGATACCGACCAGAAACGTGAGGTCGAAGGTGCGGTCGAAGCCGTCATTGATGCCATGAACTTCTACGGCGTCCGCTTCGATGAGGGCGCAACCGTGGACGGCGAAACCGGTCACTATGGTCCCTACCGTCAGCGCCAGCGCAAAGAACTCTATCAGACGATCGCAAAATCTCTCGTCGAAAGAGGTCTTGCTTACCCCTGCTTCTGCACCGAGGAACAACTGAACTCTATGCGCGACATCCAGATGGCGCAAAAGGAAAATATCGGCTACTACGGCAAATATGCCTCCTGCCGCGAACTCACCCTCGAACAGGTGCAGGAGAAAATCAACGTGGGTCTGCCCTGGGTCCTCCGCTTCCGCTCCTCCGGTGACCCCGAAAAAATGATCCCCGTTCTCGACGGCATCCGCGGCGAACTCCACGTTCAGGAAAATTACACCGACTTCGTTCTGCTCAAATCGGACGGCATTCCGACTTATCACTTCGCACACGTCTGCGATGACCACTTCATGCGTACCACCCACGTCATCCGCGACGAATCCTGGCTCGCTACCCTGCCGATCCATGTGCAGATGTTCGATACCCTCGGCTGGCAGCGCCCCGTTTACTGCCATACCGCTACTTTGATGAAAATGGACGGCGAATCCAAACGCAAACTCTCCAAACGCAAGGACCCCGAACTCGCCCTCTCCTACTACCGCGCAGAAGGCTTCCCGCCTGAGGCAGTCTGGCTC
Organism: Oscillospiraceae bacterium; assembly: GCA_045600205.1. Classification (GTDB taxonomy): domain Bacteria; phylum Bacillota; class Clostridia; order Oscillospirales; family Ruminococcaceae; genus Firm-04. The sequence goes on along the minus strand of JAZRXM010000001.1, from coordinate 21,022 downwards.
TATCTCCTGACTGTCCTCAACAGCAATTTCGAGGAGTGGCACCTCGCAAACCCTGACGCAAATTCCCGCGAATTTACCTTCTCCCTCGAAAAAATGAGCGCGTCCGGTGCCCTGTTTGACCTCGCTAAACTCGACAACATCGCTAAGGATTACCTCTCTCGGCAGACAACCGATTTCGTCTACGACGGACTCCTGACCTGGGCGAAGGAATACGATACCGCACTCGCTGCCCGCATGGAGGCAAAAGCAGACTTCTACCGCGCTGCCATCAGCATCGGCAGAGGCTGCGAAAAACCACGTAAAGACTTCGGAAGCTGGGCGCAGGCTGCAAAATTCCTCGCCTTCTACGACAGCGATACCTTTGCCCGCGAGGACGATATCCCTGCAAACGTTTCCGCTGAGGATAAAGTCGAAATCCTCCGCAGATACGCAGAAACACTCGATTTCAACGATACCCCCGACGAGTGGTTCGCAAAAGTCAAGGAAATCACCGAAAGCATGGGCTATGCCGTGCAGGTCAAGAAATATAAGAAGAATCCTGAGGAGTACAAAGGCAGCATCGTGGACGTCAGCAACCTCATCCGCGTTGCAATCACCGGCAGACAAAACTCCCCTGACCTCTGGGAGGTCAGCCATGTGCTGGGTGAGGAAGAAACCCGCCGCCGTCTGCAAACACTCTGATCCCACAAGGAAGGTGACGAAATGCTGCTGCATCAGCCGTTTTGCCGACTGCCCAAACAACCGACCGATACCGCTGTGCTTTGTTTGCACGGCATCCTCGGCAGCCCAACGCATTTTGTCGATTTCCTTCCAAAAATTCCCGATTCTGCTGCCGTTTACAGCATCCGCCTGAAAGGTCACGGCGGCAGCATCTCCGATTTCGCAAACGCCTCTATGTCCGACTGGAAACGCCAGACTGCCTGCATCATGCGGCACCTCACTGCACATTACGATCATATCGTGATTCTGGCACATTCCATGGGCACTCTGTTTGCAATCTCCCTTGCGCAACAATACCCCAAACACGTAAAACAGCTCTTTTTGCTCGGCGTCCCCACACGGGTACACCTCGGCTGGCAGGTATTCCGCGAGATCGCTTTTACCATGTACCCGCACCTGTTTCGCCCCGACCCGTGGCTGCTCGCCGAAGCAAATGCTTGCAGCATACGGATTGAACCGCAGCTCCGGAAGTATTTTCGCTGGATTCCCAATTATCTTTCGCTTCTACGCGAAATTTCACGCACCAGAAAGCTGCTCCCCAAGTTGCAGACACCCTGTATCGCGGTGCAGTTTGCAAAAGATGAACTGGTACGCACATATTCTATGCACGATCTGGCTCGCGCCAAATCTGTCAAAGCGTTCCTTCTCCCGGATTCAGGTCACTTTTTCTACGCACCTGCTGATAAAGCTGAAATGCTGGCTCTGTTTTCCGCCATCTTTCATTCATAACCACACCATACGCAGGGACAGCCGTACTGTCCCTGTTTTGATACCCACAGAAACGGAGGTGTCATATGAAGCAGAAATCACGTAATCTCGTTCTTTATGCATTGTCCCTCTTGTGCTGTACCCTCACGTTCTTCCCCATCTGGCAACTGTTTACCGCCTATACAGGCGTAACCGAGAATTTTCAGCAAGCACGTATCTACGCCTGTTTTGTCACCGTCGGAATGATTGCGGCAGTACTGCGGGTCGTGCTCAGTATCAAAGTAAAACGACGCAAAATCAAGATTTTACACATCTCCCTGCTTCTGGCTGCTCTGACTGTCGGCATCCGGCGATTCTGGAGCCTGACGCCCTCGCTTATGACACTCGCAGCTCTCATCGGCACATTCGTTTTTTTACTGATACGCTGCGGCAAAGAGCCAGCCGATCTATTCGATACACACGTATTTGTGTTTTTTCTCACAATTCAGTCGATTGGGCTGCTGCTCCTTTGCAAGGCGTTTCCGGACACGAATCCGCTCTCATGGGGCTGCGGCATTACCATTGCGGAAAGCATCTTGTTCTTTTTCCTGCGCAATCAGTACACGCTCCAACGATTCATCAGCCGCAGAACTCACGAAAATACTGAAATCCCGAAGGAAATCCGCCGCGGAAACCTGCTCCTGCTTACGGGTACACTGGCATTTTGCGGCCTCGGTTTTTTCCTCCGCAAACCAATCCTCGCCCTGCTGCGCGGTGCCAAATTGGCAGCGGTACAGGTTTTTCGCGCATTCGTGTTCCTGTTTCAACAGATCGTACCGCTGCTGAATACCCCGAATCCTACGGAGGAACTCCCCAACGAACCGATGAACTCTGATCTGCCCACAGCTGACTCAAACCCGCTCTGGGGGCTGCTCTGGCTCATTGTGATCCCAACCTGCTTCTTCCTGCTGCGCAGCTTGTTTTCCGGCGTGCTGCATGATGTCATGCTCGAAATCGCACGGTTTTTTTCAAATCTGCGTAAAAATCGACCACGGCACGGCTCTGTCGGCAGCGATGACTTCACCGATATCGTCACGATCTGCACCGCCGACCACTCCGAACAGTCTGCGGCAAAATTGCGCCGTGACTGGCTCAAACAATACAAACAATGGTGCAAATCTCCCGCATCAGACGATAAATTCTACGCGGGGTATCACCTCCTCGAAACCGCTCCCGTCTGGATGGACGCAATGCCCCGTTCTTCCGATACCATAGCTCAAATTTCTCGCAAATGGGACGATTCTCTCGCAAACGCTCTCGGTTGTGACCTGCACACGGTCACTGACGGATACCACGCGGAACGCTTCGGCGGCATGGTCAGGTCCGCGCAATCCATGGATGAACTCTCCGATGCCCTCCGTGCCGCTGCAAAATCCAAACTACGAAAGGAATAACATCGCCATGACCACTACGCAGTCTTCCAACAAGCCAACAGGTCTTTTGCTCTGCGGCGGCGGCGCGAAAGCCGCTTTCCAGATCGGCGCGCTCGACGTTCTGCGCCGTCGCGGACTGCTTGACGAGATCACCGGGATTGCCGGCTGCTCCGCAGGCGCACTCAATATGGTGCTTTACGCGATCTCCGTGGCGCAGAATGACCCCGACCTCCCTACCCGCATCTGGAATTCTCTCCGCGCGGAGGACCTGCTCTCCGTCAACCAGTTCGACAATTCCGCTATTTTCTCCCGCAGCGGTCTGGTTCGCCTCATGCGTCAGCTGCCGCTCGAACTCGTCAGCTCTTCTCCGATCTGGCTCCATGTCAGCGTATATAACGTGCGCACCGCCAAAACCGAATTCCATATCCTCAACGGCTTGAATACCTCCCAGATCATGACGCTGCTGCTCGCGTCTTCTGCCATTCCTGCCGCATACCCTCCCGTCGCTTATCAGGACGGCGAATACATCGACGGCGGCATGACAATGGACGGCTACCTTTGCATTCAGCCCCTTTATGCCGAAAAACATCAGCACCTGCTCATGATCGCACATGACCCCGAACTCTCCCTCTTCGGTGTGCAGGATTCCAGATTCGTCCGCGTCGGTCGCTCCGACCTCACCAAAACCTACCCTGATTGCAAATTTCTGCTCATCAAACCAAGTTCCCCGCTGGGTGGTCTGCTTCGCGGGACGCTCAATTTCGACCCCGAAAAACTCAATGAACGTATGCAGCAGGGTATGCGCGACACCGACGCCATTCTCCGCGGCGATACCGATGCCGCCCACTCTGACCCCAATGCCATCAACGCCCGCCTCGCTTCCATGATGCAGCGGCTGTTCCCGACTGCACAATCTCTCGCAAAATTTGTCAACGCCTACCGCGAATGCTTCGCCACCAACATCGCTACCCCCACTATGGGCGGAAAACTCTGGTATAATGACGTATTTGCAATCGAAGGCTGGCGGTTACAGCATCACCGCACCAAGGGTCTGCGCAGCCACTACCGCATCATCGACAGCGACAACATCCGCAGAGCGTGGATACTTGACCCCGATGTGCTCCTCGATGCCTTGCAGCGGTACGAGAAAGAATGCCACCTCACCTCCACAGAGGAGGCTCTCAACCTTCCCTATATCGGCGGAAATGCTACGGATTAAATCAGTGTCTGCGATGCTTCATCATGGGAATCCTATGCTGAATGCATCGCAGATTTCATATTTTTTCTCGGTTTCACTTGCAATCTGACGAAAAAAATGTTATACTGAAATGAACGCTATCTTATTTCTAAAGGAGTGAAACAATGCTCAAGCGTTGGGACATCGGCAGCCCCGATTCCGCTGCCGCCGCTGCTCTTTCCGTCAGCGGACATATCACCCGATTATGCGCCGAAGTTCTCGTTTCCCGCGGTATGCAATCCCTCGAAACCGCTCAGGCGTTCCTCGACCAGACTGAGCTTTCTGACCCGTTTCTGCTCGCTGATATGCAGAAAGCCGTTGACCGCATCCTCGCTGCTGTGGACGGCGGCGAAAAAATCTGCGTCTACGGCGACTACGACTGCGACGGCGTCACCGCTACCGTCATGCTCACCGACTGGCTTACCATCGCAGGCGCAGAGGTGCAATGGTACATCCCCACCCGCAAGGAAGGCTACGGCATCCGCACCGAACAGATCAGACAGCTTGCCGAGCAAGGCGTACAACTCATCATTACCGTTGACAACGGCATCTCCGCAATCGAAGAAGCACAGCTCATCTCCGAACTGGGCATGGATCTGGTCATCACCGACCACCACCGCCCCGGCGACGAACTCCCGCAAGCCGTTGCTGTCGTCGATCCCTACCGCGCAGACTGCCCCTCCCCTTACAAATCCCTCTGCGGCGCCGGCGTGGTGCTGAAACTCATCGCTGCCCTCGAAGGCGGCGACTGCGAGCCTGCCCTCGAACAATTCGGCGACCTCGCTGCCCTCGGTACCATTGCTGATGTCGTCACACTGGACGGCGAAAACCGCTTCATCGTCAAGTTCGGACTCGAACTGTTACGCAACACGGAACGCATGGGCCTCCTCTCCCTCATGGCGGTCTGCGGCATTGAGGAAAATTCCGAAATTACCGCATCTGCTGCCGCCTTCCAACTGATCCCGCGCATCAACGCTGCCGGTCGCTTCGCTTCCGCTTCCATCGCGGCTCGCCTCTTTCTCACCGACGACCCCGATGAAGCACAACTGCTCGCTGCCGAAATTCACTCCCTCAACGACGACCGCCGCGAAACCGAACAGGATATCATGCAGGAAATTTTATCGCAGATTCAGGCAAATCCTGAATCCGTCAGCCGCCGCGTCCTCGTGTATGCCGGCGAAAACTGGCACCACGGCGTCATCGGCATCGTTGCCGCAAGACTCATGGAACGATTCGGCAAACCCTGTTTCCTGCTTTCCAAAGACGGCGGCGACTACCGCGGAAGTGCGCGTAGTTTCGGAGATTTCTCCGTATTCGAATGCCTGAAAGCCAATGCCGAGATCCTCGTGCGCTACGGCGGACACCCCGGCGCCGGCGGTTTTACCGTTTCAGAGGCGCATTTGCCGGAATTTATGGACGGCATCCAGAAATTCGCGCTGGAACAGCATCAGACTATGCCCGTCATGACGATCCATGCGGAACGCGCCCTCTCCCCGAAAGATCTGACCGTACAGAATGTGGACGGTCTGAAAATTTTAGAACCCTACGGCGCCGGCAATGCACGGCCTCTGTTTGCACTCAGCGGCGTCACCGTCGCGGAACTCTATCCGATGTCCAACGGACAGCACACCAAACTCCGCCTGCGAAAAGACGGCTGCTCCTTCGATGCGCTCCTGTTCCGTATGTCACCTGAGGAAACCGGCATTTTACCCAATATGACACTCGATTTTCTCGTGTCTATGGAGGTGCGGGCTTATATGGGAAAACCACAGCTCACCGTCCGCGTGGAGGACTGGCGCAGCTCCGAACAGGCTCAGGAACAGGCAATCGCTGCACAATTTGCCTACGACGCCTATCGACGCGGGGAAACACTCCCCAAAGCCTACTATCAACGAATGTGCCCTCACAGGACCGATCTCGTCGCCGTCTATCAGACTGTGCAGAATCGCCCCGTTTCCATCGCTTGGGTCTGCGACCGCCTGCAAAACAGCGGCATGAATCGCTGCCGCGCACGGATGTGTGCCGATATTTTTGCCGAACTCGGACTGATGTCCTACGACGCCGTGACCGACCGCGTCAAACGCAAACCCGTCACGGAAAAACGTGACCTCAATGAATCGGAAATTTACAGAAATATTCTGGCATTGGCACAATAACACAACGCATATACATATAAAGGAGAATGGGTATCATGAAAGCCAATCGCAGGTTTGCGGCTTTGCTTGCCGTTTGCCTTGCTGCCTGCACCTTATCAGGCTGCGGCGAGAAAATAAAAAAGTTTTTTGCTCACGACGGCACTTACATTGAGGAAAGCAGCGATGCTGCTGAAGAATCCTCTATCGCGGAAACAGAACCCGCTGCTACGGAACCCGCTGAAACCAAACCAATCGAAACGGAAACGGATGCTGTCACGGATCCTATCACTACCACTACGGAAACAACCGTTACTACGGCGGTTTTGCCAAGCGGCGATGCGCAGGATAACGACACCAAACTGCTCTGGAGTGAACGCGGTCTTGAAATCGTCCCGATCGACAGTCAGGACGGCTACGGCACGGAACTCAAAACAGGCGAAACCTTCCTCGACTGGACACTCGTTTCCTTTGACGGTCTGGTGAACGGCAATTCCGTCAGCGATTTGCAGGCGGATTTCACCTACGGCAACGGCTCACTGTCAGTCAACGGCATCGTGACCATTCTGCCCTCCACAGACGCCAACAACCCTGACGGGCTATACCTGCGCGTGGATAATCAGGCGGAATTCCCCTACTTCCCCGCCGATACCAGAGAACGCGGCAAATTCATCGTCGCCAACAAGGACGAGGTCTACAAAATGCTCGGCTACGACAGCCCCGCTGATGTCGGACAATCCGAACTCGCTGTCACCATGAGCGTGGAATCCCTCCACATTCATTATAGTGCAGACGGATTCGATACCATTGTGGTCACGGCTGCTTCCCGCAGATAACAGTGATCTCTGCAACCAAAATCCATCCCGATCCCGTACCGATTTTTACGTCTGTACGGGATTTTTCCTTTTTCCTATTTTCTCAACGCAGTATTTTAACAGCTTTTTAGAAAGTTTATCATAAGATTTTCACATAAAAGCGTATAATAAGAATCACAGGGATACAGAAACCCCAAACAATGTATCCGTGAAATCATCCAAAGAGAAATTAGAAAGAGGTGCTTTCAAAATGTCAGAAGATTTCGAAAGATTTGATAACACACCAGAAGATCCCTTCCGCGCCGAACAACCCTCCAGCGGCAGCTACTACTCCCCTCGTTCCGGTGAAAGCGGAGGCGGTTCCGTTCCCCCCAGAAACCCTTACGACCCCTGCGCAGAACCACACAAAAAACATTCCTCCCACACGGGACTGAAAGTGCTCGGTCTGTTCGCTGCCATCGCCTTTATCTCCTACGCTTCCATTCAGACATTCCAGTTTGTTTCACAGAACGATAAAATGCGCAAGTTCTTCGGACATGACAGCAGCATCTCCGAGGAGGAGGACAGCGGCAAGAAATCTGCCGAGAATAAAGACGAGGAAAGCGGTAAAAATACCGAACAGTCCTACTCCAATGTCGAACAGGACTGGATCCAGCTCGCCTCCCGCGATAATGCCATGAAAATCCCCGACATCGTTGACAAGGTCATGCCTGCCAATGTCGGTGTTTCATCCACCTTTCTCGCAAAAGGTCAGACCATCTCGTTCTTCGGATTCGGCTCAGAACCCTATGAAGAAGAAATGCAAGGCTCCGGCACAGGCATCGTGATGTCCGAGGACGGCTATATCATTACCAATGCCCATGTCATCTACGACAGCGAAAGCCAGTATCAGTGCGGTGAAGCTCAGAAAGTCGAAGTCGTGCTGAACGACGATTACTACAAGGGACAGACCACCTATGAGGCTACCATTCAGGGATATGACATCGAGGAAGACATCGCTGTACTGAAAATTGACGCAGATCAGAAACTGACTCCCGCTGAATTCGGCGACAGCGACGATCTCCGCGTCGGCGAACTCGTAGTCGCAATCGGTAACCCCCTCGGCTTCGATTACTTCGGTTCGGTTACGACCGGCATCGTTTCCGGTCTGAACCGCGATATCACCATCAACGATAAGGTCATGCGTATGATCCAGACCGATACCGCCATCAATAACGGTAACTCGGGCGGCGCACTCATCAACAGCTACGGTCAGGTCATCGGTATCAACTCCGCAAAACTGAGCAGCAGCTACAACGATGAGGCAACCATTGAGGGTCTTTGCTTTGCCATCCCGATTACCCACGCAAAAAGCGTCATTGACGACCTCATCAGCTTCGGCTACGTCCGCAAGCCCACACTCGGCATCATGACCGAAAACGTGGAGGCACGCGACGCAGAACGCTATGATATCCCGATGGGCGTGCTCGTCAGAGAAGTTACTCCCGGCGGCGCTGCCGATGTCGCAGGCATCAAAAAGAAGGATATCATCATTGCTGTCAACGGCGAAAGCGTTTCCAATTTCAACGAGCTGAACGCAATCAAAAATAAATACAAGGCAGGCGATACCATTACCCTGACGGTTGTCCGCAGCGGTAAGGATATCGAAATTCCTGTCACATTGCAGGAAAAAGGTCAGGACGACCAGTAATTTCAGCAACGCCCTCAGAGCGAGTGTTCCGCTCTGAGGGCGTTGCTTTTGCATATATACTTTTGAAACGGATGCCTTACGGTTTCGTCACTGCCTCCACAGCTTTTGCTCCGCAAATCGTGAGCCCATGACGGATACGCCAATCAGCAGCAACAATCCCTCCAGAAAACATCCTATGACCGATACCCCATGACATACGGTATGTATCATCAATTTTTCATCAGAGTCTGCATAATTGCCTGCTGCCTGTATCATCCCATTTTGTACGAAATCCCGCATGGCAATCACTGAAATCATCAGCCACAATATACCGCCTGTCGCCACCAGCACCGCCAGCGGATGCTCAGGCTCGGTATTCTTCTTCGCAAGCTGCGTATACGCCATATACATCGCAAGCAATATTGCCGCGCTGCTCAGTATAAATTGCGCCAGAATCAGTACATTGCACGCTGCTCGGTTTTGCAGATGCAGCAGATTCACCGCTGCCAATCCGCCACCCCACGCAAGCAGGACCGCTACCGCACCAAACAACATATACATCGGCACAAACCGCAGCAGAAATTTGCCCCAATACATCGGCTCGTACTCCACATCAGTACGATATTTCCCAAGCCTCGCATCATGACGCTTCCTGAACAACGGTGTCATGGCTGCAACAACCGCAAATGCCAGAATCACCGTGACCAGCGAACTCCACCATATAAACCGCTCTGTATCGAGGGTCGGTTCTACGGAACTGTTTTTCAGGTTCTTCCAGATGACCGTCAGACACAGCATCTTCGCAATATTTGCAAACATCACACTGATATCGTTATATGCCGACAGTATGTCCACCGCAACGCCAAGAATTACGCCGCACAGACCGATCGACAGATAACAAAAAATCGGATGCTTCGCGGCATTCGTTTTTTGCTTGGGACACAGGCGCAGCGCAAGCAATTCCGCAACCGCAACGCCCAGCCCGTACCACAGCATGGATAACAGTATTGCAATGGCGGTCACCCAGCTCGAAATACTCTCCCACTTTGTCAGAATCATCCCATAATTGACAAGCCCTGCTGTGACGTAAAATACCCCGTAAACAGGGAAAAATATCAGCACAAACCGCAGCAGAAATGACGGCAGAAATCGTTTCATCACACGCCCCCTCCTTCGTCCGTTTTTGTTCTATTATATCATCTTCTGCGGCAACTGTCAAGAAAAAATGCCCGTACTGCGATATTTTCGCGGTACGGGCGGTTGTTCATTCGGATTCGCAATTCTCTTTTTTGATGTGAAACATCAGACGGAATAATCCGCTCAGCAGTCTGGGACTTTTCATAACAACAATTTTCATACGCACCCTCCTTGCCTCGTGATACCACAGTATATGCGGCAAACGGCAAAAGGTGCGCTGCTTTTACGCTTCTTTCGAACCGATGATCAGCAGCATACCTGACGTACAGGTGACCTCCGCATACTCCCCAATGATGCGGTTGCTGACCCCTATCGGAAAATTGTTCGTCAATACGGCGTTTTCCAGCGGGTAGTACGTGCCGCGCAGCGTGACGCCCTCCGTTTGCGGTGTCAGAGAAAACACCGAAAACGTAAAGCCCTCTCGTTGGGGATACCGCTTTGTACCCGCTCCCTGCACCACTGCGTAGTCCGTTGTACCGATCAGAATTCCCTCCGCACCCTGCGACCGCAAAAATACAAGCGTCTGAATATTGGCTAGGGTGTGATCGAAACGACCGCCAAATGCACCGTAAATTCGGATATTTTGATATCCATGTGCCAACGCGTACCGACACGCAAGCATCGTATCCGTATCGTCCTTTTCCACAGGAGCAGTCAGGTACGGATACTGCGTGGGAACAGCGTGCAGCGAATCAAAATCGCCCAGCACCAAGTCAGGCGTACAGCCAACCCGCTCACATAGCCGCAGTCCGCTGTCCGCACAAAGCACAAACGCACCTTTCGGAACAGGCAGACAGGGCATCCCTTCTTCCGGACCGCCTGCAAAAATACAGCAGATGTTGCTCATTTGAGTTCCCAGTCCTTCCGCTCCAATGATTCATCCAACATCACACGATAGCTCTGATAGCGTGTACGGGCAATGTTGCCATCCCGCACCGCCTGCCGCACGGCACATTCAGGCTCACGCATATGCCGACAATCTCCGTATTTGCAGCCGCCCAGATATTCCTGAAAATCAGGGAAGCAATCAGGCAGCTCATCCGGACGAATTTGCGCGTAACTCTCGGTTTCAAATGTTGAAAATCCCGGGGTATCCGCTACCATGCCGCCGTTTTCCAGAACATACAGCTCTGTGGTGCGGGTGGTATGTCTGCCACGCCCCAGTTTTTGACTGATCTCCGCGGTTTCAAGCTGCAAATCAGGTGCGATTGCATTCAGCAGCGTGGACTTACCTACGCCCGAATTTCCCGTAAACGCGCTGATTCCGTCCGCAAGCGCATCCCGTATCTCCTGTATGGACGCAGGGTCACTGTAATCTATCAGCATCATACGGAAGCCCACGGCACGGTAAATCTCCATGTACTGCGCCGCATCCGCAAGGTCCAGTTTCGTAAATACCAGCACCGGCTCGATTCCCTTGTGAACACATACCGCCAGAAATTTATCCAGAATCTGCAAATTCGGCGCGGGCTCGGTCGTGGACAGCACAAAAAACAGTCTGTCCAGATTGGCAAGCGGCGGTCGAATCAACACATTTTTACGCGGCAGAATATCTGTGATACACTCGTTTTCAATCGTGACACAGTCACCTGTACACGGAGAAATCCCCTGCTTGCGGAAAATTCCTCGTGCCTTACATCCGAAAATACCGTCAGAGGTCTTTACGGTGTAAAGACCTCCGACGGCTTTCATAATCTGTCCGTTCATGCGGTATCAGTTCTGTGTTGCAGCAGGCTTGGTTGCTGCTTTCGTGGTGGTTGGCGTAACAGGTGCCTGTGTTGCCGCCGCAGTCGTTGTCGGAGCAACAGGCGGCTGCGTGGTGGGCGGTGTGGTGTTGATCTCACCCAGTCCGTCGACAGCCTCAAATGCTGCCATGATATCCACCTGACCAACTGCCTTGCTGGTCTTGGTTTCGAAGTCCATTTCGTAGGTGCCAAGCGTTGCATACTTGCCGTTGCTGTCATTATAAAGCAGTGCAAGCAGGTTCATCTTGCCGGAACCCTTGACCTCAACATAGGTGACACCACCCGAAAGCTCTGCATTGAAGCTCGGTCCTGTTACCTTTTCAGAACCACCCTCCAGGAACTTGATGTGGAAGTTTCCGTGCGCGTTGTTCGGGACTGCAAACGCAACCTTGACCGTCGTTTCAGGCGCGATGCCGTTGGATACTGTCAGCTTGATGGTCGCACCCTTGATGACCGATTCCGTCGGCTGCGGATCCTGCTCCAGAACCTTGCCCTTCTCCTCGGAGGAATCTACCTCGATCTTGACCAGTTCCAGTTCCTGAATCTTCGCGATCTTGCTCGCTTCATCATAAGTCTGACCGATAAAGGTCGGAGTCGGAATCGTCTGGATGTTCGGGCCTCTCGATACGACAACCTTGATGACTGCGCCGGGCGCAACGTCTACAGGACCTGCCGGGTCGGTCGATACGATCTTGCCTTCTGCGATCTCGTCATCGTAGATATACTGCGGTTCGGGAACGCATCCCAGCGCCGCGATCTGCGTTCTTGCAGTCTGAAAATCCCAGCCGGTATAGTCAGCCAGTTTCTTCATTTCAGAACCTCTGGATACCTTGACAAGAATCTCCTGACCCTTGGTGACCGGGTTATCGTGCGGTACGCTCTGATAGAAGATCTTTCCGCTCTCGTACTCGGAGTTGTACTCGCGGCTCTCGATCTTGAACTGGAGCATATCATGCCACTTATCATAAGCAACGGCGTAATCCTGACCGATCAGTTCGGGCATTGCCCACTCATTCTTGGTGTTCTTGCCCATGCCGGTTTTGATGAAGTTGATAATGAAATTGGAAAGGAAGAAGACACCGACCAGCGCAACAACGATGATCACACCTGTCAGAATCGGGATAAAGAGGGAACTGCCTTCCTCCTCCTCGTATTCATCATCGTCATCTTCATCGTCCTCGTCCTCATCGTCCTCGTATTCCTCTTCGTCCTCATCGTCATTCACATTGCCCCCAAACTGCGAGGGTATTTCGCTTGTGACGGTTTTGAAGAATCGGGTCTTGCCCTCATCAGAGGCGGATCCTGTGATCTCCGGGAAGTAACCGAATACGATATCGGGATTTTCCTTGAAGTTTTCAATGTCCTCAATCATTTCATTTGCGGACTGATAACGCTTTGCGGGGTCTTTCTGCATTGCTTTGAGGATGATCTCCTCCAGACCCGTTGCAAGGTTCGGCTCGATGCTGCTCGGACGCGGCACCTCTGCCTGCATATGCATGACCGCAATGCTGACCGGATCGTTGGTTTCGGTATCAAACGGCTTTTTACCTGTCAGCATCTCGAACAACAGCACGCCAACCGAATACAGATCGCTTTTTGCACTGGTTTCTGCACCGCGTGCCTGCTCGGGACTGATATAATGCACGGTGCCGATTGCCTTATCGGTGCAGGTTTTGCCTGTTTCACGCGCAAATTTCGCAATGCCGAAGTCCATGACCTTGATGGTGCCGTCGCGGAGCATCATGATGTTCTGGGGCTTGATATCACGGTGTACAATGCCCTTGCTGTGCGCGTGCTGCAATGCACGGAGAATCTGTGTCGCAAAGTGTACGGCATCTTTCCAGCCAAGCGGCTTGCTCTGCTCCATGTACTCGTTCAGCGTAATGCCGTCGATATACTCCATCACGATGAACTGGATGCGGTTGGAAAATCCGACATCGTACACTTTGACGATGTTCGGGTGATCCAGCGCGGCAATCGCCTTGGATTCATTGCGGAAACGGTCGATGAATTCTTCCTTTTCCGCATATTCCTTTTTCAGTATTTTGACTGCGACCGTTTTCTGATCCACAACGTCATTGGCACGGTAGACGTCTGCCATACCGCCTTCGCCAATCCGTTCCGTGATTTCATAGCGACCGTCAAGCTTTTTTCCGATGTTCTTGTCATTGCGATCTTTTTCCATCATGAACCTCCGAACCGGTAAATTCTCCGGTGATAGATTATTTATCTTCATTTCCGCCCCGTTTTCACACTTCGCCCTTGGTCGGAAAATTGAATTCAATTTTTAGTCCCGTGTCAGCAAAACGACGGAGATGTTATCCCTGCCGCCTGCCTGATTTGCGGCATCCACAAGTGCCTGCGGTACATTTTCGGCGGTTTCTTTCCGCACGATCTCGGCGATCTTATCATCCTCCACATGGCTGTAAAGCCCGTCAGAGCACAGCAGGAGCTTTTCGCCCTCTTTGAGCACCAATTCATAGGTATCCGCCAACACACGGTAAGTTACGCCGATGGCACGGGTCAGCTCGTTTCGTCTTGGATGAATCGCCCGCATCTCCGCAGAAATCTCGCCGCGCTCATAGAGAAGCTGCACAACGGTATGATCCATTGTAAGCTGCTTTGCACTGCCTTTCTTGCGAATCAGATAAGCACGGGAGTCACCGACATTGACCAGACATACAAAGTCATCCCGTAAAAATGCGCCCACCAAAGTCGAGCCCATTCGGATACGGGTTTCACCATGCGCCGCTACCTGATAGACTGCATGGTTTGCCTCCGCAGCACATTCTGTCAGAAGCTCACAAACAGCATCGCTCGCAAGACCCGTGCTGTATGCACCGCGAAATGCCTCCACAGCTGCCTCAACCGCTAGTCTGCTTGCCTCTGCACCATTTTCCATACCGCCCATACCGTCGCAGACGATGGCAAGAATACCATCCTCCAATCGCTCGGTGGTCAGGCAATCCTGATTTTCATGGCGTGTTTTACCGATATCACAAGCACTGTATACGTTCATGTCGGTTCACCACACTTTCCTCTTTATTCTTCTGTTTGCTCCATTTGATTTCGCCGGAGCTGTCCGCAGGCGGCTTTGATGTCATCGCCAAGCGTTCTGCGGATGGTTGCATTGATTCCTTCTTTTTCCAGAAGTTTCTGGAACTTTTGCGCACTGCCTGCCTGAAATCCTGTACCCGCTACCGGGTTGACCGGAATCAGGTTGACATGAGGCTTCATATTTTTGAACACGGGTCTGAGCCGTTTGCCCAGTGCTGCCGCGTATTCAGGCGTATCATTTTCTCCCGCAATCACTGCATACTCAAAAGTGATCCGACGACCTGTCTTTTCAAAGTATCGCTTACAGGCTGCCAGCAGCTCGTCAAGCGGATATTTGCGGTTGATCGGCATCAGCGCAGAGCGTTTCTCATCCGTTGCCGCATGCAGCGATACCGACAGCGTCAGCGGGAAATTTTCCTCCGCCAAACGGTCGATCATCGGAACATAGCCGCAGGTGGAAAGCGATACGTGCCGCAAACTCATATTTCTGCCGTCTTTATGGGAAATCAGCCGCAGAAACCGCATGACATTATCATAATTGTCCAGCGGCTCGCCAATGCCCATCAGGACGATGCCCGAAATCTGTTCATTTTCGGGATAATCACGATCCATCGCGTAGATCTGACCAAGCATTTCAGCCGGAGTCAGGTTGCGGATGAATCCCAGCGGGGCGGAGGCACAGAACTTGCACCCCATCTTACAGCCCACCTGTGTCGAGATGCACGCGGTAACCCCATGATGGTACACCATTCGCACCGCTTCGACCAGATTCCCGTCAGAAAGCCTATATAGATATTTTACAGTATCATCCATACCGGATGCAAGCTTTTGCGCAATATTTGGCTGTCCTACACAAAAATGACCTGAAAGAATCTGCTGGAATTGTTTGGATTGATCGGTCATTTCGGAGAAATCCGCGGCGTGTTTCATATGCAGCCAGCGGAAAATCTGCTTTGCCCGAAAGGCAGGCGCACCATATGCCGCAAGTGCCGTTTGCAGCTCCTCGGGAAACATTCCCAGAATCTCTGTTTTTTCGTCCATTTTCTGTATTATGCCTCTCTGCGGCGCATTTTCGCAAGGAAAAAGCCGTCGCTGCCAAAACACGCGGGCGTCAGAGTCGTCATCTCCTGCCCGTATGCCGCAAGTGCCGCGCAGTCCTGCCACGGTCTTTCCAACGTAAAATCAGGATTTTCCGCCAGAAAAGCACGGACAACATTTTCATTTTCCGCCTTCGAAAGCGTACAGGTGGAATAGACCAGCGTCCCGCCCGCTTTCACCGATTTTGCCGATTCTGCAAGGATTTTTGCCTGAATCGCAGGTAATCCCGCTACGTCTTCCAGAGATTTGTAACGTACCTCGGGCTTTCTGCGTATCACGCCAAACCCGGAACATGGCACATCACAAAGCACACAGTCGGCTGTCGGACGGTCAGCAGCAGGGTTTGCCGCATCGCCCGTCATTGCGTGAACGCACGACAATCCGAGCTTTTCTGCGCCCTCTGCAATCAATTTCACGCGGTTTGCGTGCAAATCATACGCCAAAACCGTACCCTGATTCTGCATCTGCTCCGCAATCGTGAAGGTTTTGCCGCCCGGAGCTGCACAAACATCCAGCACCGTATCGCCTGCCTTGGCACCTAATGCCATCGCGCAAAGCTGCGATGCCAGATCCTGCACATGAAACCAACCCTTCGCAAACGCCTCGTTTTCCGCAAAATTACCGTTTCTCGCAAGACGATAAGCGCATGGAATATCGGCGATCGGCGTAAGGTTTTCTGCCGGAAATGCCGCAAGCAGTTCCTCCTCCGTTGCCCGTAAAGGGTTGCGCCGCAGATAAATCGGCGGCTCCCCGATACTTGCAGCGAGAAAATCCGTCACAAGCGATTCATCATAATCCGCAAGCAACTGCTTCACCAGCGGCTGCGGTACACTGTATGTCACCGAAAGGGCGGCTATCCGCTCCTTCGGAATGGGAATTTCTTTGTCATTGCGAAGAAATCCGCGCAAAACGGCATTCACCATGCCCGATGCACTCGCCTTGCGCAGAGATTTGACCGCCTCTGTCCACAAATTGACAACCGCCGCCTCCTGCGTATTCATATACAACAGTTCGTA
Source organism: Oscillospiraceae bacterium (assembly GCA_045600205.1). Classification (GTDB taxonomy): domain Bacteria; phylum Bacillota; class Clostridia; order Oscillospirales; family Ruminococcaceae; genus Firm-04. Next base: position 4,216 of record JAZRXM010000001.1, on the reverse strand, counting down.
AAAGCCGCAGCGCAGGACGCATAACACAGGCAAATCCAGCTTTTCGGACTTGCGCTTCGCGTAGGCTTCTATGCAGGCATCCAAGGTGATCAACCGCTCGGTCGTCCCCTGAAACAATACCGTGCAGGTACGCTTTTCCTGCGGCGTCAGTTCCGATTTTGCCAGCGCCGCATGAAGTGCCAGATTGCCGTAGCTGCCCTGCTGCGCGGCACGCATCAGTGTTTGGACGCACAAAAGGCGCAGTTTCAATCCGGTCATGCTCAAAACCTCACGTTTCCACGGTTATCATATGTTCTATCAGCGGGAATTATCCCAACTCGGCGGCAGAAAAACAATCGCCTGCCTTGACGGGATGTCCGCGCAGGTAATCTTTGACTGCCATCGCTTTACTGCCCTCTGTCTGGATGATGAGCGGCGTGACACAAATGCCGTCACCACAGACAAAACGCATCGTTTTTTCGTCAACAATCGTGCCTGCGGGCTGCGAGGAGGTTTCTCCGCCGCAAACCGATGCAAGCAGTTTGACACGCTTGCCTTCAAACATCGCAAAGCCCGTTACCGCACGGATGATGCGGTCAATTTCCGTTGCGGATGCTTGAAAATCAAGGCGGCTCATTTCTTTCTGGATTTTCTCAGCGGTGCAGGCAAGACTGTCATCCTGTTTTACGGGATGCAGCGTTCCTGCAAGAATCTGCCGCAATGTTTCCGACATCACATCCGCCGACATCTCCGAAAGACGGTCGTGCAGCGTGGATGCGGTTTCATCAGCAGCAATCGGCGTTTCCATTGTAACAAGCATATCGCCCGTATCAAGCCCCTCTGCCATTTGCATGGAGGTGACGCCTGTTTTGGCATCGCCCGCCAGAATACATCTCTGAATCGGACCTGCGCCGCGCCATCTGGGCAGCAGCGAGGCGTGCAGATTCACACAGCCATACTGCGGCAGCTCCAGAATTTCTTTCGGCAAAATCTGACCGTATGCAATGACAACGATCAGATCAGGCTGCAATTCCCGCAATGCCGCGAGTGCCTCCTGTGCGTCGTCACCTTTCCGCAAAGATTGCGGCTGATAAACAGGCAGCCCCATTTCCAGAGCCGCTTCTTTGACCGGTGACGGCTTCAGCTTGTTGCCGCGTCCTCTGGGACGGTCGGGCTGGGTAAACACCGCCTGCACCTTGCAGCCCTCTGCCGCAAGACGCCTGAGCGTCGGGACAGAGAATGCCGGCGTACCCATAAATACAACGGAAATGCTCATTATTTCTGCTCCGCTTCTACATATTCCTCCACACGCTCCGTAAACAGATGCCCGTCGAGGTGGTCATATTCGTGGCAGGTGCAGCGTGCGCCAAGATCGGTGAATTTACGCTCATAAAGCTTACCGTTCTGGTCGTATGCACGCAGCACAACACTTTTCGGTCTGGTAACATAGCCCCATTTGTTCGGGACGGAAAGACATCCCTCCACATCGCGGACTTTTCCGCTCTGCTTCACAATTTCAGGATTGATCGCTACCACGATCTCATCATCCAGATCCATGATAAACAGTCTGCGCAGGATGCCGACCTGCGGTGCTGCCAATCCGACACCCTGTGCTTTTTTCAGTGTCGCGATCATGTCATCAATCAAAAGTTGCAGCTTCTCGTCGAATTTTTCGACCGGTCTGCACTGCTTATTGAGGACGCTGTCGCCCTCTTTTACGATATTCCGAATTGCCATCCGATGATTTCTCCTTTTGGTTTTATTTCTGTATCATACCGTCATTCCAGCGGCGCAGATTCTCAGGCTTGAAATAATATGCCTCAAGAGAAATCATATCCGCTGCAAGCTCGTCCTCCGTAAACCACGGAGTTGTGCCGTCAGAATTGGTCACGATATGGAAACTCATGGAGGGAATCAATCCCTGTCCAATCAAAAAACAACGATTGCCATGCTCGTCCGCCGCCTCATCCACGATCAGCATGACGTGACCGGGTGTGCCGCCGCGACATATAAAGTCGCCTGCGTGCGCCTCAGAAGCGGGAATCGTTTTGGATTCATCCGTCAGAGAAAGCGTGCCTGCGTAACGCATGACCGTGACAAGATAATTGTCAAGAGTCTGTACGCTGTCCGTGCGCGGCAGACCGGGCAGCCAACACGAGAATTCTCCCGCTGCCAACACACGCTTTCCTTTCAGCCATGAGGCATAATCACACTGAAAGCCATTGGACAGATGAAATGCGATCTCGTCCCTGCGCCCTGATTCGTAAAGATATTCTGCGAACAGGCGTATGACGCTGTCCGCACACTGCTGATAGCCCTCCGCGCCGACTTTCATATCATAGACCGCTGCAACACTCAGCGCAGACTGCGTCGTACCGTCATACACGGGAATGTCCGTGCCGTGAGGGTAAACCGCTCTGCCACGCAAAAATGCTGCAAAGCTGTCATTTTCAGCAGGTACTCTCGAAAAGCCCTCAGGCGGCAGAATGCGCGTTTCCTGTGTCATGCCGTCAGGATCCAGATACGGTTGATCAGGGAACTGCTCCGCCTGCCGGATGGTCAACGGTGCGGGTTTCCATTTGGAATCGCTGCGGATGCATAGAAAAATCACTCCCGCAAACAGCAGCACCGCAAACAGCACCAGCATTACGATAATATCATGTATCAACTGCTTTTTTGTGATTTTACACAGTGCCATGCGTTCTCCTTTATACGCCGCAGTCACCGTTCATATCGGCATAAATACTGACGCCCTCAAACCGTTTGTCCTGATAGCACTGCGCCAGCACATCACGGATAAAATTCCGCATCTGCGCGGTATTTTTGCATTTCAGCAACACCCGCTGCCGATATTTCCCGCCGATTTTACCGTAGCTTGCCTCGACAGGTCCCAAAACTCTGAGCGGCAATTTCAGTTCATCACGGCGAATGGTGCCTTGCAGGATCTCAACAAATCTTCCTGCTGCGGCAATCACTTTGTTTTCCCAAACGGAGGACAGCCCAATCACACAAATGTCGCAGATAGGCGGAAACATCAGGGCGCGGCGCATGGCAAGCTCCTCCGTGTAAAAACGGTCGTAGTCCTGCTGCGCTGCAAGGTTCAGCACATAATGCTCGGGCATTGCGGTCTGTAAAATCGCCCTGCCTGTGTCATTTCCGCGTCCGCTTCTGCCGACTACCTGCGTAATCAGCGAGAACGTCCGCTCGTAGCTGCGAAAATCTCCCGCATACAATGCTTTGTCTATCGAAACGACACCAACCAGCGTGACATTCGGGAAATCCAGTCCCTTGCCGATCATTTGCGTGCCGCACATGATATCGTATTCTCCGCGCGCAAACGCCTGAAATCCCGTTTCATAGGCGGTGCGTGTCATGGTGGTATCCGCATCCATTCGCAGAATGCGGGCAGCGGGGAGCAGCGATTGCAGCTCCTCCTCAAGTTTTTGCGTCCCGAAGCCCATTTGCCGTAATTTTTCGCTGCCGCAAGCGGGACATTTTTCAGGCGGCTCCTGTACGTGCCCGCAATAGTGACACATGAGTCTGCCGTTTGGCTTGTGAAACGTCATAGGGACGCTGCAATTCGGGCAGTAGACAGGGGTATGGCACATCGTACATTGCAGCAGCGTGTGGTAACCTCTGCGGTTGAGCAGCAAAATGCTCTGCTTGCCCTGTTCGAGATTTTCTTTCAGTGCATCGGCAAGCGTGACCGAAAACGGACTGCCGTTGCCGTTCATACGCTCCTCATTCATGTCCACGACTGTGACAGTCGGAAGCGGAGCCTGATTGTAGCGCTGCTTCATTGTCAGCAGCGTATATACGCCCTTTTCCGCAAGATATCTGCTCTCCAGCGAGGGTGTCGCGGAGGCAAAAATCAGTGCGGCATTGTGCATCCGTGCGCGTTCTTTTGCCACATCTGCGGCATGATAGCGCGGGGCGGAATCGGATTTATAGGAATGCTCGCCCTCCTCATCGAGGATAATCAGTCCGATATCGGGCAGCGGTGCAAACACCGCACTGCGCGTACCGATGACGATTTTGACCTCTCCGCGGCGAATCAGCTTGTCAGTATCGAGCCGCTGCCCCAGCGACAATCCGCTGTGGATGAGCGCGACCTGATTGCCGAAACTACGCTGAAAACGAGCAACAATCTGCGGGGTCAATGAAATTTCCGGAATCAGCAGCAACGCCTGCCTGCCCTCACGGAGCGTCAGCGCGATGAGCTGCTCAAAAACGGCTG